>NZ_JAQMYN010000025.1:0-34715 GCF_028369225.1 Priestia sp. AB
AGAGAAATTTCTCATAAAAACTTATCAGAACTTATTGTTGTCGAATCTATGCATGAAAGAAAAGCTATGATGGCAGAACTAGTGGATGGATTTATTGCATTACCAGGTGGACCAGGTACATTAGAGGAATTCTTTGAAATTTTCACATGGGCTCAGTTAGGCTTACATCAGAAACCATGTGGACTTTTAAACATTAATAACTATTACACACCACTTGTATCATTATTTAATCATATGACAGAAGAACAGTTTTTACAGGAAAAGTATCGTTTGATGGCTCTTGTAGATACAGAACCACAGGGGTTACTTGATCAATTTAATGCATACCAACCACCTTCAGTGAAAACATATATTACAAAGGCTCAAAGTTAATATAATCAAAATTATAGGAACTAAAAAGCCTAGAAACATAATGTTTCTAGGCTTTTTAAATATTATCTATAACGTCTGGCAGAAAAGAATTGAACAATTGGAAAGATAACCAATGCCAGACATAACGCTGCAAACAAAGAAATATTTCCAAAATCATTTTTTCTTACGAAAATAATACGATCTAAAATCCAAAGAATAAAAAGACCTATAGTTAAGATATGATAGCTTCTTTTAGCACTCATCGTAGCAATTTTCTTACCCATCTCATCTTTTTGAATTTCTCGATCAAATCCCCACGTAGCAAGTTGACATAAAGTAGTGATAACCAAAACTATTGCTATAACTCCCGTTACACCTAATCTAACTCCATCTTTAAAATCCGTTATATAAATCGTATATAATGCAAAAGCGCAGCTTAGTAAAATAATGGCAGCCCATACATAATTGTTTTTTACATTTCTCATTATAAATTCCCCCTGTTTTTGTATAAAAATAATTCGTCTACACTAACATTCAAATTTCCTGCTAACTGAAATGCTAGCTCTAAGCTTGGATCGTACTTGTTATTCTCAATCGCATTAATCGTTTGTCTTGATACATTGCAAGCATTAGCTAGCGCTTCTTGAGATAACTTTTTAGATTTCCTTAGTTCTTTGATTCGATTATCCATACTTATCAACCCACCCCTAAAATGTAAAAAACATTTTACATTTATAGTATATGGTAATATTTTCATTATGTCAAACATCTTTTACAAAATATCTACTTTTTTATGTATATCGCATACAACTTTAGTTAACCTAATGTGCTTTAGAGACAGTGAGAAAGAATTTATATTTTTGATTAAAAATGTAAAAAAGGTTAGATACCTCGCTAAGAGTCTAACCCTTTTTATTATCATAAATTGTATAATAATATTTATCTTTTGTATAAGTTTACTTTACCTTTGTATAAGTTTGTTGTATTATTTGTTTGTAGTCAAAAAAAGGAAGGTGATTACATTGAAAGAAAAAAATGGTGACTACGTTGAAAATAAAGTGTATGAGCACCGAGTTTTAAAAAGAATGTCTCAAAAAGAATTGGCTGACGCTGTAGGAGTATCCAAACAAACCATATATGTAATGGAGAAGAATAATTATTCTCCTTCTCTTGTTTTAGCTTTTCGAATAGCTGATTTTTTTGACGTGGATGTTAACGATATTTTTAGTTATGTGAGAGGAAGTGATTGAAATGATAACTGACAAAATAGAAAATGCCGTCTTTTATCCTTTGAAAACCTGGACAGAACAATCGAATAGTAACTGGAATATGCTTATTGGTATTGGATTTTTATCGCTTATAATCGCAATGGTTTTGGTATACGTATTTCAGAAGAAAATGGGTATGGGCGTGTCTGACGAAAGAACAAGCCAAATAAATTTAAAAAGTGCCCTTGTTATGTTGTGTGGAATCATTTTGTGTGACCTAATTTTTCCGAAAGAGTATATGTGGCAAATCTTCTTCTTATTTAAATATTCTCTTGCATTCATTGCTTCAGGTATATATCTTGCTGTTCGATATAAAAAGGATTTCTTAAACTAAAAAATTGTGTATACCATATTCAGAAGTAGTTAACATACTGTGAATTCTAAGTAGCAGAAGAAACCTATAGAATTTTCTATAGGTTTCTTTAACGGTCTTGACTAATAAGGTTAGCTTAAAAGAAATTATTTATCATTATGTTGGTTGGGATTATACATTCCATTTTGAACCATATAATATTCTATTACTTGGTCTAACCATTTTTCTTCTTCCTCTGTATAAGGTGATGCCATCATACTTTGAAAGTCTTCTATTTCCTCGTTCTCTAATTTTCCAAAAGCATGCATAGCTTCCTCACCAACGTATTTAAGAGATGCTTGCAAATGTTTATTTGCCAGCTCTTGTACTTCTGGATCATGAACTGGTTTTCCAACTAACCTTTTTACTTCTCTCGATAAATCAATCAATTCCCTATCTAAAGACAAATTCTCCTCGTCAGATTTATTGTAAACCTTATCTGCAATCTCTTTAGAAGTGAAATGCTCAAGCCATGTACGTTGATCTTCTTCATTCTGAATGTTATTAATCAAACTAATTAATATTTCACTTGGAACATCCTCTTGATCACCTAATAAAGAAATCGTCTGATTAATTGCCTTCAGAACTTTGTCTAAATGCTCCTTTTTCTTCTCAAATGCTTTTTTCTGTTGAATTAAAGTGTTCTCTAAGTTTAAGTTCAGATTTGTATTTGTTATCATTACTCCTATTTCTTCTAGGTTATAACCTAAGAATTTTAATGCTATGATTTTTTGAAGTTTTACTATATGTTCCTTTTCATATAGTCGATGACCCGAATTAAGGTCTTTTTGAGCTTTGAGTAGCCCTATTTCGTCGTAATAATGCAGTGTTCTTATTGAAACACCCGTTTTCTTAGAAAATTTACCAATTGAGAAACTTAAATCATTACCCAACTTATATAACCCCCTTATAATCTAGTAGTAATCTAATTAATTTCATCATAATACCTGACGTAACTGGAGGTTCAAGCGTTAACTTTAAAAATCTAAGTTTTGTATGTGATAATAAACTTAGTTAACATAAAACAAATCACCGGAACAAATTGAATTATTAGTTTAAAAGTATCCAAATATTCCATTTTAGTGTAAAATTACACTAAAATGGAGTATTTATTTTGATTATGAAGAGGAGTCAATGTAATGAAAAAGATAGTAATTATAATCTTATTTTTAGCACTTGGAATAGCTGGTTTTTCTGGTTATATAAATTACAAAAAACATTCTGCTAAAGCAGCAGTAGAAAATTATCTGGTAAACGATAAGCATATAAGTAAAGATAATATTGAAAAAATAAGTCCCTTTATGGGGAATCTGCAGGGTGATAAAAATTGGTTAGTTTATGTGAAAATTAAAGGGGACAAAAAGAAATATTACTATTACAAAAACGCTAAAAACAATAAGGTTATTCTGGAATCCTATATTTTGAATGGAAAAGAATACGGCAAATGAGAAAGATTCTGTACTAAATACACATATCTTTATTTCAATAAGTTGTAACCTTATAGCAATACAGTTCCCATAATGATGTTATTGGAAATAATTCCCTTTAAGTAATTGTTTCCTTTTCATTCATGCATTATAGTAACAGTACTTGCTTGACTATAGACAAGAAGGGCGTGCTCAATCATTGACATTTAAAGATTTTTTTCCTTATCATATATTAACAGTCATTTGTTCTAGTGTTTCTTATGCTATATTCATGGTAATCATCGAACCGAGTTATAGAGCTATTATTGCATGTTTCATTATTCCATTTGTTACACTCATTCCTTACTCTATTGCTGCAGTACCCTTGCAGTTTCTTCTAAATAAATGCCCAAAAAGGTTTAATATCTTTTATTTACTAATATATTGTGTCGTGGCAATCGTTTTTCTTTATGTTTCTTATAAACTTGAGGGAGGGTGGTCTACACCAATATTTAATCCTAGGAGGATGATTGTATGGGCAATCGGCGCAGGGATTATATACTGGTTGTGGGATTCTGTCATTATGCAAAAATATGAATATCCTTATTATTAAAAATTAAAGTTGACTCATTAATTAACTAATTTACATAACAGGTATTTCCGGAACCAATTAAAAAAATGAGCTCTTGATACACAAGAGCTCGTTCGCTTTCCAAACCTTTCACCACACAGTTAATCTTGTTCTTGTATCATTTTTCTCAGTAACATATTGAACATCTTTAAATTCATAAGCTTGCGCATTCCTATAAAGTAGTTCGATCTTTTCTTTATCCTTGCAATAAATAGTAGTGTAACAACTATCTACTACTAACAGAACAAGTTCGCAATCACTTTCGATAAACTCTTTATAGGTCGCAATCTCTGAAATATTTTCTTTCGGATATGCCTTTAAGTCAGCAAAAATAATATAATAGACATTGTTTTCTAACAGGTTTTTAAGTTCAGTGCCTGGCATTACTTTTTTCTCTTCAGGGAATAGTTCTTCGTCTAATTTATCATTCACCTCTAGATATGATTCTTCATTACTAACTCGCCAAATAAAATCTGTTATATCTATTGGCTGTAGTACATCTCCTAGAAAGGTTCCGCACTTATTGGGTATTTCAAAACTTATTCCTCTCTTCATAAAAACCTCTCCTAATCTTCAACCAAAGTACCCTTTTATCGAAAATTACTCGTTTTCAATGCCATTACCTGTGACAACAAAGTGGGGGCTGTTTTCTCTTCGATTAAAAAATCTCCAGAACTCACTGTATTCATCATCTTCTGAAGTATCCGGGAATACCTCCAATAAATAACCTTGAGATAAAAAGATTTTTAGTCCTCCTACCTCGTCTGGTTTAACCCTTTCTACAGCTACATGTTCTTTTGTATTTTCTATAAAGGATTCAATCCGTTCATCAAATCTATTATTTCCTTGCACATCCCAGTCAAAATCATCGTTTTCCTGATTCCATCCTGTTCTTGGAGAATAGAAATCTCGTGAGCCTACTAATATTTTATTGTCCTTGATAATACGCCAAGAACATTGAATATCTAAAGCGTATTCAGCTAATTCTTCAGTTTTTCCTCTTCTGGTTACTGAAATCAATTCTCCAAACCCAAGCCAAAACAGATTCGACGCTCTTCCAGCGTATTATAAATTTAAGCCTATTAATTTACCTATTTGGGATCTAATTGCTTCTCTCATATTTTTCTCCTTTTAAACCATAAAGGCTGCCACAGCAACCCTCTCTCATCAACTTAAGCACACGTTAGTTGATGAAACCATTAATATGTTTAATCCTTTTCACCAATAAACCACAATTCGCTTTCGTACACGTCTCCCTCATCAAAATTTTTCACAAGATAACCCCATATGGCCATATCGTCAGGCAGGATCAACTGCCATTCTCTTGATAAATCACGTTCTTTTGGGAGGGGAATCCATTGTTGTTCTTCATTATCTCGATCAAAGAAACCTTCATAATGACTTTCGCTTGAAAACACAATGATTTGAGAAGACCATATGTCGGGTATATCTATTGCAGACATTACACGGATTGTCTCTGTAGATGATTGTTTTAGATCTATAAGATATTTGGTTCTATCTACTAAGGTCTGAAGGCAAAGCCTTTTAATGGCATGTGGCGTCTTATTGGAATTAATAAATCCTTGAGAACAAGGTAAATGTAAATGCCAATATCCGTGCCAGAATTCACTAGGAAATTCGGTTGTTCCTTCTGTTAAACGTTGTATCAAGTTCTTTGTTTTTCTTTTTAAGCCTCTTGTCTTTTTTTCTCTATTCAAAAAAATTCCCCCGGAATCTAAATTCCACATTTACTCTTGAGTAATTATATTACAGACGTCTTATTATGATTTTTACAAAAATAGAATCTCTTCTTGGCTATCTATTAGTATAGGACATCGAATATGAATTAGCATATGTTTAGCTCGTCAATTATTTATAGACGGGCTAGTGAAATAGGCGAAGTTATTATTGTTATAATTTTAAGTCACTGTGAGCGAGTGGCTTTTTTACGTCTAAATTACTAAATACGTTTCATAAGAGAAGTAATTTTATTTTTCATGGATTTTACATTTATACTTAAATATGTTCTAATTGGTATAGTTTTAGAAATTAATATTAATCTCCTATTTTTATTACAAAAAAGTAACATTTTTAACATATTTGTAATAAAAGGGTTGAAAAGTTTAGAATTGTATTTTAGTATATAGGATGCGTGATTCTATTGGAAATTAAATGGAATTGCAAGATTAATAATAGCGCGCATTATTAATACTATTTTAAACTAAGGGAGTACTTTTATGTTGAAAAACAAGTTTTCTAGTATACTTATAGCTATGCTTGTAGCAGGATCTGTGATTCCTAGTGTAGCAAAAGCGGAGTCAACAGATAGTGAACAAGCTGAAACAACTGAAGTAATTGAAGAAGATGCAGGAACAGATCAACTCATTGAACCAGTCTCTTTAAATGAACAACAAAAAGAAGAGATGAAGGAATTAGGTTTTACAGACGATGATATAGATAGCATGTCGATTGAAGAATACAACAAATACAAAAATTTAGATGGTAAACTCACGTCTTCTGAAGAGAATTATTATGAGGTTACAGCAGACAAAGATGGTAATGTAACAGATATTGAGGAAATAACTGAGAGTGAAGCAGTAAACCAAGCTCAACAACAAGAAAAACCTGTATTTTCTACAATGGCTGCTAAAAGTCAGAGTTCAACTAAAACTACAGGCTTACTTAAGATGACTTTAACTTCTTCAAAGTTATCAAATGGAAATACGTTACTTAAAAACTCATTTACTTGGATAAAGAGTCCTGAGTTTGCCCTTACAGATGTAGTTGGAATTACACATTCTGCTAGTGCAGTTAAAGTTCCAGGCACGGACGGGTTTTCATACAAGTATACAGATGGTGTAGGAACTCATTCTCTTAAAGCTAGTTCTACAACTAATAGCGCAACAGGTATTGCTAAAAAATTCAACCTGAAAAAAGGTGGATCAAATAAACCACCATACAACCATCACGGCTATATCTCTATACAAGTGAAAAAAGGTAACAAAAATGATGTAAGAGCTAATGCGTATGGACATTATACACACGTAACAGTTGGGCTTACTGGTTCAATTACGATAAAAACTGGTAGCATTAGTGTGGGAGGAAATCTTTCTAAAAAAGAGATGACACCCCCAATGATTTTATTTTACTATTAATTAGTTAGTCAATGAGCTATGACTATTGTTATAGCTCATTAGAATTTTATTGTTATATAGGAGTGATTTAATGAAGAACCTATTGTACATTCTAGCAAGTGTAATAGTTTGTGTAGTAATATTCGTAGTAATGGAAGCCTTATTTAATGGAGATTGGACTCCATATATTGCTTTAACTATATTTGCTGGGGCAATAATTGGATTGCTTTTACGCATTCAAAACATGCTTACTCAGAAAGAAAAAAACAATTAAAGTCGTTGTTTCTTACAATGAGTTTACTCATCCAACATTTTAATACTTAACGTTAAGTCGCTCTAAAAATTAGAGTGGCTTTTTATTTTGGCAAAATACAAGAAGGTGGGGGATGGATATTGGATAAAGTTTTATTTCAGCAATTATTACACCTTCTTATACATTGTGTCATATACTTAGGATACGTTTCTTGATGCGTATTTTCTAGTTATCTTTCTTTAACTAAACCCGTTAGTTTAATAAGTTCAATTTTTATGTAAATATTTTTTAGGATGCAAGCGTTCTATATTTACTTTTTTAATTTTCACCAAAATTCATTGCAAAAAATAACATACCTAACATGATAAGCAGTGGAATTACAACAAAAGAGGCCAAACTAAAATATTTCATTAGACCCTTTTCATTTTTTCCAAAAGCTATTACTCCACATGTAAAGCCAGCAAGATAAATAACTACTCCTACATAAAGAATATTTGAGTTATATGTGGATGTGAAATATTGCCCTAATCCAATAAAGATTCCAAGTATTGATAAACATAATGAGTATAGACTAAAACGTTTTTTCAATTTGTTCCTCCGAGAATTAAATATATGGTCAAGGATAAGATTTATTTATCTGTCAATTAACATAAAATATCTTTACTTCGTTCTTGGTACCAGTTCATATTCAGCCTCTACTTGTTTCAATTCATTGTCTTTCTCTTCAGTCCATTCTAACTTTATTTTTACCTTGTCGTTTTCTTTAGAATAAACAGACTCTTTAGATTCATAATTTCCAGGGATAACTATAGGTTCTTTTAAATAACCTTTGTATCCATACTTAGAATTATCTGAGTATGGTTTTATTGTTACATCAATGCTCTTGTTTTTTAAGTACGTGGCTTTCACATCGTATACCTATTTATTGTGATCTTTCTTAGGTACGATATTTATTTTCCAATCTTCTGTATTGAAAGAAGAAATCTTTTTGACAGAAATATCTTTAATATTCTCTTGCTTTTGTTGACATGATAATAGAAGAAATACAGTACATAAGAACAGCAAGATGATAGATTTATATTTCATAAATACTCCTTTTTTTTGGAATTTATAGGGCACATAATTAAAAAGACCTTATTAGTACCAATAAGATCTTTTACCTTTATTGCTTATTACGCTCTGCAAAATATAGATAAACAATACCAATGATTAAAGATATGATACTTAAAATATTTAACGTTGTGCCTATTTCATGCAATTGATCTTTAAAAGTTCCTGAACTCCAAGATGCTTCACTAGAAGAATAAATTGCTGCACTAATAAACTTTGTACATATAAATAAGGCTGCCAAGAAGATGAATAAGCAGCCTGCGGCCCTTTTATTCAAATAAACACTCCTAATAAGTTACTTTATTATTATATTTTACCACAATTGAGTTTGTTAAAATTAACATAAAATCGTTCTCGTTAACTATTTTTTTAAAAAATACCTTTAATTATAATTAATGGTAAAATAATGAATATCGAAGGAGGGTTACAATGTATTCACCGCAAGAAGCCTTATTGGCTAGTTCTTTTTATTTTGTATTCATTATTTTATCTTTTATAATTAGTTTCTTTATCGGGAAGATACTTATTATGAAGTCCAACAGATCAGTAGGAGAAATTCAAGCAATTTCTCTCTTTGTCCATCTTATTTTATTTGGAACAAATTTTAGATATTGGTGGTGGGGGCACTCTATGTCAATTCTCAACATCTTTGAATTTTTAGCCACTACATTTATAAGTGTACTTATTTTTATAGCCAGCGAGTTTATTCTTTATTTCTTGTTGAAAAAACGATATAAATTGAACATAAATAGACATGCCTAAATTTAAAAAGTAGCCAATTTACCGTATGTATTCTATAAGAGTGTAATTAACTTAATAAGTTATCAAACTCAATTTATAATTTCCTTTAAAGTTATAGCATTTTTTTACAAATAAAAGCAAGCTTCTTCAAAGAAAGCTTGCTTTACTTATATTTATTCTCTTCTAAAATCATACTTGTCTTTCTCAACATCCAATGTATGACCGTTTATAGTTACTGTATGGTTATTTTTCCAAGATACTGTGTCTTTTTCTGCGTCATATGCCCAGTAAATATTTTTCGATTCCTTATTCTTATTGTTAATGACTTCTCCTCTAAGAGTATAACTAGTAGTAGCACCACCATTAGCTCTGTAAAGTTTTATTGTATATGTATTATTTGGTGAGTTCTCTTTTTTTATTAATTCACCTTCTGGAAGATGATTCATAGAAAAGGAGAAGTAGTAAATTAAATAAGCAACAATCAATACAACAATAAGTATTAATCCTAAGCAACCAAATATAAATTTCTTTTTTGGTGATTTTCTTTCTGTCATCTTAATGCCTCATTCCTAAACCAATATCTTTTGTTATGTATATCAGGTAAAACTATACCAAAAAGATACTTATTAAGCTATATATATTCATATAAAACCCTTTTAAGGTAAATAAAGGGATTTAAAATACTTATAAAAAGCAGCCTAATACATTGTACTAGGCTTTTTCTTTACCTTTAGTAAATACCTTTTAACCTTACTTACTTAACATAAAACGTATTATCAGAAGCAAAACACATGAATAGAATTTAATGATCCTATATATCATTTTATAAGGAACTGCCAAAGGTGATAGGGGGTCAAAAATAATGAGTGAGTTACTAGATAGACTATTTATATGGCTGTATCTCTTGTTTGTAAGCGTATTTTTAGTTCTTATTTCTATCCTCATACCAGTTACTATTGATGAACGTGAAGAGCTAAGCGTAGCAATCTTTGGTTATCCTTTTCCATTTGCTCAACAAGATTTAATGATTACTTACGAAGATTATGCAGTGGATTATCCCCATAAGTTCACCTCAGCATTATTTTAACAAAAAACACCAAATATCTATAGAGTAATAAGTTGTTTCTATTTGAGATAACTTTACATATTCTGATGTTGAATGTCCTTTAATATATGGATTAAATCATTCAAATTGCCAGAAGGCATTAGTTTAATATCTATATTTTTATGATGTTTATAACATACGAAGTTTCTATTTATTGGATTAACCATATCGTAGAAAGCGAATTACACTTTGATCTTTTACCATTTGTACCAAATTATATAATAAGTAATAAAGGAGAGAGTAGAGAACTTTATACTAAGAAATTAACAAAAAAATAAGTATTTTGACACGTGGTGGTATAATTAATATAAAAACTAAATAATAGCCTCAACAGGCTTTTCGGAGGAAATCATGAAAGATGAAATAGGATTTTTAGGAGATAAAATCTTAGAATATAGATTTGAAATCGCGAATGAAGTACATGAAAATAGAATAATTGATATTACAGAAGAAGAAAAAAGACAATTGGCTCCTTTTGAAGGGGAACTTATTAATATTCGAGCTCACTTTATAAGTCTATTTGGTGAAGTTCTTAGGGATCATCTAGATGAAGAAACAGCACTCCAAAAATTTACACAATGGGGAAAAGAAACAGGGGGAATGTTTTGCAATTTGAAGGTACCATTGGATGAAGCGTTAAAAGATACAAAGTATTATCGAACTTTCTTATGGAAGAAATTGAAGGAAGTAATAAAGGAAAATAATCTATCAATAGATACAGTATTTGAAGTCGGTGGAATAATTGATCCTCTTCTAGATCATGCTGCTTATTCCTTTAGTTTAAGTTATGTGCATCTCTATCAATTAACCCTTGAATGTGCACAAAGTGCATTTCTTGAATTATCGGTCCCAGTTGTACCTTTAGCCAAAGGGATGGCTATTTTGCCTCTCATTGGAAATATAGATACGGAAAGAGCCAATTATCTAATGGAGGAAGCGTTGAAATCAGCGAACAGACTGCAGCTTCAACGTTTAATAGTGGATTTATCGGGTGTTTATATTATAGATACCATGGTAGCAGATCAAATTTTCAAAGTGGTAGACTCGTTAAAGCTGCTTGGTGTAGAAACAATTCTAACAGGAATTCGTCCGGAAGTTGCACAGACCATTGTAAGTATAGGTATTGATTTTAGTAGTTTGACTATAAAGTCCAGTTTACAAAAGGCGATAGAAGATTTACTTATTCATGTTTAAAACAATAAATAGGGAAAGCAAGAGATAAAATGACTAACTAAACGTATTCATGAATAAGAAGATGAGGAAGTGACAATTATTGAAAGGGATTATAGGCGTTGCTAAGTACTTAGATGATCACGCAGAAATGTTAGCAAATGAAATTGTGCAAGAAATTTCTCAGAGCCCCAATTTTGAGGCTTTACAGGAGGAACTTGAACAAGCAATTATCGTCTATACTGAATTTATTAGGTTTTTAGGAAAAAGTCTCTTTAGTAGTGAAAACAACGTACCTGAAGGGCTTGTTGAATGGAGTAAGACCAATGGTGAGCATATAGCATCTCAAGGAGAGAGAATTTCTATCATTATTACACGCTATCCTCCTACGCGCCTAGTCTTTATCGATTGCCTTACTAAAATAAGTATAGAGCATGGACTTTCTTCAGAAGAAGTTGTATTTATTAATAAACGATTTAACTATTTGCTTGATATAAGTATCAAAGAAACGGTTATCGTGTTTGAACAAGTGAAAGATGAAATAATTAAAAAGGCTCAACAAGAGGTGTTGAAGCTATCGGTTCCTGTCGTACCCATTCAAGATGGAATCGCCGTTCTCCCACTAATTGGATCTATTGATTCAGAAAGAGCTGAATATATCTTGGAGAATGTGATCTCGAAAATTCTTGAAATGAAGATAAAATATCTAATTGTTGATTTCTCAGGTATCTTAACTATAGACGCTATAGCTGAACGTTACCTCTTTGATATTTACAGTGTTCTTCGCTTACAAGGTATTGAGGTGATGATGACTGGTATACGGCCTGAACTTGCCCAAACTATTGTTAGAAATGGAATCGATTTCTCATCTATTAAAACCTATGCAACGGTTAAACAAGCGATAGAAACTCAAAAAAGCTAGGGATTAAAATTCCTAGCTTTTTCAAGTTAGGTTGATTTAATATATCCGATACAACCTTAGTTACCATAATGTACTTTACCGGTAGCGAAAAGCACATTATAATCTTGTAGATACCTTACTATTTTCATCTCCATGCTGAGCTATGCTAAGTAGCCTAAATCCTTTAAGGCAAACGATTACTCCAGTTCCCCATAATATTAGAGCTGAGCCAAAACCTAGAGATACCCACCATGCCATAATTTGATGATCGCTTATTATTATTTTCACAGGAAAAGTTAACATGATAATAGTTGCAAGTAAGCAAAGAAGTGTCCCCGTAATATAATAAATTGGAACTTGAAACAGGGATGCTAGAGGGAAAAAATGAGCACCGACAATAAGGGCCATAACAGGAACAAACAAATTTAAGTGATTAGTAGATACACAAATAAAATCAGCAATAGCAATCAAGAGACCTTCTAAACTGAAAATAATACCGAACCATCTATTCTTTTTTCTCCAACGATTCTCATCCTTTTTAAGTACTTCATTAGTTAATTGACGAGAATTCTTTATTAATACAATTGCACTGATAAATAATACGACTCCAATCAATAAAGATAGGGTGATAAGTACAGGAAATTCCCACCCTTGCATTCCTCTAATTCCAATTCCTGCCCAAAGAGTACCGAAAAATGCCATGAAGATAACTCCAGAAGCTGTACCACGCACAGCAGCTCTGGGAATAGTAGTTTGGGACATACATTATAACCTCCTTTTTTATATCAATCTAAGTTGTCCTCTGTTTATAATTTATAAACCAATTGTATAACTTATTCTATTGAAACTATCTATGATGAATAAAAATTGGTTTATTGAGCAACCTACTCAAGACGCCGTGAGGCATCAGTCCTTTCGTTTAATAAATGTAGTAGAAAAAACTCCTAAACAACCTGCAGGAGTTTTTTCTGTTTTTAAGCTGTATATGATATACAAAGGTAGTTAACATAATCCATATTCTAAGAACCAAAAAACCTTCTAGATCTCTTTCTAGAAGGTTTTATCATTAATTCTTTTTTAGCTTCTTCATAAAATTAAAAATAAAAACTCCAACCCCAAATAAAACTACCAAATTAAAAAATTGCCAAACAATATCTCCCCAATTGATGCTTGTTATATTCATAATAGACCTCCTATATCCTTATATTTATATCTCTTAGTTTTTAACAGGAAGTAGGCCTGTCTCTGTTGCAATAATCAAAACGAAACCAACAACTTGATATTTAATAGCAACAGATAAATTAGGTACTAGAGTAAAATAATCTACTTTATTGGTTAATGTCAAAAATCCCGTTAAAAATAGCAATGCACCTAAAACATATGTAACCTTACCTAAAAGATTATATTTTTTCATACTATCGCCTCCTATAATATATACGAATATGTTCCACAAAAGTTACATTTTTACATAATTTAAGCAGATATACTTCAGGTAATCTGTTGCATATGATATACAAATTCAGTTAACATAATACAGCTTACAGGAACTTACTTCACCCCTAGGTGTTAAAATATGGTTATATCTTAATAACATAGTGAAGGGGAAAACAAATATGGCTTTATCCCGTAATCTTAAATTAGTTTTACTAAGTTTATTAATCATAGTAGGTTTTAGTAGCTATTTTTTATATACCAGTAACAATTATAAGATGCTATCTAAAAGAGAAATTAATGATTTCATAGAGCATAAAAGAAAATCTAACCTATCTATTCTTAAAAAGGAGAATGTTAAAGCTAAGCCAGATCCCCATGCTCTTATTTTATATAAAGATACTACTAAATTAGGCACTTACATCCTTACAAAGAGCAGACGAGGAATTGAAGAGTACAAGGGAGTGGAAGTACCAATAGATAAAACCTTGCCAATACAGGTTACAGGATCCTTATCAGGGGTTCCATATCTCGGTATATATATTACAAATAATAAATTAATTCAAGAAGGAAAATATATAGAAATGGAATTTGAAGATGGAACGAAAGTAAGAAAAAAAATATCTTTAAATCAAAAAGGATATATTCTTTCAGAAAAAACTACTCCTAAAGTACCCAGAGAGTCTGTCCAGGTCTCAGTCATAAAAGATAATCAAATTTTATATACAAATGAGTATTAAATAACTGTTAATCTGTACATTACATACAATTTTAGTTCACATAACAGGTATTTTCGGAACACATCAAAAAAGAAATCTTGGGGGAATTAGGATTCCGGTTCAGATTTCTTTTTGTCGTATGCAGCCTCCTAAAACCATATAGATGCTTCAGGCTAATTAATTATTGTTGTAAGTTGTTTTTTACATGTAGTAATAAATTTATACATTCCCAAATCACTAATTCCACACCTAATATTAGTATAAATAAACAAATTGAAGGGAAAAGTTTCTGTATCAATTTCACATCACTTTGCTCCTTTAACTAAGTAAGTTCCGTATCACTTAGACCATTTGTAAAACAAGTCTTTTTATGATTATTATGAAGTGAAAAAACGATATCATAACTTGTTTTTATTGCTTTTCACCTTATAGAAGACGAAGCATAGAAGAATGGCGACTAGTAGTAGCACAATAGACAAGTGTTGACGGAGCCAAAGTAATACTAAGTTAATCCCAATTTTTTGATTAAACTTATAGATTGTAAAAGTCCAAGCACCCGAGTATAGGGAAGACGCTAGAAAGTTGGCTAGGAGGTATTTTTTTACCGGAAACTTTAAAATTCCGGCTATATAATGGATGGGGTGTCGAACTCCAGGTACAAAAAAAGCTAATATAACCGCCCATCCTCCAAAACCATTAAGGAGCTTTTCAGCTTTTCGTAACCATTTTTTCGCCATCCATTTCTCGATGAAAGGAACCTGCCTAAAGAATCTTCCTACTAAAAAGAACCATAGAAAGGCGATAAAGAGTGTAATCCAAGACGATAGCCACACCATGTAAGGGTTAATATCCTTAGAAGCCCAAATACTAACTTGAGTTAGCATGAGAACATCATCAGAAATGGGTGTAAACATAATTTCTACGGCTAGTCTAATTAGTTCATAAATCTTCATAAATAATCTCTTTCTCTTCTTTATCATGAGGAAAAGGCAACGCAACATACATCGTTATCTTTTCTTTCTCACTTTCTGCCCATATTTCGCCTTGATGAAGCTCGACAATTCGTTTGGCAATAGAAAGACCAATGCCCGATCCTGCCACTTTGCTAGAACGAGCTTTATCCATTCGATAAAACTTATCAAACAGATGGCTTAATTCCTCTGAAGCAATTTGATCAGTTGTATTAGAAATACATGTAATAACTTGTTTTTCGTTAGTATAGAGGGCTATTTCAATATCTCCACTTTCATGACTGTATTTCTCAGCATTCGAGAGTAGATTATCGAAAACGCGAATCATTTTCTCAATATCTAGAGAGATAAAAACTGCCTCATCAGGAATCTTTACTTTTACGGAAAGCCCACGATTTTCAAACATGGGAGTATACTCTCCTACAAGCTGATATAGGACTCCACCTAAATCGACTTCTTGAAACTGCATGTCTACGTCAGGTAAAGACAACTTTGTATATTCGAATAGTTCATCCAATAAATTTTTCAATTTGAATGAAATACCGTAGGTAGTTTGAATGTATGTTTCCAGCTCCTCACTATTTTTATACTGTTTATCTTTCACGAGTGTCAGATATCCAATAATAGAGGTTAGTGGAGTTCGTAAATCATGCGAGAGATTCGTAATTAACTCATTTTTTGCTTGTTCAACTTTACGTTCTTTTTCAAACCTTTTCCTCATTTGTTGGGTCATCCAATTGATGTTTTTAGCTAAGAATGACAGTTCATTTTTACCTTTCACGGGAATGGAATACGTCCAATCTTTGTTCACAATTCTGTTGATTCCCTCTTCAATCTGCTTAATATACCGTGTAATAGGCCTTGTCCATAATAGAAACAAGACAAAAAAGATGAGTACACTACCTCCAAGCCCCATATAGACTTGATAAATATATCTATTCGGACTAAAAATAGGATCAAAAGAAGGTCCCTCAATAACGAGGTATCCGATATCATCTTGAAGGGAAAGGAGCGATATAAAAGAAGAATAATGTGCATTAAATGATTCATTACCCGTGGGTTCATCTGCAAGCTTTTGTTTAAGTAAATACTGTATATTGGTACTTTTTATTTTTTTGTTATTTGAATGAAAAAGAACGTCTCCTTTAGCATTTGCTACTAAGAACCCTAAATTAGGATGAGCATCCGTTATAGGATTTAGCGTTGAAGCAATGTGATCTATATCATCTAAGCTCATGTGCTTCTCTTCCAAGGAATGAGTGAGTTGGGCAAGGAGCTTTCTAATGGTCTCTTCCTCTTTTTGTTGCTCTATTTGTTGGTTACGGATAGCTCCAAATTGGGGATTGATAATGATAAAAAGAAAAAAGCTAAAAATAGATATGACCAAGGAGAGAATAAAAATAAGGAATAACTTTGTGTTCAAATTAACTGATGGGCGTCCAATCTTATCTGCATTATTTTTCGTTTTCATGCTTTATAGCCTACGCCCCATACTGTCTGAATATAGATTGGTTTTTTAGGATTCTCTTCTATCTTGTCCCTGATTTTTGTCATATGGACCATAATCGTATTATCCGCCTTATAAAAGGGTTCTTTCCATACAGTTTCATAAATCTGTTGAATACTGAATACTTGTCCTTGATGCCGAAGTAATAAAGAGAGAATTTGAAATTCTTTAGGAGTTAGACGTACCTCTCGATCTCTTACAAACACTTCATTTGTTCTTCCATCCACTTTTAAGTCTCCCTTTTCTAAGAAGTGGGAAGAAACCTCTCTTTCAGGGGCCATATAGTATCGACGAAGTTGAGATTTTACACGCGCCATCAGTTCTAATGGGTTAAAGGGCTTTGTAACATAGTCTTCTGCTCCACTGGCCAGACCGTGAATTTTATCCATGTCTTCTGATTTAGCTGATAAAAAGATAATGGGCATGGTATATTCTTCTCTGATTTTTAAGCAAGCATCTATCCCATTCATCCCTGGCATCATTACATCTAGAATAATCAGGTCAATTTTCTGTTTTTTTAACATATCGATAGCTGTTGCAGCATCCGGTACATCTACTACTTGATATCCTTCATTTTTTAAATAAATGGACATAAGATTTCTGATTTCGGCTTCATCATCGACAATAAGGATGGTTCTTTCTGACATGTTTCTTCACTCTTTCTATTCTTAAATTCAATATAAACTTGAGAAAAGGAGTAGGATTAGTTATTACATACGAATACATAAGCTGGTGGAACATTTCTATACACTTTTTCATATTGAATCGTAGTAAAAAATGATTCGAAGAAAGAGCGTTTTACTTTTGAATACTGGAATGTAATGAACTTGCCTTCTGGTCCCAACAAAGATCCTGTCTCATGTAAGATCTGTGTAGAAACAGTTCCTGGTAAGCTGGTAAAAGGCAATCCAGATACGATATAGTCTACTTTTTCAATGCCATATTGTTTTAAATAGTCACTGATATTCTCAGCAGAATCATGAATAATGTATACATTCTCAACATGTCCATATTTTTTCTTTAACATGTTATAGAATGTTTCATTCGCTTCTATCGCTAAGAAAATAGTGTCTTTCCGTTTATTTTGAACAATTTCTTCTGTAAATACGCCTGTTCCTGGACCATATTCAATGATACACGTTATTTCCTCAAATGGTATAGGCTTCACCATTTTCTTAGCTAATGATTTAGAGCTCGGCATGATAGCTCCAACTGCACGCGGGTGTCTCATATATTCTTGAATGAATTGCATAGCACTCATTTATTTTTCCTCGTTTCTCTAGATGATAGGTTATAAACAGTAGTTTAATGCTAAAATCTTAATACGATACGAGGAAAAACCTTAACAATTCTTAAGAAATACTTATGAAAAAATAATTTTTATAAAGAATCTAAAAATAAACGTTACATGCTGGTCTTAAGAAAGGGATGCTATCAGTTCTTTTCCTTTAAGAGCTGATAGCATCCCTTTTTTAATTGTATACTTGTTAACATGAAACGTATTCTCAGCATAAAAAGGTTTGGGGTAATAAGTTCAAGCTCTTCTTTTCTATGCAATTATCAACTGAAACCTAACATGTGTTGTTGAAGAGAGCGTGTGAAGTTTTTGTGAAAAAGGGTATACTAACGTTATTAAATAAAGAGGTGCTGCTATGGAATCTCCTTTTGAAATGATAACAAATGTGGACAAAGTCGAAAATGCTTATTATGTAGAAATAAAACCGGGTGAGTACAATGCAAAGTATTGGAATAAAGACTCGGTCTATTTTGCTGATGAAGCTTTTGCTTATTTCTACACCACGATTTGCAAGTATGTGCCACAGTATCAACCTACAGAAGTGACAGAAATTAAAGCCGAAACATGGCTACGCATCAGTAATCAGCTGCAAGAACTCGCATGTTTTTTGAGTAGCAACCCTCCTATGATTAAACTAAAGAAATGGATCGATTTTAATAAAGTAGAGGAAACGTACAAACAGTTTGATCGTCACAAAAAAAAGTACATTCGTGAGTTAATTAACATGATTGACGAGTTTACAGCGTGGTTGACAAAAATCTGTCAAAAACAATCGTACATCACCATTTTGGGTACTTAATAGGAATTGATGCTACGTCTATTGGGTCATACACCTAAAAATACAGATATATGGGATTATCGGAAAAGAACTCCTTAAGTAATAAGGAAAGCGTGAGGAATGTATACATTCCATCTTATTGATAATAGCAAGAAAAAAAGAGTTGTATTTGTTCAATCCTAAGGATGTTTTTTTTAAATTATAAGATATATCATATAAAAAGCTAATTGACATAATCACTCTTTCCGGAACCAAGCAAGCAAAAGAACCCTTGCGGCAGTAGGGTTCAGCTAAGGATTCTTTTGCTTGAGTATGCGTCTTTTTATACATTGTTGATATGACTACGTTCTTTGGGTAGTTGAAAGAAACGAGAATGTATAAAAAGAGCTCCTTTTATACATATGCAGCATCAAGAAAAATATAAATAAATTGGAAAATTATGATATAATTTAATGGTTATGGCATTCATTCTTCAACGAGTGTGAATCCTAAAAAGCAACCTTACTCCTATGACAAAAATGAGGTTGCTTTTTATTTTGCTCTTGTACATAAAGGACTTTACTACTCCCCCAGATGTTATTTGCACGGCTGTTTTAGACAACAAATTTGAACCTTAACTATTTTTCTATACCATATGCAACAAATCTTTAAAGCCAAATAAGGAAAATTATTAGCTTATGCAGGTCTTTTATATGTGAAGGAGGTTTTATATGAGTGAGATTTGGATTCAAGAAGAACTGTTAAATGCGGAGTTTTATGAAATGGTGGGGCATTATGTTCAATTGGAAGGACCTATTGATTCTGTTTACTTTATATCTGAAACAATGGAAAGCGTTGACGATAGGGATGAACAAAGGGATTTTTTACTCGCTTTCTTAATTAAGCAGGATAGGTATCCTTTATACCTTACATTCCTTTGTGATGATATGATGGCAGAGGAGTTTGAAAAGGAATTTAATGAATTAGGTATAGAATATAGCTATGAATTATTAGAGGAAAAACAAGCTTACTATACATTTTTTAAACGGGTTACCTATCACCCTCGATGTTTTACTTTACCAATTAAAGACGCGCGTACATTATCCTTAGCATTAGAACATACCTTTTACCTTGCTAATATGAACGAATTTTATTCGCTTTCGTATTCTCAAAATTTAAATTTTGAGCTCAAGAGAGTTAAGGAATGGGGCAGATGGAAAAACGTATCTATCCCTATTTTTAAGACGGAAGAAGATACTACATTCATAACTATTTTCTATGATGGAGCAGGGTTTTTCTTGTATTCAAACGAGGATAGATATTCATCTATACAAGAAGTGTGCTCAACTTTCCCAGAAGACTCAAAAGTAGTACAAATTAATGACCGAATACTTGATATTTAAGTAAAAGAAAGGAGACTAGATAATGGGGCGTGTTTCTAGGTTCGTAAAAAATATATTTTTAAAGGAATATCAAACTTTTGCTAAAGAATTAGGCTTTAACTCTTGGGATGATGTCCTTGAGAATACATATGAGATATTCAAAATGCCTCCCGATGCTTCTTACCTTGTTACAGAATCTAAAGAAGATAAGTGGATTGTATGGAATGATGAAGGTAGCCTTCCTTATTCATTTTTGGTATTTAGTACATGGTTTGATGCTATCAGTTATCTTAGAAAGATATTTGAAGAAGGTAAGTATGAAGAACACTATTGGAGACCAGAGGGATTTGATCCAGGAGAAAATGTTTTTAAGAATATACCTGACAAAGAAAAAAATAATGAATAATAGAATGTTTTGAAATAAAGTCAAATACACAGTCCGTAAAAGTATACATTTTTAGCTACCATTTAGTTATTTACAAAAAATATGTACGTTCAGTGACATCTAATAAGGAGAGATACTTTAATGCCACTAGTTTTACTAGTTTTTTATCAAACGATTTTGTTTAGCATTGTACTAATAGTTAAAGTACTATTAGAAAATTACAATGAATCATTATTTCATTTAAATTTAATAATGTCATTTTTGGGGTCATCCTTCATTTATGGACTAGCACTCTTATTTTTAGTATATGTTTATAAACGATATAATACTATCTCGTTTAAAAGAAGAATCATAACATCTATATTGTCTTTTTTGCTTTCTTTTTTTGTAACGATTATATTTTTATCAATGATGGAAAAATATGATATTGTTTACTTACGGTTATATTTTGGTACTTTATAATTAGCAATCCTAATAAAAAGCTATCTCATCCTATGGGATAGCTTTTTACTTTTATCTTTTATAGCATGCTTTCAGTAAATTCAAGTAAAGTAATAAAAATAATAAGACCTATTATAGTCCCTAAAATCAGGGAAGTAATATTAACCCACCATTTATTGTTTGACTTGAGAAACCATAAGCCAGCAAGTATTATAAATAAATATTTTGCAACAGTCTCATTTACATGTAAAACTTCAGGTAAAAAGATGACTGATAAATAAAGACCCACAGCTATTATTAAAGAGCTTTTAATTAAAATCAGCAAATAGGTACCCTCCGTTAAATATCTTTAAATATAAATTTTATAACCTATATTAAGTTAAGTTGTTTCGTCAACACATTAGTCACTGCTTATTGCATATGAGATTAATTGTATTATGTCAATAATTTCTCTCTTATGGGTTCTAGCTTTTTAAATTTCTTATGATAAGATTGCCTTTGTAATAAACTTTCCACTAACTTAAGAGCATCCTCTTTGCGATTGGCTTTCACATAACTATCAATAACCTCAATGTATTGTTCATCATATGGAAATTTCTCTTCTTGAACCAGTTCAAAAGCTTTATCAAAACAAAGAGTAGCATTATTATAATCCTTCAAATAAAGGTATGTTCCTCCGTTTCCAGCATATAGACTTGCGAGTTCTTCGTTATTTAAGCTTGAAAGCTTTAGACCTTCATTCCTAATCTCAAGTGCTTTTTCATATTCCTTTTCCATTTCGGCAATAATAGCTGCATTGTGAAAGTGCTTAAACTTTGTTCGCTTTTTCTTAGGACGAGTGATCTTAAAGATAATTAAAATGACAATTAAGTCTCTTATTACTGAAGAGGCATCGTAAGCAAGGTTCTCAAGGCTATATTTTGTTACGGTCCTATAGATTAAACGGATCACATCATAAATAAGAGAGAAATATAGCATATAAAGAAGAAATTTTTTCAATTCGTTCCCGACTTTCTATTATTAAGTTCCTTTATTATACATGATGTATGGTAAAATGAGTCGATAATATGACAAATAAAGAAATATATGGAACCCAATCATTCTAATAAACTACTAACGCCACTAAGAGGTTGATTGCGAGGAAATAAACATGAATGACTATCCTAGAACAGGTTTAAGATTGAGGAGTGAGCCCGGCGTAGACTCAGAAGTAAGAATAGCATGCATTAACTTTTGTAAATGGTTAAGAACGCAAATGGAGTTTCCTATTCGAGTTGTTATTTACCTGAAAAAAGATGATCAAATTAAGAACCGGACAACAAAGGAGATGGTAACAGCTACTTTCTTTGCTCCCTACGAAAAAGATGTTGAACCATATATCCGCATTGCTACTGGGGATTATAAAGATTTGATTAAGGAAAGAGGAAAAATAGATGCCTTGTATGCGATGTTAGACAGCATTGCCCACGAACTTTATCATTATCAACAGTGGTTGGAAGATAAAGAATTAGAGGAGGAAGAAGCTGAAGAGAAAGGGTCTCAACTAGTTGATGAATACGCCGAAAACATTGATTCAATTTTAGATTTCTAACCATCTTCACTAACTTTTCATGAAGGTTTGAAGTACCTAGAAGGTACACTAATTAAACGGGAGGAGATAGAATGAACCCAACTATTGTAGATGAACTCATAAAAAAGCTTTCCTTACTCGATTCAAACAAGGAATACATTGAATTAGCAGTTGATTTAAACGACATTTACGAAAGTAGTAATAAACTTGATCGATTGATTACAGACACTCTTAGTTCTCCACTAGATCAAGAAAATCTAATAGAACAATTAATTGAAATAGAGGTCGAGCTTGATCATATTAATTGGCATTATAAAAGCTTGAAAAAAGAATTAAAGCAATTGCTTAACACTTAAAGCGAAAGAAGGTGAAGTTTTGAAAAAAGAATTTTATCAGGGAGATAGTTTTTGGAGCGACGATAGTGAATATAAGTGTATAGATTATCCGATAAATGATGAAATCATAAAGCAAGCTGAAGTTATTTTAGGTGTTAAGCTACCTAGTTCATTATTGGATTTACTGAAAATAAGAAATGGTGGGGGATTAAACTACCCATACTTTATGTTACCTGATGGCGATGCAGAAAGTATTCCTTATGGAGGAAGAGCAAACATTGATTCAATTGACCCTATACATTTTGAAAATGATGACATAAGTATCTTATCTTCCAAAGAACTATTGGAAGAAGTCAAACTCAAGGGTGAATTTGTGGTTTTGTGGACGGATTTTCACTATTGGGTCGTGTTGGATTATCGTAATAGATCACAAGATCCTACTGTTATGTATATCGCAGAAAACTTCTCAGCTTCAACAAACGATACTACAGAATGGGAGTATATCAAAATAGCAGATACTTTCGATGATTTTCTAAAGCAATTATTTCGTGTACCCCCACTAGATCCAAAGCAATTAAAAAGCAGTTATAGCCGCAAACAATGATTAAGCTAAACCAGTTTTTTAGAGACTACATTTTTTTGCTATAATCCTATTTTCATTGGTTTAATATATATTGTTTAACCTCTACAGTATATAATGCAGTATATCGTTTACTTTTAATGTAATTCATGGAGGGAATTTTGTATAAGTTAAAGTGCATTCCATTTTTTGTGTTTATTATTTTGTTCCTGCAAGGCTGCGAAGACTCATTAAATAAAAAAAGTAGTCGTGAACAAGAAGAAACTACCTTAATAGAAGATATAGAGAAAGAGGAAGAGGCCATGACAACCGTCTATGATAAAGCTAAATGGCATTATGAAGGAGATTTTCCAAGTAACTTGAGTGAAAAGCAGGCATTCGTTCATACTGGAATGTATCTTGGTTGGATTATTGAAGAAAACCTATATAGCAAAGAATTTGAAGAAGAAGCTGCGCAGGAGATTATAAAGTTTAAACAAAAGAACATGACCGGAACTGAAATATATATGGAATGGGATGGCGTCTTTGCCAGCGATATGCTGAATGCCGAAGGAAGAGCCTTTACAAAAGATTACTTTGATTTTGATAAAGGAACTTATTTAGATGATTATGAAGCTATATTTCCTCATATAAAATCCCTTTATGAGGTAGAAGATACGTGGAATAATTATGAGGTGATTAATACAAAGATTAATGAGCGTTTTGATACTTGGAAGCATACAAACGAAGAAAATAAAGGTGATAAGTTATTTACGGTTGATTCATATATAGGTTCATTAAAGAAAACACTTAAACAAAATGAAGATAAGTTAATTAACAATATCGAAAAAGTACATACTTTTCATTATTATAAGGACATTGATTTACTGGACTTTGAAATCTTCATTCAGCCATTTGATTTGTCTATTATTATGTTTTCTATGGACAATGAAGCGAACGAAGTTTTTTATGAAGGAAACAATCGTGCCATTTTTTCAGGTAGTTATGAGTTACTTGAAGAGTTTGAATACTATGAGCTAGCCGACGAGCATTCAGATGAGTTTTGGGATTTTTATGAACAAAATGAAGAAGAAATATCTGCTGCTGAGAAAGAATTGATTTCAAACTGGTTTATCTCTTGTTGGAATAAAGCTGGCGATAATGGAATAAATCTGCCTGTTTATCTAGACTTTCATGATGATATAGAATCTTTTGATTTAAAGAAGAACAAATGGATCGATAGTGAAGACAAATGGTCTGACGAAAATAGCAACTAAATTCATCGTACAAGTAAAAAGAAGCCAAACAATCGTAGTGGCTTCTTTTTACTATCAATACTCTCATTATAAAAAACAAAAAATTATGTGTTAGTAAAATTATACGTTTGTAGTTAACATATAACCATTTATAGGAAATTATTTTTAAGAAGAGAACGTTATCTTATAAAATCAATCCCAAAAATTAAATATAACTTCCCCAACTTTCTTTGGTTTCCAAAAAAGGATTTGCTCTAACTCGCTGCTGCTCAGCCTGTTTGTATTTTCTAAGCTTACCTTCCCTTTGCTTGTTCTAATATCTAAAGGTTCATTAAGTTCTTCTTCACTTAAAACTTTATAAAATGGTATGAAATCCTTTGATAGGACAGGATCATCAATAAAATTGATATGTTGAAATTCAACAGTAGAAGCAAAAGCTAGAAAAGGATAATATGCATTAAGTAACACATACATCTCTCGGTTAAAAATATTCATTTTTACCTTTAAAAAATTTGTTGCTAAATTTGATTCATCAATGTCTAATATTCTTCCCTGATTTTTTCTAACCAAATTGAAGCATATATTTTTAAATTGTTTCTCATCTATTTCATTCGGTTTATTAACTATTGAACTATAAAAACCAGTTACCCCATTAGGAAGGTTCATTGAATAACTCCTTTCAGGACGCTTAGTTATGTATATTTTATATGTATAAAGTATTTAATTCTCCCTCTTAAAACTCACGATTCATGCTCCTTTTCTTCATCAATCCATCTATCTTCAGTCAATAGCCCACACTTAGGGCATTTATATTTCGTATCTATTTGAGTTGTTATTTCTTCAACATTACAAGGTTCACATAAATGGATTAAAAACAAATATCATCACACTCCCAATAAATAGAAACCACATCATTATTATGTGTTTCATAAGTGATAATAACATCTTTTTCATACTTTAGAAGATTACGTGAGATTAAATTAGCTTCTCCTTTTAAAAAAGAGAACATCAAACGCGAGCTTTAATACAACAACTGTTTTTAAATAATTTTAGGTAAAATATCTTTATCGTTTGACAAAGGATAAGTCTTCCATTATCATCAACTCAAACTTATTTACGGGGAGAGTTAAAGATGAAAATTTATGTTGATGCAGATGCTTGTCCGGTAAAAGATATCATTATCTCTGAAGGTACGAATGCTGAAATTCCTGTTATCCTTGTTACTAGCTTTTCTCATTTTTCTAATGTGGAACAACCATCAGGAGTGGAAACCATTTATGTTGATTCTGGAGCAGATGCTGCGGATTATCGGATTATGGGGTTAGTAGAAAAAGGGGATATAATCGTTACGCAAGATTATGGTCTTGCTTCGCTAGGTTTAGCAAAAGGGTGTGTGGTACTTCATCATAATGGGTCTAGCTATACAAATGAAAACATTGACCAATTATTACAAACACGTTATTTGAGTGCAATGGCTCGAAAAAGTGGAAAGCGTACAAAGGGGCCAAAACCATTTACACCCGAAGATAGAGAGAAATTTAAGGGGCTTTTTAAAAGAGCCATTTCACGTTAAAAAAGAACCATCTATTTTCAAGAAAACCCTAGAAAAATAAATTGTCCAAATATTAAACTAACCTGTCTCGTTAGCTTAAGTAAATAATAAAGTACTTCCGTTATAAGTCCTTTAATCTTTAAAAAGATTTAACATTGAATTTAGTGTATTAAATACTTAAGTAGAAATACCAATAGGCGAC
Source organism: Priestia sp. AB (assembly GCF_028369225.1). NCBI lineage: Bacteria > Bacillati > Bacillota > Bacilli > Caryophanales > Bacillaceae > Priestia > Priestia sp. AB. The sequence continues at coordinate 26,787 of NZ_JAQMYN010000025.1, forward strand.
CTATTCCTTCTGCTCAGAAAGATAAAGTCACCTACACGATTTTTCCATTCATTATTATTTACCCTTTCTTTTTTCCTATTTATAAATTTATTGGTTTACATGTTTCTGTTCTAACTGATTTACTACATCTTCCTGACATTCATTGATAAATAAATAAGTAAGGTATGAATGTAAATCAAATCGTTCTTCATTAATAAATGTAGAGAAAACCTGTTTATAATCGCTCAATAGTTTGACCTCCTTTATGTAAGTTCCTATTTTTTATTATTGTCCAACTAGCAATCTCTTATACATACAAATTAACAAAATATTTTATATGATAAGCTATTTTCATCTTGTACTGGCCCCGCCTACGCCATATACAATGATAGCCAAGCTTGCTATCCAACCTTATTTTCATTATATATGTAATCGCTTACAAAATAAATTAAAATAATTGAATATTCTGTTTTTATAGCGATATTAGGGCCAGCATGAAAAATTCTTATAAGTAGCTAAAAAATTAAATAATTAGAAAGAGACTGTATATGTTAAAGTATTGGACTAAAATCCAATCAAAGTCCGCAAAAGTATACTTTTACGGACTGTGTGTTTGTATAAAAAATTTATCATTCTCGACGTTCGTTTAAATTTAAAAACAATTTACGAACGTTCTTTAAAATGCATGTAGTTTTACGAACGCTTTTAGCAAACTAATAGATTGAAAAGTCTACTTCCTATAATCAAACTTATGTTAACTCGAAAAGAAGAAGCCTGTATCTAAGGAGATACAGGCTTCTTCCCACACTGTTTAAGAATTTGTTCATTTGCCCTTGTTTAGGCCCTTTCGTTACGTATATCGGTTCATAACCAAAGTGCCTTGTGTAAGATACGAATATCTACTTTCAATTTGAGGCAATACGTTTGTTGAAGTCGCTGTTAATTCTTTCAAAACTAATCAGTCCCTTCATAAATTAAGTATTTACCTTCTCACAACAACCAACAATAATATTAGCGCTGTACTATATGTGTACCACATGTTTTAAAGCTAAAACGTTAATCCAACAGATTTTTTATAGTTTTCTCCTTCATATATTAATTAAAGAATCAAACAGATGATAGTAGTGAATTTCATTTCATATTAAAACATGTTTATTCTCTATCAAAAAGGGAGTTTCCAGCAATCCCTGGATTAGTCATTTCAAAAGGATTTAAAATAAGATCCAATTCTTCTTCTGTTAAAACATCATACCTTAAGCATAATTCACGTACGGATTCACCTTTTAGTATTGCTTCTCGTGCGATTCTAGCAGCCACTTCATATCCAATATGAGGATTAATAGCCGTAATAATACCTACACTTTTCTCTACGTATTCTTTTAAATGTTCTTCATTCGCCTCAATCCCTTGCAGGCAATAATCCGTAAATGTTTGAAAAGCATTATTCATGATGCTAATGGATTGAAGTAAATTAAAAACAAGAACAGGTTCCATGACATTAAGCTCAAGTTGACCTGCTTCAGAAGCTAAGCAAATTGTATGATCATTACCGATAACTTGAAAGGCAACCTGATTAATCATCTCTGGCATGACAGGGTTAACTTTTCCAGGCATAATCGAAGATCCTGGCTGACGAGCTGGCAAAGTGATTTCTGCTAGGCCTGCACGAGGCCCAGATGCCATTAGACGTAAGTCATTCGCTATTTTCGACATATTTACCATACAAATCTTTAATGCTGCAGAAACTTCTGTATAAGCATCTGTATTTTGAGTCGCGTCTACAAGATGATTGGCCTTCTTAAGTGGTAAACCACTGATATTTGCTAGATATCTTACAACATTTTCGATATAACGTGGATCTGCATTTAAACCCGTTCCAACTGCAGTTGCTCCCATATTAACCTCATATAAATGTCCATAGGATTGCTTAATACGTTTCATATCGCGCTCAAGAACACGACTATATGATTCAAATTCTTGACCAAGACGAATTGGAACTGCATCCTGTAGGTGAGTACGTCCCATCTTTATAATAGAATCAAATTGTTCTGCCTTTTTCTGAAATACACTATGCATATAATTCATTGTTTTCAGTAACTTATTTAACAGATTAAGCGTTGCAATATGGATAGCAGTTGGAAATACGTCGTTTGTTGACTGTGACATGTTTACATGACTATTAGGGCTTAAATCGGAATAAGAACCTTTCTTATGACCAAGCAACTCTAAAGCTCTATTTGCAATAACCTCATTTGCATTCATATTCATTGAGGTCCCCGCACCACCCTGTATTGGATCAACAATAAATTGATTATTTCTTTTCCCTTCAATAACCTCGTCTGCTGCTTCAATGATTGCATTACCCAACCCATCATATAACCTTTTTGTTTCCATATTAGCAAGAGCCGCAGCCTTTTTAACGATTCCTAATGCTTTAATAAGCTCTGGGTGAATTTGATATCCTGTTATTGGGAAGTTTTCAACTGCACGTAAAGTTTGAATCCCATAATAAGCATCAGTAGGAACTTCTTTTGTTCCTAGGAAATCTTTTTCGATTCTTACATTTTGTTTTTCTGGTATTTCTATATTTGTCATAACATTGATCTCCTTCTTTACATAAAAAGAAATTTTTTTATGCTACGTCCGACTTTTTAATAGAATCTGTATAATGCTTTGCTTTTTCTTTGTCGAATCCGCCTTCCCACTTAGACATCACAATAGCAGCTAATGCGTTGCCTACTACGTTGACAGATGTACGAAGCATATCTAAAATACGATCAATACCAGCAATGAATGCCATACCTTCTAGAGGTAATCCCATTGATCCTAGTGTTGTTAATACAACAACAAATGATGCTCCTGCAACTCCTGCCATTCCCTTGGAAGTCAACATCAACACAAGTAAAAGTGTAATTTGTTCTATGAAAGATAAATGAATGCCATACATTTGTGCGATGAAAAGGGCAGCAATGGCTTGGTAAATGGATGATCCATCAAGGTTAAAGGTATATCCTGTCGGAATAACAAATGATGTGACAGCTTTCGGACAACCAAAGTTCTCCATTTTAGTCATTAACCTTGGTAATACTGCTTCAGAGCTTGCGGTTGTAAACGCTAAAATTAACTCATCTTTTAGGATTTTTATAAGGACTAAAACATTAGTTCCAGCCATTTTTGCAATAATACCTAATACTACAAAAACAAAGAAAATCATGGTCAGATATATAACGAGTACTAACTTTCCTAAAGGAATTAATGAACCAATTCCAAATTTCGCGACATTCAAACCAATTAAAGCAAATACGCCAAATGGGGCAAATTTCATAACTAAGTTTGTCATCCAAAACATGGATTCTAGTACACCTTCAAAAAAGCTTAAAACTGGTTTGCCTTTTTCTCCAATTGCTGCAACTCCTAGACCAAATAAGACTGAGAAAAAGATAATTGCTAATAAATTCCCCTCAGTCAATGATTGGAATATATTAGTTGGGATAATATGAACGATTTGAGCTGCTACACCTGCACTCTCAGTTGTTTTAGATGTTTCTTCATATTTGGATATGTCACCTTTCTCAAGGTTTCCCATATCTATACCAGTACCTGGATGAAATATATTTGCAGCTAATAAACCAATAGCAAGTGCAATTGTGGTAACGATTTCAAAATAAAGAATCGTTTTTCCACCTAGCTTGCCGAGCTTTTTAATATCGCCTACGCCAGCTATAGATACGATGAGTGCTGATACAACGATAGGAATGACAATCATTTTAATGAGGTGAAGAAAAATATCCCCTAAAGGTTGAAGAATGGCCATCGCTGTATTATTTCCATAAAAAACAGCACCTACCGCAACCCCAAACGCAAGACCAATAAAAATCTGTGTAGCTAATCCGAATTTTTTCACTTTGTAACCCCTTTCATTTCCTGTTACATTAAAACAAGATATTCATTTTTTGTTTTAATGTAAGGTTAAGCCTAGTCTATAATATCATCTACAAAATACAACAGAAATCTACAGGAACACACAAAAGGAAAATAAAGTATTTATAAGATTTAATATTTTTTTGAATTATGCATAGCCAACCTTTACGTTATAGTTGCAAGGTGTTCCAAAATGGAAGAGACGTGTATAAGTGGGCATGTTCCCCCCCTCTCTTAGACATATCACGGTTATTAGGACAAGCAAACTACAAAAAACGAAGTAATCGGTTTTCTATACACAGTGCCAACTTTAAAATGATTGTATCTATGTGTGAGAGGTTAGATTTTTTACCTCCTTCTGTATATTAATCTATAAAACTAACTAAACTAATAACATGTTCCCCTATTTCAATAAATTTGAAAATCCTTTGCTACTTATAGCAAAGGATTCTTTTTTGCTTATTAATATTCATTAAAATATTCTTGGATTTTTTTAGGATCCTTTGTTTTAGTTAGAGCAAGCATTAAGAGAATACGCGCTTTCTGAGGATTCAACGAATCAGACGTGACAAACTTATCTTTATCATCTGAAGCTTCATGAGTTACAGTTCCATTACCCGCACGGCTAGATCTAGTGATGATTACCCCTTTTTTAACCGCATCTTTAGCTCCTGATAAAGCAGCATCAGACATTGATCCATTTCCGGATCCTGCTACTACTATTCCTTTTGCCCCTGCTTTTACAGCAGCATCATAGAGGTATCTATTATCATTTTGATATGTATAAAGAATGTCTACTTGAGGAAGTTTATCAAGTTTTGATACATTAAAAATTGATTTTGTCGTATGTTTACGAATAGGTTCATTATAAAAGAATACCTTACCCCCAGCAACTTCTCCAACATATCCTTGTTCAGGAGATTTAAACGTATCCGTTGCTGTTGTATTTGTTTTTGTTATGTAGCGAGCTGCACCAATTCGGTCATTCAGAGTTACTAAAACCCCTTTATTTTTTGCTTCTTTACTAGAAGCAATCTCCACTGCGTTGTATAAGTTTAATGGACCGTCTGCGCTTATAGCCGTAGCTGGTCTCATTGAACCAACAATAACAACAGGTTTTTCACTTTTTACTACAAGATTTAGAAAGTAGGCCGTCTCTTCCAAAGTGTCTGTTCCATGTGTCACTACAATTCCATCAACATCCTTAGATGCTAATAAAGTATTAATTCGTTTTGCTAACTTTAATAATGTTGAATTATCCATATTTTCGCTTCCGATGTTTGCCACCTGTTCCCCACTAACATCTGCTAGTTTTTTCATCTGAGGAACAGCCTTTATTAACGTTTCAACACCAAGAGCTCCTGCCTTATATCCAGTTGTAGCTGTATCACTATCAGAGGAACCTGCAATTGTACCACCAGTAGCTAAAATTTTTATATTAGGTAAATCTTTTTTTTCCGAATGGTTTACGACTGTTTTGGCATTATTGGTTGTTGCATCAGCAGATAGGCCAATTCCTGAAAATAATAATGCAGCAGATAAAATGGTTATTCCTAAGTTTTTTTTTAGTTTCATAGTTAGCTGTCTCCTTTATGTAGAAAATTTGTAAGTAATATAATACTAATAATATGGAAGCAATTTTTTCTCTATAGTTAGTTGTCCATTAGAAATTCCTCCATCAAAGTATAATTAATAAGAATATAGATACAATTAAGCGTTTTCATTTTCTTCTAACAAGAACATAGCTTTAATCTATAATAGGAACTACATAATCATACAGAAAACAACAAAAAAATTATAAATTTCTAAAATCAAATTTGATAATTTATGTAAAATAGAGTGAGAAAATCATTAAAGGTTTAACAAAATGAGGTTAAGTGAGCTAATTGATGTTCGTTTTACATAGAATAATTTCACCTTCACTTTTTGTGGTAATCTAATAAAAGTCAACTAGAAAAGAATGATCAACATGGAAGAAAAACAGCAGCAAGAAATCGATCTTGATAAAGTGTACGACTATGCTGAATTTCCGGATAAGGTTAGTGGAAGATGCGACAACTGCAACTCATCTTACTTCAAAAGTTCGGTAAAAGGTGGCGTTTTCTTGCGTGAATGCCGCGAATGTGGCATGAAGAAAAGTATTTAATTGGTATTGATCGAAAGGGTTGGGGGAAATGAGAGATATTTGGGATGATGGATACAGTCAATCAAAGAAATTAACAGAAGAAATGGTCAACGATGCAGAAAAGAAGTTGGGTGTGAAGTTACCAAAATCCTATATTGAGTTATGTAAAATGCAGAATGGAGGCTATTTAAAATATTGTGACTACCCTACCTCCGTTCCAACAAATTGGGCAAACGATCATGTAAATGTTCCCGAAATTTATGGAATAGGGAAAGAAGGCATTTTATCTAGTGATTATTATATAGAAGAATGGGACTTACCTAAAGATATTCTTCTATTGTGTGGAGAAGGACATTGGTGGGTTGCATTCGATTATCGGAATACAAAAGACAATCCTCCTATTATTTATATGGATCTAGAATGGGGAGCAGACACACTTATTTTTGAATTAGCTCCTAACTTCGAAACATTTGTAAATGGCTTATTTATTTATGAAGATGAAGAATGACTATATTTATACAATAAAAAAGAACTGGCATTCAATTGTCAGTTCTTTTTTATTTATTTCATAAGTAAGGAGCTTACGCCTTTGTGTTAGTTTAATCGTGTTTTCACTCTTTTTAAAATTTGAGGCACCCAATTTACAAAGTTGCTGCCACTGATTCGTATGACTTTATATCCTTTTTTCCTTTTTGTGCCGTAGAATATGAGTTCGTTGAACGTTTTTGATTAAACTTTATTTTCAGGTTAAATATCCAACTCTTTCAACTGAATAGAGATAAAACGTCAAGTGCATCCTCATGAAATACGGTGAATATGAGCATACTGAACCTATCCAACCCAAACTAGGAGGTACACGATGAAAAATCAGTCTAACAATTCTCAGCCTGCAATAGGGGATGACAGATTTAATACTGCTGGATATACTTCTGATAAAGCAAATATCAATGATGTACATGGAAAACATCCATCTAATTTCAAAGGGAAAGTTTCTACCTCTGAGAATGAGGATGCTTCTTCTACGAAACCATAAAATCCTTTCTAACGAGAAACCTTTTAAGTTCTCGTTAGAAAGGAAAGCAGGTTAATATTTATTAACCTGCTTTCTTTATTATTTATTATGACAATACATATGAGGATTATCTGGTTGTTCTTCACGTCGTACTTTTGTTACTCTTACAATGGAAAGCGTCTTCTGGAATACTTTGAAACAATACCTAAAAGTGTATTTTTGACTATTGAGATGATCTACTTATTACTTATAGATTTAGCTTAAAGAGTGAATTTTTCAACATAATTATAATAAGGATAAATTGAATCTATGAAGTAAACCAAAGGTGGTGGTTCCTTATGAAAAAGAGGGATAAAAGACGAAAAAAGAAACGTGATTTTTTAAAAGATTACTTAAAAGACAAGTTAGGTAATTGGAAACCCAGACTTGGCAAAGGGCCTACCTATAATTATAAGACAACAACTCAAGAAAATAGGGACCTTGACTAGATAATATTTAGGTGTAGGTCTTTAGGAATTTTTCACTATGAAAAATAGCTCCCTTTAAAATATAAGTTATGTAAACTTAAAAAAAGAAATAACTAAAAGAGCACCCTAAATGAATGCTCTCCTATCTTTTGTTCAATAACATTACAAAGTTTCAAGAATGTTATTACTTTGCTTTAGTTTCCATTTTATTCCGACACGCTGAATGTCTACAGTTACACTGTTACCAACTAGTGCCATACTCCTCATTACTGGTTTCCATTTCTTAGAGTGAATACTCTAGACCAATCTTTCATGTACTCAGAGCTCCTTACAAATACGAAAAGAGCAACCATCATATACTGGCTGCTCTCTCCTAGCAAAAATGCACTCACACAAATGTGTATGTGAACGTATGAGTGTTATAC
>NZ_JAQMYN010000026.1:0-26626 GCF_028369225.1 Priestia sp. AB
CATAAAATCCTCCTATCCCGCAGAAATATACTCTCTCTTCTGAGGTGCTTTTTAAAACAACTAATAAGTTTTGTCTTCTTGTTAGATTACCTCTGAATATATAAAATAAAACTCATTTTACCTAGTAATCCAGCAAAATGGTTAAACAGCACTACTCATCCATATACATGTCACCTTAAAAGATTGTTTGAAGTTTTTCATTCCTAGAGACACACAATGGTTAAAATTGATTGGTTAATTAATTGAATATGAATATTTTCAAGAAGAAATAAATGTATATGAAAAGAACATTTAGTGAAAATATATAGTTTATAAGAATTAGTTTTTTTACAGGAATCTAACTTTTTCAAGCCAAAAGATTATATGAGGTCGCTTATTTCTTCCTCACTAATTACGTTTTCTCTGTTAAAACATAGGGTAAATACTTGTGCAGATAAGAATAATTTCTAACACTACCTTAATATCTATACTTACCTGCTATAGAGTTCGCTCGTTACGGAGAACTTATAACAAACATTTCAGGATTAATAATGATAAAAAGGAGTTCTTGACCAATGGAAAAGAAGTGGTGGAAAGAAAGTGTAGTTTATCAGATATACCCCATTAGTTTTAAAGATTCGAATGGTGATGGAATTGGGGATTTGCAAGGTATTATTTCAAAGCTTGACTATCTAAAAGAGCTAGGCATTGAAGTGATTTGGCTATGTCCTATTTATCAATCACCAAATCATGATAATGGCTATGATATCAGTGATTATCAAGCTATTATGAAACAGTTTGGAACAATGGAGGACTTTGATGAACTATTAACTCAAGCACATAAACGTAATTTGAAGATTATTCTGGACTTAGTTGTTAACCATACATCGGACGAACACCCTTGGTTTATTGAATCCCGTTCTTCTATAGATAACCCAAAGAGGGACTACTACATTTGGAGAAAAGGAAAAAATGGAGGTCCACCGAATAACTGGGAATCTTATTTTGGTGGATCTGTTTGGGAATATGATGAACTGACAGACGAATACTATCTTCATCTCTACACTAAGCAACAGCCAGATCTGAATTGGGATAATAAAAATGTTATAAGAGAAGTTGAAAAAATGGTGTCTTGGTGGCTAGATAAAGGAGTAGATGGATTTAGATTAGATGCTATTGCTCATATTGTTAAAGCTGAAAATCTTCCCGATGCGCCGAATCCAACTGGTCTTCCATATGTAAGAGCCTATAAGCTATTTTCTAATCTAGAAAAAGTTCATACTCTACTTAGAAATTTATATGAGGAAGTACTGTATAAATACGATATCATGACAGTGGGGGAAACATCGGGATTAGGACCCGAACAAGCATTGAACTATATTGGGGATAAACGTCACGAACTAAATATGGTCTTTCATTTTGAACATATGCTATTAGATTCAAAAGCTGGAGGAACTGGTAAATGGGAATTTAAGCCATGGAACCTTCTAGATTTAAAGAATGTAATGAGTAAATGGCAAACGATTATTCATAATCAGGGTTGGAATGCGAATTATCTCTGTAACCATGATCAACCTCGGTCAGTCTCGCGTTTCGGAAATGATGGAAAATATCGAAAAGAATCAGCCAAAATGTTAGCAACGTTCTTGCTAACATTAGAAGGGACACCTTACATATTCCAAGGAGAGGAAATTGGCATGACAAATCCCAATTTCCCGGCCATTGAGGATTATCGAGATATTGAGACCCTTAACTATTACAAGGAATCAACGGAAAGTGGAGCTTCGCTGGATTCTACTATGAAAGCAATTTGGAGGAAAAGTCGGGATAACTCTCGCACTCCTATGCAATGGGATGATACACATGCTGCGGGTTTTACTCAAGGTAAACCTTGGATTAAGATAAACGCAAACTATAAAGAAATTAATGTACAGGAAGCTCTTCAGGATAAGAATTCTATTTTTCACTATTATCGAAAGATGATTGCATTGAGAAAAAAACACGATGTCCTTATCTATGGAGAATATAATCTCTTATTACCTATTGATCCAGACCTTTACGTATATACTCGTACGTTAGGTGAAGAAAAATTTTTAATTATATTGAATTTCTTTGATCGGACGCCAATATTTGAAATGCCCGAAGAGTTGAGTATGTTAGATGCTAAACTTTTGATTTCTAATTATGATGTGGAAAGAGAAGATTTACATGGGTTAAAGTTACGGCCTTATGAAGCTCGGATTTATAAATTACAAAAGAATTAATGATCGAAATTTCACCTTTACTTTATGGTAGATATATTTAGAAGTATCGTAATAAATTAAACTATATATTTCATATTTCAATCGATAATTTTCCCAAAATTATTACAATCATAAAATAAGTATATAAATAAGCCAAGACATTATAACCTGTCTTGGCTTATTTAAAAAATTCAATAACCAACCGATTTTGATTATATATCCAATTTTTATTATAAAATTAAATGGGGTCGAAGAAAGTCCAGCAAGTTAAATAACTCTATATCTTCCCTACATCATAAAAAGACAAAAAATTAGAGGTTTAAAATGAACTGAAAATCCATCTAGTATAAATTCTATAATGGAGAAAACTACGGGCTTTTTTGATGATTGTTTTTATATTAGTTTAAAAAAGAGTCAAGATAAAACAAAATAATGCAAATATAGCAAAATTACTAGCACTCATCCTTTACTTACCCGTCGACTGAAGAATTATAATCCTAGCAATTTTGCATGTTTCTTTCTTTTCAACGAGGGAATATCCAAAGTAATACTTGTTTATAAGGAGTTGGGAAATCAGTATGAAACTGAGAGCTCTTGCACTTAATTGTACATTAAAGAAAAGTTCTGAAGTCTCAAATACAGGTGCGTTAATTGGCGAAGTGGTGAAGATATTTGAGAAGAATGAGGTGGAAACCGAAGTCATAACCATAGCAGACTATAAGATTGGACACGGAATTACAGAAAAAGCAGTAAATGAAGAAGATAAATGGCCTTCTATTTTTGAAAAAGTAAAGGAAGCAGATATTGTACTAATAGGCTCTCCTATTTGGCTAGGTGAACAAAGCAGTATTACTACTCAAATTATAGAAAGGCTTTATGGTGGAAGTAGTCTAACAAATGATGAGGGTCAATACATTTACTACAACAAAGTAGGGGGAGTAGTAGTGACGGGAAATGAGGATGGTGCCAAACACGTTTCACGTTCGGTCATCTACGCATTATCTCATATAGGTTTTACCATTCCTCCCAATGTGGACACGTATTGGGTAGGAGAAGCAGGGCCGGGACCATCCTTTATTGAAGCAGAAGGATATAAAAATGATTTCACCATGCAACATGTGAAAATGATGGCTCATAACCTAATACATTTTGCAAGACTGTTGAAAAGTCACCCAATTCCTGCTGAAGGAAATGTAGTCAATAGTTAATAAAAGAGGATCCCATTAACGGGTCCTCTTTTATACGTTTACATACATCCTGTACCTACTTTTGCAAAAAATCTTCCTTTTTTATGTTAGCCTGCTTTGGTTGCAATTACTAGTACACGTCCTTGATCTAATTCTCTTTCATATTGTTGAGCTTCAGCATCCGATAACCCTAAAGATTCGATTTTAGAACGTAATTCATCTCCACGAGATCGGAATACATTGGCTACTAAATCAAATGCGCCTTGTTCTGAAACACCAACATCGTTCGTCTCTAATGCTTCCGTTAAATCTTTGGAACGATTTTTATCATGAGCTAATAAATATACTTCCTCCTTTGTGTATCCTCGATTTAGAAATTGTTCAATTGCCTCTTTTGCTTGGACTCCGTTTTCTACTACTCTTACATTTTTCATAAAAACCCTCCTTTGTAGTTAAATGATATATGCCCATTTTCAAGAAATAAAAAATTTTTTTTACTAACTAATAAAATGCTATGAATTTCCCCAAGTCACAATTCATTTTCTTCCCCTTAAAATCTAAAGCTGTGTTTACTAAAACTCAAGCTTATGTTTTAGAAGATGCTGTACGGGAACGAAGTAAAATAAGACGATTATTTAATAAAGGAGGAATTATTATGAACATAACAGAAGTAATGACCTCAAATATTGAGACGTGTAACCTTAAAAGTTCTTGTGGTGAGGTAGCCAACATGATGAAGAATCTAGATGTAGGAGTTATTCCCATTTGTGAGGATAATAAGCTAATAGGATTAATAACGGATCGTGATTTAGTTATCAAAGGATTGGCTAATAATTTTAATGCAAATACGCAGATATCTGAAATGATAACAACGGACGTCATTACTGGTACAAAACATACGTCTGTAGAACAAGCTATGGAAATCATGTCTCAATATCAAATACGCAGACTTCCTATCGTAGATGATGGAAAACTCATTGGAATGGTTTCTTTAGGGGATTTAGCAGTAAGTAATGATTCAAATAAAGAAGCAGGGAAAGCTCTTGAGGACATTTCAGTCCCTGCTGAACCTACTAAATAAAAATCAGGAGATTTTATCTATAAATTGTCTCTTTCTTAATTTTAAAAATACAAGGATATGAGAAGGGAGTAAACGTTATGCCATTGTTAGAAATAAGTATTATACCTGTTGGAACAGATTCAACAAGTTTTAGTTCAGAGGTGATTAACGCTGTACGTAAGCTTAAGGGAAAGGAATTACATTATGATGTAACACCTACTTCTACCATAATAGAAGGAGACCTTGAACAATTATGGCAAGTAGCAAAAGAAATACATCAAGAGGCAATTTCAAGTGGTTCTAATCGAGTTATCACAAATATACGTATTGATCACCGGAAAGATAAGAAAACAGATATGAACCATCAAATAAATACCGTTGAGGATGCGTTGCATCATAGTTAGGATAACGAAAAAAAAGATAATCTACTCAACGAAAGGGATTTTTTAGGTTTTCTCTCTCTATAATAGCCATTATGATAAGTAGAAGTTTTAATATTTATACCTAGGGAACTTGAATAATAGAAAAGAAATAGGAGGAGATGAAAATGGAACGAACTGCAAAGAGAGTTGTAGGGATCTACAAATCTGAGCAAGAAGCCATTGCAGCTGTAGAAGATCTTAAAAATCAAGGGTACGCTACACGTGACATCTCCATCATTGGACAAGACCGTAAAGAAGTAGATAGAGTAACAGAAAAAACAGATACTGAAGTGGTGGATGGAATTGCAACAGGTGCCCTAACTGGTGGAGCTCTTGGCGGGCTAACAGGTTTATTAGCAGGAGCTGGTGCACTTGCTATTCCAGGAATAGGACCGATTGTTGCTGCGGGACCAATTGCAGCCGTGTTAACTGGCGCTGTAACGGGTGCAGGAGTTGGAGGATTAACAGGAGCTCTTGTTGAAATAGGTCTTTCTAAAGATGAAGCTGAATACTATGGTAACTCAGTCAAAGAAGGAAATATCTTAGTACTCGTTGATGAAAAAGAGCAGTTTGGTAAAAATACAGAGCAAAAACCACCTCTATCCCGAAGAATTCTTTAAATTTGAATAAAAAAGTTTATAAAAAGAGTTCTCTAATAGATGATGGGGCTGCCCCAGAGAGTAAAACAAATAAAAAAACTACTGGCATATGTGTGTCAGTAGTTTTTTTAGGTTAAATGGTACGTAGATAAGAGCCTTGCATTTTAGAATCTAAACACTGCATGAGTAGTTTGCTCCAGATGTGAAAACTTATTACTCTTACTAACGAAAAAATATAATTTATAAAAATAAGTTTATATAATTATTTCAGATCATGTAGTTATATATTAATTGACTACTATTAACGAACTACATATATATTTTTTGTTTTCTTATTTATCAAAACTAGAAAAAACTTGTTAAAAGGAAATAAATCCTTTTAACAAGTTTCTTTTTATCGGCATCAGCATGCTAAAAAGCCCTTTCATCAAGGGCTTTTTGAAGCATTTTTATATAACGAATTTTTAGAGTGTTATGTAATATTATCAAGTAGAATCTTTTTATTAATTGGGTTACATTCCTTTTAAAGCCTTTCGGTTTGGGGCCTGAGGCGGTTGCTCTAGCCATTCTCGGTTGACCATAATATTAAATCCCTTTCCAGCATACATTAATATTTCTCCAATTAATTTACTATAATAAGTAGCTAAATCCAACCTCATAGATAAAGACAAAGCATGTCCAATAAGTGTCACATCAATAGAATTTAAAAAATGAAAAAGGGCAACGATCAGCTTGTCGGAAAAAGGAGAAACCGTTGAAGTCGTTACTTCCATACTAACAGGAACTGTGCCAAGAAGTTCTTCTTTCTTTAAAAGATCATTAAAGAAATTAATTTGTTTTTTTGATATTTCCATTCCATCTTTTATATAATTTTTAATTTCTTTATCCTTAATCACTTGTAACAAGCCCATACAGAGCAACACCGAGAAATAGTTACGTTCAATATTAAAGAATATCTCAGTAAGCTCGACAGCATTTAAAGGTCTTTTTTTTCCCATGGCTGCTACTATATAAGATTGTTTTTTTACATATTCAACTTTTTTAGGATAGGTAATCATAGGTGGTCGATCGTAAATGCCTTTAGATAACATTAAAGTAGTAGATTCTGCATAAAGCTCTGTAGCCTGATTCAAAGCTTTAGTGAAGAAATTAAGAACATCTGCTCGAGCAACAGTAGAAGTAGCAAACCCTAAGTTAACCATCGCCATACGATTCATCGAGTAGACAAAGCTCAAAGCAAAAAGATCATAAAAAAGGGGAGGAGCTGATAAGTTAATATCCTTTTCCGTAAACCCATCAGGTAAAGGGATATTTTCTTCGGAAAAAATATCTCTAATTTGGTTTAGGTGTGTTTGAGAGATACGTAAAGATTTTTGCAAAATAGGCTTTATCTCTTCATCTTGTACGTGATGAAGAAAATACTTTAACAAACAAGTGGACATTGTTTCTTGAATATAAACTCCCCATAATCCACCAATTTCCGGACTTGACAACCTTACATTACGCTTAACCATTGATGCCTCCTAGTTACATGTATTTATCTTGATTATTGTATTTATTTTCCCGAATTATTCCTTTTTAATTCACAAAAAGATAATCTGCCTACAAAAACACAATTTCTATATTGTATACTCCCTTCATCTTTAGTCTACATAAAGTTGTTTACCAAAATAAAGTGTCAGTATATGTCGAAGGGGTAATATAAAAGAAAGAACATCAGGAGGGGAGGACATGTTAGATAATTATGAACTTTTCCTATTCCATAGGGAAGTTAAAGGTTTAATTGCGGATTATAATAAGTGTAAAGATTTAGCTATTAAAAATGAATTATATCATCAAATAATACTTCTAAAAAAAGCGCTTAAATATAAACGAAATAAGGTCCCGAGATAATATAGGCGATCTATTTATTGAGGAAAACGATTTATCTCTCAAATCAAATTGTTTTTCTCTTTTTTTATATAAATAGGCTTTTAACCTTTCAAACGAAATAAGAAAATAATAAAAATGGAATAAACTATCCTTTCTAACATGCTTGGTCGAGATGATACTTAACTTCTTTCTAGTTTATATAAAAAAGATATGGGGAAATTAGCTATATGTAAGTTTTTGATAGAGGGAACATTTTAATGTAGTCACTTTTTTATTAAATAGTATAGTACCTCGTCACTGCATGAAGAAATTTCCTCAAAAGTTACTCCAAACTGAGCGGGAAATCCTTACACAAGAAAAGGCAGACTTAGTTTCTTTCCTTAAAGATGTAAAGCCAACTAAATCTTTTAATAAATGATGTTTAATGTACATATTGTGAATGTTAATTAGTTGTGAAATTAATGGATAAATCGCTGGTTTAATTATAGGAAATGATGGTCCCTTTTTTAGCTTGTTATAATGAAAGTATATATAATACGGGGGGCAGAGGATTTAAATATGATACTTATTAAAAACAGTGAAGAAGTAATAAGAGAAGCAAAATATCAACTTCACCTGACTATGGATGATTATCAAACCAACATTATCTCTATTTTTGATAAACAACGTATTCTAATGAATCAACGAATTAAATTAATGATTCTCCTGTCGGATATAAAAGAGCAGGCTGTATTAATTGGAAAGCATTCTGCAGCCAAAGGAAGATTAGAATATGAGGGACAGGATCAACTAATTACAGAAGTTATAGATGAAGTTCCTTTTCAGTACAGCAAAGAGACAGTAACCGATTTAGAAAATAACATACAAATTAGTAAAAGAGAAATCGAAGAGCTAGCAAAAGAGTGCGAATTAGATACTGAAGAAACCATTAATCTTAAGGCTCTTTTACTTAATTTAAAAGTATCTAGTTACATAAATGGGCACTATGAAATGTATGTAAAAGATAATACTTTATCTGGAAAAAGACCCTAGAACGTTAGGATAGAAAGAATAAAGCTTTACATATAAGTAAAACGCATCAAGATGTGGTGAGATATTAGTGCTCAAATATAAGACATATATGTAACAGAAAAAGTACTGTACAGAAGTAGTACCTTTTCTATGTTTATGCTTTATACTCCATATATTTTTAGTTACTATATTGTGGTTTATCGAAAATAAAGATATTATAGAGAATTTATGATATAATTTAGGTGTACTATACAACTAAATAAAGATTATAAGTAACTTACCATTTCATTAATCTTAATACACTTTTCGACATGTTTAGTCCTCTAATCCTCATCTATTAGAGGACTTTTACTTTTTTAAATAAAAGGAGGAAAACCTTTGCAATATATACAACAAGAAAAATTACATGTGATTAGAGAAACAATTTTACAACGAAAAGAAGAGTTTGCTGAAAATAAAAGAGAAGATCTTGCAACATCTCATAACATTTATACAGAATTAACTACTTTTCGTTTTGACCTCCTTACCACTTATGCCGATTCTCTTTTAATGGAAAAAGAGGCAGCAAATGAAGCCGTACAACAATGGGGAAAAAATATGGCTAATTTATTAGTCAATCACGGTCTTCCCTTAAACCTAGCTCTAGAGGAGATTATCTATTATCGAGGTGTAATCGGAGAAATAATCAAAGAAGAAGCAAAAAAAAATGATTTTTCTTTTGATGCTTTTTATCAAATCATTTCTCATTTTAATAGCATTGTAGATAATGCCATCCAATTCGTAAGTAAGTCGTATGTAAAAGATTACACTGAAAAAATAAATTATGCTCAATATGCCATTGATGAATTATCTGTTCCCGTTGTTCGTATGACAGAAGAAATAGGCATCCTTCCTTTAGTAGGTGATTTAGATACCAAACGAGCAAAATATTTGATGGAGAGTGCCTTAGAGAAAGGAAGCCAATATAAATTAGAATGGCTTATTATTGATTTATCAGCAGTTCCTATTATTGATACGATGGTAGCCGATCAACTGTTTAAAGTAATAGCTGGGCTACAGTTAATAGGAATTGAAGTTGTCATCAGTGGAATACGTCCGGAAATCGCTCAAACCATGGTGAACTTAGGAATAAAGGTTGAGGAAGTTAAAAGTTTTTCTAGCTTACATCAAGCTGTTCAGTATACGAATTCATTTACAGAATCTTTAATGTAAATATTTTTCTATATGATGAGCAAACTATCAAAGACGCCGTGAAGCATCACACTAAATTTCCTATTCTAAAGAGAAGAAACCTACTGTACAGGAGCAGTAGGTTTTTCTATTTTAATTTGTATATAATATACACTCGTAGTTAACATAAATTTTATCAGTAATATAGCAAAATAACTCTCGGGTTATCTAAGTAATCGTTGCTAAGATAGAATAGACCTTATTTCCTTTTTGAGTACAAATTTATTTTTACAAACTTATCTGTATTTCCACGTGCAGAGAAAACTTCTCTATTCCTTCTAGAGCCGGTTCTGTTCTAAGTATTCTTTTAAAGTTTGCTGTAACGTTCCTTTTGCTTCTGCCTTATCCTCAAAGGAGATCCCTGAGTGAATCATTGTTCGCACCAAGTCAGCACGTAAACCTGTGAGAATAGCTTTGCTTCCCATCATTGAAATGCCGGTTAATATTTTTTGAAAATGGTCAATAACATGCATCTCCATGTTGGCAATTCCAGACAGGTCCATAATTAATGTTTGAATCTTTAAATCTGAGATGCCCATCAACACTTTCTCCTCAATCGTTTGGATACGATTGAGGTCAATCATGCCGATCAACGGTAATACAGCTACAGATTGGCTGAGTGGTATAATTGGCACCGATAGATTTTCGACTAAGTCCCTTTGGGAGGCAATTAGTTCATCTTTATACTTGGAATAACTAATGAGAAAAGTGTTAAGAAATTGATCAATTTTATCATTAATTCGCTTCTCTAAGGCATAAAATTCTTCACGGCTATTAAATTGGTCATTTATTCGATCATATTGATAGAGAAAATGCCATAATGTTCGCCTAATGGCCTGTACCCATTCTAGTTTGAAAGCAAGAGTTAAGGCGTGCTCTGCCCAAGCTATTCCTTCTTGTTGAGCGAAAGCAATGAGTTCTTCCTCTTTTTGCTCTACGACATATAGTGATAACTTTTGAGCATTTTTCAAAAGATCAATATTTCCAGTTTCTAAAATGTCATTAATCTTAGAAGCCACATTAACCGCCTCTGATAAGAGCTTATCCTGGAAGTTCTGTTTGTTGTCTTTAATAAAATCGGTCATTTTTTCTCTTTTTTTGTAAATAATATCCATTTCGATACGCCCCTTATTCGGTTTTAGATTATAGGTGTCTTTAAATGAATTTTTGTCTACTTTTGTTTTCATTTTTTGTATATAAAGGAAGGTTCTCTTTCCTTCTACTACCTACAATAGATATGTTTTTAGGTAAAAAACAACAAAGTTTTTATAATAAATCTTTAAACTTCAATATACCTATAATTATGAGTTTTTTACATGAGAACAGGTTAATTAAGGTTGTTTTCACTAGTCGATAACTGTTCAAATAGCCTATCAAAGATAGTCTGAGCTTATTTTTCCTTTAACAAGTCAACTTTCTCTTAAGCAATAGGGATATAACTTTATAAAGGATTAACGTTTCATCTAGGATTGTAAAATCGCATTTTGCACCAAGCTTTACTACTCAGTTGTACATATCTCTTATCCCCCTTGACACTATTCTCTTTTCAGTAAGATTCTTTTTTATTTTACCTCAAAAAACATATATTTAATATACATCTTAAAGGAGTAAATTCTTCCTCAACATTATAAAACCGTAAATTATATAAACCATGTTACATTAATAAAGATTATATACATTTTTTATGTGTAAATACCTTATTCCATATAAGATAATTATCTTATATGGTATTTCTCACTCTATATATTAAGTCCTTGAAATCTATTTCGAGGGCTTTTTTTGTTGGGGCTTCATCTTTTAGTTCAATATATATAGAAAAACTCCTGGTGCCAATCAGGAGTTTTTCTATTTTTGAATTCGAAAGGCAAACTTGTACTTTTACATTTTTCATAGTTACCATAATTAAATCGAATCGACCAGCCCATGTACGATTTTCATCTTCTAGAGTGGGATACATACGGCATCATTTGTTCATCTACATATATACTGCTATGAGCGACATACTGAACCTATATATAATGGAGGTGTAAAAATGAAGAGGATAGCAGTTACAGCCTTTGTCCTAGCTACTTTCTTAACCTTTGGTAAAAGCATGCAAGTTAAAGTTCTAACTATTCCTGAATTACCAACGACAGAAGCGTCTAAACAATGGACCTTGGAGGTCCATAATCCTGACAACGATTACCCTAATTTAGCCCAAGCTAAGAGGGGAGTGTATCACACATATTGTTTAAACATGAAAAACGTAGGGAAGAACGTACACGATGTAAAAGTTCAATTATTTCGCAATGAATCCAATTCAAATACTAAATATGGACTTTTATCAACTATGGAGTCGCCAGAGCTTTCTCAGAAAGACGGACATCCCTTACATGTTTCCAATTTTGGTTTGTCTGAAGAGGCAACCGACTTAAATATTGTGATAACGTGGAAAGAAAAAGGCGCAGAAAGAGCATACCAAGAAACATTTACTTTCCATCAAAAATAGAGTCTCAAAGTTAATGAGGCTCTATTTTTGATGGAAAGCTAGTATTAAGTAGGATTTTTAGTTAACATAATCACTCCTTCCGGAAGAAATCAAAAAAAGAACCCTTTTGGAAGAAGGATTCTGCATAAGGCCTTGTGTCTTCTTTATGCAGCTTTTTATACATCCTTGATCTATCAACATTTATGACTAATGCGAATGGAGAAAAATGAATAAAACAACTGCCTTTTATACATCTATCATGAACATCTCAAGGGAAATTAATAAAATGAGAATCCCTAAAATGACGCCGATTATTACAATGTATGATAGTATTTTTTGAAATATCCAGTACTTGAAAAGTCTATTATAAGGTATGAAATTTACTCTTTAGGTATATAAAAAGCACCTAACCCGCAGTTAAGTGCTTTTTTGTGTATGATGAGCAAGTTTCTTTCTCACCGTCATAGTAATCATAAGAACGTCTATGATACTTAATATAGTCTCTAGAACATACACTTTATGTTCTTTTATATATTCTGTAACAGATTGGCTACCAAAGATGAGAAATAAAATAGCTCCTAAATAAAACGAAGGATTTTTAATACACCAACTCATTTTTGATTCCATCTAATTCTTCCTTTCACGCTTTCTATTTTGTATTTATTGTATCTTGACTAAGAAAGGAGTAAGGGTTCCTTATGTATCTACGAGTGGACTTGAGAAAGGTTTCAACAATAACATTCACTCTTTTTTAGTATAGAGGTTTATTTTACATTCAAAACTGAAACTAATTTTTTTAGTGTTGTTCCTTGTATAAGAAGAGAAAAGACTACATTACTAAATGTCATTGCTAACAGAAGATTTTTTCCTTCAAATTCGGGTGTAATGCCTAAAACAAGCGCAATTGAAAGAGATCCCTTTAATCCTCCCCACGAAATAATAGGCTTCCAAGATGTTGGAATAGATTTATCAAAAGCTAAGCTTATATAGACAGCGAGAAAACGTGCTAACAGGACAATAAGAATACTTCCAACAATGAGCCATCCGTTGTCTAAAAAATCAATACGACTTACTTCTAATCCTACCAGTAAAAAAATAAGAGCATTAGAGAGAAAAGCAATCGTTTCCCAAAAGGAATTTACTTTTTCATGAGTTAAGTCTGACATACCTATGTTTCGTCCATAAGTTCCTAGGATTACACCACCTACTACTACAGATATTACTCCAGAAACCCCAAAGTGTTCAGCTAGCTGAAACGTACCATAAAATAAAACCATTGATAATCCAGTCTCCACTAAATAATGATCAATCTTAGATGTAATACGAGAAGCTAATAAACCAAACACTCCACCAATCAATACACCTCCAGTTGCAACTTTCAGAAATTCGAGAAGAGCATTCAACGTACCTGTTAAGCTCAAGGCGGTAGTTACCACAGCAATTTGAAATAACACAACAGCAACTCCATCATTGGCTAAACTTTCGCCTTCGACCACAATGGAAAGACGCTTGTTTAGACCCATTGACTTAAAAATGCTTAGAACGGATACAGGGTCTGTAGCTGCCATAAGTGCACCAAAAATTAAGGCTTCTTGTAAGGAAAGGTGCAAGAAAAAATAAGTAGAAAGCGCAACTAGTAAGAACGTGAGAAATGTACCTAACAAAGCTAATAAAGAAATTGATTTCTTATTACGTTTTAATTCATCAAAAGGCAGTTTAAGTGCTGCATCTCCTAACAAAGCTGATAAGAAGATGAAAATAACAGTCGTTTGAAACACACTATCATTTGCTGCATAACTTTTTATTTCTCCTAATTCAGGAATTGGCACCAACCCGATAATTAATCCCATTACTACAAGGAAAGTAGGATAAGGTTGTTTCATTTTTTCTGCGATAAATACTACACCTACAGCAATCGCTAATAAAATAATCCAATATGTAATCATTTAATTTCTCCTTTTACCTCTAATAGATGACATGTTTTATTAAAGAAATATGTAGCTATCCATGGGATTTCAGCTTAGCTAGATTAATTTGCTAGTCTTACTTTGATTGGAGAAAGTAAAATTAATCTTAAATTACCATTATATACGTTTGACCTGCTATATGTAAAAACCGAGTTGATTTCCTCACGGAGCGTTTCCCTGCGTAACAGATAAATTATGCTCCTACGGGTTTTATTTAACCAAGCTTGTTCCTTCATTTGTTCTAAAATGTTCAATGTTTTTGTCTGCTATTTTAAGAAAATCACTCTACTGAGTGATTTTCTTTGTTTAAGGCTAAACTTATACTAAGAATGAGTGTTATAAAACAAGAATATATAGGTGGAAAATGTATGTTAAAAAAGATAGCTCTACTCTTATTCATCTCTTTTTTTGCTTTAGGTGCACCTCTTAATGTATCAGCACACGCAGTCCTTTTGGATGCATCACCGAAAGAAGGAAGTCAACTAAAACAAATGCCTGGCAAGGTATCATTGACGTTTAATGAACGATTAGGAGAAGGTGTTTTTAATCTTCAAGTACGCAATGATAAAGGGAAACTTATTACCACTAAAAAAGCAACAATGAATCGAACTCACAAAACGATCTCTTTGGATGTGCCACCTTCCAAAAAAGGTATTTATACCGTTAGCTATTCAGTCATTTCTGCAGATAGCCATCCTGTACAAGGAACGTACGTCTTTTCTATAGGAGAAAAAATAGATCAAGCTATTACGAATGATAATAGTAATCAAGACGAAAGTGGGAAGCAGAGTTCTTTTTATAATATAGGTTTTTCTTTAGTACAGACATTCTATTATCTGGCTTTATTATGGTTAGTTGGCTTTGTCCTATGGAAATGGTATGTTCCTTATCAATCAGGTCAACAAAAACAAACGTATAAGACGAATGTAAGGTACCTTCAAACTGGATATATTATTTTTTTACTGATTAGTATAGGAGTCCAAAGCACTGCGCTATTAAAGGGTTCTAACCTTTCCCAAATAAAAACATTTGTCATTCATTCTGCTACTGGCTGGTCATGGCTAACTTGCATTCTTCTTGCCTGTGTTGGATTTCCTTTCCTACTAAAGAATAAGTGGCTTGATTTTATATGGGTAGGTTTGCTGTTAGTAGCTACTACGTTAAATGGTCACGCTATAGCATCAGACGTACCAGTCTATACAATAATTTTAGACTTTATGCATTTGGTTACCGCCTCTTTATGGGCAGCTGGGTTAGTTTATCTTTTCATGATTTGGCGTAAGGAGAGAGAACAAGCTTTAGCTTTTCTTCCGATTTTTTCGCGCATAGCCTTTGTGAGTCTTATATTATTAATCCTTTCAGGTGTTCTTTACACTTTAAAGCTTCTTCCAGATATAACAGCACTCTTTAAAACCACGTGGGGACTGTTATTGTTAGCTAAAATATTTATGGTCATGTTAGTAGGTGGTGTAGGGATACTCATTAGAGAACATCTACGAAAGAACGATTCACCAGGCCTTACAAAGTTTTTAATGTCTGATATAAGTTTTATGCTGATTATTGTATTAATCGTAGGAACGATTACACACTTAAACCCTGTTCCACAGAATGAACCTTTGGTATGGAAAGAAAACAAGCAAGACATAGAATTTCTAGTAAAAACGTCGACCTTATCTCCTGGCAAGGGTTCTCTTTGGGTAACAGCATCTTTACCACAGGATGGATCTTCTATCCAATCGATAGACATCGTACTTTCTCCTAAGAATAAAGGAGAGCTTGCACCAATTGATGTGCCCTTAAAAGTAAATAAAGACGAAAGTCAGGAGAAACAACAAGTGCAGTATAAGATGTATGAAACAAACAACCTTGTCATTCCTTATGCGGGAAGATGGCAAATTGCTGTACGGCTTGTTACATCAAACCTAGATGAGATTGTAATCTATAAGGACATCGTTGTTTATGATGTTAAATAATGATTTTAGAAAGAAGGAAAAGAAATGAAAAAACAAGTAACAGCTCTTTTATCTACATTAGTTCTTTCAACGATTGCATTTGCGGGTACTGCAAGTGCTCATGTTGTCGTATACCCTCAAGAAGCGGCACAAGGCTCTTATGAAAAATTTACTGTGCGCGTTCCAACTGAAAAAGATATTCCAACTACAAAAGTGAAAATTGAGATTCCAAAAGACGTAGAGATATCTCGATTCGAACCTATGGAAGGGTGGAAATATGAACTTCAAAAAGACTCTTCAGGTTTGATTACAAGTGTGACATGGACAGCTACTAATGCAGGTTTATCACCTACAGAGTTTGGAGAATTCAATATGCAAGGAAAAGTAGGCGATAATGCTAAGAAGATTGTTTGGAAGGCTTATCAAACATATAAAGATGGGTCAACAGTAGCATGGGAAGGCCCTGCTGATGCAGACACGCCTGCATCTATCACAACGGTAGTAAAAGGAAACAGAGCAGAGGGAGATTCTCATACATCAGCTACTAGCGACACAACTGCTACTAGCGAAGCAACTAACAATGATTCAAATTCTGCACTTCCTACTACTCTTTCAATTATTGCATTAGTATTAGGCGTTATTTCATTGATCTTTAGTTTAAGAAGAAAGAAGCAGAGCTAATTATTTTTATTAAAGATCTAATTAGACAGCCATCTAAAACGCAGGTTAACATTTGTTAGCCTGCGTTTTCTATTCTTATTTATTGATTATTACGATATACATAAGGATCATCTGGTTTTTCTTCACGTTTTACTTTTGTTACTTTTACAATAGGAATTGTCTTTTTAAATGGTTGATAATACATCGTACTTACTTGACCCGTTACCGTTACCCAATCATCATTTTTAAATGATACATCATCCGGAAATTGAACTAACATACCAAACACACCTGAATCAGCTATACAATGAATGATACCAAAACGAAATAAAAAGTACTGATTGTCTTTTAATTCTTTGGTATGGTACATAAATCCCTTAAACTTAATTTGTTTTCCGATAAACTCACCAGGGTATCGATAAATGGTTTCCATTGCATTTAAAAACTCTTCATTTTCTAAATTAATGGTTTTCCCTTTTGAAAACTTTTTTAAATCTTTATGAATCATTTTATCGTATGCATCTTCTCCATAAAAAGAACTCGTATCTGGCTGTAGAAACTGATGCGAAGAGTAAGGATCTTTTTTATCATAAATAGGAAAATGAAATCCTTTTGCTTCAACAATATTTGAATCAAGTGTAGCTACAGGTAAAAAGAAGACAGTTACAACAGGTAAGAAATAAAGAGGGTACCATGCCCGTCTTTTCCATTTGTTTGGTGATTCATGACTATGACCGCATCCGCTGTCACAATTATGGTCATGATCCTGGTCTTTCTCATCAGATCCTGTCATATAAAAAACGAGTTCTGCAATAGTTAAAAACCAAAGTAAAAAAATCGTTCCATATGAAATCCATGAATATTTCATGTTAATATATTTTGAAATATCTCCAGTTGCGTGAAGGTGCATAAAAATCATAGTAAAGCCTAACAAAATCAAAACTCTAAACATTAATATCCCTCCTTTTTAATGAACGATTAGTAGAGATAGGACTAGTACAAGAATAAACACGTATATAAATAGTGAAAAAACAAATTTTGTCTTAAATTGACTCAACATCATTAATGTATTTTTTATATCAAACATAGGGCCAAATACTAGAAAGGCAATAACTGCACTATCATTAAATGTACTTCGAAACGATGAAGCAATGAAAGCATCAGCTGAAGAACATAATGATAAAATATAAGATAAACCCATCATTACTACATTTGAAGATACTACTCCGTGCCCGAGAGCCATGAGGGTAGAGGTCTTTACATAAGTTTGCATGGCAGCCGCGATTAGCCCGCCGATAATGACAAATTTTCCAACAGAAAAGAATTCATCAATAGTATGTTTAAGAGCATCTCCTATTTTTTCACTCATCTTCTTGGAAGCAGCGTGTACATGTATTTCATTTTTAACTTGTGGGGTTTTAAATTGAAAGGCTAAAATTAAACCTACTATTAAAGATACAAGAAAGGCAACAACACCACGTTCAATCATGATTTTCCAATCGTTACCGAAAGCCACAAATGTCGCGAATAGGACAACTGGATTAATAATAGGACCTGTTAACATGAACGGAATAGCAGCATATAAGGGAACGCCTTTTGCCATTAAACGTCTTGTAATTGGGACAATCCCACATTCACAGGCTGGAAATAAAGCCCCAATTACACTTGCTAGAACAATTGCGCCAAATTTATTTTTAGGAATAGCTTTTGCCATCATTTCGTCCGTTACAAAAATCTGAATAATACCGGAAATAATTACACCTAATAATATAAAAGGTAGGGCTTCAATTAGGATACTAATAAAAATGGTGTTCATTTGTAAAAGAGATGAACTCATTATACTCACTCCAACTAAGAAATAATCATGTTGCTTTGTATTCGAATTTTCTGTTTGTTTTTAAACATAGAAAAAGCCCCTTTAAATAGAAACTAATATCACTTACAAAAAGTGATATTACACTATTTATCTAAAGGGGACAATCTCAAAAAAAATAAATATATACAAGAGCCGTAATAAAAAAATATCTTTATAACATAAACAACTAGCAGTCTCTAGGAAAGTGAGCTTAATCAAAACCATAAAGACCATATTATTTAAAAATGCAAATTCAATTAAATCTTTGGATATCATATTCTTTTTATACAAAGATCCTTTAATATTTACATGAACATTTCTTTTTACATTTGTACTTTATCATAGAAAAATGAAAGAATGGTGAAAATACATTTACCAATTTTTAACTTATCATTATAGTTATAAATTATGCAGTACTTTAACACAATAATCTGAGTATATAACTATTTTAATGGTGTATAGCTTATCCTTAACAGTAAATCTATTATAGAATGTTTTCTATTCACCAGGATCTATCAGCTGTTCATCTTGATAAAGTTCATATACGTAGGGGTTATCAGGTTGATGTATGGACTCAATCTGTTGAATTTGAATATATGGAACATCCTCTTGATTGTACGTAGCTTTTTTAACTATTCCTTTTATATGAACCCAATTGTCTGTTTTAAATGTAGAGGCATTCTCTATAGTTGATAGCATTCCATAAACAGATGAATCTGCCACACAACATGATATGCCAAAACGAGCTACCACAAATTGATTATCTTTAAATCCATTTTCACGGTATACAAATCCATCGACCTCAATTTCTTTGCCTATAAACTGATCTACATTATTTTCAATGATACTCATCACAGGAATATAATCTGTATTATTTACATTAATGCTCTTTTGTTTTAGTAGCTTTTTTTCAAGTAATTCATAAAATCCTTTAGGTGGGATTTTAGGCGGAGAAATATTACTTTGATGCTCTAAGGGAACATTTTTGGGTACTTCTTCTGAATCACCAGCTAATACCTTATTCGTGTATTCTTCTACTTTGGAATTAATAGATTTAACTTTATTGCTTCCTTCTTGAGCTGGTTGCTCGCCAGGGGCATTAGCTGAAAACTTTACTCCTCTTTTTACTGCAACTGAGCTGTCAAGTGTATGATTTGAAAATAAAAATCCCGTCATAATAGGTAATAGAAATAAAGAGTAAATAAACGTTGTTCGAATTTTTCCTTTTTCCGTATGATCATGACCGCATTCACAAGATACATCCTTATTTACACTACTTCGCCAAATTTGTATAATTCCCAACAAAAAAAAGGTACCAGAAGAAAACAATATAAAAGGCATCATTTTAGGCGCAATAAATTGAATGATTTTACCTGTTAATATGAGTTTAAACATAAGGAGGGAAAAACCCATTAGTAATATTCCCCTTATATAAATGATAAATTGCTGATCAATTTTTTTCATACCATTTCTCCTATCTACTAACTATTCCATAAGTTATGACGATAAGATACACAATCACAGTAATGATAAGAATCAGACTAAATGCAAAACGTTTTTTAAAAAAGGACAATAGCATAATGGTGTTTTTAAAATCCATCATTGGTCCATAGAGTAGAAAGGCAAGAAGAGCTGTAGGTGAAAATGTATGAGAAAAAGATGAAGCAACAAAAGCATCTGCTTCTGAACAAAGTGAAAGTACATAAGCAAATCCCATCATAACGGCAGAAGACATATAGTCATTGCTTGCAAGGTTCGTTAATAGTTGTCTATCTAAAAAGGTTTGAAATAGACTTGCTACAAGTGCACCAAATAATAAATATTTGCCCATATCGAAAAATTCATCACTAGCATGATACAACGTTTGCTTTAACTTATTACCTACTTTTGCGTTCTCATGTTCATGAACGTATACATCTCGTAACTGGTTAGAATTTCGAAAAAAGAAGTAAACGGATAAACCGATTAATATACAAGCAACAGCAGCTAAACCTATACGACTGTATACTATAGACATATTTGATTGGAATGCATAAAAAGTAGCAGCAAATACAACTGGATTTAAAATGGGGGCACCGACTAGAATCACCACTCCAATAGGAAGTGGCATTCCTTTTTTTAATAACCTTCTTATAACCGGAATAATGGCACATTCACAAACAGGTAAAAGGGCACTTACAAGAACAGCAGGTATAAGGGCGATATACGGACTTTTTGGAATCAAGCGTTGAATAAGTTCTTCTGAGACAAATACTTGAATAAGGGCAGAAGCAAATACACCAAGCAAAATAAAAGGGATAGCTTCAAGTATAATACTTAAAAAAATAGAATTTACATTCAATAAAGATGCTGGAATAGCTAAATCTTTTGTATTTATATCAACAAAGAAAAAACAGTAACCAAAAAGCACTAGTAATAATACACCTATTAGATCTTTACTTAATTGTGATAGAGTTGTCATAATCTATCGTTTCACCTCCATTTACTAGAACTATATGCTAGAGTTTGAACAAGTTATGCACCTAATAAAAAAGAGTTAATATAAAAAATTTATTTAAAAGATAAAAACCTCGAAAATAATGATTATATCTTCTTGTTAAAACGTAATTATTACGATTTGATATATATTATGTAAAAATTATAAGATATAGAACTGAGAAAAATTAATACATTTAGTTTTTCCATTTCTTATCTTAGCATCATTGAATTTAGCACTAGAATATAGTGAGAGTGGATATATGAATTATTTGTATGATGGAATCTTCCTGTTTGTTGGCCTATTTCTAATCAATGTTTTGTTTTCGTATCAAAATAAGCATATTGATCCAGCTTTTGGGACTACATTAAAATACCAAATTTATGCTTTTTCTTTATTTTTAATCGCTAATATGTTAATTGGATATGGAATCAAATTTGTGCTTAAAGCTGTTCATAACTTAACATTTGTTTTACTGATATCGAAAGGGATGGAAGTAATTATTGCCGTATTAATGGGTTCTTTTGTTTATAGAAGCTCCTACGTGGAAAACCTTACTAGAAATTTTTATTATGGTTATAGGGGTAGTTATTTCTAAAATGAAGTAGGGAGGGTGACAATTCAGTATAAACTAATTAAAAAGAAAGAGGTATTATAAAAAATCAATAAAATATTCTTTACCTATCAAATAAAGAGACTTTAAATATCTACAGTAAAGAAAAAGAATGAAAGAATAACACCTTTCATTCTTTTTTATATAGATTAATTCTTTTTATAAAAAATATAGCTATCATTATCCTAAAACAGAGATAACTTTATTGCTTACTTTCGCGTAATAAAATTTACATTATTTTAATACTTTTATTGTTATAAAATATATAAGTTGGTAAAATAAAGAAAAATGATTGGTGGTATCTAGATATTAATGAGTATTAAAGAAAAGATAATAATGAAACATGCAGAAAGAAAACTACATACATTACAAATTGAGCTTGTGCATTTTATTCCAGGAAGAATTAGACTTCGATCAACCGTTTGGAAAGAGAATAAAAAACTAGTTGAATTAATTATTTTAAATTTGAAGTCTCAAGTTCTTGTCTATGATGCAGTCTTTACGTTAGATACCGGAAGTTTACTTATTACATATAAAGCTTCCCATATGACAAATAACAAAGAACTTGAAGAGTGGTTTCAACTTATTGAACAAATATATCAAGAAGAATATAGAGTTTAAGGAAAGGGAGGGGTGAGCATGCTTCCTACTATAATTGGTTTAGGTGCCTCTTTTATTGCTCCAAAAATTATGTCTCAATTCCGTGATCAAAAAATAAAAGTAGTGCATGCGATGCCGGGGCGACTGCGTATACAATGTGACAGTTGGAAGCACCGTATCATTGCACATGCTCTAACGGAAGAAGTAAAAAAACATCCTCTTATTTTAACATCGGAAGCTTCAGAACTAACCGGAAGTTTGCTGCTTCAATTTGTTGTACCTCATATTAACCAGGAAGAGCTAGATGAACTGATGAGTTATATTGTACAAATAGCAGCTAACGCCTTTTTAAACAAAGATGCTACATTGATGAATGGCATGACTAACACACTTGGATTTATAGATAAAGGGATTAAAAAGCAAACTAATGGCCTTGCTGACTTTGATAGTTTATTTGTTCTATTTTTATTAGGAAAAGGAATTCAGACATTTGGAAGTGCGCCTGCTTTCTCTGCAAGCTTACTTTATTGGTCATACAACATCATTAAGGATAAGGGGGAAAAGAATAGGTGATGATGTTCGGGGTAAAGGTAGCTCATTCTCTCCCTGGAAGAACCCGATTTTATATACCTAAACAGCTAGAAACAAGCCATATTGAAACTTGGTTGCGCTCTTTTCCAGGGGTATATTCTGCAAGCTATAATCAAGTAACCGGAAGTCTACTCATTTATCATCATATTACTCTCTCTTTATACAGTCTAAAATCATTCATCCATAAATACAAACATACACTCAAGCAAGCAGCATGTTCATGGAAAAAGGCTATACCTATCATAGCTTGTGGAACTATTTTTTTAGTTAACTGGTACCTTCAGCGTTCTTCATATCCTGCTATAGTAAAAGCACTTTCCTATTGGCTTAGCACCTTTACTGCTATTAGTACTTCCTATGATGTAATTAAAGATGGTGTTGTTCATGTCCTAAAAGCACGAAAAGGGAATGCTAATACATTAACAGCTGCTTCTATATTCGCTTCTTTGTATATGAAGAATCCAGGATCGGCTTTAATTATCACTTTGATGTCTACTATTAGTGAGCTATTAACAGACTATACGTCTGAACAAACAAAGCATTATATTCACTCCGTCCTAAAATTAGATGTCTCATATGCCTGGAGAGTAAAGGAAAAGGGCGTTGAAGAAAAGGTTTTAGTCGAGGATATTCAAGTTGGTGATAAGGTTGTAGTTTTTACTGGAGAAAAAATTCCCGTGGATGGAATCATAATAGAGGGGAACGGCACAGCAGATGAAGCTTCAATTACTGGGGAGTATATGCCACGAGAGGTAAGTGGTGGAGATAATGTGTACGCTGGAAGTGTTTTGCAGAGTGGACATGTTACTGTAACAGTTGAAAAAGTAGGAGAAGATACATCCCTCTCTAAAATTGTGAAACTGTTGGAGGAAGCACAAGATAAACGCGCTCCTATTCAAAATATAGCCGATACAGTAGCTGAAAAAATGGTGCCTGTTTCTTTCGGATTAGCACTTCTTACATTTTTCTTCACTCGAAACCTTAACAGAGCGATGAGTATGTTAGTTATTGATTTTATTTGCGGAATTAAATTATCAACGGCCACAGCTTTATACGCATCCATTGGACGTGCTGCAAAAGAAGGAGCTATTGTTAAAGGCAGTGATCATATTGAAAAGATGTCTAAATTAAATACAGTTATTCTTGATAAGACCGGAACGATTACAGAAGGAACGCCTGTGGTTCAGCAAGTAATTGCTGCTGAAGGCTTTAATCAAGAAGATGTCATTCGTTTAGCTGCAGCAGCTGAGAAAAATTCTACCCATCCTATTGCTGATGCAATTATGAAGCAAGCGAAAGATTGGAACATTTTAATTCCTATTAGAGACAATAATGCTCAGGTAGAAACAACGGTAGGAAAAGGAATTTCCACTTGGCTAAATGGTAAAAGAGTTGTTGTTGGAAGTTTGCGCTTTATGAATGAATTAAAAGTTAAAACAACCAACTTACTTCAACAAATGCAAAACGACGAAAATGTGATTTATGTAGCTTATGATCAAACACTTGTAGGAGTAGTTAGCATTTTTGACAAAATACGTTCTGGTATGCACCGCGCAGTGAACAATCTTCGACATCAAGGTATCAACGACATCATTATGCTTACTGGAGACAAGAGAACGGTTGCAAGAGAGATGGCGCGTCGCTTAAAACTGAACTGGTATCATGCAGAGGCTTTGCCGGATGATAAAGCCTTTTATGTAAAGAAGTATGGGAGAACAGGAGCTGTCATGATGGTAGGTGACGGCATTAACGATGCACCAGCTTTAGCTCATGCTCATGTAGGTGTAACGATGGGTGCTAAACGAACAGACATTGCTTCAGAAGCCAGTGACGTTATTATTACGTCTGATAACCCAGAAGTGCTTTCTGAGTTAGTTGGACTATCTAAAAAGACCATGAACATTATTAGAAAAAACTTTATTGCCACGTTTGCTATTAATGGTATTGCAATTTTATTCGGTGCTTTAGGTATCTTCTCTCCAATTGTGGGAGCAGCTATTCATAATGCGGCCACTATTGGTGTAGTAATAAATAGTGCAAGAATTTTATGGTTAGGGAGGGAAACTAATGAATCCCAAATTCTACGTTCTGCATGATATACCAGGTCGTATTCGATTTCATATCCCAGCATTGAGAGATAAAAAAAATCATGTGGAAATAGAGCATATGTTTTCTGCTTTAAAAGGTATAACAAGTGTGAGAATAGAACCCACCATTCAAACCATGCTTATTTACTATGATGTTTCACAACTTTCTCGCAATACCATTTTTCGTTATGTATCTATCTTTTTTCAGCAAACGCGTTTAGATCCATTAGATGATATTATGATTCAAATGGATCCTGCCACACGAAATGATTGGCTACGTACATTGTTTTCTGGGGGATTACTTCTACTGGCAGGTATTCGAAAATCATCTTTTTATAAACCAGATGCGCTCGTATATGGAGCAGTAGTTGCAACAGGCTATACGGTCTTATCCCATGGTACGAGCAATAAAATGAGGCACCCAGATATTTTAACTGGAATTGTTACGATGTTATCTCTAGGGCCATCAAATATGCTATATGTAGCGATGATTACATGGATTGTAAATGTTTTGGAATTGTTACATGAAAAGCAGAAAGTGCAATCACAAAAGTTATCTACGATTACTTAAGATATTCATTCATACCTTTTGTATGAATTGATATAAAAAACTTAGGATTATGGGGGAGTTTTATAATGATTAATCGCGATTTTCTAATGGGATTTGTATCAGGAACAGTAGTAGGCGCAGTAGGCTACCGTTTGTATGAACAAAATGGTGGGCAGTTACAACGTTTGGTTCAACCTAAACAGTCATATGGTGGACAGCAAACTATTTCATCCTATCAACCTTCTATGGAAGAGCTTCAAGCACAGAAAGAGCGTTTAGAAGATATGATTGCCGAATTACAAGTAAAATAATGATAAAAAGAGTGAGAGATAGTTCCAGGCTATCTCTCACTCTTTTTATTTCATAATGAGGGGGGATTATTTTTACATGATTAGATATTTTTGCTGTATGCTAAAAAGTTTCCTGTGGCAAACTATTGCTTTTATTATATTCTGTGATTTTAAAATTATCAATACTTATACAGAAAAATATTCCAATTTTATAAGTGATCAGAGTGAGGTATAGCTGTATACCTTATAAGCATTTAGTTAACATAAAACGGCTCATAGGCAGCAAAGGTTTAGTTAAAACTACAATTTTACAGTTTTTAACGAAAAGTGCGGCTTGAAACTAATTTCTACTTCTCTGTTACCGTCATTTCCGAGAATTGTTAAGCGATTATTTTTACCTTTAATT
Organism: Priestia sp. AB; assembly: GCF_028369225.1. Classification (NCBI taxonomy): domain Bacteria; kingdom Bacillati; phylum Bacillota; class Bacilli; order Caryophanales; family Bacillaceae; genus Priestia; species Priestia sp. AB. The sequence continues at coordinate 26,118 of NZ_JAQMYN010000026.1, forward strand.
TCGCTAATATCTTCTAATTCAAAATCAAAGATTAATCCCTTAAAATGTTTATAACCTAAGCTTACGCTACATTGATTTTCATGTACCGACATCACCAATAACAAATGAAAGCCATGATCGTCATCTTTGCTATACATAAACATACCAGTCTGTTCATCGACCATTACTACAGGTTCATCTTCAAATAACTCAAGCAGTTCGTATTCATCGTACTTCATTACTGTTTAAAATCTCCTATCTTAGTATTACTGTAATAACATGGATACTATTATTTACAATAATCTTAAATGTATCAGATATGCTCAGTATGTACCTAGGTTTTGAAGCCAATTTTCGTCAAATGTATATATAATCTTAGTTACCATAATGAATTCTCTAGGAACCAACCATAAAAAAGAACCCTTTAGTCAATCTCAAAGTTGTTGTAAGGGCCTTTTAAATTTATAAAGATCAAGAAGGGGCAAAAAACGGCGGATAGAAGATACTCATTTTATAATCCAAATTATTCC
>NZ_JAQMYN010000027.1:0-25935 GCF_028369225.1 Priestia sp. AB
ATTCTTTTGAAAGTGCCAAATTTCTAGACATTTGTTATAAAACTTTCTATCTCAGTAAGAAGAGTGATCATATGAGGGAGGAGGAAAATAATTAGTGAAAAATAATTATCGCTACTTTATTATTTTTATGATTGTCATTATAACCATCATAAATTACATAGATAGAGGAGCACTTTCATACGCTCAGGCTGAAATTATTCAAGAATTCAACTTAAATCCAGTAAGCTGGGGAGCAATCTTGGGTTATTTTGGCTATGGCTATATTTTCGGAGCACTATTTGGAGGAGCATTAGCGGATAAGAAAGGTCCTAAGTTTATGTGGATTCTTGCTGGAACTACATGGTCAATATTTGAAATTGGCACTATATTTGCTGGTCACATAGGTGCAGCGTTTTTTGGGGGTTCTGCATTAGCAGGTTTTGCGGTATTTCGTGTTTTATTTGGTCTGGCTGAAGGGCCTACTTTATCTACAATGAACCGAACGATGGCAAATTGGGTGTCTCCAAAAGAAAAAGGTTTTTCTGTAGCACTTGGCTTAGTTGGAACTCCAATTGGAGCATTGGTCACGGCACCTATTGTAGTGGGTCTTCTCACATTCACTAATTGGAAGATAACATTTATTATTCTTGGCTTATTAGGTTTTATTTGGGTATTAATATGGAGAAAAATATTTACAAATTTACCTGAAGATCATCCGAGAGTTTCAAAAATTGAACTTCAAAAAATTCGAAGCACAGATAATTTAATAAAAGGTGAATTACAATTAGATAATACAAATCCCCAAAATGTTCCCTGGTATTATTTTTTTAAAAACCCTACATTAGTAATGAACGCTATTGGGTACTTTGCATTTTTGTATGTCAATATCCTATTACTAACTTGGACTCCAAAATATCTGCAAGATGAATTTAATTATTCTTTAGCATCTCTTTCGTATATAGGTATGATTCCATGGGTAGGTGCTATTGTCACAGGATTAGTAGGAGGGAAAATTTCGGATAAATTACGTGAGAAAACAGGAAATTTGCGTATAGCTAGATCCTGGTTCACAGTAGTCTGCTTATTTTTTACAGCTATTTGTTTTATGCTAATCCCAACGGTTGGAAGCGCGGCCTCAGTGCTTTTATTAATGTGTATAGGTAATGCCTTTAATTACCTACCCAATTCGATCTATTGGACAGTTGTTCTTGATACAGAGCCCAATAAAGCAGGAACTTTTGGGGGGGTAACTCATTTTATTGCAAACCTGGCTACTATTATTGCGCCTACGCTAACAGGAAGCCTTGTTGCCACACATGGATATAATGCTATGTTTACTGCTGCTGCCATTGCCGTAATAATTGGAATGGTATCTATGATATTTGTGAAACCAGGACAACGAAGTCATATATCGGATATACATAATGAGGAAAACATTATATTGTAAGAACTATTATTCTTCTATAGGATAAAAAGTTTTCAAAGGAAAAAGATGGTTAATCTAAGAATTCAAAAAGATAAAAATACTTATAATCATGCTAAAGAGCACTCCTGTTTTTTGAGTACAGAGGTGCTCTTCTACAATAAAATTTGTATGACAATCTTTCAATTAATATGTTATAATTACTAGTAGACCTAACCTTTCTTATACTTTTGCAAAGTATAACTCAAACTCAAAAAAAGTCACCTCACTCTCCAATGCCAATAGAACGAGGTGCTTTTTATTTTATAGTATCGTTTAATCTTCCTCCGGAATCTTAATTAAAATAGTGATAGCTACTGTTGTCAGAAATATAACCCCTAAAATTATCAATAGATTTGTACTCATATCTCCCATCTACCCTTCTACCCTTCTACTCTAATCCTTATAATTTCATTGTAACAAAGGAAATAAGTGAATAGAACAAAAATGAAAGCGTTTTATTTAAGTGTTTTATCATGTTAAAATACTTAAATTTTTTAAACCAGATTAACGTATGTAATTTTTTTCTTGAGTAGAGCAAGCTACCTTTTTCTATTTGGAGGTAGCTCTTTTTATTGTAAAGAAGGTCGGGTTTAATTATTTAGTTAACCTAATAGAAACCATAAAAACAAAACATAGAAACGCACCGTTCTCTTATATAGCCCTCATAAGAATACCGGTTTTGATAGACGAAAATGTGGAATATCAAATGTAAGACTATTTTAGCATGAAGGGGAGACAGGTATGTTTGGATGGAGTGATATGCCGAAATTATTATTTTCTTTTTTAATTGTCATTCCACTTGTGTCTGTTATTCACCAGCTGGGGCACTCACTTATGGCTATTATTTTAGGTGGAAGGGCCGATTTTACCATTGGACAAGGGAGAACGATTTTTAGGTGGAAAAAAATTAAAATAAAATCTATTTATTTTTTGCACTCCTTTTGTATTTACGAAAAATTAAAGTATGATAATCGGTTTACTCATGCTTGTGTTTATGCTGGAGGTACCATAGCTAATTTAGCGTCTATACTTCTTGTGTATGGTTTAATTATGTGGGGTGTTCTCTCAAAGAATCTCTTCTCTTACCAATTTGTTTATTTCTCTATTTATTATATTGTTTTCTCGCTCTTACCCTTTGAATATTCAGAAACGAGTTTAAGTGATGGGCGAGCTATCTATGATGCATTGAGATATGGAAAGATAACGTGTAATCCGGATTAACAAAGGAAAAGTAGCTAATTAAAACTGTACATCCACAACGTATATTAACGCGGCAACGATACTGAAATAGATACTGATTAGTAATCAATTCGTAATTCTTTAGATACTATGATGCAGCTACTGCAGTAAACTTACCTGTCTACTCAAAAAATAACAAGGAGCTCTTACTGCAGTAGGTAAGGGGTAGATGGTTATATAGGAGGTGCTGGTTTTTTTATATGCTGAGGGCTGTCTTAATCGTTTATCTTTTTCATGAAACAGTCGAGAAATGAGAGGGTGTCCTTTTATATACGAGAAAAGCTCTAATCAGGAAAAAAATAACAAGATTAATGAGTTCTAGTGAGGGGTAAAGTTAACTAAACAATTTAGAAGGAGGGAAATATTAATGGAGATTCTATGGATGCTAATTGTAGGTGGAATTATTGGGTGGCTCGCCGGTTTAATTACAGGACGCGACGTTCCTGGAGGTATTATTGGTAATATTATCGCTGGCTTTATTGGTTCTTGGTTAGGCGGCCTTATCTTAGGAAGTTGGGGGCCAGTCATTGGCGGTTTTGCAATCATCCCAGCAATTATTGGCTCAATCATTTTAGTATTAATTGTAAGCTTTTTTTTAAGAAAAATGGGTCAAAAAAAGAATCATAGTCATCATGTATAAAAATTAAAAAAACCCAAATTGGAGTGACTAAAAATGAGAGAAGAAAATAATTCTATGCTATATGATTTTGTTGAAGGTAATCAATTTGAACTAGATTCTTATCTTACTTATTTATTCGATCAAATTAATAATGATAGCGAAATTCTGTCAGAAGATTAATGAAATTACAGATATTTTATTATAAAGAAACAGACAAAAAAATAATAAATCAAAATATAGTATAAGCGACCTTAGTAACTTTGTTTACGGTGTATAGGGTCGCTTATTATTATGGAAAATATTTAAAAATAAAGTGCAGATATGCTTCTTTACTGCAGTAGGTCAGGCGTAAACGGCCCTAGAATCTGCGCTTTTTTTATAGGTTGGGAATTAGCTTCCTCACTTAAACTGAAGTATCTATTACTCAACCTTATTGAACATAAACGAAAGGCCTCTTTAAATTCTGAAGGGCCTGGTTATTATATATTTACATTTTATATACTCTTCTTCATGCCACATTCTCTACATTCACGTAAGAAAACGCCACTTTTTACGGAGCTTTTGAAATAAGCTGAGTTGCAGTTATCGCATCCGCCACTAACCTTATCTGGAAATTCAGCATAGTCATACACTTTATCAAAATCGATTTCTTGCTCTTTTATTTCTTCCACTAGTTGCACCTGAAAAATTTACGTTTCTGGGATACCTGCTCTTTGGAGTTCCTGTTTAAATGATTCCCTTTGAACCGTCACGTAACGTGTAGACTCTAAAATTGTACATGAATGTATCTCTACCCAAATAAGTGATTACTGCATACGATTTCTTGAGGAACTAAGCTAAGCGAACATCGATTAGCTCGCTTAATCTCATTTTATTCTTTAATTCAAATACGTCATCAATAAAAATAAATAAATCCTCAAGAGAATCAACAAACTGAATGAATCCTGTCTCTGTTATGCAATGACCTTGCTTATAGTATTTCTTAAAGGCATAGACTCTTTCACGCTACGAAAGGTTAATATTTCAATAACAGTTCTTCGTTATTAAAATATCATTCACTTCTATGAGACCTGTCTAAATAAAATGTACGCGAAATGAATAATAATTTTCTTGATTTATCCGTCGTATATAAATATAATGTAACTGAAGTACGCAAAAAGAGAACATGAAATTTAAAATATACTTTTCGTTATTATCATTTTTTTTGATTCCAGTCATTACCTATATACAAGAAACGCATGTTTATTATAATAAGATTACAGTATGAAGAGATTAAACGAGATACCCCAACTTAATGCCGTAGTTTCGTTAATTCAGTTACACATGGAATAAATCCTAAATTTCTTTAGCTTTCAGAGAAGATATATGTAGTCACTACGATTGAGATTTTTTGAAAGCGATATCATTTCATTCGAAGAAAAACACTTTAAGAGATTTAATTATTTTAACAAGGTCTAGAGATATCTAGTGTTATTGCTATCTTATCTCTAGACACTAGATAAAGAAGAGGATATTTCTTTATCTGAAATGAGGGAATAATAGATTAGAATATTATTGTCTAACATTCATATAAACCTAGAAGTGACTGTTACTAAATTTATATGGATGTTAGACAACAAACAGGATTTCAAAAAGGTTAAAAGGATAATAGAAAATCTCTTTATAAACGATACTGTATGCTCAGGTATATAAGGTGAGCCGAAAAAGTGTATTTTACAATGAAGATTTCGAAAACGCTTTACTGAAGGGGGGAGTTAATTTCAAATCATATGATTACCATTTATTTTAAAGATTATTCACACATCGGACTTATTTTTGATTATTGTCTTTTTTATAGACGCTAGCCTAAGCATAGGCTCTCTTTAAGTGTTTTAATGAACCGCAAATTGAAAGGGGTTACAACTATGAAGAAATTGGGATTAGCTACACAAATATTTATTGGACTTGCGTTCGGGATTGCTATAGGCGCTATTTTTTATGGAAATAATACAGTGATGGCCATTCTTCAACCTTTAGGGGATATTTTTCTTCACCTAATTAAAATGATTGTTATTCCTATCGTTGTATCCGCACTCATCGTATCTATAGCTGGTGTAGGTGACATTAAAAAGTTAGGAAGACTAGGTGGAAAAACCATTCTTTATTTTGAAATTGTTACTACAATTGCATTAGCAGTGGGCTTATTAGCCGCAAATTTATTCCATCCAGGTAGTGGTATAGATATGGGGAACCTTGAGAAAGGTGATATATCTAAATATGAAGAAACATCTAAAACAACTGAGAGTACAGGTGTAGCAGCTCAAATCGTTCATATTATCCCAACTAATATATTCCAATCGTTGACTGAAGGGAATTTATTAGCGATTATCTTTTTCTCAGTCTTATTTGGTTTAGGAGTTGCAGCAATTGGAGAAAAAGGCAAACCAGTTTTAAACTTTTTTGAAGGCGTACTAGAATCTATGTTTTGGATGACAAACTTAGTTATGAAATTCGCTCCATTTGGCGTATTTGCTTTAATTGGTTTGAATGTCGCGAAGTTTGGAATTGGTTCATTAATTCCTTTAGGAAAGTTAGTACTCGTTATATATCTGACCATGATTTTCTTTGTTTTTGTAGTATTGGGTATTATTGCAAAAATGGCTGGAACCAATGTTTTAGTCCTTATAAAAATCTTAAAAGATGAGTTGATTTTAGCGTTTACAACCGCAAGCTCTGAAGCAGTATTGCCAAGGTTAATGACTAAAATGGAGAACTTTGGTTGTCCGAAAGCTGTCACATCATTTGTTATTCCGACAGGATATACCTTTAACCTTGATGGGTCATCCATTTATCAAGCCATTGCTGCCCTTTTCATTGCACAAATGTATGGCATTCATTTATCTTTCATAGAACAAATTACACTCTTACTTGTGTTGATGTTGACTTCCAAGGGAATGGCAGGAGTTGCAGGAGCATCATTTGTTGTTGTATTAACAACACTGGGCTCAATGGGATTACCTCTAGAAGGTATGGCATTTATCGCTGGTATTGATCGCATTTTAGATATGCTTCGTACATCTGTCAACGTAGTAGGTAACGCATTAGCTGCTATTGTGATGTCTAAGTGGGAAGGCGGATTCGACAAAGAAAAAGCAAAGCATTATACAGATTCTATTAGAAAATCGGACGTAGCATAAAAAATTTCTTTTTATGTAAAGAAGGAGATCAATGTTATGACAAATATAGAAATACCAGAAAAACAAAATGTAAGAATCGAAAAAGATTTCCTAGGAACAAAAGAAGTTCCTACTTATGCTTATTATGGGATTCAAACTTTACGTGCAGTTGAAAACTTCCCAATAACAGAATATCAAATTCACCCAGAGCTTATTAAAGCATTAGGAATCGTTAAAAAGGCTGCTGCTCTTGCTAATATGGATGTTAAACGCTTATATGAAGGGTTAGGAAGTGTAATTGTTAAAGCAGCAGATGAAGTTATTGAAGGGAAAAAAGATGATTATTTCATTGTTGATCCAATACAGGGTGGTGCCGGTACTTCAATAAATATGAATACAAATGAGGTTATTGCAAATCGCGCTTTAGAATTGCTTGGCCATCCAAAAGGATCCTATTCGGAATTAAGTCCAAATAGTCATGTGAATATGTCGCAATCTACAAATGATGTATTCCCAACAGCGATTCATATAGCAACGCTCAACTTATTAGAAAAGCTCTTAAAAACGATGAGTGAGATGCAATCCGTATTTCAAGAAAAAGCCCAACAATTTGACCACATCATAAAAATGGGACGTACTCATTTACAAGATGCTGTTCCAATCAGACTTGGTCAAGAGTTTGAAGCTTATAGTCGTGTTTTAGAGCGTGATATGAAACGTATTAAACAATCATGTGAACACTTATATGAAGTCAACATGGGAGCCACAGCCGTAGGAACAGGTTTAAATGCAGACCCTCGTTATATTGAATGTGTTGTGAGACATCTAGCTCATATTAGTGAGTTACCATTACGAGGTGCCGACCATCTTGTAGACGCGACTCAAAATACAGATGCTTATACAGAAGTCTCTGCTAGCTTAAAAGTTTGCATGATTAATATGTCTAAAATTGCGAATGATATCCGATTAATGGCATCTGGTCCTCGTGCAGGATTAGCTGAACTTATATTACCAGCTCGTCAACCTGGTTCATCTATTATGCCTGGAAAGGTCAATCCTGTCATGCCTGAAATGATTAATCAAGTAGCTTTTCAAGTTATAGGTAATGATCATACAATTTGCCTGGCATCGGAAGCAGGTCAACTTGAACTAAATGTGATGGAACCTGTTCTTGTGTTTAACTTGCTTCAGTCAATCAGTATTATGAATAACGCATTTCACGTCTTCACAGAACATTGTCTAAGAGGCATTGAAGCAAACGAGGGACGTTTAAAAGAGTATGTAGAAAAAAGTGTAGGGATTATTACAGCCGTAAATCCACATATCGGATATGAAGTAGCGGCTCGAATTGCTAGAGAGGCTATTTTAAATGGAAAGTCGGTACGAGAACTATGTTTGCAATATGACGTATTGACTGAGGAGGAGCTGGAATTAATTTTAAATCCCTATGAAATGACGAACCCAGGTATATCTGGCAGCTCTCTTTTTTACAGAAATTAACTTTTAAAAGCGTACTCCATATTAAGTTTACAGTATAAGCCACCTACTTTCGATATCCCTAGGTGGCTTATTTTCTGTATACACATCAAGAGATTACGGATTATATGGTGTCAAAGGGTACTATCACCCTCAAAATATGCAAGAACAGCTAAAGATAGACTTGCAAGCAACTGATACAGCCTTACATCTTCCTCAACAATAATAATGAGACATATTCATTAGCAAAAAAGCTATCCACTTTATATAGTGGATAGCTTTTTTGCTTTTACCCTTATGATTCGGCTCGAACTCTCTTGTAAAGAGACGTTCCAAACCTACCTACCATTTAACCTTTTGCTAAATCTAATGCTTTATCTGCCTTTTTCAAATCGTGATTTACTTGTTCTTCAACATCGTAGGCATGATACATTTCATTATCAATCATGTATTGAGCGATTTTTTCATGAAGATCGATCGCTTCATCTAATTGTTTTTTTAATACTTTGCGCACTTCTGGTGTTGCCGTTTCTGTAAGCGCTACCGCATACGTTCGTACACCATTTTTCGCTGATAATAATAAATCTGTTGCGATAGCAAGATCATCTAATGTTTTGTTAAGCGTACTTTTAGTAGCCATTCCTCGACCCCTCCTGTTATTGAGCTTTCTTTAAAATTTTTTGTAATTCATCAATTGCCTTAGTAGACGTTTCCACGTCTTCTTCAAGAAGCTTTTTTAATTTTTCATCCTCTACCAGCTCCAACATCGCTGTACCTTTCGTTACACATGATGTTTTAAGCGTTAAGATTTCATGGACTTCTAGCGTCTCATGCATAGCTAATTTTTTTGTCATGTCTCAATTCCTCCATGTCATCGTATTTTTTGAAGACCCTATGCGTATAAATCAGTACCTAGCTAAGCTATTTTGTAGAGATTTTAATTGTTAGAATTTTTATTGCTAGCTTTTCCGCCTTTTTCACCAATTTCTCGAAAAAACTCTTTGCTTTGGTTCTTAGATGTAGCCTTTCCACCCTTTTCTCCAATCTCCTGGAAAAACTCCTTATCATGATTTTTAGATGTAGTTTCTCCACCTTTTCGTCCAGCTTCTTCTCTACTCATTTTTTCATTTTCCTTATTCTTTTCCATGTTTGTTTCCTCCTTATGATTTTTTTGACTTGTGAGTTATATTCCCAGCTCACTTCCATTTAAACAATGATTGGCTAATTTTTTGAATGTTTTAGAAAAAGAACCTGGGGTATTACAAATAGCATAAATGAATCCATTTATATAAACCATTTTCTATATTAGGAGGAGGAACTACTCATGACAAAAAATGTAATAGGTACGTATGATAATGAAGAAGCTATTATCACAGCTATTCAAAACTTAAAAACACAAGGATTTCAGGAGAAGGATCTTTCTCTGGTAACCAGCAAAGATATCGATAAAGAGGAATATTTGGAAGTAGAGAGCAAAGAAGGAATTGACGTAAAGAAGATTGAAACCACAGAACAAACTCATCATGATGAGTCAATTATGGATAAAATTAAACATATGTTTTCACCAAATCATCATCAAGAGACTCATAAAGATAAAGCAAAAGTAGAAAAGCGTTTAATTAACTTAGGTGTCCCTCTTACAGAAGCAGGACCTTATGCAGATGATCTGCAAAAAGGAAAAGTATTATTGTTAGTAAGAGCTAATAGAGAGACAAAAACAAATTCTTTCTTAGGAAATAGAGAGAATTCTGCCTTTGCGAAAGGTGACTCTGTTTATGATAAATCATTATACGGAGAACATCGTGAGCATGAAAGAAATGTTCCTAAAAATGCAGAAGAACATATTGAGCTAAAAGAAGAACAATTACATGTAGATAAAGAACGAGTCCAAACAGGAGAAGTTCAAGTTGATAAAGACGTTCTTCAAAAAGAAGAAACAGTTAATATCCCTGTCGAGCATGATGAAGTATATATAGAACGTCGTCCTGTATCTGATAAAAGAACCAATAAGCAGATTAGAGAAGATGAAGAGGCGGTTCGTATCCCTCTAGAAGAAGAAAAAGTGACTGTATCAAAAAAGCCGGTCGTAACAGAAGAAGTAGTTGTAGGTAAACGACGAAAAGAGAAAAATGAAAAGATATCGGAAACTTTAAAGAAGGAAGAAGTAAATATTAAAAATCAAGAGAGTCCTTTGACATCAAGTAATAACGAAACGTTCAATAAATAGGAGAAGAGGAAGAAAATTCACGTTTTTGAGCAGACTAAGATAATAGGAACCCCAATTCCTTATATTCTCTTAAGTATGTGTTTTTAGAAAAGCTACTCAGATGAGTAGCTTTTTTTTAGAATCAAAGCCAATATTAAGTAGCTTACTTAACCTCATTTTATTTTTTAACTCAAATAATTCATCGATAAAAATAAAGAGGTACCCCAGAAACGCTTTATTGGATGAATGCACCATATCTTAAAGTGAGTATCAATATTTTGAATAGTAGTTAAGTTTTCTATACTCAATAAAAGGGAAAGATAAAGTTATCTATCACCAAAGGGGAAAACACTATGGATAAAATGACTCAAGAATTACATGATTTTTTATTACAACATGTGAATGAAATGGCTCAAGAGTGGTTAGATTCTCGAGAGATAGAAGAGAATTCTGTTTATACAGCTGATGCTTCTTCAGAGGTAACTGAATACCTTCGAGAACAAAATCACTATTTTACCCGTACGATAGTGAAGGTCCTAAAGGATGGATCTTTTAAAAATCTTAGTGGTTGGGCCCAAGAGATTGCAACCAAACGAGCTCGCTTAGGGAATCCTCTGTATCAAAGTATCCAGCATTTTAAAAAATTCCGTTTCATTTTTCTTAAAAGGGTTGAAGTATTTGTAGATCTCCATCAGTCTAGTATTACGCAAAGAGATATTCTTTTATGGAATAGAACTTTAAACGAAGCATTTGATCGGATGATTGAACTTTTTACCATGTATTATGGGCAAGTAGCAGAGGCGCAAATATATGCTCAAAAAATGCTAATTTCGGAACTTAGTACACCAGTTATCAGTATTTCAGATACAGTTGGTGTCCTTCCCATAATTGGTCAGATTGATGACTATAAGAGCAATAACTTTGTAGAAAAAATTATGGTGCAGGCAAAAGACCTTGAATTGTCTTGCCTAATAATTGATTTATCAGGCGTACCTTCCATTGATACAATGATGACGAATGAATTGTTTCAAGTGGTAACCATGTTAGAATTGCTAGGAATCGATACAACGATCACAGGTATCCGTCCAGAGATCGCTTTAACAGCCGTTCAATTGGGTATAGACTTCAGTAAAATAAGAACCTATGGAAAACTAAAGGACGCAGTAAGTGACCTTTTGCATATAAGGTAAAGGAATTATAGTAGCAGGAAGACTACCAATGGAAGGTAGTCTTCTTGTTGTTGGATAGAAAGCAGAATATTTGACATATCACAGCCCAACTAACTTTTGAAAGACCTTCGTGTCAGTAATTAGTTATAAATGGCTATTCTGTCCGAGCATAAACAAAATTTGATTCATAAAGACTCAGCCTTGCCGTAGATAGGCTTACGATTGAATGCGGTGGAAAACGGTATCATTCTTTAATAGGGAAAAAATCATATAATTGAAAGAAAGGTGCTTTTTTGAGGAAACGCGGATATAAAGTAATGCGCATCAGTGGTAGCAGCATTGTAAATTGTATACCTTAAGTTCTAAAGAGAGTTAAAAAAACATTAAATAAAAAAAAGAAGGTGAGAATATGTGTGGAAGATTTTCTTTAGCAACAGATATATATACGCTTCAAGACCAATTTAACTTTGAATTTAACCACGAAGTAACAATTAATCCAAAGTTTAATGTGGCTCCTTCCCAACAAATTCTAACAATAGGATCTAATGGAGGAAAAAGAATTGGAATAGCGATGAAATGGGAACTAGCACCTTTTTGGTCTAAGGATAGTAAAATTGGATATAAAATGATACATGTACGAGCTGAAGGTATTGATCAAAAGCCAAGTTTTAAGACACCTTTTAAACGCAAGAGATGTTTAGTTATATGCGATGGATTTTATGAATGGAAAAAAGAAGGGAAAAACAAGCAGCTCTTTCGATTTGCTATGGAAGATGACCGGCCATTCGCATTTGCTGGACTTTGGGATGAATGGGATAAAAATGGTGATCCCCTTTATTTGTGTACAATTATAACCACAATCCCAAATGAAATCACGCAAGAAGTTCATAATAGAATGCCTGTAATTCTTGAAGAAAATGCATATGATGTATGGATGGACTCTAAGATGAATGATATAGAGTATCTTAAATCTCTGCTAATTCCTTTTCCTGCTCAAAAGATGAAATCATACCCTGTATCTACAATTGTTAATTCACCGAAAAATGATGTTGCGGAGTGTCTATTTCCGATTAACAGTTTATAAAGTAATACAGTCTAATTCTCAATGTTGCTAATATATAATTTCCATACTTCTAGGGGGTTATTACATAAATCCGTGCAGATTGGTAGCAACAATATTGTAAATCGAATGCCTCAAGTTTTAAAAATAAGTCTTTGCAATAAATATAATCTCTCAGCCTGTACTACCTACAAATCTGTCACTGATTCATTTGTACAATTTACTAATATTAAACTTTTAAGGAGAGAGAAAATGGGAACATTATTCAATCAAATACCCCGAAAACATTATTTTGATAATGATGCTGTTAAATTTCTTGATACAGTAAAAACTCTTGCAAGAGATCATGGTCTGACAGTTGAAGAGACCTGTCGTATTTTAGAATTATCTATGAAAATTGATGATTATGATCGCAAAGATGAGCAATTAGCAGGATTGGGACGATTAATAAAGGATTTAATTGATGAAATTTCTATGCTAAGAGAAAAGTTATAACAGGACAAATTAGAAAAAGGGTTAAAACACAGTCTAACCAAAAAAGAGAAGGTATTTACCCCTCCTTTTTCCATATCATCTATGCTTAAATACTCTTCTTCATCCCGCATTCTCGACATTCACGTAAGAATACGCCATCCTTTACAGAAATTTTGAAGTAAGCTGAGTTGCAGTTATCGCAACGGCCACTAACTTTATCCGGAAATTCAACATAGTCGTAAACTTTATCAAGGATGATTTTTTGCTACTCTTTCTCTTCTATATAGTAAGAAAGCAGTCTTTTAATAGTTAAAGGACTGCTTTTTTACTTCATTCTATAATGAAGCTAACTCTTTCTTCCTCGTTCCCATGTGAAAAATAATTTCAAATCTGTATAGCAGAAAGGAATTTGTAGAAAAGCTGTTAGGATTTATTTCCTTTAAATATGATCTTTCTTTTCTCCTGTTTAATCCGTTTTAACCGTAGTTCTATCTTTTTATCTAACGCTCTATACAGTATTTCGCTAGTTGCACATATCAAAAATAAGATTAGAGTAATAATTGCAGCCTTTGGTACATGAAAATAGAAACAAAGTACGACTACAAGTAGGGACATAGCGTAAATGGAGTTGGTTACCCATCTTCTACTTCTATGAGCTTCTAGGTTTCTCTCAAGTAATTCTTTTTGCCCTTCTTCTTTTTTTTTTGTATCTTTTAAATGATGGTATGTAGAATTCATCGCTTTTTCTCCTCCATGAAAACTAATTGTAAATTATCTTTGTATTAAATATCCTATATGTTTCAATTAAGGAAAAATATGAGGTTTTTCCTTTTTCATATTATATACGAACGAATGTTCTTTTTCAATAAAAACTCTAAAGTTTTCCCGAATATGGATATTGCCTCTACTTCATCTTTCTACATTTTATGATTTAGGTGTCATTTACATAGTCATCCGTATTAAGTTTTAAATAGAAACCCACTGGGTACATGATATACACAATAAGGATGGAATTAAATGTGAAAAGAAGTTTTCGTTTAATTAAAATTTAAGGAGATGGGAAAATGGAAGCGAGAAAACGAGTTGCAGGGACTTTTCATTCGGAGCAAGAAGCGATACATGCAATTAAGGGGTTAAAAAGTCAGGGATATCGTGAAACAGATATATTGGTAGTAGCAAAGGATAGAAGTAAAACTCTACAGTTAGGAGCCGAAACACATGTAATGATAGAAGCTGGAACGCCAGCTGTAAGTTCGTTGGCAGGTGTGATGATGGATAGCTTTCTTACCATAATGACAGGTGGAATGGCTACTACTACCCAAGCTGGTGGCCTAACTTCAAAACTTATTAGAATGGGCATTCAAAACTTTACTGCAAAACAGTGTGAAATGGATGTAAAAGAAGGAAAAATCCTTATCCTAATTGATGTGGATGAAACTCAAACAATTCCTTCATATACTACGGTTAAGGAGTCGCCATACGAGACAGAGGGGCATAGGTCAGTGCTACTTCGTGAAGAGCAACTTAATGTAAGGAAAGAGCGAGTTCAGACTGGGGAAATACAACTTCGTAAGGGAATTGTAGAAGAACTACGAACTATCAAGGTTCCAGTTATGCGTGAGGAAATCTACGTAGAACGTCGCCCGGTCATAGACTGTCAGTATGATGGTAGCCCATTGACAGAGAACGAGATCATTCGTATTCCTATTATGGAGGAGCGAATTGAAGTAACCAAGAGGCCTGTAGTTGTGGAAGAAGTCATCATTGGTAAGCGTAAAATTCAAGAGATTAAAGAGATGAAAAATACTGTTCTAAAGGAAGAAGCAAAAATTGAACAGTCAGAATTTCCCGCAATTCCTGAACTTGCTGACTCTGAAATCTATCAAAACATGGATAATTACGTAGACCAAAGTTACCAAGAAGTTGCTGCCGCAATTGCCTCTGATGCTCCAAAAGAGGAAAAAGTTAAACTTTCACCCAATAAGAAACAAGAAGCTCAACTTAAAGTGACAACTTCTCCTGTTATTAAAGAGATTGAAGAGGTTACAGCCTCAGTAAACAATCAGAAACCAGAAAATCAAATCAAAGAGACGGATATTACGACTTCTGAAAAAGGGAAGAATAATGAGAAATCAACAAACAAGCAAAAGAAATAAGTATATCTCCTCTATGGTTTATAGCAGAGAGAATAATTAGGGATATTTAAGAAAGGGCTGCCTAGCTGTATTGGCAGCTTATTTTATTTTTCTTTAAATTAACATAAGTAATGTTTTTAAAATCAAAAAGAATTAAAATAACTCATTAAAATGAGCATAAACAGGTAATAAAATAAAAGAAATGACTTTCATTACTGGAGGTCATTTCTTTTATTCCTAAAAGTCCTGGAGATTATATCAAATTTCAACAGGTATTCTCACTAAATTCTAGAAATATTACTTATCAAAATAACTTAAAAATATTTCCAAATTTGATAAAAGAAGGTGATTAAATGGAACGAAAGAAATTTATTGAATACATTGATAAGTTACTGGAACAATCTAATGCGTGGAGAAAGGATGCGGAGAAAAGAGAAGACTGGAACAGTGCATGTTTTTACCAAGGTGAGGTCAAAGCTTATGAGAAAGTAAAGAGATTGGTTAATCAGCAGTTACATGTATAAATAAAAATTACAACCCTAACTCAGAAATGAGTAGGGTTGTAATTTTTATTTTTCTAGTTTCCATAAATTTGATTATAGGAAGTAGACTTTTTAATCTATTACTTTGCTAAGAACGTTCATAAAACTACGTGAATTTTAAAGAACGTTCGTAAAATGTTTTTAAATTTGAACGAACGTCGAGAATAATAAATTTTTCATACAAACCCACAGTTCGTAAAAGTATACTTTTGCGAACTTTTTATTATGGCTATCCTTATTAAATTTAATTAGAGGATACTTATCTATAAAGCGATATAATTACTTTAGTTGGATAAATTAATTAGAAAGCGAGGGAAGCACATGGGACTTGATATTGAGATGTACGGTAAAGAAGATCGGTATCTTGATTTTAAAGAAATTGAGGAGTCATTACATGATGCTCTATTTCACACAAATAATAACTGGAGAAGTTATTTGTATTTAAGAAAAATTAGAGATTACTATTTGACTAATGTAGAATATGATCGAGACGAAATTGATAAATTTATAAAGGATTTAGAGAACATAAAAATATTTATCCCAGGAGATTATGATCCGGCATTGAGCGAATTAATAAAAATATTAAGTAGTCATGGAATCCAAAAAATATCTATAGTAGGAGACTAAAAGAAAATTGGAGGTAATCTATGAAAAACTGGGAACTGAAAGATACCGATCAGTTGGAAAAAGAATCTGATTGGAACGCAGCAAGGGATAAGTTATATCATAATTGGAAAGAAAATTCCCAGGACTTAAAGGTTTTTGTCAAACTTAGCTTTTTGTGTTGGTATTTAGTTGTAGAATGGGGCGTAGAAAACACGAGTAAAGTACAAGAAAGTGATTATGATGACTATGAAGAATTGCTACAGGAACTTTATCATTATGGAATCATTCGTGTTAAAGAAGATGCATTTTTTAATGCTGTTTTTGGTTTTATGATTGAGTTGTTTCCAGAATACTTTGGAGAAGATTACGATAAAACGAAAGAGTTCGGTGAATCACTGATTAATAAATCCTTCAATTTGAACAAAGAAGATCCATTTATAGAACTTATTTACCTTTCCGGACGAACTCCATCCAGAAATCCGGCTTATAGTAACGCAGTGGAAAAGCATTTTACCACTGTTAAGAACAGCCTCAAAGGAACGGGTGTTTTTCAAGAATATTTTAGCTACATGCTGCTACCTAATGGCAATCAACTTTAGCATCCAATCGAGGAGAAATTATGAAGCCAAAAGACTTACTTAATTTTTATATTAAAACTGATCTCCTTCCTCTCTTAGAGCCTTTGGGCTTCAAATGTGCCAAAAGCACACCTAAATTCTCTAGAAAGACAGGGCATTTCAGTTTAAGTTTATCTTTTTGTATTAGTCCGTATAGCTCCCAAGATGAATGCATTTTTTGGACTATGTGGGATGTATCGTCAAATGAATATGGGAAATGGTATGAGCAAACTTGGGGTACTCAGTTAGCTAAAGCTAATAATGTAGTTGTTGCCAGCGCAGATTGGAATATTCCTAATTGGTTAGAAGGTAATGAAGAACATTTTACACTTTACAATAAAAAGTCAGATAAAAAAGAGTTTAGTAAATTTGTTCAAAATGTAATAAATATAGGTATTCCTCATTATGAACAGATTATAGATTGGAATACAGCAGCTGAGATGGCTTTGAATGAGGAAGATGTATTTTATGAAAGAGTATGTGATTTTTATCTAATGGCTAATGAGAAAAAGAAAGCAAAAGATGTTCTTACATATGGTCTCGAACGAGCCACCGATGAAAATTATGAAGATTTAAAGCAAAGAATGGACAAGTATTTTAAAGAGAATTGAGATTAGAGAAAAGGAACGCTCATCATAGTGTGTTCCCTCTTCTTGTATCAATAACGCACATTATGTGAACTAAAGTTGTAGAGCTTATAAAATATAAGGATCACTCTTCATATTCAACCTCAGTCCCTTTAGTATTCTCCGGGAAGGAGCTAATAATTGAATTAGTTGAAGAAAATAGATTGTCATTAGATAGCGAAATAACAGATGCTCCATCGTAAAAAATCCAAAACATTGTGCAATCTTTTCGTAATGTAATAATAGGCATTTGAACTTTTCTTCTTCCAAATAAGGTTTTCATATCTCTTTTTTCAAAGCTAAATAAATCTTCTGAAAGAGACCAAGCAGCAAAGCAATTCATACTTCCTTGGCTATATAAAAAAGGCATAACGACTTCAAATTGTTTATAATCTTCAATTTTAGCCTTAATAAAAGTCTCCCTGTCTACTTTTAGTTTTACATATTCAATATTAGCAGATGAAAATATATCACCTATTTCTTCTGCATCATAGCTTATATATGTAAAAAGTGTATATATAGGAAACTTGTTTAACTCTTTCATCCAGTTATTAAAAAAGGTTTCTATATCTACATCATGACCTTCATACTCTACAATGTAAGATGCATCCCCATCTATTCCAAAGGGAAACAAACCACCGCCTGAGGGAATATCACTTATGTAGCTTTTGGAAAGGAACCCTACTTCAATATCCATTATATATTCTCCTTCAATTCCTAAAGTGTATTTTAAGTACAATTATAGTCGATATGTAAATAAGTTCCTATAAGCAGTTTCCTTTTAGCTAAAGTTGCTTAGCAATATAGGAGTTTTCTTTTAGCTGAAGAAATAAGAGTTTATGTAATTGTGGCTACAAGGGGGCAAATAAATGAACAGAACACAAGAACAGCTAATTGTTAAGGCTTTCTTTGAAAAACGAATACAAGAAAGGGTTCTACATGAATTGGCTTCTCCAAAGAAGCGTTTAGATTCTCTAAGCCGACTTTGTCATAACTATACCACCATCCTAAGAAAGAAATACCTAATTGAACTCCCAAAAGCTAACTTTAATAAAGAAGATTTAGAAACCTTATTGAGGAGATATGGACCTATTAAGCAGTGTTATGTGATTTCTTGGGATGAAGATATAGATGGCAAAGAGGTGCCATTATCATCTGCTCTGGAGCATGTAGTAGGTCTTGGTATGTCTTCGATCATTTCCTTTATCCCAGGGGAACTTGCATACTTTGAGTCCGAACAAGGATATAGTGCACCGCCTAGATATGTCTTAAGTAGAAATGTTTAGGTAATTTACCTTTCTGGTACTAAGGGGGAATTATAATGTTAGGACTCGAACGTGGTTTAGTAAAGCTTGAAACTTATAATGATAAATGGAGTAAGTTATTTGACGAAGAGAGGGAAGTGTTATCTTCTCGAATAAAGGAACTTATTATCGCCATTGAACATGTGGGAAGTACGTCTATTGAGGGCCTCTTTGCTAAACCAATTATTGATATTGCAATTGGTGTTAGCTCTTTGGACGTAATTATAGAATTAAAAGAAAAAGTAAAGGCACTTGGGTATGTTGAATTGCCAGTAAGTATAGATGCTAAACATGTTTTTGCAAGGTACAAAGAAAAGAAAATCACTCATTTTCTACATGTAATGATCTATAATCAGAATTTATGGATAGATCAAATTTCTTTTAGAGATTATTTACGATCAGATCCTAATGCAAAGATAGCGTATATAAAAATAAAGGAAGAACTTGCAGATAAATACCCGAATGATGTTATTTCATATACGAATGAAAAAAAGAAGTTTGTTGACAACATATTAAAAAGGGCAAAGGAATTGGGATGAGAGAAATTAATTCTATTAGGGTTGATGATCCAGCAATAAAAAGGCTGTTATCTTATGCGACTTCAGAAGAAAAGGTTGATGAAGAATATAATAAACACATTTGTTCACCAAACCGAAAATTATATAGTTATGGAATTAATGGAGAAATAATTAGTTGTATAGGAATTGAAATTCATAATTCTGGCGATGGTGTAATAAAACACATTGCTGTTTTGCCAAAAGAAAGAGGAGGTGGAATAGGAAGTAGCATGATTAGATTTATCTGGAAGGAACATAATCTAAATTCGATTTCGGCTGAGACCGATAAAGATGCAGTATTGTTTTATGCTAACTTTGGTTTTCGCATAACTAGCTTGGGTGAAAAGTATCCTGGAGTAGAACGCTTTTTATGTAAGCTTGATTTAAAATAAATTCTTTAAGGTGACTTAGTGCCAGCAATGTCTGCTATGGTAACTTATAAATAATAATTTTTCAGGGGAGAGATCCTTTATGTTAGAAAATTATCTTAGTAAAGAGGTAGTTGTAAAAGTAGACAGACCTTTGGGGTCAAAGCATCCAACGTATAATTATATTTATCCTTTGAATTACGGTTACATCCCTGGAACAAAGGCTAATGATGGCGAGGAGATTGATGCCTATATATTAGGAGAAGCTCATTCTTTAGATCAATATAAAGGTATTGTAATAGGCATAGTACACAGAAAGAATGATATAGAAGATAAGCTTATTGTATCTAATAAAAGCTTTTCTTTAGAAGAAATCTAACAAGCTTTACACTTTCAAGAACAGTATTTTAATACTGAAATCATTTTTAAAAGCGATTCTTTATAAGGAGTCGCTTTTTAATACCGAGAACATGAATTATGGTAACTAACCTTTTATATCCTATAGGTCAGTCTCAAAGGATTCTAATTAAGGCTATAGAATTCATTACAGACAAAGACTAAGGAGTTAAAGGAGAAGATTATGAGAGTAAGGGAGTTTCAAACAGAAGACATGCCTCAATTAGTGCATTGAATGGATCAGCTTGGCTATCCAACTTCTTTAGAAAAGCTAGAGAG
This sequence comes from Priestia sp. AB, assembly GCF_028369225.1. NCBI lineage: Bacteria > Bacillati > Bacillota > Bacilli > Caryophanales > Bacillaceae > Priestia > Priestia sp. AB. Next base: position 20,273 of record NZ_JAQMYN010000027.1, read on the forward strand.
GAGATTTAGCAATATCCAGTCTCAACCTACTTATCATACATTAGTAGCTGAACTGAATAACAAGGTAGTTGGAATGGTGGGGGTATGTTATAACTTGTTTTATGAGTATGATAGTTCCTATGTAAGAATTGTCGCTTTTATTGTAGACGCTGACCATAGGCGTAAAGGAATTGGCGAGAAATTAATGAACGAGGCAGAAAAATGGGCAATAGGACAAGAAGCAACTTATATTATGTTAAATAGTGGGAATAGAGAAGAAAGAGAGATAGCTCATAAGTTCTATCTTAATATGGACTATAAAAACAAAAGTACGGGCTTTTCAAAGCCATTAGATAAACAAATTATTAAAAGTGAAAAAGACCTTAAACTTTAAGGTCTTTTTCTTACATGTGTGGTTGATCATAGCTGCTTTTAATAATTGATAAAAGTGAAATATACATGTACATATCTAAAATATAGTATTAGGTTATAATTTGTCCAGTCAAAAGGTAAGCAAAATAAAAAGCCACCCAGTATTTGCAGGACAAGTGGCTTTTCACTATTAAAATGCATGTGCAAAAATATAATAACATATTACTTCCATAAAGACTATATTTTACCGTACAAGCATATGTATAAAACGTGCACTTTTTATTCATCTTATCTTCAATCACCCGGACACCCGGAGAGAAAAACGCGTTATATCAACGATGTATAAAAAGCTGCATAAAGCAGAAACAAGGACTCATCCAGAACCCTTCTCTCAAGAGGGTTCTTTTTGGTGATGTGTTCCGGAAAGAGTGATTATGTTAACTATAGATGAATACATTATGCATTTTAATTCCCTTATCCTTTTTGCTTTTAAATGGAATAAAAGATAAAAAATATGATTTAATAGAAATAGAAAGTGTTTATTAAAAACGAGCGGGATTATTTAAATGCATAATGTAAAATTCAATTATTTAACCGACTTATGTTCAAGGTATCAACAAGACAAATTTTTCATCGAGGAAATTCCTCTCTCTGTTTTATCCAAGTTAAATAAAAGGTTTAATATTTCAAATGAGGAAGAAGTGATTGCTTTTCCCGACTGTACGATATTTGGCTCAGGAAAAGTCGGTGTGTGTTTTACGGACAAGAGTTTAAGATGGAAAAATCTAAGTGGTGAATTAGGCAATATTGAATGGACTGAATTTGGTAAAGCAAATCAGATTACGGTCCAAAATAATATCGAAGTTCATTTGGACAATAGAAAAGCATGTTTAATAGGTGGAGGAAATACGTATCCAGTTTCATTATTTATAGAACTTTTGACAAGTATAAGAGATTTCTTGAACGAATATTCGTACGCTTTACTTGTAAAACCGCACAATGTATCTTCTTCTGTAACGTATAATGACTTAATGAATATAAGCACATTATTTGAGAAATACGAAGAAGCTTTTGAGCCTAATAATGGTCTGTTAGTAGATCAGCATATTCCTTCAGATTTGAAAAAGAAAATAATAAAGTATTTTAATTTACAAGCTAATAAAAAGATTGTTGCTTTTTTATGTACTTGGCCTTTAAAGAAGACAGATGGGATTATTATTGGTGAAAATGGAATTTATTTTAGAGAAACATTCGTCTCTCTTTATTATCCCTGGTATGTATTCCGAACGTTGCCTTTATATTTATCAGAAGATGAGCTTATTATTGGGAAAGATAATATTTTTCATCTCACTCATGCCAAAATGGAAGGTACAGAGATTTTACTTTTTCTAAAAAAACTTCAGGAGTATGCTAATTCTGCTTATGAGAATGTTCCTGACGTAGTTGACCTCTACTCTGCTAACACTAAAATTTAAAAGTTACGCTATATATTAATTAAAACCCACTTCATAATAAGATGAGACTCTGAAGTGGGTTTTTGACACTTCCTAGAAGGCACATTACGTTAACCCGCATAGTATGGAAGGACTCATTGAAACTAAACCAACTTGTCTTTATTGTAGGAGTGTTGTTCACCCATCTATTATAAAGAATGATTTGATTTATTGTGATCTCTGAAATTGTTTATGGATGGGCTATTTAATTTTGTTTCTAAATGTTATATGGGGCCCAGCGTATATTTCTCCCTATTATCTACAATAATCTATCTAAATGAAAAATCTCGACATTTTACCATGTCGAGATTTTTATTAGGCGACGATTTCTATATAGTCTTTTTTTACAGCATTCCATTGGAATCTTCCTTCTTCTACAACAAGATGAGCCTCAGGATCCCAAGGGAAATATTGTTTAGCCATATCTAAACGTAAATGTTCAATACTCGCCGGAGGAAGCTCCCTGTCTCGTTTATTTAGTCCGATAAAATAAATACCACCTTGCGCTAATACATCTGGATGTAAATAAATAAAAACCGGCTGTAGTTCTGTTTTTCCCATTCTTACCACTCCTTTCAAGTACTTTTTAATAACTTAGTGTAATAATCAATTAGAATATCTACTTTTTCATGCTATTGATTTAATATTAATTTCTCTTATATTTATTTTCAGTGGAGGATTCATTTTTAGTTTTCTTCTTATTTCTTTCATCTTGCTTTTCTATCTTTAACTCTTCAGTTGGTATTGGATCAACTGTCTCTTCAGTTTTAAATTGATCAAATAGAGTTTTATTCTCCGTAGGATATTGCTCAGCATGATCCCTTCTTTTGATCTTTTGAGGATGGGGGGATTTCTTTCTTGACTCTGTCATTTTAATACCTCCCTGTTCCGACCATATAAATCCATATACATCTCCTCCTATAGGTGAAATAGTTTATTTACTTTTATCCTAACGAAGATGATCTCAAACCTATGCTTATGGAATTTTCGATTCGATTATAAAGATAAATAAAATGGGAGAAGAGACCTTAAACAAGAAAAAATACATGATTAATTGGTTTTTGCGAAAAAACATTTGAGTTTGAATTAAATATAATTACGAGATAATCTACAAGTTAAATTGAACGATCTGCTTTTAAAATTTAATAGATAGCCTTCAAGCTTGCAAATGATACCTGGAAATACAGGTTTATTAAGTTATCACATAGGGAAAATGGTTTCAAAATAAAACTAAGGAGGAGTAAGTAGAATGCGACAAAAAACACTTATTTCTGGTCTTGCTATTTCAACAGTAAGCGTAGGGATTACAACTTATTTATTGAAGGATAAATCAAACTTAGATAAGGTAAAAGGGTTTGTTCGAAGTGTAAAAAAAGTTATTTCATATGAATCATCGACCAAAAAATTGGCCTCATTTCCCATACACAAAGCAGGTCATCCAGACCCTTTGGACATTGAAGATAATAAAATGGTCTCAGAAGGATCTATGTTCCCTGTGCAATATTATAATGAAAAGAAACAATGAATTATCAGTTCATATTATTGACTATGTTAATACAATTGTAAAACACTTCAGTTGTATCTTGGACAGATATTGCTTTCATCATAATCATATGTATTATTTTAGAGCCAACAAACATATTCATGGGCTTCATACCTTAGTCTAAAATATCTAAAGCGTAGTTAAGATGTTCTAAGAAGGTAGCAAGTTATTCATATTATAAACTTCCATTAAATAGCCTATGATTAAGGAGGTTTTTTAATGAAGAAAATAAGAGTGGTAAAGGACGGCTATGAAGTAAAAGAGGCTATTGAACAATTTTTAAGTCTAGGATTCAGAAAAGATAATATCTACTTATTAGCCCATGAAAAAGATCGTACTGAAGAATTGACAAGTGCGTTGAATATAAACGATATTGGTGTATCCGAATTAAGGGATAACAATCCAATAGCAAATTCAGTTCATCTTTACAAAGATGAACTACACTCTAAGCTTTACTCTTTGGGATTATCAGATGAGGAAGTTCAACACTATTTAAAAGAATTAAATTGGGGCCGTATACTAGTTTTTGCATTAAAAACAGATGATTTTACTACTAACGAATAATATCAGTAAAAAAGCTATACAAACTCTCTATAATTAACAGGTAAAGAGAGTTTGTATAGCTTTTTTAGAATTATATACTTTTCTAATAATAGAGCAAACCATATATATAGACAGCAACATACCAATAAGGTTCATTCTTCTCGATCACTTAGTTTCTTTAACATTTATTGCATCCGCAAACTATTAAATACTCTTCTTTGCAATAATTACTATACGCTCTTGCTTCATTTCACCTATACATCGTTCAGTTTCTTCTTGTGTTAACCCTAACGAAGTCATTTTAGAACGGAGTTCATCTTCACGAGAAAATAACTTATCAACAGTAGACGTAAAAATCCCTTGTTCAGAAGTTCGATATTCTTTCGTATTTGTTATATCTGTTAAATATTCCGAACGCTCTTTATTATAGGCCAACAAGTAAACTTCACTTTTACTAAAACCAGTGGTAAAAAGATCTTCAATCAACTTATTTGCCTGACCACTATTTTCTGCTACTTTAATTTCTTTCACTATTTTCTCCTCCTCTCCCCCTATAAAATAGGTTGTTCAACTAATAGATATATCCTTCACCAGCTAATTAAAAACAATCTCATACAGATACAGGGTAAAGGTCGTATAAATTGAGTTAAATTATCTGCTTTCAAGGAACTAAGATGTGGATTGTTAAACTCCAAATGTATAGTAGATAAAATTAGTCTTTCCCCTATAGCCTAACTTTCCTAGGCTGAAAGATTAGATAAGATCTTAAAATAAGAAATAAGCTTAAATAATTCCCTTTTTAGTTGTATATCGTAAGCAGGATTAGGTTAGTTACCGTAATGGTTTTTATCGGAATAGAAAAGAAACTTAAAGGCTATATTGGTAGCCCCTAAGCTTCCTTTTTCCAATGGACAAGGGCGTTACGGTGGCTGGGATATGGGGATGACGGTGTGAACTTACCGCGGTGACTATGCGCACATCGGCCAATTTGGCTGGGCCGGACGAAGTGGCACCTCTATCTACGCCGACCCGAACAACCAGATTACCGGAATCATACTCACTCAAGTTGGGATGTCTATTGCAGATTCTACGTGGGCTATTCACGACTTTTGGACCATGCTCTACCAAGTAACCGGAGACTCACACCCAGCCCAAAAATTATTTATATTTCCGATAATATTACTTACATTGATTGTATTTTTATATCATATACAAGGCTCTCTTAACACGTTACAAATATTACCATTTTAAGATGAACCTTATATTTAGGGATTTCCCTATCCTTCAATGTATTAAGTTCACCCTTTAGATTTAATATCCTTATCATGTGTGCAGTTCGAATCAATACAGGGAAGTCCACCTCTAGATTCGATTTCCTCTATAATTTGACGATGAATTTTCCGACCTTCTTCATTTAAATAGGGAGTTATCTGTTGAAGTGAATGATGAAAGTAAGTAAGTTCATCATCTTTCCATTCTTTTTTTGAAATCATTGACAATTTAGTCATATCTCGACCTCTATACAATTTATAAACACCTCTCTACTTTTTTGTCTGAAAGCAATAAGTTTATTGAAACCAACTGTTTTTCTTCTTCAATCCGGTATTGTTTCCTTCTGAATCACTATTATCATTTAGACAGGCAATAAAGATATTTACTCTTTCTTTCATAAAATAAATAAAAACATCCTTTAGCCTCTCCCAGCTTGGAAAGAAGGGTATTTGGTCATACCG
>NZ_JAQMYN010000028.1:0-23090 GCF_028369225.1 Priestia sp. AB
CTTGTTACTTATTTCTTTTTTAACCTTTTAACAACTTTAAAAGCTAGGAATCCTATTAAACCAATAATTATTAAGAATAATAGCAATCCTGTTGGATTAAATGTACTCATAATACCATCCTTATGGTTTCTATAATTTACAATTTACAATGTTATCATATTTAAATGGTTTGCACATTTCTCCTTCAGGATTTTTTACTCCTATAATAGAAGTCCCATCTCATTCTTTCTTCTTTTTTTGGTGACCAGGACTCTTATACTAGTTCAACCTTAGTTTTTATTTTTGGTTTGTAAATATTCTTTTTGAAACATACACATTCTTATAGCATTATGATAGCTTCCATCAACAAAAAATTCATCTTTTAACTCACCTTCAATAGAAAAACCAACCTTCTTATAGATATGAATTGCTTTTTCATTTTCCTTGTCTACAATTAAGTAAAGTTTATGCATATTCAATACCGAAAAGGCATAATTCATTGCTAGGTTTGTGGCAACCATTGCGTAGCCATGACCTTGATACGTAGGGTCGATGATAATTTGAAACTCTGCTCTACGATGAATATAATCAATTTCGACTAATTCCACTAGTCCAAGCATATCCCCGTCCTTTTCAAGGATGAAACGACGCTCACCTTGATCGTGAATATGTTTATCATATAAGTCCTGTAGCTCTACAAAAGCTTCATAAGGCTCTTCAAACCAATAAGACATAATGTTTGCATCATTATTGAGTTCATGGACAAATTTTAAATCTTCTCTTTCCAAAGGACGTAACTTAAGTTCCTTATTCATTTTTCAAACCTCCACATTCTAGCATTACTTTAGCACTTTCCGTTTTAAATGTAAAAGTTGCTGTAGTTTTAAAAAATAACAAGACATGGTGCGATGTTTTACATCCTTATTAAAAGAACCATAGTATAATTTAAAAATCTCGCAAGTGAAATTCATTAACTTTAAGGAGGATCCTATGAAAAAAGCAGTTGGTATTCTTTTTATTTTACTATGCTGTATAAACCAAAGGGCTGAGGCAGCTAATCAACCTTCAGCAGTTCCTATAATACATCATGAAATTTATGTTTCTCCTACAGGGGATGACAAAAACCTGGGTACTAAAAGCAAACCTTTTAGAACATTAAGAAAGGCAAGTGAAGTAGCTCAGCCCGGAACTACCGTTTACATCAGAGGCGGTATCTACTATGAACAATTAATTATTAGCCATTCAGGTACTAAACAAAAGCCTATTATCTTCAGGAACTATAAAAGCGAAAAGCCTCTTATTAGTGGAGAAAAAATAAAAAGCCGTTCTACAGATGGAGGGCTAGTTAGCATAAAAAATAAGAGCTACATAACAATTCAAGGTTTGAATATAGGTCATTCGTCTACTTCTAAGGAACAAAATACACCATGTGGTATTTTAGTAGAGGGAAGTGGAAAGAACCTTCGAATTATTAATAATCATATTTTCGATATTAAAACTGCACATAAAAATGGAAACGCTCATGGAATAGCTTTTTACGGATCTAAAGCGCCGCGTTCATTACAAAACATTGAGATATCGGAAAACCTACTTGAAAACCTAACCTTAGGTTTTAGTGAAGCACTAACTCTAAATGGAAATGTTAAAGATTTTATCGTCAATGCCAATACAATTCGAAACGTTGATAATATTGGGATTGACGTAATTGGCTTTGAAAAAGTAGCTCCTATTGAGAAATATGACCGAGCCCGTGAAGGACTTATTAGTGAAAACCATATTTACAACGTCAGCAGTTATTCAAATCCTGCTTACAAACATGAATACTCCGCCGGGGGAATCTACGTAGACGGAGGAAAAGATGTTATTATTGAGCATAACGTTTCAAGTCATAACGATCTAGGAATAGAAATCGCAAGTGAACACTATGGTAAACAAACTAGCAATGTTCAAGTTATACGGAATATGATTTATAAGAATCGTTTTACAGGAATTTCAATTGGAGGCTATGATAAAAAACGTGGAGGGACGATAAATACTCTTATTGAACATAATATTTTATATGGAAATGATACGATGAACATGGATGGTGGCCAATTACTGATGCAATATCATGCAAATCATAACAATATCAACAATAATGTTATGGTTTCAGTAAAATCTAATTTGCTTCTGGCTAATCTTCATTACTCAAATAAATATAATCAACTTAATCATAATGTGTACCTAAATAAAAGTAGAGATAAAGCGAATCGATGGATATGGAAGGGGGAAGAAATAGAAAGTTCTACTACCATATCACCTAGGCTTTTTTAATAAGAATTTCTTTTTAGAAGATATTCTTTATTTAGTTGCTCGCTGGGATTCTATTAGAGGCCGGAAGATTATTCACTTCACTATCTGCCGATTATACTTTTTATTTCATTGAAACAAAAAGAAAGGTGCGTTTATTGTAAATATACGAATGGGTTGCAAGAAGATTTATGTTGTTTCTCTATATGAATAGCGCTTGTTTAGTTGCAAATCAATAGCCTTGACATAAAAACACCCCAATCATTAGAGTTATTTATCTAACAATTGGGGTGCAGTGCAAGCCTTGGTAAAGGTGTTTTATGCTGTTATTAGTTTTCGTTTTCTCTATCGTTATCAATACCACTATCATTATTAACATTATCACTATATTTGAAATCAATAATTCTTTTTCTAATTTCTTCTCTAATTTCTGGGTTTTCTTTTAAGAAAATCTTAGCGTTTTCTCGTCCTTGTCCTAAACGCTCCTCATTATATGAAAACCAAGATCCAGACTTTTGAACAATATCTACTTCAGAACCGATATCTAAGATTTCTCCTTCTTTTGAGATACCTTCTCCATACATAATATCTACTTCAGCAATGCGGAAAGGAGGTGCCATTTTATTTTTGACTACTTTAATTCTTGTTTTATTACCAACTATGTCATTTCCTAGTTTAAGTTGTTCAGCACGGCGAACCTCAAGACGAACGGAAGAATAGAATTTTAGTGCTCTTCCACCTGGCGTTGTTTCCGGATTTCCAAACATAACGCCTACTTTCTCCCTGATTTGGTTGATGAAGATGGCAATGGTTTTAGACTTATTGATTGCTCCAGATAGTTTACGAAGAGCTTGAGACATTAAACGAGCTTGTAGACCTACGTGAGAATCTCCCATTTCTCCTTCAATTTCTTTTTGTGGAACTAATGCTGCTACTGAGTCAACAACAATAATGTCTACAGCACCACTTCTAACTAATGCTTCAGCAATTTCAAGTGCCTGTTCACCAGTATCTGGTTGAGATAACAGTAACTCATCAATATCTACACCTAGTTTTCTTGCATAAACTGGATCCAGTGCGTGTTCAGCATCAATAAAGGCAGCGCGACCTCCATTTTTTTGTACTTCTGCAATTGCGTGTAAGGAAACGGTTGTTTTACCTGAACTTTCGGGCCCGTAAACTTCCATAATTCTTCCTTTGGGATAGCCATTAATTCCAAGAGCTATATCTAAAGCTAATGAGCCTGAGCTAGATGCCTCAACTTTTGTATGTGTGCCTTCTCCCATTTTAATAATGGATCCTGTACCGAATTGTTTTTCAATTTGTTTTAGAGCCATATCTAGTGCTGCTTTTTTATCATTCATAATTTGAAACCTCCGATTGTTATTACGTTTACAATAAACGCCAAGGTATTTCGATAAAGAATAAGAGTTGGCTCAAATGTTTTTGCTCCGTGCGAGAAAATTTTATGTTTAATTGTCTTAGTTTGTTTTGGTGTTTCTTTATTCATCTCTAAACCCTTAGTATCGAACAAATGTTCCTGTTGTGTAATCATACAATAAACGCATCTAATTGTAAAGGCGAAAGTTTTTCTACAAACTAGCTAAAAGAATATCTTATATTTATAAAAAGTAAGTGTATGCTTTTACTGTTATATAAGTAGAATCGATTACAATCTGCATTTTTAAATTTGTATGTATATGAATCTACAAATCTGGTTAGACTACTAAAGTATTTCTTACATTCCTAGTTACTATAAAACAGATTTCAGGAAGAAATAAAGCAGTCTACACAAATAGACTGCTTCTTGATTAATTATTTACCTGTTTCAGCAAAACGCTGAATACGTTCAGCGATTTCATCACGTACACGCTGGAAGAACGCCCATTTCTCTTCATCTGTTCCTTCAGCTGTTGCAGGATCATCAAATCCCCAATGTTCACGTTTCACATGGGGAGGCGTTACTGGGCAGTGACCTGCTGCATGGCCACATAATGTAACGACCAAATCCGCATTATTTAAAATTTCAGGGTCAATGACATCAGATGTTTGGTTTGAGATATCAACACCAGCTTCTTTCATTGCTTTTACAGCATTGGGATTTAATCCATGAGCTTCTAACCCTGCACTGCGTACATCCCATTCATCATTATTTAGATATTTTTTTGCCCATCCTTCAGCCATTTGGCTACGGCAAGAGTTACCTGTACATAAGAAATAAAGTGTTTTTTTAGACATGTGTAAAATCTCCTTTATGATGTGTTAAGAAATAATTGATAACCAAATATATAAACCAACAAGCGTAATAAACAATGTTGGGATGGTTAAGATAATACCTGTTTTAAAATAGGTTCCCCAAGAAATCTTAACTCCTTTTGTCGAAAGAACGTGGAGCCATAAGAGAGTCGCTAGAGAGCCAATAGGTGTAATTTTTGGTCCTAAGTCCGAACCAATGACATTTGCATAAATCAAGGCTTCTTTAATTGTACCTGTTGCAGAAGTTGCATCAATGGCCAAAGCATCAATCATCACGGTTGGCATGTTGTTCATAATCGATGAAAGTATGGCTGCAATGAATCCCATGCCAATGGTTGCAGCAAATAATCCATGGTCAGCCGTTGCTTGAATGAGGCTTGCTAATACTTTAGTTAGCCCTACATTACGTAATCCATAGACAACAACATACATACCAACCGAAAAGAAAACAATCGCCCACGGAGCTCCCGCTAACACTTTTTTAGTGTGAACAGCGGGACTCTTTCTTGCTATTCCTAAGAATAAAATCGCAATAATACCTGCGATAATAGAAACAGGAATATCGAAAAACTCACCAATAAAGTAACCAAGAACTAAAATGAATAAAACGATTCCTGATAAACGGAACATTTTCTTATCTTTAATGGCTTCAACCGGTTTCTGTAAATCATCTAGATTGTATTTCTTAGGGATGCTTTTACGAAAGTACAAATATAAGACAACAATACTTGCCAAAAGTGAGAACAGATCTGGCACAATCATACGTGATGCAAATTCAGAAAAGCGAATACCAAAGAAATCAGCTGATACAATGTTGACCAAGTTACTTACCACAAGAGGTAACGATGTTGTATCTGCAATGAATCCACTGGCGATAATAAAAGGAAAGACCATTTTATCTTCAAATTTAAGTGCTCGTACCATGGCAAGTACAATAGGTGTTAGAATTAAGGCTGCTCCATCGTTTGCGAATAATGCTGCTACTACAGCTCCAAGGAGGGATACATAAACGAACATGCGAACGCCATTGCCTCCTGCAGTACGCGCCATATGTAAAGCTGCCCACTTGAAAAATCCAATTTCATCTAAAATTAAGGAAATAATAATAACTGCAATAAACGTTAATGTTGCATTCCATACAATTTGAGTTACATCCAGCACGTCATGGAAATCAACCACACCTACTAAAAGAGCTAATGCTGCGCCTCCACATGCTGACCAACCAATAGACAAGTTCTTTGGCTGCCAAATGACAAAAATCAATGTCACTAAGAAGATGAGGGAGGCTACTATAACTGATACCACTTTACAGACCTCCTATTATTAGCAACAATTAATACGTAAACCTTGCTTTTCTAGTTCTTTTAATCGTTCATCTTCGCTTGGTAAAGAATCGAGTATATCAAGGACAAATTGATAATAGCAGTTTTCTTTATTTAAGGAATAGAAGATCCAATATCCTTTTCGTCTTTCACTTACAAGTTCGATATCTCTTAATTTACGCAAGTGTTGGCTAATAGCCGGTTGACTTGCTTTATAAATTTCAACTAGCTCACAAACACAGCACTCGTTATATTGGAGCAGCTTCATCATTGACAATCTTGTCTTATCTCCAAGCAGCTTCAGTATCTGTACTGCTTTTTCCACTTCTACCTGCGCTTTTACATCCATTATGACTCGCCTCCTTATTTTTAAATATAATTATATAATTATTTTATTATATACTCAACAAAAATATACATTTTAAACATTAATCAAAAAAAGTTGATTTATTCCTTGATTTATCTAAATTTTCCAGATATGATGAATACATCAAAAAAAATTGATTTATAAAAGTGGGGATGAAAGCAGTGAGAGTCAACAACTCTGGAAACTTATCTATTACGTACTTTCGAGCCTATTTTCATTTAGTTATGAACACCCAAGGGATGGACCAGAAGGAAGCACAAAACCTAATCTTTCAGCGTTTTTTTCATCAAGATCCTATGCTAAGAGGGGAAACTACATATAGTAACTTTAAAAAAGCTGCCGAAAGCTTCGAGCATTAAATCAAAAAAATTAATGGAGGAAAATGACAATGGAAACAGTTAAGGAAGGAAAGCACCCATTTAAACAGTACGAACAAAAATTTAAAGCACTTGCTGATCAAAAGAGATTAGAAGTTATGTATGAGCTCTGCCAGCGAGGACAGACATGCGTATGTGACCTAACTGAATTCTTTGGAATGTCTCAATCTAAACTTTCTTATCATTTAAAAATTTTATTAGAAGCAAACCTTATCACAAAAGAAACAAAAGGGACATGGAGCTATTATGATTTACATGATAAAGAGGTAAATCACCTGTTATCTGACGAGCTTTGCTGCTTGTTTAGAAAAGATACAAGTAAAAGCGGCTCCTGCTCTTAAATTAATATATTTAAAATAATATTGTTTATAATGCGAAGGAGGAAGTGTAAATGAAGTATGTTCACGTAGGAATTAATGTAACGAATCTAGAGGCGTCCATGGAGTTTTATCAAAAGATATTTGGCGTTCAACCTGTGAAAACGAAAGTAGATTACGCTAAATTCTTAGTAGATGAGCCAGGATTAAATTTCACTTTAAACGTAGGAGATAAAGTAAAAGGTAATCAAGTGAATCATTTCGGCTTCCAAGTAGAAACTCCTGAAGAAATCCATTCTCATAAATCACGATTAGAAAAAGAAGGCTTCTTTGCTCGTGAAGAAATGGATACAACTTGCTGCTATGCTGTGCAAGATAAGTTTTGGGTAACAGATCCGGACGGAAGCGAATGGGAATTCTTTTATACGAAATCTGATAGTGAGGTTCACAAGAACAGCGATGGGCCAAATGAAAAGCTACCTGTAATTAATGCTTGTTGTTAATCATTAGTTAACATAAAACCATTTATCGGTAAAAAATAAAAAGCAGACCTTTAATTAAAGATCTGCTTCTTTTCTTTAGCAAAAACTAAATATGTTCCCACTAAAAACATGATGCCCAAACCTATAAACATTAACCAGTACGTTAAAGGGAAACTATAGGAAACTTTCATAACTCCAGTGTTTCTATCTAATATTCTAACGGTGTAAGGAGTATATGCTGTCTTAATAGTTAAATACGTTAATAAAGCTTGAGCAATAAGAACTATCCCTATTGCACATTTCATTATATTGCCTCCAGACTCATACATGTTTCTGTGTACAGTTTAACACAAAGGGGCTTACTTAATATGCTAGTTACCATAATCACTCTTTCAGGAACATATGAAAAAGAGAACCTTTATGGGAATAAGGGTTCTAACAGAGTCATTTTTATAAAATATAGACATCTTTATACGTCCCTTATGTATCAATGTTTCTCTCTAGGCTAAATAATAATGGAGTGCATAAAAGTCTTATCTTATATAGATTTATAAAAAATCCGAATAAAAATAACCCAGTAAATATTGAATATAAAGATTGAGTAAGCATGAACAAAGACTAAAAGAACAAATCAAATTTACCTACTTTAAAATAAATCCTTACGCATTTCCCGTGTTCTAACACCATCTTCAATTTTTTCTGCAATGTCCATTAACCTTTCAATGTCGGAAAAGGAATACATTCGGGTACCTGAAGAGCTTCGTTTTGGAAAAATAAGCTCTCGCTCTTCATAATAACGAACTTGTCTTTCTGATAAACCTGTCATTTCAGTAACGATTTTTATAGTCATAACTTTCTCATCTAAATATGGATGATTTTTAGTCAAGATTATCCTCTCCTATTTCCATTCTTTATCAGTATATATGTTATTAACTTTTGGTTTGTATATAGAAATGAAGTTTATTAAAAATAGCACGTTATAAACACTTCTTGATGAAAGGCGTTTGTAGTTATTGAGAGTGACATTAGGTTAACTAATTTCAAAACAAGTGTTTCAAAATCAATAATAAGAAGAAAATAAGAGCTTCTAAATTGCTCAAATTTACGTCGAACTATTTATTCTATTATATGTAAAACCAAAGTTCATTCCCTCAGAGAGCGTTTTTCTGTATATTTGAAATATATTTTAATCTGATTACGAATGAAATATATGGATACGGTGCAACCTATATCATTCTAGTCATTTTCATTCCTATAAATAAAAAGACTTGCTTTAGATAGAAAGCAAGTTGAAAGAAGGATAATCACTTTGGTGATTCCATTATAATCCAATGATTATAGTGAATCATTAAAATATGGTTAAAAATAAATTAAAAGTAAATTAATTCATTAAAAGTATTAATTAACCTTTTGTTTAAGTTTCGTTAAAGCAATTTTATTAATTCCAATAAATTTTTTAACTTTATTCCTTTAGTGTTTGAATAAAGTTAAAAATTAGGAGTCCGAAAAAGTATACTTTTTCGAATGGGATAGCTGTTTTTTAAGTCGTTTTTTTCACAATCCCAAAAAGTGTACTTTTTAAGACTATCTTATTAGAAAACTTAACCATAAATTAACTATACATAGTTAAAGGGATTCTGGTGCATAAGTGTTGAAATGTTGTACTGAGAAGCTATCAGAAGAAGATATTCTTTATTTCGCGGGTGATTGTCCACTCGTTGCAATTCTGAGCGTTTCTCATAATACTGTTTTTAGTGAAGAATGGAAAAAAGCAATTATTTGCTATCAATATCTCTATGTGTTACACTATGTTTAACTTATTTTTGTTCGGTATAAGATTGAGAGAAGAAAAAACCTTAAATAGAAGTTTTTATCTTGAAATAGTATGATTGGGCAAGAAAGGTAATACATTTGTGGAATATTCCACAGCAGGAGGCAACATTATGACACAAGGTACAGTAAAATGGTTTAATGCAGACAAAGGTTTCGGTTTCATTGAAATCGAAGGCGGAGACGATGTATTCGTTCATTTCAGTGCTATTCAAGGTGAAGGTTTCAAATCATTAGAAGAAGGTCAAAAAGTTACTTTTGATATCGAGCAAGGTCAACGTGGAGCACAAGCTGCTAACGTTCACAAAGCATAATTAAAAGTGATAACAAAAAGGACTCCTTATGAAGGAGTCCTTTTTTTATGGTCTTATAATTAAAAAACCATGATTTATCTACTATTAGTTCAATAGAAAACCCAGGCTTTTAAAAAAAGCCTGGGTTTTAGACAAGACGATCGATACAAGGTATAACTAGTTATAACATACATTAGAAATAGAAAGCAAATGCAAATAAATTAACTATATTTTCAATTAAATAATATAGTAGTAATTTTTAATCTATGCGATAGCATTGGTACAAATTATCTTCGATGGGGATTAAGGGGGATTTTATTAATAAGCCGTTCTCCAGCTTCCATGTGATTTCCACACAAAGGGCATTTTTGGTGGTTGTCGTAAGAGAAATCTTTTCTCATCCAGCCCTTACAATCTTCTACTGTACATTCCCAAACCTCTGTTTGTTCTTGAGCTAAAGGTTCTTGATTTCTTTTGCCGTAATAATACATACTAACATCACTACTCCTCATATTACATTATAGCTTATAAAGGAGTAATAATCATTTATATCAATTAGTGTTTCTTACCATTTTATTTTCATGGGATAATGCACGGAATTTTTTATATGAGAATTTCTAAACACTTGGTAATAATGTTCATATCTTCTTCTTTTGCTTTTTAATTGTACCACTTACTGTAGTAGTACATCCCTAAACTAAGCCTCCAACGTAATGAGGGTTAGTTTAATGGTGGAATCATTTCGCTTATCACCAGTAATCAAATGGTTATTTATAGGGACTTTCCAAAAGTTTCATGACTTGTTAGAGACTTTTATTTTGAGCTATTGTAAACAACAAAACTTCATTTTACCTCAAATTAAAATATATTGTCAATGGAAAATTTGTAATATTTTCAAAAAATGTTATAATAGTTTTACAATTGTTTTTTCGATCGTATTCCGAATTCCGCTGTGTTTTTTTCAGATAGAATTATGGATACATTTTTTCAACACCCTTTTTAAAACTGAAAAAAACTCAAACAGTTGTGTGAGCTTTAAAGGTAAGTTAGTTGAATAAAATTATTAATTTACTATCTAATAGTAACCGAGTTTTTATTCTACAAGGAGGCCTAGAATAATGAATCTAATCAATAAGAAAGTTACACACAAGCTTTTTGGGATAGGTAGTATAGTTAAATGTAATGATTCTAGTATTGAAATACATTTCGCATCGGAAAATAAAAAATTTGTTTTCCCCGATGTATTTGGAAAGCATCTAAAACTGCATGATAAAAGTGTTGCTCATTCACTCGAAAAAATTATAGAAAAAAAGGAAATGGAACACATCGAGGAAGAACGGAAGAAGGAAGAGGAAAAAAAACTACAACGAAAAAACCAAGAACTTCGCTGGGGACTTGAAAAACTTATGAAAAATCATAAACTTCATTCTGAATCACAAATGGTTTTTTGGTGTGACACAGAAGAACAGAATAGTTCTTTTTTAGAGTGGAAGGTTTTTTCAGGTGTAATAAAAAGCGGTAATAACAAGGGGAAGCCAACCAAACCCATCCGTTTGCACCAAAATAGTGCTGTCTTGTTAACAGCGATAGATTCCAGTATGCCTGAAAAAGACAGACGTATCTTAGGCGTCTATATGGTGAATGAAGATTTTATCGGTAAGCTTTGTGAAGATGGATATATTCCTGCTCATTCAAAATACAGACTCCAGCTTACAGAACAGGAATCGGATCAGATGCCTTTCTGGAGATATTATGTAAACGAAAGAACATCCCAAAAAATGACATGGAATACAGGTAAATACCGTTATTTTGATAATTTATGGATGGCTCAAATTTTACTTGATATAGCTGAGTTGAAAAGTGACCCAAAGGAAAGAGAGCTGGCACAACAATTTTTTGAACATTTTTGTAAAATGAATCTGATAACAGCTGAGGAGTTACCAAAGCCTAATGGCGCATTGATGCGTATGTAAACGTTAGCCCAAAGGTAATATGAATGACTAAGGACTGACACATTTTTCTCACCCATCATTAATAGCGAACGTTCCTTGGCTCTGTTCGCTATTAAAAAGGCAAGAACAGAACGTAGGAGAGGTAGAAAAGTGACAGTAGGTGATTAAAAAATCTATATAAAATAATCCTTTACTATTTTATAACTATATACTTTTTGAGCTCATATACCAGAATGAGGAAAATCTGTACAGATTGATGTAAGCTTTTCTCAGCTCTATTATAAGAATAATACGATACGATAACCTTATTATTTTTAATAGGAGAGAAAATGAAGGATATAACGTGAAAATATTTAGTAATGGAAAAACAGTAACTATAAGAGTATCGAATGAATTAGTAACAATCTTAAAAAGTCATTATGTAAAAAACATGAAAACATACTCTTATACGGTTACTAAATATCCAAGTATTTTTTTCTTTGAAGAAGAATTGATGAAACAAGAATAATAAGTAGATAATGAGGAGATACACCTATGCTTAAATTTAAAGTTATTTTCGAATTTATAAATGGCAGGACAAAGGAATTAAAATTCGAAGCCGCATCAAAGAAAGAAGTCATTAGTCATATAACAAAATATGAAAGATTCATTTCGAATGAAAAAGAGTTAGTGCACATCAATTTAAATAACGTGGTACAGTTTATGATTACAGAAGAAAAATAATAATAAAAACTAGGCATCTATTAATTGAGGTGCTTTTTATTTTAATAAATAGACTGATTTAAGAAATAAGCAGCACTATAAGATTTAGAGCCTCTTGATTCCATGAGGTTTCATCAGTGGCAAGCACTTACGAAGCTATTGTGATTGTATAAAATATTCATTCTGAGTTCATATAATGTGATTTTTCAACACACATGCAAAAATAGATTAAGATTCGATAGGGAAGATTAACTGCCAAAATGCATAAAAAGCTTGCGTTTTACGAATGTATTTATGAGGTAGAGAATAGTTTTTATAGAAAAAATATACTATACTTTATAATTCCATATTAAGTTTCTCTTGTAAGCTACCTTTCCTGACAATTCGAGGTGGCTTTTAAGTTTTTTTAAAAAAATAAAGGGCTTTATTAATCCTACATATAAAATCGAACAATTACTTAATGTTTAAGTAAAAAAGTTACTTATAAACTATAAAAACTAAAAAATTTGGAGAAAAATACATGAGCACTAACACTCTACCTTCATTTTTAGAAAAATACTTTGAAGGATTAACTTTAAGTCCAGCTCTGTTTTATTCGTGGAAATATAGCATTCGCTTTGAAATATCAGATCCATTAATTTCATCTCACGAAAAAGATTGTTTGAATCAAGCTTTTCATCGATCAATCACATTATTTCACAGAGTATTTGAAGAGGGAGATGAGATTCTTTTTATTACGGATGTGCATACTAGGAACAAAGATCGTTTCCTTCAAAAAAGACCTTTAAACGTTTATTTAAAATACATAAAAGATAAACAGCGGCTATATCAATTAAACCATCACTGTTTGCCGAGTGTATTTCAGGATGAAGACGAAGACGATGATCAATCTTCCACTCATCGCTATGTACTTTCTTGTAAGAAAACAGAATTAAGATATGCGCAACTTTTAAAGGCTATTAATTATGAAGATTTTGCTCATCCATCTACTATTCTGAAGAGTAATTCCCAAAGTAGTTATGATATTTACTTTATTAATCTCTCTAAAAAAAAGATTTTTCATTTGTATGATGATCGCGGATGTGATGTCTTAACCTCAAGTAAAGAATCTATACGCTTTCTTTATGAAGAATATAATAATTGGATTTTGGATTATGATCGAGAAGAAATTGACCTTTTATTTAAGTGGAAAGTAGGATTCATCCACTAATTAGCACATTTTTTATATCCATAATCACCTGTCTCACAGTAACTAAAAATAAAAAGGTTATCTACAATCTTCTAGGTTAATTTTGTTATATAATCAGATTAGCATTAGGCTTATAGCTAAATGGAAATCCAAATAAGATTAAGGTGATAATACAATGATGGAAGAACTAAAAAATAATAAACCGACAGCAGCTTGGCAACAAAGAATGGAAGATGATGAGATTTTCACTGTAGAGAATATTAAAGCCACTGATGAAATCCTTGATACTTATATTAATAGACTTGAAGGTTCTGTAGATAAAATGTCAGAACAAGATATCTTAGAATATGTACAAGAGATAGTTATAGGATTAAATGAGTTAAATGAACAATTTGATTATTTCATTGAAACGTTAGAAAGAGAAGAACTTTGCGAGTTTATCATCAAAGCTGCAAATGCAGCTGGCTTAGAGACTGAAGAGGATATCACAGAAGAGTGGAGAGAGTGGTAACATACAGATGCTTATATATAAGAGAATGAAATATGGATTCTAAGCAGTTATTTCTAGTTACCATAATTATGACTCTAGGAAGTAATGTAAAAGAAGAACATTCTATGAAATGTTCTTCTTTTATAAATGATCAGAGTGAGGTATAGCTGCATACAATTGTAGGTGTCTTTTTGACACTTAAATTTAATCATTCTAATGGCCATGAAATAATGAAAGAGAATATTGATAAACATAAATAATTAAGAATCCTAGCGAAATTAATAGCCATACATGCAATTTCCTGAAGTGCTTGATGGTATTTCCAATTATTTCATGAAAGATAACAAAAGACAGTGTACCGATTGCTGCGCCAGTCGACAAAGCTTGTAGTTTAAGTGAGGAAACTTGTACACTTTCACCAATGAATAAACTGCCTCCTAAAGACAGCGACAGAATGGCTATAATTAGTAAAAAGAAGGTGTTAGGTATTTTTGCTATAGAGAGGACTGTCATAATTGCCATCCCCTCTGGGACCTGATGTAAAAGGGTGGCTGCGAATATAGAAGCTGATTGGTGCATATCTGTTATTCCAAAGGTAATGCCTGTGATGACATTATGAAAAAAGATAGCAACCGTTAATAAGATAAGTGCCTGTAAGGGTGAAATTTCGCTGTTTTGTTTATGCAAAAAGAGGTCAATGCATAGCATGATGATATATCCGACTACAATCCCTAATAAAACGCCTCTTAAATCATATAGATGCCAAGTAGACGGAAGGATATCAAAAAACAATAAGCCCAATAAGATTCCACCGCATATAGCATACATAAATTGGATTCTTCCCCTTGCCAGATGGTTTACTAATTTGAGAAGTCCTCCACCTGCTAATAAACCCAGTAAAGAACCTAAAGTAAATAAGATATTCATTTCTATATGCATAATTGCTACTTCCTTTCGGCTATATGGTTTTGTACAACTAACCTATTCAAAGGAAAGGCAATCATACCTATGTTTTATAAATGGTTAAAAAAAATAAAAGTACATGATATTAACTTGGGAGTAATTTTTAGGTAAATCACTAATAAAAAAGGACATACTAACGTTATCTAAAAAAGAGGTGTTACTATGGAATCTCCTTTTGAAATGATAACCAATGTGGACAAGGTCGAAAATGCTTATTATATAGAAGTGAAACCAGGGGAGTACAATGCAAAGTATTGGAATAAAGAATCGGTCTATTTTGCTGATGAAGCTTTTGCTTATTTCTACACCACTATTTGCAAGTATGTGCCACAGTATCAACCTACCCAAGTGACAGAAATCAAAGCAGAAACATGGCTGAGGATCAGTAATCAGCTGCAAGAACTCGCATATTTTTTGAGCACTAATCCGCCTATGATTAAACTAAAGAAATGGATTGATTTTAGCAAAGTAGAGGAAACGTACAAACAGTTTGATCATCACAAAAACAAGTACATTCGTGAGTTAATTAACATGATTAACGAATTTACAGTGTGGATAACAAAGGTATGTCAAACACAATCGTACATCACCATTTTGGGCACTTAACGGGAATCGCTGTTGCTTATTTTAATCTACAAGCTATGCAGAAAATGAAAAAATTGCTCAAAACGAATATGGCATATTACGCTAAAGGAATAAACGACACTCACAGCGAAAACAGCTATAAGGAGATGCAAAGAGTATCTTGCATGAAACCTTAGAGGCTTGGAATGAAGAGCAAAAATCCCAAAAACAAATCGTGAGTTAAATCACTAAAAATGTTCTCAAATGAAGCAAGTGATTCTATAAATCAAAAAAAGATACTTTATAAAGTATCTTTTTTTGATTTAAGTGTTTGAAGAATGTAAAATCTAATTGGTATCATTCGGTACTTCAAGAGAAGTAGGTTTGGTGTTCCTTTTGAAAAATGAAAGAATTACCATTACAAGAACGAATGCTACACAAACTATAGAGCTTAACCTATTCGCACTGTCTATGAGAAAGACTATGAAGCTAATAATTAATGTACATGCGGCAAAGAGCGTTAAATAAGGGAAGCCCCAAAGTTTAAAATATGGTTTTTCTTTATATTGAGGACGTAGCTTTAGCTGAGCTAAGCAAATACTAATCCATATAAGAGAAACTGTAAATCCAGGAATAGCTAATAAATAAGAAAAAGCTTTTTCAGGATATAAGTATACGAGGTACGTTCCCAATAATAAAAATAGGACACTGAAAGCTAAACTGTAAACAGGTACGCCTTGTTTATTTACATAGGACAAACTTTTAGGAGCATCTCCCGACTGAGATAAAGAATGAAGCATCCTTGTACAGCCATAAATACCTGAATTGGCTGCTGAAAGGACAGCTGTTAATAAAATAAAGTTCATAACATGAGAAGCACCTTGAAGCCCGGCTGTTTCAAATACCTGGACAAAAGGGCTAGCATTTGCATCAATTTTATCCCATGGTATCAAGCCACAGATAATAAAAATAGGCAAAGTATAAAACAGAATTACTCTCCACATAACGCCTTTAACTACCCCTGGTAATACCTTTTCAGCATCTTTCGTTTCTGTAATAGTTAAACCAATGAGTTCTGATCCTCCATACGAGAAAATGACTACAAGTAATGTAGAGAAAACGGCTTTCCAGCCATTTGGTATAAAATCACTATAATTATGAAGATAATGAGAAGATGAATTATTGCTTGGCATAATTCCAAATAGTATCGCTATACCTAATAAAATAAAAGCAATAATAACAAAGATTTTAATACCAGCAAACCAAAACTCAATTTCTCCAAAAGACTTTACGCTTGTAGCATTAATTAAAATAAGTACAATTGAACAAATAAGACAAAGAATCCATAAAGGGATAGAAGAAAACCAATATTGCAGAAAACTACCTGCAGCGATGACTTCAATAACACACACAGTAAGCCACATAAAGCAATAAGTAGCTCCCGTTATAAAAGAAAAACGTCTTCCAAAAGCTTTTTGAATTAGATCTTTCATATTGTGCGATGGGTATACAATAGCCATTTCAGCCAAAGCTCCCATTACAATGAGAAGCAATAGTCCAGCAAATAGATACGAAAAGATAACCGAAGGTCCTGCTAATCCAATTGTATCAGCACTCCCTTTAAAAATCCCTGTTCCAATCATTCCTCCAATAGCAATCATTCGAATGTGTCGCGGTAATAATTGCTTTTTTAACGTATTCTTTGATGCAGTATTTTCTTTCATGATGCCCTCCTTTTAACATAAAAAAGTCCCTGCTGAATTATTCAGCAGGGACGAAAATTTCGCGGTACCACCCTATATTGTAAAAACATCTTACCTCTTAATTAGCATAACGGTTTTATCCGTCCTCTCTAAAATACCATTAGAAGAGGAAGCTCTAGGAGTGAATTTCATCTCTAATCTTTGTACTGACTTCCACCAATTATCAGCTCTCTATAACAGGGAGATTAGGATTACTTAAGATCCTATCTTAGCTTTTGTTTATTTAAATAAAGTGTATGTAATGTATATCATCATAGTTAGTTTGAAATTAAATGTCAATATGTTTTTATCTATTTACAGCTATAAGAAGAGTTATTAGATTTTACATAAAGATAGCAATTACCATTATTCGGTATTTAATCATTCCTTTTCCAATCATTTGTACTGTGATTGAATTGTACGCTTTTCTATAATAGAAAACCTACTGTGCAAACAAGAGTACAGTAGGTTTTCAAATCAGAATAAAAATGGTGAGAAAATATCTCAGTATTGTATTTTATCCTAAAGAATATAACAAGGCAAGAGTTATTCTTTTCTTTTACAACATTTGAATTATGAATATATAAAAACCTTTAATAATAGGAATTTTAAAGGTTTGTTACTTCTTATAATTCATATTAAGTGAACAAAAAACTCCTTTAAACAAAAGGTCTGGAGGATATTTTTATAGAAGTATAGTTAAGTTGACTACTGATACCTTGTGTAATGTCGATAATGAATTGGGAAATAGGGGGAGTTTCAAATGTCACATCACTCATTAAAATTGTACGATTACCATGTATGGGCAAACCAAAAAATTTTCGACCGATTAAAAGAACTTTCTGAGGACATTTACGAAGAGGAAATTCAGAGCGTTTTTTCTTCTATATCAAAGGTGATGGCGCACATTTATGTTTCTGACAACATATGGTTAAATTGTATTTCTGGTGAAAAGTTTGATGAAGCATCTGCGTCGGCTAATCAATTGAGAGAACAGATTGAAACGAAAAGGATCGAGGAAGTAGAAACGATGTTTTTCGATTTATCTGACCGGTACAAAGCATTTCTCAATCGTCAAGAAGATATAGAAACCGCCTTTGTGCTGGAAACTTCATTTGCTGGACGACTCGAAACCCGTTTATCTGATGTAGTACAACATGTTGTCAATCATGGAACATATCATCGTGGCAATATTACAGCTATGCTACGGCAATTGGGCCATCCCGGTGTTATGACTGATTATATTTTATATTTATATGAAAGGGATACAAAAGAGTAGTTTCTCCTCTATCTAAAAGGGGCAGCATCAGGAAATGCGGATTTACAATATTAAGGGAATTCTAATATTAAAAGGTCCAATTCCTAAGTATTAAACTAGAGAAATTGGGCTTTTTTTCGTTCCTCCATTTTTATATTTTTATAAGAAACGAAAAAGCACCTCCCGTACAAATAGAAAGTTGCTTTCTCATCACAATCATTTATAAATAAAAACCTAGTTAATCAAAGACTTTAAAATGCAGAGAAATGCTCGCTGACAAAATTAACTTTTGTTTTTCATATAACTCCTGATTCAACGCAAATTTCGGCATTGTAGAAACCTTTATTTTCTTGTTATCAATTTATTTTTCAAACTGAAGCCAGAGCTTTTATATCTTCAACAATTTAAAGATATGGACCATTTTGAGAGAGAGCTAGAAGGATAGATACACTATTACAATAACACTCGAATTAAGGGAAAATTGAAAGGCATGAGTCCAGTCGAATACCGTACTCATGCTAACTACGTTGCTTAAATATAAATTGTCTAACTTTTTGGGTTCAGTTCATTTCTAAGGGTTCTCTTTTTGCGTGTGTTCCGGAAAGAATGTTTATGTTAACAAAATGCCTGTAAGGTATACAGTTATAAAACAGAAAAAACTCCCATCGGTGAAGAGGCAGTTCTTCTATTCTTAATTAATGGTTGTTTTTTATTAAATATAACGATGCTTTTTTGATAAAACGAGAGTAGAGATACCAATCAATACCACACCCATGATGGCTGGAGTAGTGTGGCTAACTACTGAATACAACTGACCGCCAATAATTGGTCCAATGAACCGAGCTAGAGATTGAATGCTCTGAGCTCCCCCTAGTATATGCCCTTGCTCACTGTCACTAAGGGATTTTGAAAGCATACCATTAAATGATGGCCCAAAGACCGAATCACCCAGGCCGAAGAAAATCATCCCAACAATAAAGACGAAATAAAAAGCTGTAAGGGCTGAAATTGAAATAAGGATAAAACCAATAATTTGACTTATCATGCCTAAAAGAGCAATTTTTTTATCTGTCAAAAATTTGAGTAATCGTGGCATAATGATTGTTTGTGAAAAGATATCAAGTACGCCTATTATAGAAAATGTCAGACCAATAAATATAGGCTGCCATGCAAAGGTATCTATTGAAAACTGAGAGAAGATAGCTTGTAATGATCCGTTAGGAATCCAAACTAGGAACCCAGCAATTAACAGCCATTTAACAGATTTAAAGGAAAAAACCTTGGATAATTGTATAAATGGATTAAGCTCTCTAACAGAAATACTGGAAGAGCGTCTGGACTTCTCAAGACTCTCAGGCATAAAAAAATAGCCATATATGGCATTAAGCAATGTGATAACCGTACCAGCATACATAGGAACACTGTTTCCGAAAGTCGCAAGTTCACCTCCAATGATAGGGCCAAGAGCAGTGCCAACCCCAACAACAGCACTAATCCAACCAAAGTACTTAGTGCGTTCATTTGAAGAGGTAATATCTGCAAAGTAAGCAAAAATCGCTGAAATTTCGCCACCTGTCAAACCTTCAATGGTACGGCCAAGGAAGAGAATCCACAGTGCACCTCCAAGTCCAAAGATAAAATAACCAAAGGCAGAGCCGATAAGACTAATAATTAATACTGGACGACGACCATACCTATCGCTTAACGCACCTAAAACTGGGGCAGCCAAAAAGACAGAAAGAGCGTATATAGACGTAAGTAATGTTACTGCAGTAGCCTGACCGCTGGGACCACTAGTATAAGTCTTTACCAAAAAAGGTAAAACGGGGCTAACTATAGTCAATCCAAGACCCGTTAAGAAGACAGTGATAAGCCCAAACGTTAGGGCATGTTTATTTATTGAAGTATCCATGATAATTCTCCTTTGAAGTTATTGTTTCTCAAGAAACAAACATAAGTTTACCGCTTTATTGTTTCCTCGTCAACAATAAAGCGACATAAA
The DNA here is from genome assembly GCF_028369225.1 of Priestia sp. AB. Classification (NCBI taxonomy): domain Bacteria; kingdom Bacillati; phylum Bacillota; class Bacilli; order Caryophanales; family Bacillaceae; genus Priestia; species Priestia sp. AB. Next base: position 20,375 of record NZ_JAQMYN010000028.1, read on the forward strand.
AAAATACCACTTACTCAGTGATATTTTTCAGATGATGTCTATATCGACCAATGAAACGAAAAATGGTGTCAAATTCTTCATCAGTCATGTGCTTAAATACTTCCTTATCACGTTCAAGAAAAGATTGGTGTAATTTTTGATGGATATCATTTATTTTTTGTCCAGGGGTTGTTAGTCGAAAATATATTTCCTTTTTATTTGCGACACTTTGATAACTCTCTATAATATTTTTAGCTATCAGCTTCTTGGTAAGCTTGCTTATAGCACCTCGAGTCATGTAGCTTGCAGCTGCAAGTTTTGTTACATTTGCATTTGGGATTAGAGAGATATTTTCAATTAATTCTATTTCACTCAACGTATAGTCCTTTAAAGCCAATTCTACTTCAGGTTTATTACGCCAAATTATTTCATTACACAAATCCATAAGTTCACTCATTAACTGCTGTCGTTTATCCATAATAACTCCTCCCTAATTTGTATACAGTATAACGAGTTTTTGTTTCTTTCACAACAAAACGATCAAATCACTTTAATGTTTATTAAGAATACGTAATAAACGTTATTATTAATGAGAAGTAAATGATCAAACTTTTTTATTAAAGCTAAATTTTTATCATTTATTTAAAGTAACAGCAAATATATTGTTTTTCTAATTGTTATATACAAATCTTATAGTTTTATAAAAAATGATGTAAATCTAAAATATATAATAATTTTGATATAAAAATAATTTAATCTTATTAAGAAAAGTAAAATTTAACATATTCCATTAAAAATAGTCTTAAATTTTACACATTCTGTAGAAAAAGACTTAATTTGTCGTCGCTAAGTATAAATATTAAAACATAAATAATATAAAAAACACTTTAACATTTACCTGAATAACAACAGAACTTAAATAAAGTTATATTCTAAAATAATGTTTAATCATAACATTCATTTTTAAAAATATATGTATATGAATCTACAAATTTGGCCAGACTAATAACTTATTCCCCCTATTCAGATAAATTTTAAAAAACCTTTACCTATATAGGCAAAGGGTTCTTTTTTATGTAAATATTTCTCAAGGTGCACACCCTTGAAAACTGACAGTAAAATAGATACCAGATGAAAGTTCAGATATCGCTCTTTCGAAAGGGTTATTTGTTCGAGCCTCTTATATTTCTTACCCCACCCAACCGAATACTGTAGACAGCAAAAGCTATCTTAGTGGCTTTTCATTTTTTAGTAAAGAGCCTTCTTTGGATGCCATTGAAATATCGCATTTATATATGAACATCCAAATCCATATCAGTGGCAGTAAGCTAGCTCTTAGTTTTGCTCAAACATCTCAAAGAAAAAAGATTCAAAATTGGATGTTAAGGGAGACTGAAATCTCGGAAAAACATGCGCAGATATTTGGAAAAGCACTTCTAGAAAATCATATTCGGCTACCGGTTCCCCATGATATTGCGATTAGTGACTTAACGACATCTATCTTCTCGGATCGACTAGTGATGTTTCAAATGAATTTTTTAAGCGCAGCAGGAACAGGTAACTACGCAACCGCAGCAGCTACAAGTTAACGAAGTGATCTCGTTGTCAATCATGAAAGGCGATCAATTGAGATCGGTCGATATGCGAAAGATGGAGCGGATATTATGATCCATCATAAATGGCTTAAACAACCACCTCGAACACAAGACAAAGAACAACTCGTTAAGAAAAAGGATAATCTCCAACCCCAATTATTAGTTCTTATCTAACAATTGGGGTGTAGTTCATTTTTTAATAGCTTTTTGTCTTTTTAATATATACCTTATACAGATTTAGCTCCACTTGTATACAAATTCCATTATTATACATAATAATAAAAAATCACTTTCTCAAAAGGGGCTTTCGATAGTGAATAAAGAACAAGTCATTGAAATTTATCAAGATGTTCTAGACAAGAGAAGAAAAAGATTTCCTAATTATTTCTTTGCAGGTAATGAAGGAAAAAAATACATGCGTTATATGACATGCTATTTACTTGAGCAACACTTATCAATTCCGATCGATGAAATTCCTTTTCAAGTAGGCGCCAATACATTGTGGTCTCATCGTCTCAGACCCCCTGCTATGCTATATGGATGGAATTATTATGAAGTCATTGATAATGCCTATCCAGGAAAATTTAAACCTTGGCAATTCCAACAAACTCCTGATAAATATTGGGAGGGAGAAGAAGGAAAGAGAAGAGCTATTGAGGCAGTAAGATATGTAATAGAGGAAAAAATGAAGATCCCTATGGAAGAAATACCCTTTCAAGTTAATTTTAATTTTTTTAGACAACATGGTTTAGGTGGCGCCTTTACGCTTTTAGGCTATTCCCCTTTTCAAATAGTTGAAGCTATTTATCCTAGCGTCTTTAGGCCTTGGCAATTTGCTCATGTTCCCATGAATTGTTGGAAAAATGAAGAATATATTCGAGAGGCAATGGATGATTTCTTATTCAAACAGCTTCATTTCTCTTCTTATCACGAGGCTTTTCTCCAATTAAAGAGAAGTCATTTTACCGATTTTCAGTTAACCGGTCTCTTTCAAATGGTCTTTGATTCCAGAATGAATAATGTAAGGAAATGGATAAATGAACAACTAAATAACACAGATGATGAATTATTTTATATGAATCTTGATTAACGAAAGAACTGATTGAAACGGGTAGCCTGAACTAAATTACCATTATGTCCAT
>NZ_JAQMYN010000029.1:0-21292 GCF_028369225.1 Priestia sp. AB
ATTGTCCCTGTGAGAGTAGGACGTTGCCAGGCAATTCAATGATAAGGACCCTTATTATCCTCTTGTAAAAGAGCATAGGGGTTTTTTATTTGGAACATTCTATTATAAGTAATGAAAATAACGCTATTCGTAGCGCTTATATAGATTTTTTTGGAGGATTAGCTCAGCTGGGAGAGCACCTGCCTTACAAGCAGGGGGTCGGCGGTTCGATCCCGTCATCCTCCACCATTTTTTCGAGCCATTAGCTCAGTTGGTAGAGCATCTGACTTTTAATCAGAGGGTCGAAGGTTCGAGTCCTTCATGGCTCATTTTAATAAGCGCCCGTAGCTCAATTGGATAGAGCGTTTGACTACGGATCAAAAGGTTAGAGGTTCGACTCCTCTCGGGCGCGCCATTTACTTAAAGGCTCGGTAGCTCAGTTGGTAGAGCAAAGGACTGAAAATCCTTGTGTCGGCGGTTCGATTCCGTCCCGAGCCACCATATTTTACAGTAGCTTAATAGGAAGCTATTCATTGTTAACCTATTGTTTTTTTAGCTTTGAGTTATAACTATGGAATCATACTGGCCCGTTGGTCAAGCGGTTAAGACACCGCCCTTTCACGGCGGTAACACGGGTTCGAATCCCGTACGGGTCATCAAAAAAAAGAGCAGTTTGCAAATGCAAACTGCTCTTTTTTTTATACATGCTCATGTGTAATAGTCCCTGGACGTTATTCTAAAGGAATCCCTCTCTTTATGTCGAAAATTAGTAAGTATTAAGGAGGGTTTTAGATGCCTAAAGATTTAGTGAAAGAACTGTTAGATAAAGGCTTTAAAGTGGTGGACTTAAAATGTGTGGGCACTATAAATATCATTTCAGCAAAAGAACTGTATTTAGAAGAAATAAGTACTGACACCATAGTTGACATGTTATCACTAAATGAAGACAGTATTAAGTTTTCTCTTGACGAAGAACTCCCTTATTTTGAGGCAAGTACGAAACCATTAGCTGGATATATCAATTCAGAAAGTGAACTGCCCATAATAGAGGATGCAATTATTGACTACAAAGTGTATGTTAAAGAAGCAATTTTTCAGTCTAAGTAGTCAGTAAAAAAGCAGCTTACATTTGTAAACTGCTTTTAATTAAATACGATATGAAATTCTAATGCAAAAACTTCAAAATACTAGCTGCTAATCTTCTAAGCTTAAAAATACTAATACTAGGGGCAATGAATGATGGAAGAATTAAAACAAGAAGACCAGGATGCAGGTAAACTGTATGAGAAAGGGTTTAAGTGGATGCGTTTTGTAAGCTTTTTTATGGTTGTGAACCTCATTTTCACTGTAGCTTTAGTAGCAGTTGCCTTGGTAGCCCCTCAAATTCAAGAAACTTTTCAATGGGTAGCATTTGGTGTATATGGGTTTACAGTACTTTATCTCATCTTTATGCGTGAAGTAGCCTTCAGGAAGACATATGGATCTTTGGTAGTTTGGATGCGAACTGTATGGAATTTTAGCTTTATTGCTAGTGCGTTCGGGGCTGTCACTATGTTTGTGGGAAACACTCATTGGACTTTATTTTAAAGGGATTGCCTGTTTATGTTGAAAGTAAAAATAAAGGAGGAATACATATGAATCCATACGAACAATTTCAATTAAATAAAGAAGTAGAAGAAATGGCTAAACAACGAATTGAAATCCATAAAAAGCGGATGGAATTATCTGAAGAGCTGGAAAACAACTGGGATAATAAAGAACTCCAAGATAGAATCATTGAATTAGAGGAGGAAAGCCAAAAACTTAAGAAAAAAATTGAAGCTTTACAGGCTAACTATTAAGCATCCTTTCAGGGTGTTTTTTTGGATTAAAGTGTTTTTACCAGAGCTATATGTGTGAACTTAAGTGAATTACTACTTTCTTACGCAAACTCTAAAAGTTTTTCTGTGAATGGGTTCAGTGTCGAGATGTTCAGTTTAGAAAAAAGACAAGTAACCTATTGCTTGCATTGGAGGAACTACAAATAGCAAGCATCACCTATTTTGCTAGCATGTCCAACACCATAGAGATACAAAAGGGGATTACTTCCTTACCCTGTAAGCTTTTACCTTATTATAAAATATCGCCTTTTCATTCCTACTTTCTTCGTAAATGCTACAGCAGTGATCTTTGCAGACGTCCTTTTTTGGTGCAGACTCTTTTTATATTGGTGATATAAAGTAAGGTACATAAGATAATGGATTGGAATATCGTAGGGGATACAAGTTCCACTTAATTTGCATAATTGTTGATATATGTAATGTTTTGTAGATAACTAAATTGCTCCCACGTATTGAATATTTATCCTATATCAAGTACAATAAGTTGAATATAAGTTCAACTTAAAAGATGAGGTGTTTAGAAATGAAAATTTCACGTTTTAATAAAGATTGCGGGAACTCTGTTGATATGAACATTATGGATGGATATCTATTTGATTTTCCAACGAATGTAGTTGAACTCCAAAAGGATGCTGCAGACTCGTTTTTTACAGATGCTGTTACGGCTCCAGAAGAATTTAAGAAGCGCATTTTACTTTCTACAACCATTAAGGGCGAAGAGAAAGAGCGTTATTTCTTAGTAGGAGACATTGCAGCTAGTCAATTGCTGGCTAATAATCATATTAATAAATTACATAATAAAATTACAAGTCATATTCCATACATCACCTTTTTAGCTGCCATTGCGTATTACCATGCGTTACATGCGAAAAATAAAAAAGACAATACAATTGAAATTGACTATTTTTCTACCATGTTACCAATCTGGCTACTTAAGAAAGAGAGCACATTTGGAGCAGCTCAAAAAGCTATGGCCAATCGTTTCTTAGGCGACCATACGTTTACCGTGCATACGCCAGGTTTTGAAAATACGTTAAAAGTAGTAGTAGAAGAAAGTGCATGCTTAAAAGAGGGAGAGAGTGCACGCTTTGCGTTAAAAAAAGACTTAACACTTCAAGATCGTGAAGATGCGAATGAGTATGTAGAATGTGAAACGGTCATGGTGGACATTGGTGGAGGTTCCATTGATGTGGTTATTCTACCTGAAGGATTGAAGGCTGCCAATAGCCGTGAATCGTTCCAAAGCATTGAAGGCATTCCTTATTTAGCGCATATTGATAAATTGCGTAAAGAGAAATTTCTAGAATTATTCACAGACTTACGTGCCTTTGACCAATTTATTCTTGATAACTACAGCAAGCAAAAGTTTGTATTAAAAAACGAGAATACAGGTGAATCCATTGATTTAACAAGTACAATTAAATCTTCATTAAGAGAATATGTGGAGATCTTATTAGCTAAATTAAATGATGTTGCACCACCACCAGCGAATAAACTACGTAAGTATGTATACTGCGGTGGAGTAGCTCCTACTTTAGAAGTAGCTATCATGAATAGTATGCGTGAAAAAATTGGAGAAGAACGTACGGAGAAGTATCATAAGGTTCCCCAAGATAGCCGCCACTTAAATTTATTTGGCTTAGAGATCCGTAGTATTGGTTACGTTCAAAAGAAGCAAGTAGCAGAAAAGAAAGCCGTTAAATCCTAACAACGTAGGTGATAGGGATGTCAGAGCGTCAAAATGCGTTTACGATTAAGACAAATCGATTGAGTGATGAAGTGTATCATAAACTAGCTAAACATGCTAAATCGCGTAGGTTAGGGGACTATATTTCATCTTTAATTTTACGTGATCTAAATGATTCATCTACTGGAAAAAAAGCAATCGAAGACAAAAAAACCTACGAAATGCTTGAACATATCAAGAATGAATTAGCTGATTTAAAAACATTAGCAAAAACAACAGGTTTTGTAGGAAACGATTCCTTCAAAGAAGAAGAGCCTTCTTCAAAGGTTCCACCACTAAAAGAAGGAAAGATTGCAGATTTAGAAAATATATCTGGCTCCTTAGACGATGACGACTTAGAAGAATATAACGATTTTTAAACAGAAAAAACCACTAGAATCCATCCTAGTGGTTTTTTCTGTTTTACATATCACTACACTCATAAGGCCGTGATTCATTCATCTTAGATAGTATATAAACCATTTATATAAATATTTCCCTAGCTATGAAACATTTATGTAGCAAAAGCAGGCTTAAACCTGCTCCTACTTTGGCGAGTTCCTTTATTTATCATAGGATGTAGTATTTTCGTGTGATAAAGGGAATAAATCCTTTAAGTTAATGTTTTCTATGTCCGTCACATAAGCTACAATCAAAAAAATAAAAATAATCCAGTATATGATTTTTTTCAATCCCCCCGACTCCTTCACTAAAAACAGTATTATAAGAAATACTCAGAATTGTAATAAATAGACAGTTAACTACGAAATAAAGGATATTTTTTCTAATAGCTTTTGAGTAACAATATTTCAACACTTCTGCACCAGAGTCCCCTTGACTGTGTATAGTTAATTTATGATTGAGGTTGTTCAATATAGATAGTTCGAAAAGGTACATCTATTTAGATGGTTGGAGGCAATAAAATTTCACGTGACAAGCGAAAAACACAGATACAGTGATAAGACTATTACAAGGAAGTAACGCCCTTATTTCTTTTCATTTTATTGAACATGCTAGCTAAATAGGTTATATTTTCCAATCGGGCTTAATTAACTACAATTGATAAATTAAAGGTTAAAAACCTTCTAAAAAAGCCACCCTTTTAGAGTGACTTAACTGAATCTTTATAGAATGTACGGATGTATAGGTTTTTAAAAGAAACGGGCATAATTTAGCGTTATATCACGGATATGACATCTTGTGTTTTTGTTAGTTTTAAAAGATGGTTCACTGCATAGGCAAACCCATCTTCATCATTTGTTTTAGTTATGAAATCAGCTTTTTGTTGGATGTCTAGGGGAGCATTTCCCATAGCAACTGAAGTAGTTGCTACCTCGAATTGAGCAAGATCGTTGCCTCCATCTCCGAAAGCAAAAATCTCTTCAAAATCAAGATTCATCATCTGTTGGTAACGCAATATAGCCTTTCCTTTATGCGCTTCGTTTGAAGTGATTTCTACGTTATTAGGAAAAGAAGAAGCCATCGAAATATCAAATTGATTAGCTAATGCCCTTTTTACTTCTTCGACTTTTTCCAATTGCTCGTACTGTACCAAAGCAATTAGTTTATAGATTTTAAGGTTGTTTTTATTTAGAATTTCATCGTAATTGTATTCTTGAAAAAGAGTGGCGAGCTCTTCCTTGCTTTTATTATGTAATGGAGGCAAAGTTGAAGGAAAGCCACCATAATTAGTGTATACAAGAATTCCTACACCAATTTTATGTAGAATTGAAAATATTTTTTTATATGTAGAAACAGATATAGTTGCCTCATACAGCAATTCTCTTGTTTTTGAATATAAAACAGAACCGTTAATACAAAAAATAGGAACTTCCATATTTTGTACTGCCTTCAGTTTAATTACGTCTGCATAGGCTCGGCCTGTATTCAAAATAATGCTATGTCCTTGCTGTTGCAATTCTTTTAAGGTTTTCACATTTTCTTCAGATATTTCATGTTGAGAGTTTAATAACGTACCATCTAAATCAATTGAAATACATTTCATTGTTTAATCTTAAGTCCTTTCTCCTCTTTAGTCTTTTGTACGAACTAAAGTTACCTTATTTTTAAAAATAACTAGGATAGCTATATTAAATCATACCTTCTCTAATTATAAAAATTCGGTATGAAACGTTTAATCCCTGCTTCGGGATCTGCTACCACTAAATCAGAAAGCGTTTTACTTTATAATCGTGGTAATTTCAGATAGTATAAAAGAGGGTCGTCAGCTATCTTGAAGCCTGGGAAAGTATAGATTTCATACATATAGCTCTATTGTAAAGAAAAAGTACATTTTGACTTTCAAACTATTGGGGGAAAGAAATCATGAAATTTTTTATTGATACTGCAAACCTTGAAGACATTAAGAAAGCATACAAAGTGGGCGTTTTATCTGGCGTTACAACCAATCCATCTCTAGTAGCAAAAGAAGGCGTAAGATTTGAAGATCGTATTGAAGAAATCCTTCAAATGGTGCCAGAAGTTGAATCTGTTTCAGCAGAGGTAACACCTGATGCAATTACAGCTGAAGATATGATTGCTCAAGCTGAAGAATTAATTAAAATTAATGATGGCGATAAAAATATTACGATTAAACTTCCTATGACGTTAGCTGGATTAGAAGCTACTCGTTATCTTTCTAAAAAAGGTGTAAAAACAAATGTAACACTTATTTTCACAGTGAATCAAGCTCTTTTAGCTGCTCGTGCTGGGGCAACCTATGTTTCTCCTTTTTTAGGACGATTAGATGATATCTCTGAGGATGGAGTACACTTAGTATCCAGAATTGCAGAATTATTCCGTGTTCAAAATATCGATTCTCAAATCATTGCTGCATCTGTAAGACATCCAGACCATGTAACTCGTGTAGCAATGGCTGGTGCTCATATCGCAACAATTCCATACTCTGTTATCGAGCAATTAGTAAAGCATCCTTTAACAGAACAAGGAATTGAAAAATTTGCAACTGATTGGGAAAAAGCTGTTAAAAACTAAAGAAATTTGAATTTTAATATTAAGTGTAATAGCTGATTGAGTATAATATTGTAGATATATTTTATTTTTTGTCATATGGATGCCTACGGGCATCCTTTTTTATTTCTCTTCTCTTTTCTTGCCTTTGCCTAAATTAGAATAATAATATAAATTTTTTCGATATATCTGATTAGAAGTTTATTCATAATAACTAATGAAATTTACAATATGATTTTATATAAATAAAATTTAATGTTATTAATAATAAGTAATAGTTAACCTATTTTATTAAAAGTAGTGTTACCTATTATATATCTTGTAGAAAAACTGCGTATTTGTCGTCATTAAGAGTAAATATTAAAACACGAATTTATATAAGTAAGTTTTAATATTTACATGTTATTTATAAAAACTTTCAACATGTAATTTTTTATAAAATATTATAATTAATTACTAATTAATAGAATAAGATTAAGTGTGTATGACATGATTAATGATCTTGTTAAAATTATTCCCATTAAAGATATGATGGAAATGTTAGTCATTTAACCAAAAAACCATTTATACATATATTCAACAAGGAAAGTTAAATACTATTAATATTGAAGATGTCCGTCGATTACAAAAAGAGTTAAAAAAGCCTGGACTTACGACAAAAGAGGTAGCGCATCAACTCGATATCTCGGTCACAACAGTCAATAAATATATTAAACAAGAACTGTTATCGGGGTTTCAAGAAGAATACTGGGAAATCAATTGGTATTTTGTGAATGAGGCAGATCTAGACGCGTTTAAGTGCACATATGAAGTCGGGCGCAAACCGAGTAAGCGTCATTTTTATCCTGCCCAACAAAATAGTGCACTATTTCAGCCTTTTGTGAAGAAAGACGTAGAAAAAGAGCAGTTTGCCCGTAGCATCTCGGTAGAAGATCCGGTTACAAACAAAATGAAGCTTATTTATCAACTATTAAAAATTGTGATTTAAAGTTTATTTGGTTTACGTTCAAATAGACCTAATCTTTGCTCCAGATCCTAAACATCTTTCTCTAAATAAATTTGATACAAGTAGCTTTGTATTGACTATATAGGTATTTATATTTCTCCTACTTTAAATAATAAGAACTGATTGTATTATAAGTACGGACAGAAAAATAGTGTGGGGTGTATTATTTATTAATTGGTATTATCTAAAATAATTCCTACGAAACAGCCTATCATTTTTCACAAGAGCAAAAGGCACATGATTGGAAAAATGATTCTTAATTGAGGAAATAAGAATATAAAGTCATGAGAGTCAGGACAGTAACATTGCAAAACATATGCTCTAAGTTCTAAAAAGATTAAAATAAAAAAGAGAAGGATTAAAATCTTCTCTTTTTGCTGTACAATCATCTACATTTATATATTTTTCTCCATCCCACATTCGCGACAGTTACGTAAGAAAATGCCACCCTTTACATAAATTTTGAAGTAAATTGAGTTGCAGTGATTACATCTGCTACTAAACTTATCTGTGAATTCAGCATAGTCGTATACTTTATCAAGATTGATTTCCTCCAACGGTTTCCCTTTCATGTTAATCACTCTTTTCTATTCTATTAGGCTCTTATTAAATTACTACAATCAACAGTTCCCAAAACTCCCTTAATAAATAACTTTTGAAGGTGAATAAGGTACGGTCTAAAAATCTAATGAAATTAAAAATCTACTATAAAATTATAAAAAATCCCATTTAAATAGTCTTAAAGTATATATATTTATTACATTTTTCGTTTTTATAATTAATAGAAGTTATAATTTTCAAAATATATAATCCTAAAGAATCATTCTTAATAAAGAACGTGTTATAATGTATTTGTTCTTTATTAAGTTGTAAAGAGGAGGAGAAACGATTTGAAAGGATTAGGAAAAACATTATTTTCCCTCATATTATTCGTGCTAATATCACTGACAGCAAGCTATCCACAACTGGTCGAAGCAGGAACTGCACCTCAAGTATTACCTAGTCAACCGCCAACTGATCCAGTCAATTACGCAAAATGGAAGAGCGAAATTGGTAGAGAAGAGGCCTTTACTGACCCATCAAATTCTTTTTTAGGTTTTATTGTAGCTAATGATGGAAGATTTACTATGGGAACAACGGGTGGGGATCCAGATAATCCAAATGATGATAATCATAATATGCTATACGGACACCCATCTCCTTGGAGTTCTTACACAACACTTAACATTGATGGGGACATATCAGTGTTTAGCCCAAATAAAGACCTACCAATTGATGATGAAGATCAATTAAGCAATAGTTCCAGTGAAACTATTGGCAATCTTAAAATCACACAAAAAGTTTCTATTGTGCATAATACAAATACCAATCGTAACGATACAGTACAAATTCATTACACAATAACCAATAATGATAATTCTAAACATGACGTAGGTATGAGAATTATGATGGATACTATGCTTGGAAGTAATGATGCAGCTCCTTTTCGTATACCAGGTATTGGTTCTGTAAATACTGAAACCGAATTATTAGATAACCAGATTCCACAATATTGGCAAGCATTTGACAGCTTGACGAATCCAACAGTAACTTCGCAGGGGACTTTGTATGAATCAAATAATGAAAAGCCAGATAAAGTACAATTTACAAGCTGGTCCCAAGTGTATAATAATCCGTGGAATTACCAAATACAAAAGGATTCGTATACCGGAGATAGTGCGGTAAGTGTCTATTGGAATCCAAATTCATTAGCGCCTGGAGAATCTAAAGACTTTGTTACGTATTATGGATTAAGTTCTTTTACACAGGATTTACGCCCTCCTCTTGGATTATCTGTTACAGGTGATACGAACGTTAAAGCAAATGGAGACTCTTATTCTCCAAATCCTTTTACAATAACAGCCTATGTTAATAATGTCGGAAATGGTGATGCAAAAAATGTAGTAGCTAATATAAATTTACCTAAAGGCTTACACCTTGTTGATGAAGATAAAGCGAGTACTGAACTAGGAAATCTTACTGTGGGACAAGAGCAAATGATATCATGGAAAGTTCAAATAGAACCTACATCCAAACCAAAAGATCTTAGTTATTCGGTTACGGTAAGTGCAGACAATACTGAATCTAAAACTGTAGCTAGGTCTATACATATTCCACAAATCAGTCAGAAGCCTAGCAATACAGTGGTTTTCATTCCGGGGATCATGGGTACCGAGTTAAATGAAATACAAGATGGAGGAACCAAAAGAGTATGGAAACCGCGCATCACTCATGCTAAAGAAGACGTTAAACGGTTGACTTTAGATCAAGATGGTAATTCCATTGAGAACATTGAGCCTGGCATCCCTCTCGATGATTTTTATGGTGAAATTGTTGAACAGCTTCATGATGAGGGAGGTTATGAAGTAGAAACATTTGGGTATGACTGGAGACTTGATAATAAGGAAAACGCAAAACGGTTAAGTGAATTTATTGATGATTTAGATGTAGATCGTGTATCAATTGTCGCTCACTCCATGGGAGGATTAGTAGCTTCCAGATATATTGCTGATGGTAATTCTGATAAAGTTGACAAGTTGGTTACAATAGGTACGCCTTATTTAGGGGCTCCAAAAGCTTTCTACGGTTTTGAAACGGGAAAACTTTTAAACGCATTAGAAAATTGGGCTATTGGGGATGAACTTAAAACGCTTTCTGCAAATTCAACATCTGTTTATGAACTATTACCAGAAAATCGGTACTTTACTTATAATAATAACTATTATATTACTAGACACTATGATAATGGATGGTTTCACCGCAACAAATATGAGAATGTTAGCACATACAATGAAACGAAGAATTTCATTTTCTCAAGACCCTGGGCAAGAAAAAATTTAATGCAAAAGGCTGAAGAATTCCAAGATTTTGACTTTGATTCAACTCTTGAATCAGTCGATTCCTATTTTATTATTGGAGACCAAAAAAAAACTATAGGAAAAGTGCGTGAGAAATACGAAAAGCAGAAAGATGGAAGTTATAAATATGATGGTACAGATGATATTGATCCAATTAATGGGGACGATACTGTACCTGTAATTAGTGCTAACATTGGGGCGCATGTAGATCCTACACGCACCTATTATTATTCTGGAAAACATTCTAAATTACCGGGTCAAGGGAGTGTAATTAAACAGGTCGAGTCAATTCTGGGGGGTAAACCTGATGAACTTGCTAGAGGAGTTCATCGCACACCTATTCAAACTAAAACCCTCAAACTTAAAGTAGAATGTCCTGTGGATTTACATATAGTGGATTCTAACAATCAGCATCTAGGACCAAACTCCGACGGTTCCTTTGATGAAGAAAATGAATATGGAAGCGAATATGTATTTGGAGACCGAAAATTTGCTTTACTGGAAGATAGCGATAACTATAAAGTCAAAATGATAGGTACTGATAAAGGAGAAATGACTTTTACAGAACAACAGTATGATGAAAACAATGTTGTTGTTAAAACTGTACGTTTTGATCATGTCCCCATTACTTCAAAAACTGTTATTGAAGCGAATACTGACATGGAAAATGGCATCAAATTAAAATTGGATAGTGATGGCGATGGTGAGATTGACAAGATTATTGAACCGACGGCTGTAATTGATGGAGCAAATAATTCTGATGATACACCACCAGCTATTAATGTAAAGGTTGATGGAAATCAAACAGACAGTGGTTGGTATAACAGTGATGTTGTAGTTACAGCATTAGCACATGACGATATGTCCGGTGTACAGCAAATTGAGTATGTATTAAACAACTCAAGTAGTCAGTCAATTTATGAGAAACCACTCAAGATAGAGGAAGGTCAGAACCATATTGATATGGTAGCGTTCGACAAAAATAGAAATCATTCTGATGCAATTTCAAATAATATCAATATTGATAAAAATTCACCTGTCACTAAGATGAGTACCTCAGTTCAACCAAATTCTGATGAATGGTTTAAAGGTAATGTACAAGTTAGTTTGCAAGCTTCAGACTCGTTGTCCGGTTTGCAGCGTATTGAATATTCATTGGATAAAGGAAAAACGTGGATTAACTATACTGATGCAATTCCTTTCAATGAAGAAGGAGTTTATGAAGTTCAGTATCGTTCAGTGGATGTAGCTGAAAATGTGGAAAACGCACATACTTATATTGTTAAGGTTGATAAAACTGCACCGGTAACTAAATATCACCTTGACCCAATATATGCAAAAACAAGTGCTGGCAAACAATACATTAAGGGATTTACAGTTTCGCTTCAGGCTACAGACAACCAGAATGGTTCTGAGGTTAAAATTACCCAATACCGTGTCAACGGTGGAAAATGGGAACCATATACAGAACCTTTTACAATATCTGCAGGAACAACCCATACAGTAGAGTATTTTAGTACAGATAAAGCAGAAAATATAGAGCCATTTAATAAGATGGATTTTGATAAAGGAACCTTCACTGGGGCAGGAAAATATTAATTTGACAAATTGTAAATAGGAGATAGAAAATGAATAACTTTTTAAAGGACAATAAAAATCAGACTAAAAAGGTTTGGAAAAAACCAGAGTTAGAAATATTGGATGTTGGAAAAACTGAATTTTGGGAATTTATCTGGGTTGGAGATGAGGAAAATGGATTCTGGAAGAATCAATGGATTGGAGAAAGTTAAAGTACTTGGGTAATTAGTTAAATCATATAACAAAAGGCTGTCTGATGCTCCAATTGACGGCCTTTTGTTATCTACTCCTTTCTAGGGGTTATGAAATATATAAAATTCAATTATTCTCCCCTTTTACCTGTTTTTCTAAAATATTAATCTAAAATCCTTCCATCTTTAAAACATAATAATGTGTATAATATTAAAAATTATATAATCTTTAAAAGATAGGAATATACAATAAGGTATTTAAATTTTTGTTGAAGGGATAAGCTAAATTATTATCAAAGCCTTCGATTGTTAAGAAAGGGAGTGGGGATTATAAATTTACGAATTATACAAGTACTTATTGCTGTAATTGGAATTGTAGTAGGAATATATTATTTTTGGTTTGGATGGCTTAAACCGCCAAATGTTATAGTGTATTTCTATGAATCAAATCCAATCTGGCAATGGATTTTTTATATCTCTCTACCTTTTATTATTTGCGTTATACTATTTCAAAATTCTGTACTTCGGTGGGGAGGTATTACATTTTTCCTAGTATCTTTATTACTTATAGGCATCCTCGCTTTAGCAATCAAAACAATTAAACCGTGGTAAATATCCTTTTACAAATTTAATCAAGAAAAGAAACAGAAAAGCTAGGTTCTTTTCTTGATTGTCAGGTTTAAGTTGATTGGGAGCCCTTGGGTGCTAGGGAATTTTATCTCTTCTTACTATTTTTCGATTCTAGTGCAAACTCCAGAGCAATTCCTCTTAAGTTTTTTCACAGAACCCTAATTATTTATATTAGCGTGATTTGGGATGAAAGCTACCTCTTTATTTCAAAAAAGATCGTAAGGTCAAGTGAATCATATCATACAAGTTATGTATAGTAATCAAAAAATTCATCAAATTCAAACAAATTATTATAATGGATGATACATTATTTTAGTATGGTAACGTTTGTGTAATTCGAATCAATTTAGGAGAATAAATTTGTTGCAAGGATTATAATTTTAAATGCCAAGTAATATAGTAACATTAGACTATTAATATGTAATATTATACCTCTAACCTGCACTTACCCTTACTTAGGAAACAATAAGTGGGTATGCAAGCTGAAAAATAAGGATAAAGGTTTCCGGTATTTTAAATACAGTAGGTTTTTTTGTTTAGTGTGAAAAAAAATAAACGAAATTGTTAAATATAGTTTATTTGTTAAAAATTAATGTATAAAAATAATAGAGAGAAATTGTGTTTTTGCATAATCTTTAGACCTATAATAATAGAATAAATTAACTTGTTTATTAATTATAAATACATACAATAATTCCAATTATGTAGTAAAAAAAACCTAAATACATATTGAAAAAATATATATTTCATTGTATATTAATATGGCTGGTAATTTTACATAAAAATGGAGGTAGATGAAATGAATAACAAGTTATATGTACCGCATAACTCTACAGTTATGAATGAAAAAGAGATGCTACAGGTTAATGGTGGAGCATGTACTACAAGTGTTAAAAACCTTAATCCTTTTAAAGATTGTTATTTTATGGCCGGTTTTAAAACTGGAGTTAAAATAGGCATTAAAGCAATTTTTAAAAAATAATAACAATAAATCCAAGGGTGCCAAATATTTGGCACCCTTGGATTTATTGTGGTTAAAATTTATTAAATAATTTCTAAAGAGGATTTTTCTATGAAATTTAAAAAGAAATATCATTGTGTAAAACAACACGATATTACTGATTGTGGAGTTGCTTGTATTGCTACAATTGCTTTGCAATATGATTTGGATTTATCTATAGCTAAAATAAGAGAATATGCTGGAACAGACGCAGATGGTACAAGTGCACTTGGGGTAGTAAAGGCTGCTGAAAAATTGGGGTTTACTGCTAAAGCTATAAAAGTAACAAAAGCAACACTTTTCGACAAAAAAATAATGTTTCCTGCGATTGCGAACGTAACTATAGAGTCTTCTTATGGGAATTTGTTGCATTATGTAGTAATCCATGAGGTAAATGAGAATTATATTATAATTGCTGATCCAGCGGAAGGAATCCAAAAGTACACACATGAAAAATTCTATGAAATTTGGAATCATATATTAATTCTAATGATTCCAACTGAAAGTTTTATAGGGGGAATTCATAAACAAAGTAACTTTCAAAGAATTAAACCTATTTTGTTATCGAATAAGAAAATTTTTATTTTTATCTTTTTATTATCTATTGTCTTTATATCTTTGGGAATACTTTCCTCGTTCTATTTTCAAATATTAATTGATGATGTATTAGCTAAAGGACTTAGAAATAAATTACATCTTATTTCTTTAGGAATGATAGCTCTAATTATATGTCAAGTTCTTTCAAATGCTATAAGAAATCATTTATTACTATATTTCACTCAAAAAATAGAACTAAATTTGGCCATTCAGTACTATAAACATGTACTAAAACTTCCAATGAATTTCTTTGAATCTAGAAAAACTGGAGAAATTCTATCAAGGATGACAGATGTACAACGAATTAAAAATTCAGTTGCTGAATCTACAATTTCTTTATTAATCGATTTATTAATGGTAATTTTCAGTGTTGTAATATTATTTATTATTAATAAAATACTCTTTGTAGTGTCCTTAATAATAGTACCTTTTTATTTACTATTAGTTCAATCCTTTAAAAATATCTATACAAAATTGAATAAAAAAGAGATGAAACATAGTGCGGAGCTTGAATCCCAACTTATCGAAAGTATAAATGGCATGTCTACAATTAAAGCCTTTGCTGCAGAACAGAAAGCTATATATACCACAGAAACGAAATTTAGGAAGTTATTAAAAACTACCTTTGAATTAGGTTTCAAAACAAATATTCAATCTTCATTAGATATATCGTTAAAGATGATAGGAGAAGTTGTTATCTTATGGGTAGGAGGTATACAGGTTCTTAAAGGTAATATGACAGTTGGAGAGTTAATAACATTTAATACTTTATTGATTTACTTCTTAGATCCCTTACAAAATTTAATTAAATTACAACCCACTATCCAAGAAGGCCTAGTGGCTACAGAAAGATTATGGGAAATATTAGATTTAGATGTTGAAGAAATTGAAAATGAAACTAGAAAAAATATTTACAAATTTAAAGGTGATATTGTATTTAAAGATATAACTTTTAGATATGGGACGAGAAAAACAATACTACAAAACTTCAGTTTAAATATAAAAGCAGGGAGGAAGGTTGCCCTGGTAGGAGAAAGTGGATCTGGTAAAAGTACAATAGCTAAGCTTATTTTATCTTATTACAATATTGAGAATGGAGAAATCTTGATAGATGGTCATAATATACATGATATAGCGAAGAAAAATTTAAGAGAGAATATAGCTTACGTACCACAAGATGTTTTTATTTTTAACGGATCAATTAAAGAAAATATCACCATGAACAATCCAAGTATTACGATGGAAAAAGTTATTGAGGTAGCTAAAAAGGCTCGGTTACATAATTATATAAGTCAATTAGAACTTGGGTATGAAACTATGATAGGTGAATATGGAGCCACTCTCTCAGGAGGACAAAAGCAAAGATTAGCTATTGCTAGGGCTATTTTAAAGAATCCAGATATTCTCATTCTAGATGAAGCTACAAGTAACTTGGATACCGTAACAGAAAAGGATATTCAGGAGACCTTATGGGCAATAAGCGAAAATATAACAACAATTATTATTGCGCATAGACTCAGCACTATTGTAAGATGCGATGAGATATTTGTTATGAAAGATGGAAAAGTAATTGAAAATGGAAATCACGAAAATCTTATGAAACAAAAGGGGTCGTATTATGAAATGTGGAACTGTCAAGTACCCCTATAATACTAATGACAATATAGTAATAGAGTAATAGAGTCTTAAATAGAGAAGAGGATTTTAAATTAATGAAAGCATTGAGAAATGAAAAGATATTAATTCAGAAAAGCAATACGAACCATAAGAAAAAGAAAATTATTGTTGTTTTAGCTTCTATTTTAGCTACTCTCATATTGTTTCTAATAGGATTCAGTTATTTAGGTTATAAAGCTAAGCTGCAAAATATAGAATTTTTAGACCAAAATACAGATATTGATGTAAAAACTTTTCCATCGGAAGGAAGGAAACATACAAAAGAAAAAGTGACTTATAAAACATTCCCACCTACTTCAGGAAATCATAACCCTACCCCGGCTGATTATGGGTTTTATAAGAGCCCTGTCCCTTTTGAAAACTTAGTTCATAGTCTCGAACACGGTGATATTGTAATTTATTATAATGCCTCATTGTTAAAGAAAAACGAATTGAAGCAACTAAAAGAATTAAGTGAAATTATATATAAGGGATCAGGAATAGAAGTGGTTCCAAATTCTCAAATAAAAGAAGCTGTAGTGTTAACAGCGTGGACCAAAATGTTGAATTTACAATCTTTTAATGAAAAAAAAATCAAACAATTTATATATGATTATATTTATAAAGGACCTGAAAAAATTGACCATCGATAACCTAGGCTTTAGTGTAGAAATGGACGCTATTTGTCATCAATTAGAGTAAATAGTGAAACCTTAATAATAAATAAAGTAATTTAGTTTTTACTTAACGAACAATAAAACGTAGATATGTTCATTTTCTATAAATATAGTTAACGAAAACATTTGCTTTTAAAGGTATATGTATATGAATCTACAAATCTGGACAGACTAATAACGTATTCCCCCTATTCCAATAAATTTGAAAATCCTTTGCATACTCGCAAAGGATTCTTTTTTTATATGTAAGGCTAATTATCAAAAATAAAAAGTAGCAACTTTTTATACTAAGTTGCCACTTCCTATAACTTCTAGTAATAAGACTTTAAACTTCCTTTAGGAATGGACTACCTATTAAGGTATATCTAGAAGTAAGCCCTTTATAAGAGATTTCTGTGAAATTATTTCCTTTTTTCAATAAAAGTGTGTGATGTTTATCATCTTTTTCTGTTAAAGTGTACCCTTTCTCTATCATCATTTCGATGTACGTATCTAAATGTCCTTTAGGTACTACATACATAATGTTATTATCAACATCTGTTGTTTCAGCTATATCCTTATCTTTAAATTCTAATTGGTACATCGCTTTAGCATTTGCTATAGGTCGGGTGTCACCAAAGATATGCTCCCAGTTAATAAAGATAACGGAGAGTACTATAATGGTTGATATAAGGATAGCTAAAAATAACACTAAAACCTTTTTTATTTTATCCATTATTCTTTCCTTTCAGAGACGCTTGTTTATGCATTTTTCCTTCTTACCAAGACCTCTCTTAACGTTTTTGTTTTTAAACTCATTCCTATATATACAATTCCCCCCACAAAGACACAGAATAGAGATGTAGTAATAGCTAAATGATACATACTAAGTTTCGCTGCTAAATAATTCGTTACAAGATAGTTCGCTATTAATACGACTAGTGACATTACAATTACTAACGAGACAGGTAAAGCAAGTGCTCGTACTAAAGGAAACAACTTGTAATTAATCGCTTTTTTTATAAGGTAGAAATTATATAAAACCGAAACCGTGTATCCTCCGTATGTAGCAAGAACGGGACCAACTTCTTTAAAGGTAGTAAGCAAAATAAAGTTTAAAATAAGTTTAATAACAATTCCTAAAAACATGCCGATAATCACTTTCTTCTGTTGGTTAATACCTTGAAGAATAGAAGCAGTTACTGTAAACAAAGCAAATAAGATAGCCATCGGAGCGTACCATTGAAGGATAACACCACCTAAAACTGGACTATTATTCACACCAAAGATCATGATATAAATTGGCTTTCCTAGTAAACATAGACCAATGGCTGCAGGTAACGTAAAGAACATTAAGATTTGAAATGTTTTATTCATCTTTTCTTTAACTTCTTTTAAATTGCCTTTTACGTAAGAAGAAGTAATGCCTGGAAGCAAAGACATTCCAAATGCAGTGGCTAGAGATACAGGGACCATAACTAATATCTGAGCAAGACCAATTACTGAATTAATACTCTCAGCTTGATCTTGTTTGTACCCTATAGATTGAAATAATACGTTAATCGTAAATGTATCAATGTTTTGATAAATAGGTATTGCTAGTCCAACAAGGACAAAGGGGATAGCATAGCTAATTAACTCTTTAAACATTGGTAAAGGCTTGATTCTTTGATTAGAATCGCTGTCTGTTACTTGCTTTTTTATTAGGCTGCGGCGCTTATGATAAATAAATATTAGAAAGCCTAAGCCAGCTATGGCCCCAACAAATGCTCCAAATGTACCAATGCCTACAGCTTCTGTCACACTATGACCAAATTTGATAACAATATAAGCACCCAGAACGATAAAAATTACTCTTACCACTTGTTCTAAAATCGTACTTAGAGCAGAGGGTCCCATCGATTGATTTCCTTGAAAGTATCCTCTCAAGAGACTCATTGGAGGGACAATTAGAAGAGCAAAACTGACTAACCTGATCACATATATAACGTCTTCTAGTTTATTTCCTGTTGAATCATGTTTACTTATGACCATTTCTGCCAAAAAGGGTGCAAGTGAATATAGAATAATACTGGATAACATCCCTGTAAAAATCATGAGATAAAGTCCAAACTTTAATAAATCTTGTCCTGCACGATAATTTCCCATTCCATTGTACTTTGATACAAATTTGGAAACAGCAAGTGGGAGGCCCATGGTAGAGATACTCAACATTAATGTGTAGGGGCCATAGGCGTACTTATATAATGCATAGCCCGAGTTACCTACTAATGCAGTAAAGGGAATGATGTAGATAAAACCTAATATCTTAGAAATAAGAGTGGAGGCAGTTAAAAAGAACGTACCTCGAATAAACTTAGTGTCCATGTAAAAATTCTCCTAATTTATGAAATAAACATATACAATTATTACATAAATTAGTAAATATTTAAATTTATATTTTAAAATATATTCGTTCTAGCTTTTCTGTTAACATATTGTGCGATATAGGAACGAAAAAAATAAATGTGAAACCAATAAATATTTAAAATTGAAAACAAGCATAGTATACTTTATATGTAATAAAAACCCATAAAATATTAATTTAACCATTTGAAATTAGAGGTGAAAGGATTGGGAACATTTATAGGGATATTAGCTATTAGTTGGGGGGTTTTTATTCTGTATTCTTCATTATTTAAGATGGAGAAAAAAGATTATAAAAACCAGATTCCTATCGGAGTAAGTGGTTACTTTGAATTTGAATTTTTATTTAGATTATTAAGTAAATCTCCGTGGCGTATAATCAAAAGCTTAACCATATTAATTGGTTTGTCCTTTGTAACAGTGGGAACTACTATTATCATGTAACGAAAGAGGATCTTCTTGAGATCCTCTTTTATTTGTATATAATAAATAAACTTAATTTACATAACGGGTATTCTGGGGATTTATTCAAAGTGTTCAGGAGACCAAACAGCTATATCATCTCCTGGAACGGCAACTAAAAGCCACTCATTGTCACTTCCTCCCCAATGATCACCTAGTTGCCAACATTCATAGTTCGTATCATGACCATTTACAAACAAAACACTACCTGATTCAAACAAAATAATAAGATGAGGCGACCGATGACCTAAATGTACATCCACTATTTTTTGTCTCTTTACATCCCAAATATGCTTAAAGTGCTGTTCTTCAGTATGTGTGGGGACTTCTTTCTCCAAAGATGGATAGACAAGTGGAACCTCGTCGTATACTGTCCAGGCTGTTTCAATTGTTAAAATGAATGCATCATTTTCTGTTCGATCATAGTAAGTAAAGATCAACGAAATGGCGGAAACCTCAGACGCGAACTTTATTCCATCCATTTGACTACCAACAAGTAAATGCTTTAACGCTTTCTCTGCGAATCTCCGTTTCTCTATCTTCAAAGCCGTTTCTCCTTTAACGTTTTCTATGCTTATTATCTCATGTATGGGTCGTACATTTATAATTACCATAATGGATTTTATCGGCACCTAAACGACATAGAACTCCTTATTAACCTATATGATATAATTAACAAAAATAGGAAGTTAGGAAGGGGTAATCCTATTGTTTGGAGGAATTATACTTGGGCTCATTATAGTATTAATAATATTCTTCGCTATGGCTAAAACAATAAAAGACACTCAAAAAGATCATGATAAAAAGAGACGCTAAAATCATGTATATCGTATACAGACCTAGTTTACATAAGGTTCGTTCTAGGCACAAAAAAGAGCTTAAACTTATTAGTCCAAGCTCTTTTTTCTACGTTGGTAAAGGAAAAATCCTATTGCTGCTCCGAGTAAAGCTATAACCACACTAAAGCGAATTAGAGGAATAATAAAATCAATAAGATTTAAATATGTTGTTTCTGTTGTACTATCATCTACCGATACAACCTCTTTATATGGAACTATTAAAACACCTAATGATACTCCTAAGATCAATCCATAGGAGAAACCTTTTTCTATAAATTTTAACAAGCAACTTGCCCCTTACTATTATGAATTTAATTACATACAATGAATATTTTAACTTAATTTTATAATGGATACTATATACAAATCTAGTTACCATAATCAAAATTACAAGAACCAAAAAGAGCACTTAATGTGCTCCTTTCCTCATTACCTTATGGTACTTCTTAAAATCTTGTTAAATATTTTGTTTAAAATAAAGAAAACAAAATAAAAGAAAGCAATATTAAATACGATGCCTATTATATCAGGAGTTAATCTTGGACCTTTATAATATATTAAACAATCAGCAGGAAAGCCAAAATAATGATAAGGTCCTTCAATCCTAATACCAACCTTTGGAATAAAAGCAAAAATTATAGTTGCGATAATACTAAGATTCCAAAATGATTTTAAACCACTTTTCTTCTTCATGAAATGCCCCTTACATAACTTTATATACCTTAATTACTTTAATTTAACAGAAGTTATCTAAGCAAACTACCCTTTTTATAGAAATTAAATATGAATATCATATACAAAACAGGTTTACATAATACT
>NZ_JAQMYN010000003.1:0-650373 GCF_028369225.1 Priestia sp. AB
TATATTCTAGGAACCAATAGATAAAACGAAAATTATGTCTCATTTTAAAAGTATACTTATGATAGTGAGACGGAATTTAAAAATGAGATAGGGTTTGTGTTTATTTGATTTAACTCACTAAACTAGTTACCAGCAAGATTTGTTCAATTAGAACAAATGCGGATATGATTTTATAGAATGCATATTGATTTCACCAGATTGTTTCTCGGTTTGATCAGTTCGACTTAGATTTTATAGATTCTGAAAAATGATGAGTTTATTTGTAGAATTTAGATTTTACACTCATTTATTTTTTCTCATCTTATTCTCAATGAACTCTTTGCAAATTGATAAAATCTGTTTACGTTTAATCTTTTAAGGATTTATTTGCTACAGAACGTATATTTTTCATTTAGTACATATGTTTGCATTAAATGGATTTTTATTCATTCACAAAAGTGAAAACCTCGTATTTTCTGTAATAAAATACATCAATTAGTATTTTTATTCTATCTGGTTTCTTGTTAAAATCACTGAAAACCCCTTTCTTATCAGCTTTTTAGTGATTTTAGTTGTAGTTTCCTTTTTCATCGGGTATAATATTAAACAAATAGATGACGGTATAAATTGGATGTTATTATCCAGTTTTAAAGGAGCGATACTCATGAACATTACAATTTATTATGGAAATCATGAAGATAAAACAATTCATACAATGGATTGTCACGTAGATATCGATTTAGATGATGAAGATATGGTAGCTTTAACAGAAGCTCGTTAATGAATATATAAAAGGCTGTGGATGCTTTTCATCTGCAGCCTTTTATTTTTTGCTCCCCCTCTCCTCTTTAACTTCTACTAACCGCTACGTTTTACAAACCTTAGTTACTTTTATTATAAAATTTAAAATTCTCCGTTAACTTCTCTTTACTTTTCGACACATTTTTTGTATCATTAAATAAGAACGTATGTTCGTTTTATTTTTATCGTATTGATGATCACAAGGAGTGTTTTTGAATGACGGTACGAAAAAGAAAAAGAAAGAAGCTCCCTCCTACCCTATCCAATACAGGCTTTATTGGAGCAACGTTTGCTGATACAGATGAATTAGCACGCAATGAATATCACTTTCCTCGTAAGCAAATGAAAATTACCCATCATGTCTTAGATGCATTGCTTCAAGGGGCAACGCACTTATTTCAACAGCATAAAGTTGAAGCCGCTATCTCATGCGTGTATCTTCCTAAGTACAAGAAGATTGGTTTAGTCCTTTCTAAACAGCCTTTTGGCCGCAATGAAGGCATTGGGTATTTTATTAATTACTTAAAGGAAATCGGACATATTGAGTGGGATGAAAAAACGAAAGACTACGAAATACATAATACGAGCTTTATCGGCGTGGTATTTGCAGATCTAGAAAAAATTGCTAAGTTCACCTTCGAGTTTGAGCTGGAATTGCTGTCGAAGTTCGTTAAAGACTTAATTATTCCTGCTAAAGAGCTTTTCTTGCAGCATAATGTAAAAGCGTATCTCTCAGGCGTTGAAAATGAAGATCAGCATAAAGTAGGGTTTGTTTTATCGATCAAGCCTTATGATGAACGTAAGGAAGCAGACTTATATTTTGTGGAGTATTTAAAAGAACGTGGTTTATACGAAGAGGACGAGTCTGAAGAAGAGCTAGTACCTATTCATACAAAATGGAGCTTATTTAAATAACATACGTTATACCCGCTGTCTTAATAAGATAAGCGGGTCTTTTTTTGCTTTTTACTAAAACCCAAAACAAATTAGTAGCAAGTACTAATAGTTAGTAATATAATAATAGTAATGATAAAAAATCATTGATATCTATAATATAAGGAGTCGTTTTTATGATTCAACTAAAAGATTTAGTTCCAAGTGAACATTACAACTTAACAGAGGAAATTGAAAAACATGCATCCGATCAGCTTGCGTTAAAGTGGCAGGACGCTGACGGTGCACGTGAGGAAATTACATATAACCAGCTGTTAGCAAAAGCCAATAGAGTGGCAAACGGGTTAACAGAGCTAGGTTTAACAAAAGGCGATCATGTCTTGGTTATTGCACCTCGCCTTATTGAATCGTACGCTATTTACTTAGCATGCTTAAAAGCAGGTATTATTGTAATTCCTTCTTCAGAACTATTACGCGCAAAAGATATCCAATATCGTTTACATCACGCTGAAGCAAAAGCGATTATTTCTTACCATCCTTTCTGCAATGAGATCGATAAGATTGAAAACTTCCCTACTTCTCTACAACATAAAATTACGTTTGGTGCTGATGTTACGTCATGGACGCGCTTAGAGTCACTTGCGGTTGATGCATCAGAACAGTTCCAAGCAGCTAAAACAACTAAGGATGATACGGCATTCCTTCCTTATACATCTGGTACAACAGGACAGCCAAAAGGCGTTGTTCATACTCATGGATGGGCTTATGCTCACCTTCGTATCGCAGCTGCTGAATGGTTAAATATTAAAAAAGGCGATACGGTCTGGGCAACAGCAGGTCCTGGTTGGCAAAAATGGATTTGGACCCCGTTTTTATCTGTACTTGGACAAGGTGCAACAGGCATTATCTATAACGGACGTTTTGAACCTAAAAAGTTTTTAGAAATTTTACAGGATGAAAAAGTAAACGTACTGTGCTGCACGCCAACAGAGTACCGCTTTATGGCTAAAATTGATGAGCTTGAACGTTTTGACCTGTCTCACCTTCATAGCGCTGTATCTGCCGGAGAACCGCTAAACGAAGAAGTGATTAATGTGTTTAAAAAATATTTTAATATTCAAGTACGTGATGGATACGGTCAAACAGAGAATACTCTTTTAATCGGTACATTAAAAGGTGTAAAAACAAAGATTGGTTCAATGGGTAAACCGATGCTTGAAGGATTTGTAGAAATCATTAATGAAGACGGCGAACCTTGTGAGCCTGGAGAAGTTGGAGATATTGCCGTTCGTAGAGACCTTCCTTCTCTTTTCAAGCACTACTATAAAGACATGGAGCGCACTGAGAAAACGTATAAAGGAAACTACTATTTAACAGGTGACCGCGCTTCTAAAGATGAAGAGAACTATTACTGGTTCCAAGGACGCGGAGATGATATCATTATCAGTTCCGGCTATACAATTGGGCCATTTGAAGTTGAAGATGCATTAATTAAGCATCCAGCGGTGAAAGAATGTGCCGTTATAGCTAGCCCAGATGCTGATCGCGGCCATGTTGTAAAAGCGTATGTTGTTCTTGTCGATCATGTAAAAACAACAGATCCAGGTTTTATTAAAGAGCTGCAAAATCACGTAAAGGCTCTAACTGCACCTTACAAGTATCCTCGCGTAATTGAATTTATTGATGAATTGCCAAAAACTAATTCAGGTAAAATTCGACGTGTGGAACTTCGTGAACGCGAGCAACAAAAAGCATAATAAATAAAAAAAAAGACGTATCTGTTAGGATACGTCTTTTTTTATTAGATAGCATGCTGTGAAGTACGAACATCCACCGTTAAAACACCGGTATTTACGTTTGCGTACGCTTTAATGATGACAGGGTAATCTTTGTTGTTTGTAAACTTAAAATCAGGTCCTCCCCACGATACGGTTGCATCTCTTCCTGCCGGTACATAACCTACATGTTTTGAATGGTGAGACCTAGCTGTCACTTGAAGACCAGCGCCGTCAATAGCATTAAATAGCGTAGAAGATGTTTGGCAGATCCCTCCGCCAATTCCCATCACCAGCTGTTTGTTGATGATTTCAGGAGCAGGCTGATAGCCTCTTTCTGCTGTGCGCTCCCCAACTGTTTGATTATAAGAAAATGAATCTCCAGGACCTAATACAACGTTGTTAATCGCTTCTGCGGATAGCTGAACATTTCTGTTTCGACTTATATCACTTGGACGAAAACGTGTAGAATACGAAGCTAACGATACATCAGCGATCCCTTGAGCAGATGCTGCCGTTACATTTGGAGCGGTTTCGTAAATCGGAACCTTCACATCCAATTGTTTCGTATTTAAGTTCTGCAGATTTTTAACAAGCTCTGCTTCTTTTAAAATGATTTGTTTGGACCCGCCGGTTAACGATCCATTTGCATCCATTTTTATGTTTTGCATAGGCGTGTCGATCCCTTTTGCCAGTTCAGACGATAATTGCTTAATTTCTTGGTCGTATATGTCTTTATCCTTGTAATGAACCGGCTTGAATTCTTTCATTACTTGTGCTGTACGGGAATCTTTCAACTGATACGTCAGGTCTTCGACTTTAAGGACTGGTTTTTTCTTTTTCTCAGTCTTTTTTTCTGCTTTTTTCGCTGCTTGTTTTTGTTCTATCGCGGCTGTTTGCTTTGCAGAATGATTGGTATACATGCTGTACGCAATAAACGCACTAACAATTGTCGCGCCAAGCAAAAGCGCCCCTAAGACTTTCTTCATGTAATTGAATCCCCCCATATCTCGGCTTTACCTCAATATGTTTTTTCTATAAAAATATGTATACATTCATTTTATACAAACATCTTATAAAAGACGATCTGCCAAAGTGAATAATCACCATTTTTTATATTTTTTTCTTTGTTCAACACATGAGGTAAAGCGGAATGATGTTCATAGACCCCATTTTTTCTTATGAACTCAATAGAAAACAAATGTTGTATGCGTTTCCTGTTATTACTATTCTTATATATAATAGCACGAAAACAAGGATTTTTTAACGAATTATGGTAATTATTTTAAAATTTTTCTGACAATTTCCGCGATGTTGTTCATTTTTCTATGGGCATTATACATGGTATAATGGTAAAAATGGAATTTGTTTTATGAGGAGGATTTACGCTTGACTGAACGTTATAGCAAAGAAGAGATTAGTCATCAGCTAGAAAGTATAGATCATGTAAAAGAAGCTCTTTTAAAATATAAAAACACCGTAATCGGTGAGAAATATGATTTGCTTCCCTACCATTTAACTTCAACAAAAGAGGCAATCTTAAAGACCATTCACGATAAAAAAAGCTGTATTGTTAGCGATATCACAAAAGTACTTGGACTCTCACCTGGGGCTATCACCATTGTATTAAATCAATTAGAAGATGATGAGCTTGTGAATCGTATTTATAAAAAGCAAAACCGCCGAAGCGTGTGGGTGGAGTTGACGGAAAAAGGCGAAAAAGTTGTCGAAATATTGCAAGCTACTCGTGTCGATTTTTGGTCAGATTTACTTTCACACTTATCAGAAGAAGAAAGAGATCAATACTTTCACATTATGAAAAAAATATCTCAAAAATTACAGCAATAAATATAAAAAAAGCGGCTATAAAGGCCGCTTTTTTATTATGCATGTGCTAAGGCTTGTTTTTTTACTTCGTTTTTCAACACTTTCCCTACGCTGTTTTTAGGAAGTGATGAAACAAATACAATAGTTGGCACTTTATATAGTGCTAATCGTTCTTTACAGAAGTTCACTACATCTTCTTCAGTTAAAGCAGATGTTTCTTGTTTAACAACAAATGCATATGGAACTTCGCCGTACACATCATCAGGCATGCCGACAACTGTCGCTTCTAACACCCCATCTGCTGCTAGGACAACTTCTTCTACTTGATCTGGGTAGATGTTGTCTCCTCCATATACAATTACATCTTTATAGCGTCCTTCAATGTAAAGAAATCCGTCCTCATCTAATCGACCTGCATCGCCCATCGCTAACCAGCCATCTTGTAAGACAGCGTTTGTTGCTTCTTCGTTTTGCCAGTAGCCTTTGAAAAGATAAGGGCTTCGTACGAGTACTTCACCTTTTTCTCCAGTTGGTACTTCTTGACGTGTATCCGGATCTACAATTTTAACTTCCACATGTGGAGCAGGTTTTCCAGCAGAGCTTACTTTCTTCCATCCCATTTGAGGATGCCATGAACTGATAATCCAAGCTTCTGTGCTTCCGTACCCTTGAGCTAAAATCATTCCGTTACGATCATATTGTTCAATTAAAGACTCTGATACTTTTGTTCCGCCTGACACAGCAAGTTTTAGAGGGAAATCATAGTGATCTCCTTTTTCAAGCTCTTCTACAATGTATTTTAATGCAGGTGGTAGTGCAAACAGCATTTTAATGTTTTCTTTTTCAATTACCTCAATTACTTTAGCTGGATCTGTTTCTTCAGAACATACCATTGTGTTTCCTGTGTTAATGCACATAAATAAAATGCTCATCGAACTCATGTGGAAGAATGGATGAACAAACAAATAGCGCATGTTTTTATCAATATTTGCACGTTTTTCCTGTCCGCCAGAATTTAAAAAGGCACTTACCGATCCGTGTGCAATCATACATCCTTTTGACTTACCTGTTGTACCTGATGTGAACATCATCAATGCTAGATCTTCAGGAAGTACTTCAGGAAGTGCTTCTGGTGTGTTTGTGTTATACGCTGAGAATTGAGTTGTAAATTCTTTTGCATCCTCAATTTTTAACATAAAACTAAGCCCATCCGTTTGTTCCGCTTTTTCTAATACAGACGTAAATTCATTGTGGTGGATAATCGCTTTTAACTGTCCGCTCGTAATAATGCTATCAAGCTCATAAGGCGTCATGCTCTTACTTAATGGAACAACGACTGCTCCCACTTGTAAAATCCCCATTGTAACGACTGGGTAGGCAATGCTTGTATGAGCTAAAACACCAATACGATCTCCTTTTTGAATTCCTTTCTCTAAGAAGTAATGAGACAATTGATTTACTTTTTCATGAAATTCATTAAATGTATAACGTTCATTATGTTCAACTAGTGCTTCATGTTGAGGAGAAATCTCTGCACGTTCTGCGACTAAGTATTGTAATGTGTTCATTTTATCCTCTCCTTTGTCCGCTCGGACTAAATATTTCGTTTATGAATATTTTAATGACTAAAACATAATAACAAAAAATTTTTCCGAAGTAAAAGTTTAAAATTATCAAAATGTGTTTATATAGGTTGTATCGGGAAATGTTAAAAGAGATACTGTTTTTAAGAAGTGTTGTATTACCAAGGGTTTGAGAAAATTTTACAAAATTTAAATAGTTCAGACACTGGGTTTAACGAACTATTTTTTTCCTTTTTTTGTTTGTAAATTAGTTTTTATTTCTTGTTTTTCGTTTTTTTAATATATTTTCTTACTTTCCCCTTATTCACCGGATTTTGAGCTCATTTATTGAATGAAAAGAATGAATATGAAACAATTATATATAAGCATTTGGATTTGAAAGGAGCAAATTTAGACATGAAAGTTCTTGTAATTGGTGCGAATGGTCAAGTAGGCAAACATATTATAAACATTTTGAATGAAAGTGATGTGCACACTGTACGTGCGATGGTTCGTAAAGAAGAACAAGCAAAAGAACTTGAGGCAAGAGGTATCGAAACGGCTTTTGCAAGCTTAGAAGGCACTGTACATGAAATTAAGGAAGTGATGAAAGGCTGTGACGCCGTTATCTTTAGCGCAGGATCAGGCGGAAATACAGGCCATGATAAGACACTTTTAATTGATTTAGACGGTGCGGTAAAAGCGATGGAAGCTGCAGAAGATTTAGGTATTAAACGATTTGTCATGGTAAGCGCACTTCAAGCACATCACCGTGAAAACTGGAATACTTCACTAATTCCTTACTATGTAGCCAAACATTATGCAGATAAAATCTTAGAAGCAAGCGGATTAACATATACAATTGTTCGACCAGGCGGATTGTTAAACGAACCAGGAACAGGACGTGTAGATGCTGGAGAGAACAAAGAGCGCGGATCCATTCCTCGCGAAGATGTAGCGCGTGTGGTAGTGGAAACGCTAAGTGAAGATCATACATTCGGACGTTCTTTTGACTTAGTTTCAGGCGATACGCCTATCGCAGAGGCTATTCAATCTATTTAATATAAAAAAGCAGCGAATCCGTATTCGCTGCTTTTTATTTATCATTTAGTACATGTATTAAATGATAAATCACTTTTGCTGTCAGTCCCCATATGACTCGATCTTCATAGTAATAAAAATGTTCTTCCATCTCTCTTGTTTGCCAATTATAATTTTCACCACCAATAATCGCGTCATAAGGAAAATTATGTTCGGGTTCTACTCTGAAATGGATATTGTGTATATCAGGTTCGGTACGCTGAAAAAAAGAAAGAGGCACGGTAAATACTTCTGCTACTTCCGAAGGATTCGGTCGAAGTTCAAGCAACTCATCAATAAAACCTACATAAGGATAAATGATTGTTCCGAATTGAGAAACAATATAATCTAAAGCTTGTACTTGCTGAATAGATTCAGGCGTAATCCCTAACTCCTCGGATGTTTCACGGATAGCCGTTTCTTTTTCGTCTGCATCTGTCTTCTCGACACGCCCTCCTGGAAAACAAATTTCTCCGGGCTGTCTTCGTAAATCGAGCGCTCTTACCTCAAATAAAACATGCAGTTCCCCTTGTTTTTCAATAAGCGGAACAAGAATACCGAAGCGAGAAAACTGCTCCATCCCAAGAATTGTTGGTATCCTATTTTCTAACTTAGCTATAATACGGGATGCATCCATAGGTCCACTTCCTTTCACAAAATGAATTATCAAAAGAATAGCGAGTTATAAGCTACGATGTCAACTAACCTGCAAAAGAAAGCTGTTATCTTTAGTATATGAAGAGATCCATTCAATTGACACTACAATTGATAAAAATATATAACATGAATATAAATAAAAACAGATAGCATCGGCTACCTGTCTTTCTGTTTTGTTTTTAACAACCCATAAATAAGTAAAAAGAATGCAACCACACTGATAAGCAATCCTCCTACTTGCTTATCAGTGAGTCCAAAACGAAGCTGAAGCCAAAAGATAACCAAGCAAATCAAAATGACGCTGGTAGCTAAATAAAAGTAAATGCTGTAGAAAAACGGGTTCGTTCTTTTCCGTTTGTAGACAAGTAGTGAGATGCCTATATAGGTACCCAATAGTGTGAGTAGTACAACAACTTCCGTTAATGTTCTCACCGCATTCTCCCCTCTCCCTTTTTTCTTCTATACCCCGTTTCTTCTTTCATCAAAAGGAAGTTTGACTAAGGTATTTACAAAAAAAACGTCCTTATGCCATAAGGCGGTTTCCTTCAATACGCTTTATCCTGGTTTGTATTATATATCAAGGGCAAAAGTAATGACCGCTTCACAAGCTAACTCGCTATCTACAAATGCTTTTCCTTTTCCTCTTACAATCTTTCCACGCTGCTTCAGAACCTCAAATTCTAAACGCAGTGTATCTCCAGGCCTTACTTGACGCTTAAAACGACATTCGTCTATCCCTGCTAAAAAAGCAAGTCTTCCTTTTTGTTGGTCATCCGCAGCCATGGCAAATCCACCGAGCTGAGCAAGAGCTTCGACAATAAGTACCCCTGGCATTACCATATAGTCGGGAAAGTGGCCTTTGAAAAAAGGTTCATTTGCTGTTACTTGTTTAATCCCTATCGCAAGCTTTCCTTCTTCTTGCTCTAAGATGCGGTCAACAAGTAAAAAAGGATAGCGGTGTTGAATGGTATGTTTTATTTGTTTTATATCTTTCATATGTATCGCTCCTTTTTCTTATAGTAAGGGATCCTTGCCGTCAAATACAGGAAACGTATCTGGATGAAGGAGCGGCGCGAGTTTTTTTAACCCTAACAGCAACCTAGGTGAAGGACGACAATACAGCCATTCTTCTAGTACGTATACGCGATGTTCTTTTATGGCAGACATGTCAGACCAGTTCGGTCTCTTGTGTAAAATCTTTGGATTCACTTTGTTTGTCTGTACGCCCACCCAAGCCAAACACACATGAAGTGGATTTCGTTTAAGCACTTCTTCCCAATCACTCTGTACATTTGCTTCTTTATGATCAGCAAATATATTTTCTCCTCCCGCTAACTCACTAATTTCAGTCAGCCAGTTTGCTTTGCCAGGAGTAAAGACAGGTTTTGGCCACCATTCCCAGTATACAGTGGCTTTTTCGTCAATTTGATTTGCAATCCCTTTATATGTAGAAAGAAACTGATCATAACGCTTTAACAGTTCAGCTGCTTTTGTTTCAATGTTTAATCGCTGACCTAAATCCTGTAGATTTTGACGGATATCTTTTAGCGAATTAGGATTATATACGATATAAGGAAGCTTTCGTTTTTTTAGTTCTTCAATATTTCGCTCCATTCCAGGAACGCTTAGTGATGCTAGGACTAAATCGGGTTTAGCTTCTTCCACCGCATCCATATTAATAGATAAATCGGGACCTAAACGCGGCAGACCTTGAATAGACTGCGGCCAATCGGAATAATCATCAATTGCTACAAGCAAATGCTCACATTTTAAATACGCTATTAGTTCTGTATTGCTTGGACAAAGCGAAACAATTCGCATAGTTCCCCTCCTGCATTCATTTCTTTTTTTCTATTATACAATAGATCCAAATATAAAAAGCAGAGACTTTCACTGAAGTCCCTGCTTGTGGTGCTCTCTCTTATCCGCCCATTGCGTGATAAAAGAAGTAAAAGAAACCTAAACAGCCAAGTGAACTAATGCTTGTAGTTAAAATGCCGATTGAAAGCAACACCTGTCCGTCTTTTTTTTGTTTGTATCGCAGCATATAATAAAAAGCTAAACAGGTGCCAAGAAGTAAATAAATAGCCCATATGTAAGGTAGATTCTTTAGCTGAAAGATGTATCCTTGATTAAATAATAAACAGTAAATAAAAAAAAGATTTACGATAAAAAATATAGGAAGTACACTTTTCTTCATCTATTAAACCCTCTTTTATTCTTTATTTTCTGCTATAGTTGCTCTGTTTTGATTTCTCAGTTCATCCCGTATTTCACGTAAATATTGATTTCTCTCTTTCATTCGCTTTAACACTATAACGATAACAGCTATAATACCAGCAATGATTCCTATATAAAGAACTCCAAACACTAAGATAGGTACTACACCCCAAAGCTCCATCTCATCCCTCCTATTTTTTGGTTATTACCTTATTTTACCGTATTTTGTAAAGTTGTCACGTCTTTTATCCATGAAAAAGGGAGTTTGAATATACATTCAAACTCCCTAAAGAGATAATAAAAAATAATATTTATTATAGCGCTTTGCTTTTGACACTCGCTCCCGTTCCGAAGAACTTATCAAAAATTTGATAAAGAGCAGACAGGCCAACTAACCAATAAATCGTTGTTACTAACCAATCCCAAGAGCCAAATAGCTCTTCTACTACATTCACGCCTAATGCTACAGCCAACCAATTTAAACCGCCTAAAATCACAAGAAGAGTCGTTAAACCTGAAAGAAATTTCACGTTGTCACCTCCTTGCGAACTGCATTAGGAAAAGCAGCTCATGTTACATCTTATGCGCTGTATAGATCAGTATATGCATAGGCACTATGTAAAATAGTTATAAAGAATATGTGATTTATTCTTTTTTATTTTCTTATTGTGCAGCTGCAGCTTTCCCAATTTGCTTAATCGTTTCTACATGCATCGCTTCGTGATAGAAGCTGAATAAAAACGTTTCGCCAACTGTTGTAAAGTTGATGCCGGCTTTGTTTGTAAAAGGTGTGATTAACTGTTTATCAAACTGCTGGGGCATGAACTCTTTAATACGATGTGCTTGATCTTTCAACACCTTCGCAATTTCTTCAAGAGAAGGAGCAGCCTCTGTCCAATCGGCAGGTTTTGTTCCTGCGCCGAAAAAGCTTTCATAACTCTCTGGCGTTTGCATCGGTTCACCAGCTAAGCCAAACACAAGTTTTTCTTGAATAAAGGCAATGTGTCCAAGATTCCAGCGGATATTGTTATTGAATCCTTTTGGTGTGATGTTCGCTGCCTCTTCTGTTGTTTTTTCGAGGGTACTAATCGTAATTCCTCTTACAACGTCCATATGTTTTAAAATCATGTTTTCCATCGTCTAATCTCTCCTTACGTTGTCGTATTAGATAAACTATTCAATGTCTATTGTGCACAAATTAACCCTTAAATGCCACTCATAACATTTAAACCTTAAAATAAAAGAAAATTCAAAAGAAACATCCCCCTATATAAAAACTAGGGGGATGTTTTAAGCAGAAGACTTCAAATTTGAGACAGGTCCTTTGTTTGGCTTCGGTTTTAGCTGACCAAGCTTATTTTTCAGATAATCTTTTAATGCGCCGCGTTTTCTCTTGCGTCTTTTATCACGATTTTTAATGGGAATCTCCTCCTTTCCTTTTAGTTTTAAGACCTGTGTATTAAATGGATTCTTCTTTTATACATAAAATCCTTTTGAATTCTCAAATTTACTTTCATGTAATTCTTTCCTTTTTACAAAAAAAGACCAAAGTATCAAAACTTTGATCAATCAAGCTACATACGTAATCGACCCAATAGTGGAAATAATAGCGCTGTTTCTGTCGTACCAAACAACGGGTTCGTATCTAACTGCAAAATAACTGAGGTGAGCGGTGTGAAGCCTGACAATTTCATCTGACAGGTAAGCTGATTGCTTTGCATCATCTTTTCTCTTTAAATTTAACACTTCAATAATCCTTTCCCGCGTCGTAATTCCAATTCCATGACCAAAATATAGAGTTTCATCTAATACAATTGTGTTTTCACCTTTCCACTGGGGAGTATCAGGATTATAATCAGGATTTTTAAAATACGCACAGTCTCCGGGCAAGTAGTCAGATCCTTTATAACCATGAAGCTCAAGATCTTCATCATATTGCCAATCGTGTAAGTAAAGATCAGCAAAAAGCCTGTTAAAGTTTGCTTTTCCAATATTATTTAATACAGCTTTGTAAAAGATGATGATAACAGCCGTCGCGCACTCAAACGCATATTCGTGTCCGTTGTAAAAAATATCATCGATGGCCTGATGAGGAGAAACGGTAGGCAGTAGCTGAAATCCTCCGTTATCGGTTCTTTTCCAATACTTTTCGTTACACCTAGAACGTGCAAATGTAGCAAACTTGGCGCCGCTTTTGCGCAGCAACACAGACGATTCAATAATTTGTAATTTAACAGATACATCAAAATCAAGCTGGTCAAATGTAGCATACTCATACACTTCCCTATAGGCATCCATCTGTTTTAAAATGTCTGCTTTTTCTTTCGTTAACGAACTATTATTTAGATCACTTATTTTTACAATTTGTTGGTTAACTTTAATCATAGACGTTCTCTCCTTTACAGAAAATGATATCAATCACTTTCTCTAACAGGATATTGATAAAAAAAGATTTTGTGTATCTTCATTTATTTAAAATCGTGAAGATTAGAAAAAACGATGAAAGAAAGTAATTTAACCAATAATCTTTTCTTTTGTTCCTTTTTGTCCTTTTGTAACCTTTTTAAATATAAAGCGAGCAACTAACACGTACAGTGGTAACACAATAACGACGGCAATAACATTTAAAATCCAAGGTATTGTCCCCATAAAAACGTTTGAAGATGCTTTATCATACCAGCTCACAATAAGTATTAAAAAGAAAACACTGGATATAAAAGTACTTATGTATCCCTTCTTATAGTTTGTACTTCTCACAGCAACAACAAAGCCAATTACCAAGGAAATGCCTGCTGCAATTAAGACAAAAATCAAAAATAAGTTTGCTACCTTTTGAACGTCCATTTCTTCCCTCTTTCCTATAAAATTTTCACTCCAGAATCTTCGTTACCTCACCTATAAAAAAAGTAAATTTAAGTACTTTAAACTCCCTAAAACAATTAACGCCTTTTTCTAGATACAATTCCTACAGTTAAAATTAAAGTCATACCTACACCATATAGCGCTATGAAAGTATAAAGTGATTTTATGTAGCCAGCTGGATAAAGCGTAGCGCTCATTATTAATAAAAGTCCTAATATGTTTAATAACTTTGTTTTTTTAATTTTTATTTCAATCTCTTCCTTTCAATCTCGATAACCCTTTTACTTATATAGAATCTAGAAGCTAAAATTTCTTGGCAATCTACTAGGTAAATGTTTATACTTCTTTTCGAAATGTCCCTCTTCATTAAATTTTGCTTAAAATGAACTTGTTCTCCACGAGACTTTTAGTTAGCTCTGTTCTTTATTTTGATTAATCGCTTCATTTTTTTTGATCAAAAGTTACTATTAAATTGTATATAAAAATCAACAAACCACACCCAACCATAATCCAACGCATACTTCCTTGGAATGCAGAATTAAAAATGTTTGCTAAAGCTATTATAAGTCCTGTTGACATGTTAAGATAATTCCAAAACAAGCAAATCGCCCCTCCTTAACCATTGCTTCTTCTTTTCTTAGGCCTTAATATAAATTCGTAGATGAACCAATAAATTAGAGGAAACAAAACAATAACGAGAAATCCGTTTTCAGCCGGTATATATTTGTAGATTAATAGCATAATAATTGCAAACACAAGGTAAACTATCCAAAACCCTTTATCTCTTTTACGCATAATTACCACCTCTCTCTGAACTGAAATAGCATCCTAACGTCTAACGTACTTTCTATACGTCTAACGTACTTTCTATACGTCTAACGTACTTTCTATACGTCTAACGTACTTTCTATATACACAACCAAATCCTTTCTTAAAAAGCACGTTATTATTTAGCAAGAATTACTTCTTCATTCACATTTTCCAAAAACGACTTCAACCTAGAAAAGTCCTCCTTGTTTCCCCGTGTAGAGAAAATTTCTTGATCATTATGAACAACAACCATCGTAAGAGTTGATTTGAAAATTGTAAGGACTTGCTTTCCTGTTTTTATTTCTCTGATTTTATTGAATGGGATATGTAATACAATAGGCAGCTTAGAGAAAACTTCTCCGTAAAAAAGTAGGCTTTTTCCTGTATAAGCTAAAACACCTCGAATAGGTACAGAATTTCCATTTGGTACACCTACAAGTCCTGAAAATCCACTTTCACATTCATAGTAAGTTAAAATAGATTCTCTAATTTCTTCGTCGCTATCTATTTTTTCTTTAAATTCTTTAGTTGCTCTTTCTTTTAAACTCATACTATCCCCTCTATAGAACTCACTTCTTTTTAAATTACACCTAACTAAATTTTATAATAATTACACTTTTTTGTAAATTTTAGGTATCTGCCACCTGATTAATCTTTCTAGTTAAAATAATTTATAAAAAAAGTGCTTGGATATTTAAATACACAAGCACTTTTTATTAATCCCCCCAAAAACTCCAAAAACTTTATAGGAAGGATACGTTTTTAGAGCTACGGGAGGTTTACTAAACGCGTAATCTTCTTCGATTTTTATATTAACAAATTATCACATTTTTATTTTACTTGTTTTTCTAAATATGTTTTAATTATACACTAGTAACATCTTAATTTGATGCGTAAGAACTCTACCAGTTAAACTTGGTTATTTCTGTAACTACGCCCTTATAATTAAGAGAAAGGAAAATACTAATGGCCTTCGCTAAAAAAATAAACATCTCGTCCGAAGCTAAATCAATGGGTATAGACTTCTATGTACCTTTTTTAATTATTTTAATTGCAATACTTTATACGTGCTTTTCCCCTGATCTAGAAAGTCTTCAATATATATCAAGAATAATAGAATTTGTTGTATGTCCCATAGCCGCTTGGTGGTCCGTATACTTATTTTTAAATCACTCTGTTGATAAAGATAAAACAGCTGAGTTAACACCTAACTCCTCGCCATCTATTTTGTCTTACGGTCTTATTAGAGTGACATCTTTCTTTCTTATTTTTCTAGCGGCATTTTTTGTATTACTAATTTCTATTACATTAAGGTATCCTTATCCTTACATATCTTTATTTAATTTAACTATTATTTATGCTCCTCAAACTGTGTTGTACTGTTACTTAGGATTTTTCCTTATGGTATTGTCACGAAACATTGCTATTCCGCTATTTATTTTATTAACATATATAGCGGTCAAGTATTGGACGACTAGGGACATTCCGATATATAACGTAATGTCATTCTCTATAGATATGCAGTTGTATCCAAGGATTATCCTGTTAGCTGTAAAGAATATTGCATTAGCTCTTGCTTTAGCGGTTGCAGGACATTTCATTTTGGTCAGACGAAAGAAGATATAAATATTAGTTTATACTAAAAAAGCTGAGCTCCTATTTACACTAGGCCTCAGCTTTTTTATTTCTTGAATAGGCTCAATTACAACATCGAAAGACTTAAAAAACATTAATTTATTTGCTCAACATATCAAACTTCGATTCTATTGTTTTTGCTATGCTTATTCATTATCCGTGAAAACACCTGTAAGAAGAATGGAGATGGTCGTAGAAAAATGATATACCTAGATCCTTGCCGTCCTCCCAACCTCTAGTGGCCTCTATAACCGAATGCATATTTTCCATCATTGTCACTTTATATATTGTGTTAGAAGAAGTGTATTTCGTATAAGCTTTTAAAGCCTCTTCTCCATTTAGTTTGTCTACATCTTTTTCAAGGTTATTGATACTTATTTCTAACTCGTCATTATTCATTCTATTAACCTTTGCAGTACTGTTAACGGACGCAGATAACAAATTAAAATTATTTTTGTAACTTTGAAACGTTTTTTCTATGTCCTCATCTTTATTAATAAGACGATCACATTCATTTTGGAGAAATGTTAACTCTATTTTTATTTCTTTTTGGGCTTCTTCTTGTTTTGTACTTTTGCTAATTGATTCTTTTGAGGTACATCCCATTAGACTAAAAGCAACAGTTAGAACAGCTGCTGCTATCTTCCTTACATTCTTCATAGTGAAACTCCATTTCTTTGTTGTTTAACTTTTACATATTGAACAACTATTGAACAACTATATCACACAAATGGATTATTTTAACTATTTATATTAAGATTAAAATTAAAGAAGTTAATAAAATGGGGGTTTATATGAAAAAGTTATATTCTGCATTACTCGCGCCTCTACTGTCGGCAAGTATACTAATAGGTTGTTCAGAAATGAACGTAAACGGTAAAAAAGACGGAGAATTTTATTCGAGTGAAGATGAAGCTTTTGAAAATGCAAAAAAAGAGTCTACAGGAATACAAGATATTATCGGTGAAAGCAAATATGTAAATAACGAAAAGATTGTTATCTATACAATTAAAGAAAAATCACATGTAGGTGTAGGAACAGCTACATTAACTCAAAAGGATCAAAAAATTCGTTGGTATTTTAATGGCAATCCAGCTATTATCAAACAATCAAAGGGAAATACAGATATCACTAGTGAAATAACGACTCCAAAAGGTGTAAAGTACGATTTTTATGCCGGTACCCCAACAAAATCAAATATGACAATTGAAACCCGTACCGATACTGAAGTAGTCCCTCATATTGATAAAGAATATGATATTTATTACTACCTCTCCCCTGTCCCAAGAAATTAAGCAGCAATTTTTTTTTTTACTAGTCGCAACTAAGGGGGACATTATATATGAAAGTGTTTATAAAATTATCTCTGTTTACGTTTATTATCGTTGGGTTATCAGGGTGTATAGGCGAGGAATATGACTTCTCTCCCCCTACGATTACATTATCGGCCAGTGATGTTGTGGATGTTGAACTGAAAGAAACTAATGTAGATTGGCGCGGAGAAGAAGGAAAACAGTACAGAAAGGAAACAAATACAAGGAATGGTATAAATGGAGCTAAAAAGCAGCAACAGCTAGCTGTAGCCCCTGAAACACAAGGGAATTTAAGGTTTGATAGCGAAGATTTTCTTGTTAATGACATTAGTTCTTATATAATAAGCTCTAGTAATGCGAAGCAAGATATTAGAATAAACGAACAAGATAGAACTTTTAAGTTCCCAAGGAAAAAAGGGAATTATGTTTATGTGCTAGAACTTCAAACTGATAGAGGCTATGCCCAATATGTAGGGAACGTTGTTGTTAAATAAATAACATAGAAATTAATAAACCCCAACCTCTACAAAGAGATTGGGGTTTATTAAGATTATAGTATTCTACTACATCTACATGAGAAGTCACTTATTATCATTAGTAAGCTCTATAGAAAGATCTTGTCCAGATATTTTTCGACTTACGTATGAGAATAAAAAAGTGCTAACTACAAGCATTGATTTAAGTTTCCTTTTGCCACTTTTCAAAAACAATAAATAAAAGGCAGCAGCTCATAAGTTGAGCTACTGCCTTTTATTTATAGAAACACAGGAAAAACCTTTTAACGATACCAAATCGTTTTATCTTGATACGGAATACGTTTTGATGAAGCTTCTTTGTTAGGATGACCGACGTAAATTAAGCCTAAGAGCTTATCTCCGTCTTCTAGAGATAAAAAGTCATTCAGTTCTGACTGATAGACA
The DNA here is from genome assembly GCF_028369225.1 of Priestia sp. AB. Lineage (NCBI taxonomy): Bacteria > Bacillati > Bacillota > Bacilli > Caryophanales > Bacillaceae > Priestia > Priestia sp. AB. The sequence continues at coordinate 18,336 of NZ_JAQMYN010000003.1, forward strand.
ATTTCACCGGTTCTCCAAATTGTAGCCAAACCTTGTTCTTCCGCTACTAATAGCATATTTTGTATACTTGCCGCTACGGCAGAGATTTCTTCAATTTCAGGCACTTTACCAGAAGGACTTACTGCTACAGCAATAATGACAGGAGCGCGAAGCGGTCCTTTTTTTGCTTTTGTTGTTTTTTTCAACGCTTCTTCTTCACTTAGGTGAGCAATTTTTTGCTTCATAATACGTTCCATTTCGTCTCCTAAACGAATGCGTGAATCCCCTGTAAACACGCGGAACTTCCAAGGCTCTGTCTTTTTATGGTTAGGAGCCCAAGTGCCGGCTTCTAACATAAGGTTAATAGCATCTTCTGATACGTCTTTGTCTTGCATGGCCCCAATCGTTCTTCTGGCTTTAATAATATCTAATACGCTCATGCTTTCTGTCTCCTTTTCTACATTCAATTTATTATAAGTATGTATTTGTCTTGAATATAGAATAATTGAAAATCGTTCTCACTGTCAAATGTTTTGATTATTACTTAGGTAACGATAAATAAATATGCCAATTTTTTAAGCGTGCTTGTTTTTTTAGCAGTTTTTCTTTTAATTATTTGGCAGTTTCGGTAAATAAAAAACGATTTGGAACATAGAGTCCAAATCGTTTTTTCATCTTATACCCAGCCGCGGAAACGAGAAGCTTCAGCTGATTTTTTGATTCCTGCCATGTAAGCAGCAAGTCTCATATCTACGTCATTTTCTTGAGAGATTTGATAGACCGTTTCAAATGAATCCACCATTACTTTGCGTAATTTGTAAGCTACTTCCTCTTCAGACCAGTAGTAGCCTTGATTATTTTGCACCCATTCGAAGTATGAAACCGTTACGCCTCCAGCACTCGCTAAAATATCTGGCACTAAAAGCACGCCTTTTTCATCTAAAATGCGCGTAGCTTCAAGCGTAGTCGGTCCGTTCGCTGCTTCTACTACAATAGAAGCTTTAATGCGATGAGCGTTGCGAACCGTAATTTGATTCGAAATGGCTGCGGGCACTAAAATATCACATTCTTTTTCTAATAGTTCTTCGTTTGTCATCACATTGGTAAATAAATTCGTTACGGTACCAAAACTGTCGCGTCGATCAAGCAGGTAATCAATATCAAGACCAAGCGGATCATAAAGAGCTCCGTATGCATCTGAAATGCCAATTACTTTTGCTCCTGCATCATGCATGAACTTAGCGAGAAAACTGCCGGCATTTCCGAATCCTTGAATAATAATTCGAGCTTCTTGCAAGTTAAGGTTTTTCTTCTTAACAGCTTCTTCTATACAAATGGTTACTCCTTTAGCCGTTGCAGTTTCTCGTCCTTGAGATCCTCCGAGTACGATAGGTTTTCCGGTAATAAAACCAGGAGAATCGAACTCACGCAGTCGGCTATATTCATCCATCATCCACGCCATAATTTGAGAGTTTGTATAGACATCCGGTGCAGGAATATCTTTAGTAGGCCCAACTATTTGACTGATGGCTCTTACATAGCCGCGGCTGAGTCGTTCTAGTTCACCAAAAGACATGTTTCTTGGGTCACATACAATTCCGCCTTTACCGCCGCCGTACGGCAGGTCGACAATTCCGCATTTTAAGCTCATCCAAATGGATAATGCCTTCACTTCCTCTTCATTTACTTCAGGATGAAAACGTACTCCTCCTTTAGTAGGCCCGACAGCATCATTATGTTGAGAGCGGTAGCCGGTGAATACTTTTACCGATCCGTTATCCATTTTAACCGGAATGCGAACCGTCATCATGCGCAGCGGTTCTTTCAATAAATGGTATACCTCTTCACCATAGCCTAGCTTTTGAAGCGCTTCTTGAATAACTGTTTGAGTAGATAAAAATAAATTAAGTGATTCCTGTTCTTGCTGCTGTTCTTTTTTTAATTCACTAGCTGTTTTTGTAATGGACATTCTGTTCACCCCATATTAATCATTGAATTTTCTCAACGATTTAACATGCAATTCCTGTGCCAATTTCTGTTGCTTAACAACACTCTTATATTATAAATAATCCGCATTAGCAAGCCTTATATTCCCTGCATAGGCTGATATTAGTATATACTTAAAGAAATAAGACAAACTATTTATACTGCAAAGGAGGAAAGTGCTATGTTACATGAAAGAAAAGAACAAGAGCGAAACAATCACTGTATAGAATGCTGTTCCATCTGCGGAGAAAGGCTAACATCTTTTCAAGAAAAAGAAATATTCACATGCGACAGCTGCTTTGAACAAAAAGTCAACGATGTGCTTTCTGAGCTGTAATCATATGCTCTAGTTTTTAGAAACAGGTGTCACAATATTAAAGTTTGGATCGATAGAATCCTGACAAGACAAAAAGAAATCCCATTTTGATTTATCCCCTTGAACAAATATGACCGAGCTATAAGAGTGATCATTTGTAGTTGTGAGTCGATATAAGGTATCTTGCCACATCGTTACCGTCACCTCAGCTTTCTTTCGCGTATCTCCGAGATACCTAAAGATTCCATGCTTAAGTTCTGTGAGAGCTACTTCATTACGATCTGGTATGACAAACAATAGACCATAGTTACATGCACCTGCCTTTAATCCATCTACGCGAATGCTAAATAGTTCTAAGATATTTTTTAAAGGAAGTGTATCCCATACTTCTTTTGTGATAATGTTGGCAGGCAGCGGTATATTACCTAAACGAAGTTCTTTGGCTCCTGTTAAATATTCATTTCGCCAAGGGCCAGATTCCGCTATATACCCTAATTGTTCAAGCGCGTCTGCACATAAAAGTTTTGCCTTTACATGGTGAGGATCAGCGTAAATAACTTGTTTGGTCACTTCAGCTACCCATTGATAGTCGCCTTGTTGAAAACAACGCTGCGCTTTTTTGACAATGTTGTCCGCTCCCCCCATATACTCTACATACTTCTTAGCTGACTCTTCAGGAAACAGTTTATTTAAATCGACAGGATTGCTGTTATACCATCCCATATAGCGCTGATAAACCGCTTTTGCGTTGTGGTTAACCGTTCCATAAAAACCGTTGGTATACCACTCGTAAGATAGGATTTCTGGGAGCTTCATCATTCGGCCGACGTGATCAATGGTATATCCTTGATTCATGAGCCTTAATGTTTGATCATGAATATATTGATAAACATCTCGTTGATTTTCGATATATGTGATAGACGACTCGTTTCCGAACCTTGGCCAATTATGTACCCCAAATACAGTTGTTAGTTCTTGGCCAAATAAATCGATTGCTTGCTGCAGGTATCTTGCCCATGCCGCTGCGTCTCTTACTTTTGCTCCTCTGAGCGTATAGAGGTTGTGCTGAGTGGCCGTACAGTTTTCTGCAATACACAGAGACTTTTCACTAGGAATATAGATGTTCATTTCAGCAGGCGCTTCCGTTCCTGGCGTAAGCTGAAACTGAAATGAGACGCCGTCAATTTTCTTACTTACATAAGAATGATGTTCGGAAGGACGAATTTCTTCTATTCCTTTAATAAGCGTGATTGTTCCAAATGAAATTTCTTTTCCGATACCGTTGTCAATTAAGCCTTTTTCATCGCGTCGCAGTTGAATACCGTACATATATTGACTTCTTCGTGTCATTGCTGTTGCCGCCGTGACGTTTTCATCGATAACCGCATCCATGAACCCAGCAGGAGCATAAACTTTACTAGTTTTATTTTGTGTTGAGTCAGGTAATACTCCTAAAACTCCACCGTAATGGTCTATATGTGAATGTGAGAAGATAACGGCTCTAACAGGACGCTTCCCGCAGTGCTGGTTTACTAGCTTAAGTGCTTCTTCTGCTGTTTCTCTTGACGTCAAGCAATCAATAACAATCCATCCCGTTTTCCCTTTAACAAATGTAATATTAGCCATATCAAAGCCTCTTACTTGAAAGATATTTTCAGTTACTTGATATAAGCCGGCTTGTACATTTAATTTTCCTTGTTCCCACAGTTTAGGGTGGACAGTAGCAGGTGTAGATTGTTCAAATAAAAAAGCGTACTTTCTTAAATTCCATACAGGATACAGCTGATTTTTTTTGAAAATCAGAGGAAAAGGTACGCGTACAAGAGCTTGGTAATCCGCAAGATTTTGTTCTAATTTCACTTGTTCCCAGTCTATGTTTTTATAAGTATCAGCATTAGTGGCTGCCGTCTTTTGAGTAGCATCTTTTCGGTGAATCGTTAACTCCTGTTCATAATCAAACAGCATAACCCCCTCCTTTTTATTACTTTATGCGGAAAAATAAGACAAAGTACAAAAAGGGAGGGAAAATAGAGTTAACAAAAAAGAAGATGCGCTTAGAACGCATCTTCTTTTTTATACTTAATTTTATGTTTGAATAGTGGAGTATTCTGTCTTAATTAGACAGCCTAGCACTTAGTATAACGATTGTTTACCAATGTGCCTTTTGTAATCAAAACAAATCTTCCTTCTAAGGTGCTCAATACGTTTCTTGAAGTCGCTGTAAAACAATGCATGTGTACAGTCTCTCCTTTCTTGTATTGGCCTTACATAGAGTGTATACCCTCGAAAAAATAATTGAAACTTAATTCGGAGATTTTTTTCAAGAAATAATAAATCCATTATGGTTAGGCTCTTTTGTCTCTATTTTTTCACCCAGTTGTCATTATCATCTTTTTTGTACTTCGTTTTCACCGCGTTCCAAGCGACTTTGTGAGCGGTAGCTTCTTCTTTGTATTCATCACTTGCTGAATTGAATGCTTCTTTATAAATTTCCTGAGCATGATGAGGAAGATTATCTCTTACTCCATCCGGCAGTTCTTTTAATGAATTGTAAGGCATGATAGTATTCCTCCTTGAAAACATCTTTTACTACTGATTTACCTGTTTTCAAATAACATAAACATTTAATAAATATAGTCCTTATACAAGTCGGACTGAGTGACCTTTTTATAAGCGAGTCTGTGTTTTTTAGCAAGGGATTTTACTTCATCTACACAGCTTTGAGCGCTTCTTGGTGATACGTAAATTTCATTGATAAGCTGATGTAAATTACATGTCAGGAGGTTACCATGCTCATGAGAAAACTCATACGATCTTTTTTCAAGGATATCCATTCGTTTTTGCCATTGATTTGCGGAAATACCTTGAATTTCGAATAGCTTTTGCAGCTTCCAAGCGTGTATACGGCTTGCTACAATAACAAGCCTCAATTCATTTTCATGCTGATAGGATTTGCGCTTGTAAAATAACGTGTCATATACAGAGTGACTGACCATTTCTTTTTGGAAGTCTATGTACTGCACTTTGCCAGAGAAGATTTTATAGCGTAAATCTTTAATACTGCACAATAAATTTTCATAGGTGGTTTTAATAGCTATGCCATCATTCCCCTTTAAATATAGATCCCACATTCCAGCGGCTTCGTAATCATTGATATGCCAGGATGAAACAGCAGAAAATTCATGGATTTTTCTTATATAGGTTCTAGAAGTACGGTTATGACGTTCGCCTTTTTTTCTTAACTCTTCTATGTTCCACATTGAAGAGCATCCTTCAAGGGGGTCCGAAAATGCATCAGGTTTTGCGAAAAAAAGCGCATTGGTTTCCAGTAAATCTTGAAAATCAGACATCGGCATAAATCGCCACACCGTCGGATTATTGTGCACCTTATAGCGTTCATCATAATCGTCATAGCTAGATTCGAATCTTTTGGCATATTCGTAAGCTTTATCTCTATAAGCTAAATCCATCGGTTTTCCTCCTCTGAATGCATATTCATACTTGAATTATAGCACTTAATTGTTGTAATTTTCAAAATTATCCACCTGTATTAAGAGAGTTCTGTTATCAGAAAAGAAGACACGCCTCAACATCTGCAGCGTGTCTTCTTATTTAATGAAATGAATGTTTTGCTTAACACTTTCACTTTCTGGCTGATTTAATTCCAATAAATAAATTTTATCCGCTCGAAAATCAGTATTCTTCATTTCTTTTTTTAAGGTACGAATAAAGGCAGCTGAACTTTTTCCGTAGGCTTCAAAGTAATGAAACGTGTGTACAACAAATAGAATGGATGCTCCACTGTAATCTTTTTTGCTCTTTTTTTGGATGTTTTCTAGCACTTTTTCTATATACTCTTCTACAGAACCTTCCGTCTGGATACGGGGTAGAGCAAAATTTCCTGAATTCACCCTCTGTGCATCTTCAAATTCCAGTTTCCCATCTTTGTAAGAAGTAATTTCAATTCGTTTTTCAGTACCATCCGGCTGAAGAATTAATCCGTCGTATCCTTGACTTCCAATAATAAGCTTCAATTTTGAATTCCTCGGACAATAGGAAGATTGGCTGAAGCAATAAAGCGGATAAAACTCTTCAAAAAACTTTTTGAAACGCCCTTTTTTAAGTCGGGCTAATTTTATATATTCTCTGTTTTGATGAATCATTTTCTGCGTATGTTCAAAATACTGCTTCATTTCTTCTTGCGTCCTGTACACATCAAGATCTTTAAATAATTCATCCATCTTTTTCACCTTCAATCCCACCAACTAAAAAAGTCTTCTTACTTAGTAAATACATATTCATAAATGTGTGTGACAATTTTCTTTTTTTAAAGATATAGCTTTTTTAAAACAAAACGTGCACACTTTTCATTTTTTTGCATATCCTGTTATTCGTGCGTTCAATCATGAGCGTACATTTCAGCCTTTAGTTGTAAAAGATGAACCGCAAAGTTACAGCTGATGGCGGATGATATGCTTCTGATTATTTCATAAACTATAACAAACAGGAAACTTAACAATAATTGAGGTGTTGAAAATGTTTGATAATGATTACGTAGTTAAAACCATTCACGATTTATATGTAAAACATACAGAAAGCAAATTAAAAGTCTTCTTAACTTATTTTTGTCATAAAAGATAACATGTATTTATAGACGGGAATATATAGTCAGTTGTTACTTGGAGTTTTTTATAGGAAGAAGAGTTTGATACAAATAAAAAGGAATAGTGGGTAATCCACTACTCCTTTTTATTATACTTGCAATTCCCGAATAAGTTCAGCAATAATTTTAATGCTTCTATCGATATCTGGTAAAGAAGCATAGGCGTAAGAAAGCCGAAGATGACTGCCGGTTTCTTGTGCATAGATACTTCCGGAATTAAGCAATATTCCTCTTTTTAAAGCACGAGAGTATAAAGATTTCATTGAAATAGAAGGGTGAATATGCACCCATATAAAAAAGCCTCCTTCAGGATTCGTCCATGTCGCTACATCTCCTGCATATGTTTCTAAAGCATTCAGCATAACTTTTCTTCTTGTTCGCAATTCGGTTCGTACCGTTTCCATATGCTGTTGATATAAGCCATTTTTAAACCATTCTGCTGCCACTCTTTGAGACAATGAGCTGGATCCATAATCTGTTTGCATTTTAATATCCGCCAAACGCTCAATGACTGGTTCTGGGCCGACTATCCATCCGATACGTAATCCCGGGCTTAATGTTTTAGAAAGACTGCTAACATATAACACGTGTCCATTTTTATCTAAAGCCTTTAATGGCAACGGAGGCTGTTTATTTAGCCATAATTCGCGGTATAAATCATCTTCAATAATAGGAAGCTGATGTTCCTCACATTCTTTCAGCAAATCGTAACGCCTTTTTGAGGACATTAATGTTCCCGTTGGGTTATGGAAACATGGATTTGTATATAAAATAGCTTGCCCTTCTTGAGGGTCGGCGCGTTTTATAGCTGTTACTTTTATTCCTTCCTCATCCATAGAAAGACCTTTGAGTTTCATTCCGGCTGATTGAAATACATGTAAGGAGTATAGATAAGAAGGTTTTTCTAGCAAAACCGAAGAGTTCTTTTGCAGCAGTCCAATTGAAATAAGCTGAAGAGCTTGAAGAGCGCCGGAAACAATTAAAATAGAATCTGGAGAAGATTCAATCCCCATTGTCTTCATATACGCACTTAACTCTTTTCGTAAAGGAAAATACCCCTTTGGTTCTTCGTATCCCAGAACCTCCATGTTTTTGGCTACTTTTTCCATAGCATATTTCATTTTATCTTTAGGGAATATGTCAGGTGAAAGCTCTCCTTTGCTTAATTGAATAAGATTTGAGTTAAATTCGGATTCATTAATATCTTGTACCATTGCTTGACTCGGACGATGCATACCTGATTTCACATGAACATTCCAATCGGGCGGAGTCGTAGCCAAAAGTGTCCATGTATTATTTATAACGGTTGTTCCATTTCCCATCTTACCTTTAATTAAACCGTCCGCTGTTAATTCCTCTAATGCCGTGATGACCGTACTTCGGTTAACATCGAACATAGCAGCAAGCTTTCGCTGACTAGGAATTTTACTTCCAATCGGCCATTCTCCACGCGCAATTTTCTCTTTCATAAAATCAATGATTTGCTTGTATTTTGGATAACTCGAACTGTTCTCTTGATTCATACACTTACTCCTGTTTTTAAAGTGGTTGGGTTAATTGCTTTTAAACTGGTTGAAGACATTTTATCAAATGTTTATTAACATGGGAACCACAATAGATACTGGTTGGATTCAAAATGAAAAATGGAGATGAATAGCATGAAATTAACGTGTAGTTTGGTGTTCTTACATATACTGATGATTAGCTTATGGGCTTCAGCATTTCCAGTTATTCAAATAGGGCTGGAATCGTTTTCTCCTCAGCACCTTGCTTTTGTTCGGTTAAGTATTGCTTCTTTAGTGCTGTTAGTTATTGCAATTGCCACACACATGCGCTTGCCTGATATAAAAGATATTCCACTTCTTTTAGCGCTCGGTTTTTTAGGCTTTACTGTCTATCACACAGCATTAAACATTGGAGAAAAAACGGTGAGTGCGGGTATTGCGAGTTTACTGGTCTCGACGACTCCTATTTTTTCCGCGTTTTTAGCTATTTTCTTTTTTCATGAAGCGTTCGGAAAAAGAAAATGGATTGGATCTGCAGTAAGCTTTGCAGGTATTGCGCTTTTAACTTTCAGCAAAGAGAATTTTGTACACTCGGTTAATGGAATCTTACTAATTCTACTAGCTGCCCTTGCAGAAAGCATCTATATGGTATGTCAAAAAAATTTATTAAAAAAGTATGGTTTCCTTTCTTTTGTGACGTACAGTATTTGGGGGGCTACAATTTCTATGCTTGTTTTTTTACCTGGGTTAGAAACAGAACTTGCACATATCTCTGTCAGATCAGCGATAAGCGTGACATATTTAGGATTATTTCCAACCGTTATTCCCTATATGGTACTCGCTTATCTGACATCGCGTATAGGTTCTGCTGAGGCTGCCATTTCTCTTTACTTAACTCCTGCGCTGTCCTTTTTCTTAGCGTGGCTGCTTTTAAAAGATATCCCGAGTGCAGCTTCCATTGTTGGAAGCATCATTACGTTATGCGGCGTGTTGCTTACACATAGTAAAAGAAAAGGAGTGGTAAAAGAGACAAAGTTCACAATGCAAAGATAATGTGTACGCTTTAAGGAATTCTCTTAGAGGCTATGTTTTTTATTTATATATTTTATTTAGAACATACTTTAACTTCTTCTTTTTGCAATTTAATTAATAAAAAAGCGCCTTTCTTTAATCTTGGTTTAAGATTTAAAGAAAGGCGCTTTTTATGTAGTTTCTAATTCTGCTTTTATTTTTCCAGCCACTGCGTGAGTCAGCTGCTGAAGATCGTAAATCTCTTCTCCCGAAAGTACTACATGTCCGTTTAAAACGTGGTTATGTTTATATGCTCGATACGTCACTTCGATACTTTTTATCGCACGCTCTACTTCATCATTCACCATAATACTTTCATAGTGATAGGATAGTGTTTCAATTCGAATCTGCGTATTTTTCATATTCATTCACCCTCCATGAGCCGTTGACTAAAAATATGACTGTTAGAGGTGAACTATACATAGAAACTTTTTTGTTACCACCTACTTTGTTATTTAGAACATATTTTAATTACTTAATTGATCTCTGCTATTCTTTTTTTACAAAATACCAAAATAAACCCCCGCTCTTCGGAGCGGAAGTTTATTGCTTATAGTACCAGCCTTTTTTATCTAAAAACTGTTTAACTTTTACCAAATCCAGCCCAGCTGCTGTGAGTTCAGCTGACGGATTACCTATTGCATGTACGTGTAATTCACTGTCGATTCCTTCATTTTTTAAGAAAGCACGAAACTCTGTTTCCATGTCTTTACTTAATCCGCCTGTTTTAATTGTAATTGGGATAGGTTCTACGTCTTTCATTTGCACAAATCCACCTGGAACAACCCATGCTGCATTGGTATACCCATATACGCTAAATACCGTGCCTTTTTTTATAGTTCTAAAATTCTCTGTTACATTCGCATATTTGTAGACTCCAATATCCTTCTTTGCTTTTACTTGAAAAGAATATTTATCTCCGAGTGAAGTAACCTTTGGTAATGATTCTTCCACAGGATTACTTACACCCTTAAGCAATTCCATCATTTTAGCTAATGTTTTCTCATCAGCTTTTCCAGTTGACGTTAATCCATACTTTTCTTGAAGAGCTTTAACAGCTATAACAGTTTCGCTGCCATATTGACCATCGGTTCCTTGCTGGGAAAGTTCAAATCCTAATCTAATTAAGTTTTGCTGCAGTTCTTTTACAGCTAGTCCGCTATCACCTTGCTGCAATTGTGCTGATGGCTTATTATTTTCCACCACCGTCACGCCTGTATTAATACTATTAAAGAAATCCAGATCCATTTCATTGATATCAACATTGCCTTTAATCCCGTTTACTTTTCCTTGATCTGTATATTGAAACATAGACCATCTATCCCAGATCGCCGTATCACCTGGGTTAGCAAATCCCTTAGAACGGTTACTTCCACTGTAACGAGCTATCCATAGCGGATATCTTGCCACAGCGCTTGTAAAATTGGATTTAATAAAACTATACCCCGTGTAAAGAATAGGCGTAATGCTTGTTTTCTTTTCAATATACTCCATCCATCTAACTGCAAAGGCTGTGACCTGTGCTTTTGTTTTCCCTTTATTTTCTTCCAAATCTAAGCAGTGAGGCAAATCAACCTTCATGCTGCCTAATTTATTTAAAAAGAAATTAACTTCTGCAATGGGATCATTATCAGCATGAGCAAAGTGATAAAAGCCTACACGTAGACCTGCATTTTTTGCACCTATATAATTATCATATGATTTTTTATCTAAGAAGGTTGTGCCTTCTGTTAATTTAATATACGTGCCTTTTACACCATCCGACGCCACTTTTGCCCAATCAATTGTTCCGTTGTGATGAGAAACATCAATGACCTTAATATTTTGATTATTACGGTTTTGCATTGCTATCACTCCTTCATACAAACTATGAATAAAAAAGGAAATGGCAACTGATACAGGCCTATTAAATAGATATTAGGCTTTATAAAAAAACTACAATAAGAAGGGATTTTGGTAGCATTCCCTTATTATAAGAAATGAATTTTTGCAATTTTATAAAGTGAGGAAAGCTATATTCGTTTATACTAATAATATGAAGATATACTGAATAAAAAGTGGAGGAATATGATGTCTTTAATAAAAGAAGCACGTAGATATGCAGAACACGCTCATAGCGGCCAAATGCGCAAGCTGTCTGATACACCTTATATTGTTCATCCTATTAACGTAGGTAATATTTTAGAAAAAGCAGGTTTTAGTGAAGAAGTAATTGCAGCAGCTTATCTGCATGATGCTGTAGAAGATACAAATGTAACACTCGAAGAAATTGTACAAAGATTTGGTTTAGAGGTAGCGGGGATTGTTGAAGCTCATACAGAAAACAAATCAAAAAGCTGGGAAGAGCGTAAACAGCATACAATTCAAATTGTGAAAACTGGTTCTCTTGAAGTGAAATCTTTAATTGTAGCAGATAAATTAGACAATTTACGGTCTTTAAAAGAAAGCTACGATCAGCAAGGAGATACGATTTGGAATAGCTTTAAAAGAGGATTCGAAAAGCAGAAATGGTACTACGAATCCATCAGCAAATACGCTGTACAAGGATTGGAACCAAGCCAAATTCCAAGTTTTTTTTATACGTATAAACAAGAAGTAAATGATTTTTTTAAAAGTTAATATTCATATGAAGAAATTAGAAAACACTGAAAATAACTATTGCGAACGCGCGGCATACGTATTAAAATATAGTAGAGTCAACACGCAATAAAGGCTCTACATAATCGGGACTGTAGTTCAGTGGGAGAATACTTGTCTGGCAGACAAGGGGTCGTGGGTTCGAATCCCATCAGTTCCATAAAACCAGTCGTATCAAGAGTTTAAAACACTTTAAAACTCTGCAGGATGGAATGGTTGCAATACTATTTCATCTGACCTCTTCATGATTTCCATGAAGAGGTTTTTTATTTTCTTTTTACGATTGATCCTCATGATTTTTATGATTATTCTTTTCACTGCTCCTGCTGACAATTTCCCTAAGTTCGCCCTCGTCGCCTTTTGCATTGATGATTTCAAAAAGCTGATTCAGCCCTTCACTTGTTTCATCATTTGGTTCTTTGCCCATTCTATCCCCTCCTTTTGCTTCTAGGATGCCCATTTTTTTCACATTGTTTCATGTGAAAAGCAATTCACAAATATTAATCGGCTGTAAAAGTATACCTTTACGACCCTTGTGCAATTACTGGTTATACGGATATACTCAATCAATTCTTTAAATTTCGCAGCATTTTATAGGGTTTCTAATACTCATCTATAATGAAATGATCATCACAAACTTCGTTAAAATCGTTCTCTTCGTGGATATCTACTTCTTTATCTGTAGATATCTCGGTTTCTGGTGTAAATAGTTTAAAAAGCTTGTTTAGCATTGTTCCACCTCATATCTTTCATTAATACATTCAGTATGATTAATTTATATGAAGCCAGTATGAATTGAAACTTAAGATAACGTAAAAAGATAGACCCGGTACTGAGCCTATCTTTTCCTATCGCTTAATGCCCTCGTCGACTGCTGGTGTATAAACGGATTGTTTTTTGACTTTATATTCCGATGCTTTTTTAATACTTCTACTATCACTTCTTAAAGTAGTAATCACCTATTCTTTTGCAGTCATAGAATGAAGAATCCTTACCTTTTTTTCACAATATTCAACAATTTCATAACAGGCTGTGAGAATATCATGTCTAGACAGTTCTATTTCATCAAATACAAATTTTGAAAGCTGCTTCTGCAGAACCTCGAGCTTTTTGCTGTCTTCTTCATCGATCCATAGCCCTTCCGTAATACACACATCTGCTAGTTTGTTAATAGATTGAGCCGTCCAGTTTAAGCCGGCTGAAGAAACAGTTTTTGTAAGTAAATCATTTTTTATAGCTAGAATAACTTGACACACATGGGTATAGGCATCAACTTTCTTTTGGATAAATGCTTTGCGAAGCTCTTGTTTGTATTGCTCTTTCGACATCACTATAGCTACGACAGACGTAATGAATGTTCCTGCCAGCGCGATGAGCGACCCTATCAAAATTCCTATCAGTTCTCCTGACAAAACGTTCACCTCTTTAAAGGTATTTCTATATGTTATGAGAATGAAGGAATTGATATGAGGTAAACACCATGTAAAAACAGCCCTAACTTTTCTAAGTTAGGGCTGTAACACTAAAATATGACGGGAACCAAATTAGATAATACGACTTGTAATAATTCCTTCAATTTGACCGATTTTTTCTTCTAGCTCAGGCACAATCTCGTCACTTACTTGATTGTCAATATCGATCATTGTATACGCATATTCACCGCGGCTTCTGTTCACCATATCTGCGATGTTTAAATTGTAGTTTGAGAATACTTGCGTAAGTTGTCCTACCATATTCGGCACGTTGTGATGGAAAGCAGCTACGCGTTTTTTCCCAGTGTAAGGAAGAGATGCATTCGGGAAGTTCACTGAGTTTTTAACGTTTCCTGTTTCTAAGAAATTTTTCACCTGACGTGCTGCCATTACCGCACAGTTTTCTTCTGATTCTTGAGTTGATGCCCCTAGATGAGGAATTGGCACAACATTTTTCATGTTCAAGACATTTTGATTTGGGAAATCTGTAATGTATCGTCCAACTTTTCCACTTTCAAGAGCAGCTTTCATATCTTCTTCGTTTACAAGCTCACCGCGTGAGAAGTTCAAAATATGAACATCCGGTTTCATGATGCTAAACGTTTCTTTATTGAAAACACCTTTTGTATCGTCCGTTAATGGAACGTGAACCGTAATATAGTCAGATGCTGCAAATAGTTCTTCTAGAGACATTGCACGCTGCACGTTGCGAGACAAATTCCAAGCTGTATTAACAGAAATGAATGGATCAAAACCAATTACGTCCATATCTAAATCAAGCGCATCGTTTGCTACAAGAGCACCAATTGCACCTAAACCAATAACGCCTAACGTTTTACCTTTGATTTCTTTTCCAACAAACTGTTTTTTACCTGCTTCAACTAATTTAGGAATTTGATCACCTTGGCCATCTAATCCTTTTGTCCATTCAACTCCAGCAAATAAGTTACGAGAAGAAGCCATAATTGTAGTTAAAACCATTTCTTTTACTGCGTTTGCATTAGCTCCTGGCGTATTAAATACAACGATACCTTGCTCCGTGCAAGCGTCCACCGGTATATTATTAACCCCTGCTCCAGCTCGTGCAATAGCTTTTAAATTTTGGTCAAACGCCATGCTGTGCATGTTAAAGCTACGCACGACAATCGCATCTGGATTTTCGCTGTCGTTGTCAATTTGATAACCTTCTTGATTAAAAACATTTAGACCTTTTTGTGCAATGTTGTTTAATGTTTTGATTGTTTGTACTTTTTCTAATGTTAATGTGCTCATTTTGTACTCTCCTCTGATTATCATCGTAGTTTTACATGTTTTTACCTTTGGATAAAGGAACTTCATTTTTAATTTTTTTAAAAGTCTGGTTTTTTAGCCTACATGTCTGATAACTTCTATATCCTCTCCCCCTAAACAGAAAGAGGTAAGAGATATGTATTAATCCCTTACCTCTGCCCAGGCGAACGGCTACGTCACTATATGCTTCCTCACGGTTATCCGCGTTTCGCCAGTCACATATAGTCTTTGAAATTAAGTATATTCTAGCAAACTCTTTCAGAACGTTCAACCTTTTTTTAAAAGTTTGCTTTTTTCAGTCTAATTTTTAATCTCTTTGGTGAATCTCCTAATATATTGACAAATACCCCAATACATGTTAAATAAGAAGAGTGATTAGCACTCTATCAACTCAAGTGCTAATTATTTTATAAGCCCTATTTGGAAAGGAGAACTTCTTATGTCAAAAAAAGAATTCAAAGCCGAATCAAAGCGATTATTAGAGATGATGATTAATTCCATTTATTCTCAAAAAGAAGTATTTTTGAGAGAACTTTTATCAAATTCAAGTGATGCAATCGATAAAATTTATTACAAAGCTTTAACAGACGACTCCTTGCATTTTAACAAAGAAAGCTACTACATAAAAGTAACACCAGATAAAACTGACCGTACCTTAACCATTACGGATACTGGAATTGGCATGACGCAAGAAGAGCTTGAAAGCAGCTTGGGCACAATTGCGAGAAGCGGTTCTCTTGCGTTTAAAAACGAAAATGAAACAAAGGACGGGCACACGATTATCGGCCAATTCGGCGTTGGGTTTTACGCAGCGTTTATGGTAGCAGATGTCGTAACGGTGATTAGTAAAGCTTTAGGCAGCGATAAAGCCTATAAATGGGAATCTACTGGTGCTGATGGTTATACAATCGAGCGGTGCGAAAAAGAAACAGTTGGAACTCAAATCATTTTAAAAATTAAAGAAAATACAGAAGATGAAACATATGATGAGTATCTAGAAGAATATCATTTAAAAGAGATCATTAAAAAGTATTCAGACTTTATCCGCTACCCGATTAAAATGGACATAACGGAAAAACGTCCTAAAAAAGGTTCTGATAACGAGCTAGAAGATTATACAGAAGAACAAGTTATCAACAGTATGGTACCGATCTGGAAGAAAAATAAAAATGAATTGACTTCAGAAGACTATGAGCAGTTTTATTCAGAAAAACGCTATGGATTTGATAAACCGCTCACTCACCTTCATATTAACGTGGATGGAACGATTCGCTACAATGCTATTTTATTTATTCCAGAAAATAGTCCGTTTGATTACTACTCAAAAGAATTTGAAAAAGGACTTGAACTCTACTCAAACGGCGTCTTAATTATGAATAAATGTGCAGATCTTCTTCCGGATTACTTTAGCTTTGTAAAAGGTATGGTAGATTCTGAAGATTTATCTCTTAATATTTCACGTGAAATTTTGCAGCAAGACCGCCAGCTTCAGCTGATTGCCAAAAACATCGGCAAGAAAATCAAAAATGAATTAAAAAGCTTGCTTAAAAACGAACGTGAAAAGTACGAGAAGTTTTATGAATCATTTGGCCGCCAGCTAAAGTACGGCGTTTACAGTGACTTTGGCAGCAACAAAGACGTGTTAAAAGACCTGCTTTTATTCTATTCTTCTACAGAGAAAAAGCTCGTAACACTAGATGAGTATGTATCGCGCATGCCTGAGGATCAAAAGTATATCTATTATGCATCAGGTGAATCGTACGACCGAATTGAAAAGCTTCCTCAAGCAGAATTGGTTGCAGATAAAGGGTACGAAATTCTGTATTTCACAGAAGATATCGATGAATTTGCGATTAAAATGTTAATGACGTATGAAGAAAAAGAATTTAAATCTGTTTCAAGCAGTGACTTAGGGATTGAATCAGAAGAAGAACAGCTCAATGAGTCTGAGAAAAAAGAGAATAAAGAGCTATTTGACTATATGAAGAAAGCTTTGGCGGGAAAAGTAGGAGATGTCCGCGCGTCTAAACGTTTAAAAACACATCCCGTGTGCTTATCAGCTGATGGTGAAGTAACGATTGAAATGGAGAAAATTTTAAGTGCTATGCCTGATAATCAGCATGTAAAAGCAGAAAAAGTGCTAGAAATTAACGTAAATCACGATGTGTTCGCTTCTTTAAAAGAAGCACTTGAAAATGATAAAGCGAAATTAGACCTTTATACAAATCTATTATATAACCAGGCTCTTTTAATTGAAGGCTTATCTATTAGTGATCCCGTTGAATTCACAAATGATATTTGTAAAATCATGATATAAAAATCAGGCGCAGAATCACTCTGCGCCTGATTATATGTATAACATAATAAAATTAGTTATATAGTAAGAAGCGATAAAAATGGGTACCGGCAGTTCTTCTATTACTCTTATTGAGTGTTTGCCTTCTTTAAAATGAAAAAGGTCTGATTTAAACTCTGTGACTTTTTCTCTTTTTTGATTAAAAATACACGCTTCCTCTATGGCTTCATGACTGCTTAACATGTAGACGTTATTTAACCATCTAATTTCTTGTTCCCCTTCGTTTTTAATTATTCCTTTACCTAATAGATACCCCACTGTTTTTCCATTTTCTTTTGTCACCCACCGGTGTTTTTCCACGTGATCAATAAGCACCGTTCTTCCTTCCCATTGAACTTGTAAATGTACCTTTAAGCCGCAGGAGAAGATAGGAAACCAAGAAATAGAATCTAAAACTGGAAGTCCATCACGAGTTAAAAAATCAATACTTTTAGTCCACATATTTTTATGCGCTCTCTTAAGCTGTCCGACGTTTTCTCCATTTTCATTTGTAACTGCTACGGTCTTCCCCGCTGATTTAAAATAGGGAAGATAAAAAATATATTCTTGCATATAGGCCTCCAAAGATCCTGCACTTCATATTAATAGCGTGTATGCACATAAACATAGTTATGTTTCTATCTTTCATATATTTCATTTGTTTCTTTTGATTTCTCCCTTTGTTTAAATTGGTTTTGATTTTCTTTTAAATGCTTTAGTAAAGCAACAATCAAGAGACTAACAATCACAAGAAGAAGCCAAGAGCTAATTTTACTTATATGAACCATTGTCCACTGCTGCTGTTGATCTGGATACTGCCATGCCCCGAAAAATGTTGCGATATTTTCAGCGATCCAAATGAAAAAGCCAATCAGTACAAAAGACAATACTAAAGGCATGCGATATGTACGTTTGTTAACCGTAAAATATACAAAAGTTCGATAAAAAATAAGTAAAGTAAAAAGTTTTAAAAACCAGCGGAAGTCGTAAATAAAATGATGTGTGAAAAAATTAAGGTAAATAGCCATACTTAGTATACTGACAACCCACGTAGAAGGCCAATTCGTAAGCTTTAATTCAAGCCTTCTCCACACTTGGCACATGTAGCTGGCTACACTAGCATACATAAATCCGCTGTACAGCGGAACTCCCCAGACTTTAGTGAAAGCTTTCTCTGGATAGCTCCATGAGCCCATATGAACTTTGTAAAGTTCTAACGCTAGCCCAATTAAATGAAATACTGCGATGACTTTTACTTCATCAAGCGTTTCTCGTTTAAACATCACCATTAAAACTTGAGTTCCTAGACAGACTAATAAAACAAGGTCATATCTGGAAATAAATGGTACTTCAATTATTTTTGTCATAGCCAATGTAAGAAAAATGATAACAGGAAAAACACAAGATTTTGCTTGTTCTAAACCAAAATAGATTAATTGCTTCATTGTAACATCCTATCTTTATAGTATTCCTTAGTATTTTCACAGAAATGATTCCCTGAAAATTATTGCAGATTTTTCAAATTTATTCAATAAGCATCTCCGCTGTTTTTGTAACGAAACTATCATACCCAGCGGAGATTCGTTTCCTCCGTTAACTTTTCAAAAAATCGGTTACTCTCTGTACATAGCGCTCTTTATCGTAAGATAAGTACAGATAACTGGTTAACTGTACAGGCTCCCCAAAGAAAAAACGTTCATACAGTGTTTCCCTTGTACCAAACGGACTCATAGTTAAATCCCACGCTAGTCGAAAAAGCTTAATACGATCTTCTGCCCCTCTCGATTTAGCTTGCAAATAACGCGTAATATCTTCTTTAACCAATGAGCGGCACGTATTTTCTGTTGGTATTGCCATTAGTCCACTTGCACCCAAAATCTGGATAATCTCTGTAAAGGTAGGATAGGTTTTTGAAAATATATTTGCGGCAATACGAAGTGTAGTTTCATTCGGACGCATGTATCCCCATGGATCAATCTCCGCTTCTTCTTCTGCTTTCATCACAAGAGCTTTCATCGTTTCTAACGCAATAATAAGCTCTGTTGCTTTTTCTCGTACATGCGGATAGTCTATAATGTTAATGGTTTCAATCAGAGATTGTACAATCCCTAATACAAACTCTGTTTTGACAATTCTCCTTGAAGTTACTTGATGCAGAGCAAAAGCTGAGAAGGAACTAGAAGCAAGGAATGTATTTGATACGTCTACATTTTCATAGAAAAACACGCGATTCCACGGTACTAATACATGGTCAAAGACAACAATTGTATCCATTTCTTCAAATCTAGAACTTAATGGATAATCAAACGCCGAATCTTTTCCTGCAAATGATTCTCTACAAATAAATTTAATTCCTTTTGTATTACTTGGAATCGAAAAAGCAAATCCTTTTTCTTTTCCTTGAATGCCCGCTGAAGACAGTACGAGCAGCTCATCCGTCATTCCACCCTGTGTAGCAAGCAGTTTCGCGCCTTGAATAACGATTCCCTCATTGTTTTTATCAATTATTTTTGCTGCTATCGGTTCGTCGTTTTGCTCGTAATAAAATTGGATTCGATTGACTTGAGGATCGATGAATGTATGAGTGAGCGATAAATCGTGCTCTCTCACATATTCATAATAAGAAATGATGTTTTCAGGAAAGCAGTTTTCTGTTCCTCTCAGGAGTTCTGCAGAGGATGCAAAAGCCATCAATACGGTATTCATATAATCCGGACTTCTTCCCATCATACCATGGGTTAATTGCGCCCATTGCTGAGTCATCTCTCGTCGTTTTTTTAACTCTTCTTTTGTTGTAGGCTGTAAATAAGATGTACCAAAAAAATCCTCAGAATCCGAAGATTGGTATGTCATGATATCTTTAATTTTTTTATCATGCTGAAAATCATAAAGTTTAGCTTGACTGTTAATGGCTCCTTTAAAAGCCGGATGTTCTGATATATTGCCTGTTACGAGCTTGCCATCAACCCATACATTTGCTTTTAATTGATTAATTCTCTCTACGTATTGCTTCCCATTAATTGCTGACATACTCCCACTCCCAGACTTTCGATAAATATTTTTACCTATTGCATTTTTATCATATTACGATGTCTTTTCCATGTTTCCTTCATACATCACAGCTTTGAGCACAAAAAAAGAAGGTCATAGTAACCTTCTTTTTTATAATTTATTTATATTGAATATCATTTCTTAGGGATTCAACTTTATTTAATGCTTGGTCAATATCCGGCTCTTCAACATTAAAGTGAGCAAGTGCATCGTGAAGATGCTTAGCAATTGCATTAAAATGTTCGGGTTGAATATTCATATTTGCATGTGCTTTGGCCATCGACTTTCCTGAATATTGATTCGGTCCACCTAAGGCAAAGCTTATAAACTTGGCTTGATGTCGACGCTGTTTATCCATATCCGTATGCTCAAAAAAGTGACTGACCGTTTCATCTTTTAACACGAGCTCAGAATAAAAATAATCAACTACTTTTTCAATAGCTTCTTGTCCGCCCACTTTTTCATACAATGTTTGTTCCAAAACAATTCCTCCTTTTGTACCTTTACCCATTATTACCCAATAGAAGTGTTCATATTCTTTAAAAGGCTTCTTTATGGAAATTCGTTGTCCCCATATTTTATTCCTCTTCCACATAAAGAATAAAATGTAAGAAGTGACCACAATGTAAAGGAATTGTAGAAGCTGTATGTAACATCTCTCGTTACTGGGCTTTAGGAATCTTTACATTTTGATAAGCGCTTATCTAGTACACGTAAGTATAAGCCGGCACGCCTTTTACTCCTACTCGGCATGAAAAAAGAGAGCCGGCAGCTTCTTCGTATTTTTCTTCTTCCTTAGCTGTGGTGATAAATAAGGTTTGTAAATCGTCTCCTCCAAATGTACAGCAGGTTACATTGGAAACAGGAAGATGAATAGATTCTATAATTTCTCCTTTATCTGGATCTACACAAATGACTTTCGAACCTCCCCAAAGTGCTACCCATAATCGATCGTGTTCATCAATTGTCATTCCATCAGGAAACCCGTCCATATCTGAAAGGTCAATCACCACTTTTTCATCTTCGAGCCTTGTTGTTTCTTTAGAAAATGAATAAGACATAATTTTATTTTTCGGTGAATCAACCAGAAAGAATTTGTCTCCTGTTCGATTCCAAGCTAGCCCGTTTGACACGCTTAATCCTTCTTTAGCGCTCTTAATGACACCTTTTGCATCTACTACGTACAGCTGGGCTTTTCCTTCTTCATTTTCTTCACTCATCGTTCCGATCCAAAAACGATTATATGGATCACATTTCCCATCATTAAAACGCATGGTTTTTTCAAGAGTATCTAAGCGGATATACTCTTCATGATTCTTTGTGTTTTTATCAACTAAAAGCAGCTGATTACGGGTGGAGACAATCAAATTTGAATGATTGGTTTTAGAAACGCTTGTAACGACTGAAGGAAGAGCAATACCTTCTAAGGTTGTCGTTTTTGGATCGTACGTAAGAAGCTTTTTATCTAAGATGTCTACTAGCACTAATTTTTGATTTTCTTCATCCCATAGGGGTCCTTCAAGCAAACGGCCATCGTACTTTTTTTCAATTTTCGCTTCCATTTTCAAGCTCCTTTTTCGTTTTTATGTACAAGCTTTTTTTATGGCTTCCTCAAAAAAATATTCTTTTAAACAAATAAAAAACTAGGAATATCTTTCCTTTTTCATAAATACCCGTTGTATGACATTCTTTAAACACCAGGTTCTAAGAGAATCTTTTCATAAAAAAAGCAGCACGCTTTGTATAGCGTGCTGCTTTTTTTATTATAAAGTTACATGTTCTTTTTCTAATTCTTTAACACGTGCTGCAAACTCTTCTTCTGTTAAACCGTGTTCTTTTACATAGCGGTTACGAGGGCTCACTCGGCATTCATGTGAACAAGCGCGTAAATATTTGTGTTCATTTTCTTCAGAAGCTAAGATTTTCTTATTGCATTCTGGATTTGCACAGTTAACATAACGTTCACAAGGCTCGCCGGTAAAGTGGTCTTTTCCGACAATCACATGCTCTTTTTGGTTAACTGGTACGCTGATGCGCTCATCAAATACATAGCACTGACCGTCCCATAGTTCACCTTGTACTTCAGGATCTTTTCCGTATGTTACAATACCTCCGTGAAGCTGGCTTACATCTTCGAAACCTTCTTCAAGAAGCCATCCAGAGAATTTTTCACAGCGAATACCGCCTGTGCAGTAAGTTAAGATTTTTTTATCTTCAAACTGATCTTTGTTGTCGCGAATCCATTCAGGAAGCTCACGGAAGTTTTGAATATCCGGACGAACAGCTCCTCGGAAATGACCTAAATCGTATTCATAATCGTTTCGTGCATCAATTACGACCGTATTCTCATCTTGCATCGCTTGATAAAATTCTTTTGGGCTTAAGTAATTACCCGTTACGCGAAGAGGATTCACATCTTCTTCTAATCGAAGAGTTACTAATTCTTTGCGGTGACGCACGTGCATTTTTTTGAACGCATGTTCATCTGCTTCGTCTATTTTAAATACAATACCTTCAAAACGAGGATCATTTTTCATCGTTTCCATGTATTTATCTGTTTGTTCAATTGTCCCTGATACCGTTCCATTGATCCCTTCAGCCGCAATTAAAATGCGTCCTTTTAATTCAAGCTCTTTACAAAATGCCAAGTGCTCAGCTGTGAACTCTTCAGGATTTTCAATTGGAGTGTACAAATAATATAGTAGTACTTGATATGGTTTTCTTTCAGTCATGTTGCTTCTTCCACCTATCTGTTTATATTTGCAAGATATAATGCATGTAGGTCGGTTATTGTGAACCGAATTGATGGTAACAATTCATTACTTAAAGGTACATTACGACAAAAACAACATCCTTTTTATGAGGATGCTTCTATCTAAAAAGTATTACAGTGAATGATTGTTTCAAAAACATACAGTATTTAAGCCTGTAATAGTATAACATATCAAAGCGTCCACTTCTAGGATTTGTTCTTCAATAAAAATTTTATTGACGCGATACGTTCTACATGAATGTGCCCGCGCATACATGATGAGATATAAATCTTTGAGATTGGGGGCAAAAATAATGCCTTTTTATACATTAAAAGACGGTGCAACTTTGTACTATGAACAACAAGGGGAAGGAACACCTATTATTTTCATTCACGGAGTTTGGATGAGCAGTCGTTTTTTCCATAACCAGCTTTCTTTTTTTTCAAAACAGTATCAAACTATTCTTTTGGATTTAAGAGGACATGGAAATTCAAGTCATACTCCATACGGCCATACAATTTCCACTTATGCTCGTGATGTGCATGAGTTTATAACCATTCATCAATTAAAAGACGTCATATTAGTAGGCTGGTCGATGGGTGCTTTTGTTGTGTGGGAATATTTGAAACAATTTGGTCAAGAAAATGTAAAAGGGAATATTATTGTAGATGAAATGGCTTCAGACTTTAAATGGCCCGACTTTCCGATCGGTGCATTTGATTTACCTGCGCTTATTTCGCTTATGCAGGGTATTCAGCTTGATCGAACAAGTACATTAGAAAGTTTTATTTCGCTTATGTTTAAGGATGAATTAACTGAAGAAGATAAACATTGGATTATGAAAGAAGTAACGAAAATGCCTGAGTCGATAGCCAGTGCTATTTTGTTTGATCAATCCATTGTGGACTATCGAGATTTTCTTCCCTTTATTGCAATCCCTACCTTACTGTGCTTTGGAAAAGAAGAAAAGCTCATTCCGGTAGCAGCTGGAAGACATATTCAAAAGCTGGTTTCAGGTTCTGTACTGGAAGTTTTTGAGAACAGCTGCCACTGCCCTTTTCTTGAAGAAAGCGATCGATTTAACAAAGTTGTGAGCAACTTTATCGAACATATCTAATTTACAAACTTAAAGAAGCAGCGCTTTAGCTACGCTGCTTCTTTAAATGAAACCTTTTATGCCTTTATGTATTGCTTTAGGGTAATAAAATCTCGCGTCCGTCATAGGCAAAGCTTACGTTTTCATCTGAAAGCATCTCGGCGTGCTTTTGGATATCAATATCATGTGATAAATGAGTAAATACCATGTTTTTGGCCTGTAGCTTCGCTTTGATCTCCATTGCCTCTGTCACGTCATATACGGATCTTTTTTCTTTTTGAAGATATTCTTTCCAGAAAGATGTACCAAATATCAGTAAATCTAAGTGGTAAAAGGGCTGCCACTGTTCTTTTGTCACATTAAAAGAATCGGATACATACGCCCAGCGTTCGCCTTGTTTTTGATGAATCACAATGCCGTAGGAATGACCGTTAAATCCGTGATTTACTTTATGAAACGTAATGGTTGTTTCTCCACTATCCCATTTTAACGTTCCTTTAAAGGTAAGCCCTTTTCTTTTTGCGAGATAAGGAAATCTTTCGGTTAACTCGCTGATGACTTCAGGCGCTCCTACGACTTCTGTATTTACATTATTCCAATAGCATAAGTCGGCTAAATCTCCTAAACCAGCCACATGGTCATTGTGAGGATGAGTAATAAAAACGGTAGAAGGGATTTTTTTGTTATTGTATAAATGAAATTGATGTTTAAAATCAGGTGATACGTCAATCAAAAACACGTTACCGTCCATTGTAAACTGTGCACTAGGCCTTGTGCGCTGATTTAATTGATCTTTTTGTGTACATACTTTACAGTCACATAATAATCGAGGCACTCCTTGAGCATCGCTCGTTCCATAAAATAAAAGCTTGTTCATTGCTCTGTTTCCCCCTTTTTTTCTTCTAAAGGTCTATCTTTTTATTTCAAGAAATGTCCTATGTTGTTCTGCATCGTTCTTTTATTTGTCCTTCTAGAATAAAACCAGCTTTCATGTAAAACAGCCAGTCTTTTTAACGACTGGCTTTGCTATATTCCCTATAAAAAAACGTTTTTATGCTTTTTCTATTGATTTCTTTCTTCATCTCTTTCAACAATATGCTGAAGAATAGATAATTTGTTCGTCCAAAATTGCTCGTAGTAAGAAAGCCAATCTTGTACTTCTTTTAAAGGCTCTGGTTGAAGATAATACACTTTTTCTCTGCCTTTTTTCTGTCCATGGACTAAGTCTGCTTCTGAAAGTATATGAAGATGCTTGACAATAGCGGTACGGCTTATTGAAAAATGAGACGTTATTTCTGATATAGGCAATTCTTTTTCAGAAAGCAGCTCAAGTACTTTTCTTCGAGTAGGATCAGCAATGGCTTGAAAGATATCATGCTTGGCAGCTGATGAAGTCATTTAGTTTTCAACAACCTTTCGAAGTTTTTCATTTACGAGACTAATCCACCCGTAGCTCATTCTATCTCGTACCACTGAACTCTTTTCGTTTGCTTTTTCAAGAAGTGTTTCAGCTTCTTTCCACCCGCTATGAATAAGCGTAAATTCAGTTTGATTACCCATTTCTTTTAAGGTAAACGAAACGACCCATCCATCCGTATCCCAAGAGAAAGAAAGATAGTTTGGTGCATCTATTTCTAATACTTTACACGGAGATGGGCCAAAAGGCGATTGCAAATGAAATTCATATCCTACCTGAGGCTGAAAATCATTAGGCATGAACCATTGTTGGAGCCCTTCTGCGCTTGCTACTTTATCCCAAACTTTTTGAATCGGCGCATTAAATATTATCGTCTGTTTTACATCTTCTACTACACTTTTATCATTCATCGTTATCTTCATTCTCCTTTTTAAAAAATAACACCAAAAAGTTTTATATAAAAACAATATAACACCTTTTAGTTTCATGTCAATTCATTTCCGTTCTTTGATAAAGAGATTTGTTATGATGCTGAATGAGTGCATTTTGTTATATTTCAAATATATCTTTTAAACGATGCTTCGTCCACTTTGTGCCAATGCATAATGAATGCCGTGTTGCAATGTTTGAAAACAATCATATTTTGATAAATCAATATGGGTCTCTGATATAACTAAGCCTAAGTCGGCAGAAATCCCTACTAAAATTGTTTTCGTACCAATCAGGGACGCTGCTGCACCTAATTTTTCAATAAGACTTGCCGTATATTCAGTAAGTTCTTTATCCAATCCGGTTAAATCCAGCACAAGATAATTAGCCTGGTGTTTTGGGAGGTTATTTAATGTATTGACAATCAAATCTTCCGTTCGATCCTCGTCGTATTTGCCAATCAAAGGAACGACGACTATACCTTCCAAAACCGGAATAATAGGAGAAGAAAGCTTTTTAATAAGATCTTTTAACTCTGCTGTTTTTTCTGCTACAATGTTTTGCAAATGTTCTATTTTCTGCGCTTCTTTTCTTCTCGCTAATTGATGAATATTTTGAGTGATATCAATGTTAGAAGGGAAGTATTCTACTGTGGTGCATTCATGTCCTTCTATTTGATGTTGAATCACCTTGTACCAAATATTTGTTCCGAATAGTCCTGTAAAAATCCCTGCATAATGGGCCGGAAGAAAATTTCCTCCCTTTGTTTTCTTTTGCGCAACGTTAATTTTATGTTCCCAACTGTCTTTTAATTCAGCAGATAGAGTTTTACTTTCAGGATTTAAATATTTGATAGTAGTTTTTCCCCATCCAGCCGAAGCGTATGTATTGGTAATTAACTCAGCCGCTTCAAAAACCGTTACGCCTTTCATATTTTGAAAGTACTCTCCTACTACTAATCCCTGTCGGAAACCAGTGGTTTCCATTACTACAGAAGCTGCCTCTTCTCCAGATATTTCTTCGATTGTGTCAAACAATGTTTTCATCGCAGAAGTAATCCAAAAAAGGATCGCATCTTCTCCCTCAAAGCTAAATTGGCCTTTTTCTAAATCCCAAGCAAAACTAAGACCACCTATATCAATATTCTTTTTTTCACCCATGGCGGAATCTCCTTTTTATAAAGTTCTTACCTTCTATTTTATCTTATGTTGAAGAAGCTGGTAATAAAAATTGTGGCATATTTTCTATTGCTTGTCTAACCATTACCCATGTTTTCAATTAATAGAAAAGAAAGGTGAATGCTATAGAACTTTGAATTCGCCAACTTTTCTTTCTTTTGTATCAAACATACATGATAAAAAGGAAGAAAAGCAAATTGTAATATAACATCACATTACGTTATAATATAATTATATTCAAAAGCAAGTATTTAGGAAAGAGGAGGAAAAAGATGAAGCTAAATACTCATAGCTCTACGCCTTTATATATGCAGTTAAAACAGGCTATTACAGAAGATATTAATAAAGGAGTTTATACTCCGGGTGAAAAACTTCCAATTGAAACGGATTTGTGCGATATATACGGAGTAAGTCGGATTACGGTAAGAAAAGCCGTATTAGATTTAGTAGAAGAAGGCCTTCTGATACGTCAGCAAGGAAAAGGAACCTTTGTTCAATATCCAAAAGCTAAGAGAGAGCTGTTTGCCGTTAATGGGCATACAGAGTATATGTCGGAATTAGGGAAAGTACCGCAGACTAAAATTTTGTCTTTTGGTATAAAACCTGTAAAAGCTCATGTGGCAAAGATGTTATCAATCCCTCCAGAAAGTGAAGTCCTTGAACTGCAGCGCATCCTGTATTATGACGACCAGCCTCTTACCTTAGAAATTTCTCACTACTCCTTAGAATTGTTACCACACTTAGATCAGCACGTCCATAATTCAGTTTCAATGTACGATACTATAAAAAATAAGTACAATATTGCTCCGGTTCATAATAAAAAATTATTGAACATGGTATTTGCAAACGTGGATGAAGCAAAACATTTAGAATGTGAAGTCGGAGAGCCGCTGTTTAAAGTGGAAAAAGTGGCGTATGATGCACAAAAAAGACCGATTCATTCATCTTTTCTACACTACCCTGCGAATCGCGTTACGTTCACTATAGACAGTTCTAATTCTTAATAAAATAGCGCCTTGCTTTAAAAGCAAAGGCGCTATTTTATTCATTTTAAAACTATCGCACAGTCTGTATGATATTCTTTTCCATATCCAAATGCTCCGTAATTCTGACAAGTTTGTGATGCCACCAATGATCCATTATGGAGGGCTTTGGCTATGTTTTTTTCTGGTAGATAAGAAGAAAGAAAACCAGCTATAAAAGAATCTCCAGCCCCAAGCGTATCCACTACATTTGTAGGAATTATAGGCTGTTTAAATAACTGATTTTCGACTGATAATAAAGCTCCCTCTTCTCCTCTTGTCACGCATACGACACTGGTTCCTAACAGGTGTACTCGCTTTATTAAATTCATACACTCTTCTTCTGGCAGGCTGCTTCCTGAGAAAAATGCATAGCTGATATATGGACATACTTGCTGTAAATATTCCTCATCGTATCTTGTAGAAAAATCAAAGGAAATATCAATGATTTTATGTAGCAACGGAAGGTCAGATTCTAAATGACTAAAAACGCTCGTATGAAGAAGATCGTGCTGGCGAATATAGGTTAAATCCGATTCATTCAGCATTAGTTTTAATCTAGATTGAACGCCCCCTTTATTTGATCCTACAAAAACTCGATCACCTTGTTCATCAAGTGTTACAATCGCCATTCCATTCTCTCCTACAGCTCTTCTTACTTTGCTAATATCCATCTTTTCTTGCTGCAGAGTATTTACTACATGCTCTGCCGATTCGTCATTCCCCACGATTCCCATATAGGAAGACTGATGATTGCTCAATCTATTATAAAATACGGCCACATTTAGCGCGTTGCCGCCTGGATAGATCTTTCCTTGATCTTTATAGTAATCTACTACATTATCCCCTACTCCAATTAGTTTCATCTGCTTGTCCTCCTATTATTTAACACTTCCGTTAGCGATGCCACGGATAAAATATTTTTGCATAAATAAAAACAACATAACAATCGGTGCTGCTGAAATGGTCAGTCCAGCTAGTAATACCCCCCAATCTGTTTGCAAAGCGTCTCTAAATTGCATTAATCCTGCTGGGATTGTACGTAAACTGTCATCGTCGATAAAGATAATGGCAAACATAAATTCATTCCATGTGTAGTAAGCTGTCAAAATTGTCGTTGTTAATAAAATGGGCGTGCTCATTGGAATAAAAATTCGAAATAAAATCCCTAGGCTTGTACATCCATCTAACCGAGCTGCTTCCTCCAGTTCTTTTGGAATCGAAAGAAAATAAGCTCGAATTAACAAGATGGTTAAAGGAATTCGATAAGCAACATAAGGGAGAATCAGTGCCAAGTGTGTATTATAGATTCCAAGTTTTTGAATAATGCTATACAAAGGGATTAAACTTACCTGAGGAGAAAGCATAAGTCCTCCGAGACATATAATGAGGACAAAAGCTTTTCCTTGAAACTCAAAGCGTGATAGTCCATAAGCTCCTAACGCACTGACCAGGACCGTCAAAAAACAAGACGCGCCCGTGACAATCACACTGTTTAAAAAGTAAGAAGATATTCCACTTTTCCACGCTGTCACATAATTTTCAATTAGCCAAGTATGCGGCATAGACCAGCTGTGAGTAAAGATTTCCTCCGTGCTTTTAAAAGAACTTATAATCATCCAAAGCAAAGGATACGCAATGACGATAAAATAGACAATCAATCCGACATATACTATCGTTACACCTGTGTACCTCTTCTTTTTTCTTTCTTTAGTGGCTGTATTGACAACATTAGGTAAGGTGACATTTGTTTTAGGCATCTGCATCAAGCGTCTTCCTTTCCTGTTTTAAATGCTTTCATTTGAATAAGAGAAATCAACAGCGTAATAATTAAAATGACAGTAGCAATTGAGGAAGCATAGCCCATCATATCTTTCGAAAAGGCTGTTTTGTATAAATACGTACTTAGCACTTCAGATGATGTACCCGGTCCGCCTCCAGTTAAGATATAAGGTTCATTAAATACTGTAAAAGCACCAGTGAGCGTTAAAATAACAGCCACAAATGTCATTTCTTTTGTTTGCGGTACAGTAATATGAAAGAACATTTTAAATTTATTAGCGCCGTCTATTTCAGCTGCTTCATACAATTCAGGTGAGATTTTTTGTATCGCTACAATATACAGCATGGCAATATAGCCGATAGACTGCCACTGAGATACAGCAATAACTGCATAAATAGCCGTATTACTATCTCCTAGCCAAGGTTTTGCCAATGAGTCTAATCCGATCATTTTGAGCATTTGATTTAAAAGCCCTACTTCAGGATTGTAAAAAAAAGTAAACAATAAGGCAATAACGGTCATCGAAACGACTACTGGTAAAAAATAAACCGTTCGAAAAAAAGGAGAAAACCTTCGAATAAGTTTATCTTCTAAAACAGCAGCCACAATTAGACCGCCACCCACTTGAAAAATAATTGAAATGACCGCATAAAGAATATTATTTTTGAGTGCCTGATAAAAGACAGGGTCTTTAAATAAGTGCACATAATTATCTATTCCTACAAAAACTTTGTCTGGTGAAAATGTGCTCCACTCATAAAGACTATCCCAAATATTCTGAAAAATAGGGATGTACACAAGTAGTAAAAAAGCAAAAGCAGGAAGAAGATATAAATAAGGGGTTAGCTTATTGCGTTTTAACATCGCTTTTTCACTTCCTTACTTTTTAGATTCAGCACGAACACTCGCTGCAGCTTTTTGCACATCTTTCATTACTTCTTTAGGTGTTTTATCACCATTTAGCATAAGCTGAGCCCCTGTTAAATAAGCATCTGCAATTCGAGCATCGATTGCCATATCAAACCATGGAGCCATCTCTTTGGCTTGTAAAATATTATCTACTGCTTCTAATTGCTCCGGTGTTGAATTACTGCTGTTAGCTGTATCATTTACTGCACTGTATTTCCCTACTTCTTTTACTAGCTTTTCACCCATTTGTTTTGATGTTAAAAATTCAAGAAATTCCATCGCTTCTTTTGGATGCTTTGTTTTAGAAGAAATCATAAACCCTTCAGGTGATCCAGTTAAATTAGTAGCATTTCCTTTTCCATCCTCTAATTTAGGAAAATTAAACATGCCAATCTTAAATTTCGTTGGACCGAAAAGCTTAATTTCAGCGGTTTCAGCATAAAACATAGCTGCTTTTCCATTTGAAAATTGTTGTCTTGCATATTCATGATCAATCGAATTTGTATTTTTATTAAAGTAAGGAACTAATTCTTTTAATTTTTCTAGAGCTTTTACATAGCCTTTATCCGTGAATGTCCCAGTTTTTGAATTATAGTCTTTTGAAAGAACGTCAGGCTTTACCATGCGCTGATTTAAGGTTCCTACGTAGTGAGAAATGGTCCACGTATCCTGGCTTCCAAATTCTAAAGCTGTATAATGCTTCTTTTTTAACACGCTTAAAACATTTAGTAGCTCGTTCCAGTTTGTAGGCGCTTTTAATCCTAATTTATCGAAGATATCTTTGTTGTAAAAAAACATTTTCCCGTCCATTGTGACAGGAACACCGTAAATTTTCTTATTAACGGTATAGGGTTTAATTTGAGACTGAACAAGCTTGGAAGACCACGCTGAATCCTTCTTATAATAAGAGGTTAAATCTAAGGCTTTGTTTCCTCTGACAAATTGTCTAGCAAACTCATCGCTCCAAGAAAAGTACACATCAGGAGGGGTATTAGTGCCTGTCATAACTTTAATTTTGTCTTTATACGAATCGTTTAACACCGCTTCTGTTTTAATATCAATATCAGGGTGCTGTTTTTCAAATTCTTTTACAACTTCTTCAAAGTAGCTTTTTTCAGGTTCTTTTGGCCATCTGTGAAAGAATGTTAACGTTGTCTTTCCTGTGTCTGTGTCTGAAGACGTTTGTTTTCCCGCACACCCCCCGAGCATTAAAGAACAACTTAAAAGTGAGGCTAAGATTAAATTTGTCTTTTTCATATAGAAACCCCCTTATTGTAAGTGCTTTCATATATAAGTTATACTATAATGTTTTATAACATTATAGTATAACTCGTAAGGAAAATATACAGATTTCTATCTTTATTAGGGATTGTTATTAATATTCTACTTTCCACATGTAGCGTCTTTTACTTAAAGGATGATTGCGTGCTTCGGCTAATTCTTCGGCATACTGACGAAGTACACGATTTAATACAAGAGGAGCGATATACCCTTGTACATCTTTATCAATTCCTTCGAAGTCATATGCTTTTGCATCTAGAACAGTTAATTTCTTTCCATATCGTTTAGAGAATGATAAGGCGCGTTCTTCTAAAGGTCTCGTTTCATCTAGTCCAGCTAGGATGATAAACGGTACGTTTTCATCAATAATTTCGAATGGACCGTGGAAATACTCTCCAGCGTGAATAGCGTGAGAATGAATCCACTGCATTTCCATCAAGATACAGATGCTGAATGAATAGGCTGCTCCATAGTTCGAGCCGCTGGCCATTGTATAAATAACCGGTTCAGACTTATGG
Organism: Priestia sp. AB; assembly: GCF_028369225.1. Taxonomy (NCBI): domain Bacteria; kingdom Bacillati; phylum Bacillota; class Bacilli; order Caryophanales; family Bacillaceae; genus Priestia; species Priestia sp. AB. The sequence goes on from NZ_JAQMYN010000003.1 coordinate 51,027, forward strand.
GATTCAGCAAATTTTCTTGCGTTGCTCGCTTCGTATTCTAAAGCTTTTTCATAAACAGACTGTAGATTTTCTAAGCTAGTAACTAACTTTGCAAATTTATCATTTTTTTCTGCTACGTATAAGAGACCAAATACAAGCTGATATAAAACGCCTAAGTTTGTTTCAAAAGCATCGATGTCATTGCCCCACTCATACTTAATAAAAATATCTGCGCTGTGTGCTAAAGGTGAAGTAGGTTCATTTGTTAAGGCTACAGCATAAGCGCCTTTACTTTTAGCGAACTTAGCTGCTTCTGTAGTCTCAGGAGTTGTTCCTGACATAGAACATAAAATAACTAAGGAGTCTTTTCCCAGCTGCTGCGGATTGCGGTGGATAAATTCGTTCGAGCTATACAAATCGGATGTAATATGTTGAGCTTCTCGATCTAGTACATACTTAGCTGGATACATGATCGCAGAAGATCCTCCACATGCGACGAAAAACACATTACGAATTTGCTTGCTTTTTAATTCGTTTAATACGGCTTGCACATCACTTTTTACATTCACTGCTGTTCTGCTCATTTTCCCCACTCCTCAAATAAAATATGATATACAACATTATGTAATGTTATATATTGTTATATTAAACTGCAAACGTTAACTAGTCAATACATTTATCAGAATATTTAACTTTTTTATTTGCATTTGTAGAAATGCGCTCTTCTGTTTCTCCATCAAAAAAATGCACGTAGGTTAAATTCAACGAAAAATCGCCTTTGTCCCCTGCTTCAAACTCACATAAAAGAGGCACTCGGGCCACAAACGTTTGCTTTTCTAAACTAGCATATAAAATTGTTTCAGCACCTAGTACCTCTATCATATCTAGTGTCGTAGTGAAACAAAACTCATTGTTCAACTCTCTCTTACTATCCTCTTTATGATATACAATGTGTTCAGGACGCGCACCCATTATGACCTCTTTCTCATTATGACCTTGAGAATGTAAAGCGTGTATTAGAAAATCAGGAAGCTGTATTTTAGTTTCTCCCATTATAAAATAAGTGCCTTGGAGATACCCCCGAAAAAAATTCATTGCGGGCGATCCAATAAAACTGCCTACAAATACATTCCTAGGATGTCTATAAATATCTTGAGGAGTTCCAATCTGTTGAATAATCCCGTCTTTCATAACAACTAGGCGAGTAGCCATTGTCATAGCTTCCACTTGATCATGCGTCACATAGATTGTTGTTGTTTGCAGCCTTTGATGCAGTTTAATAATCTCAGCACGCATCTGTACTCGCAGCTTCGCATCCAAATTAGATAATGGTTCATCCATTAAGAAAACTTTTGCTTCCCGAACAATAGCACGACCTAAAGCAACTCGCTGACGCTGCCCTCCGGATAAAGCTTTTGGCTTTCTATCTAAATATGTTTCTAGACCTAATGTTTTGGCTGCTTCATTTACCCGTCTATCAATTTCGTCTTTCTTTATTTTTTTTAACTTCAAACCAAATGCCATATTTTCTCGAACAGTCATATGAGGGTAAAGAGCATAATTTTGAAAGACCATAGCAATGTCACGATCTTTTGGAGCTACTTCGTTCATATGATCTCCATCAATGTAAAAATCACCTTTTGAAATCGTTTCTAGACCTGCAATCATTCGCAGCGTAGTAGATTTACCACAGCCTGAAGGTCCAACAAATACAACAAACTCTTTCTCTCCAATCTGAAGGTTAAAATCATTTACGGCGATATTTTTTTTATCATATATTTTATATACTTTATCTAAATGTAACATTGTCATCTCACCTCAGCTCCTTATATTTAAAGTTTGAGATACATGATTGCAAGTTACGCGTCTCTTTTTCCTTAATCCTTAATTCTTTCCTCCTTTTCATTTAAATTGTTAACTTGAGACATTAAAGTAACTTAATAACTATACTAATCGAATCTAGTTAGACAGAAAATAAATATGTAAAGGTTGCTAACACAAAACATACAAGCAACCTTTCACCTTCAAAAAAATAAAAACCTTCTCTAAAATAAGAAGGTTTCACATCATAATCTGCATAGAGACTGCCTTTGCCTTATTTCTGAAGATTTTATTACATATCTTCTTTGCCTTGACAGCTTGGACACTCATAAACATGCACAAAATAAAGTCCAATATGGTGGAATCGTTTACCTAAGCAATCTGGACATGTTCCTGCTTCGCGCATTTGTTCCCGTCGTTTGTCTCGCTGATTAGCTAAGAAATTTACAAATTTCATAAAAAAACCTCCCTCATGTTTTTGACTATAGGTTTTCCTGATGAGAGGTCTTTTATTCGACTGGGCGTGTTTATGGCCACTCCTGAACATTGTTTTTTTGTAGCACAAAAAAGGATAGAAAGAGCAGCCCGATGACGCTCTTTCTATCCTTCAGTTTTATCCTATATACTGTGTCAATAGTACTCTTCCTAAGACATATCTAATTTTCGACCTAGCGTATACAAGTTATTCTTCTACTTTGTACTTTTCTTTTTTTCGAAGAAACGGCCACCAGTTTCCTTCTCCAAGCGTTACGACAATCGCTGGCATAAGCAGCGGAAGAATAACAAGGCCATAAAGTAAAAGACCAATAATAACAACCGTTGCTACATGAACAAGTGTTAATACACCCGATGGCATCATAGCCCCAAACGTTCCAGCTAAGATAATAGCAGCAGTAATAATAACCGACCCCATCTTGCTCATGGACGTAACCATCCCTTCTGCTACGCCGCTTTTTACTTCTTCGTTAAAACGGTCTAACAAGAAAATAGAATAGTCAATTCCAAGGGCAACTAAAATAACAAAACTAAAGAATGGCACAGCCCAGCTGATTCCGTCATTCCCCATTATATCCACAAATAGAAGCTCTGAAATTCCCATTGCTGTATAATACGTAAGCAGCAGTGAAGCAATCATGTATACAGGCATGATCATTGAACGGAATAAAATGGTCAGCACAATAAACAATCCAATCATCATAATAACCATTGTGCGTGAAAGATCCGTTGTAGATAAATCTTTTAAATCCGCATTTGAGCTCGATACCCCTCCGTACACAATTTTTGTATGCTCAAACGGCGTATCAACGACTTCGCTTGCCACCGCTTTTTCAATATTTTTTACGGTTGAAATGGCTTCTTCAGAATATGGATTTTGATCGAGCACTACACTGAGCTTAACTCCTTTTCCATCCGCAAAAGAATAGTTATCGATGGATTGTTTAAACCCTTTATCTTTCATCACTTCTGCTGGAAGGTAAATACCAGTATCTCTAACTGTTGAGCTGTCACTCATGTTATCAAGCATATCTGTTGCTTTTGTTAAGCCATCTGAGATCTTCGTCAGTCCGTCATTCGCACTGTTAACGCCTTTTGCTAACTGGTTGATACTGTCTGATAACGTTCCAACTTGACCTTGCTGAGCTGAAAGATTCTCATTTGCTTGTTGGAGACCGGTTTGAATGGTAGTAAGCTGTTTACTGATTGCAACAAGCTGCGGAACCGCTTGCTGCACATTTCCTGTTGTAGAGAGCTGAGTGCTGACAAGCTGCAGCTGTTGATTAATTTGAGCTAATCCGTCTGCAGCAGGTGCAAGCGACCCGCCAGATTTCTCTTTAGAAGCAGAACCCGTTTGGTCAGCTATTTGATTTAGCCCTTTTTCAACATCACTTAATCCTTTTTGTACATCTCCGATTCCTTTAACAGCATCTTTGATTCCGTCCGATACAGAGCCTAGCTGTGAATTAACGTATAAATCATCAATCTTTTCTCCGGTAGGCTGTGTGATAGTCATAACAGAATCCACGTGATCCACTTTTTCAATTGCTTTGCTTATATTTCCTAAATAAGGAATAACATCCGCCTTTGTTAACTCTTTATCTCCTTTAATAATAACATTGACAGGAAACGCTTTGCCTTCTCCAAGTGCATCACTGATAGCATTTAGTCCTTTTATAGATTTGTAATCACTGCTTATTTCAGCAGTAGAATCAAACGATATTTTTGAGTCGTACGTTACAATAAAAGGCACGGTAATAATCCCCGTAATGACTAGAAACACGAATGGTCGCGCCACTGCCTTTTTTCCTAAAAAGCCCCACAGCTTATTATCGCTATGAGAAGCCACTTTTTTAGACGGCCAAAATAATTTTTCTCCAAGCGTAACCATAAAAAGTGGAAGCAGAGTAAATAAAATGACTAGCAGTACACCTACCCCCACTGCTACGCCGACAGCCGATTGGAAAATGGCAAACTTGGCAAATCCGATGGCCGCAAACCCAATAAATACAGCAATTCCGCTGATAAATAGCGTTCTTCCTGCTGTACGGTAAGCCGTGATTGTGGCTTCTACTTTATCGTGTCCGTTTGCCAATTCTTCACGGAAGCGGTTAAGTAAAAGAATGCAGTAATCCGTACCAATTCCAAACAAAATAGCTACTAAGAACGTTTGCGTGAACGTTGAGATTGGAAAATCGACGTTTTTAACTAAAATCCCTAATAACGATTGACTGATTAAGTATGTGATTCCCACAATTAAAATAGGAATAAACGGCGTCACGACTGAACGGAAAACGAGTAAAAGCAAACCTAAAATCAAAAAGATAGTAATAAACTCGGTTTTCTTTAACCCTTCTTCTGAACTGTGTGCAAAATCCTGATTAATAAGAGATGCACCCGTTACATATGCTGTAACGTCTTTTGGCACATTATCATAAATCTGATTCGCTATTTTTTCGACTTTTTCATCCGATCCACTGACAGTAACCGGAACTAAAACGGTTTTTTTGTCTTTAGACATTAATTGATTACGAGCATCTTGATCATCTGTTAAAGGCGTTGTGACATCTTTTACACCTTTAATTTTCTCTGTCTTATCAATGATTTTCTGTATTTGTTTCTCACTATCTTTATCTAATGCGTTATCTAGCTTGATAACCATACTGATGGTATTACTGTCTTCTCCGGCATTTTTTAGAATTTGGCTGGCTCTGGATGAAACGGCATCGTCGGGAAGCTGAGACTGTCCTTTTTCACTTGCGAGCTTTGTTAAATTTGGTGCGGTTAGCATCAATATAACCGTTAAAGCTAAAATAAAGGCCGCAATCACCCATTTAAATTTCACAATAAATTTCATTCTTTGCTTTCCCCTTTTATAGTTAACTTTTCTTTTGCCATTGTAAGAATTTCAATAAATGTATCTATTTTTTCTTCTTCTACATCATCAAACAAATTCTCAATGATACTAAAACAAGCGGCATTTCCGTCATTTATTACCTTTTCGCCTTCAGCCGTAATCTTAATAAGCTTAGAACGTTTATCGCTCTCTAGTTCATTAGTGTCCCACTCTACAAGCCCTTTTTCGAGCAGTTTTTTAATTCGATTCGAAATGGCACTTTTATGAACACCTTGCAAAACAGCAAGACTGCCTGGTGAAGATGGACCTTTAATCATTAAACTATTTAACAAATCAAACTGCTGCCTAGAGACATGTTCGAAGAGGTTATGGCTCAGCTCTCTGTGAATTACTTCTGTTCCTACAAACAGCACTTCTTCAAAAAGTTCTACAGCTTGATATAACTTGCTTTTCGTCACTTCTTTCCCTCCTTTGCCCATTTAGTTTATAGGTATAAACTATTCAACTTTAAAAATAGTTTATAGGACTAAACTTTATTCTGTCAATAAATTTATGTCTGACTGTCTTCATATATGATAAAGATAAACGGAATTCTAAAAGATACCGCTTACATCAGCTTTTTTGGTTGTCAAAGCTCCATCACTTAAGTATTATTAGTAATTGACTTCTTTTCAAGGAGATATCAATTTTATACACAGAAAGGGTGATCACACATGAATACAATGCATGCTAATGAGCAGGTCAGTAAGAAAGATTCCTTTCCAATTGCTCTCATCTCGTTGACTCTTGGAGCTTTTGCCATTGGAATGACGGAATTTGTTATTATGGGGATACTGCCTAACGTTGCAGAAGATCTTCATGTTAGCATTTCGACTGCTGGACAGCTAATTACAGGCTATGCTTTAGGAGTAGCAATCGGCGCGCCAATTTTAACCATTTTTACTCATCGACTTCCTCAAAAGCTTCTGCTTTGTTTACTTATGCTTTTATTTATTCTCGGAAATGCGATTGCTATTATTGCACCTAGCTATGGGATTTTAATGGGAGCTCGTTTAGTTACGGCATTATGTCACGGTACTTTCTTTGGAGTAGGCGCTGTTATTGCTTCACGGCTCGTACAACCTCATAAACGTGCAAGTGCTGTCGCAACGATGATGGCAGGTTTAACCATTGCAAATATCATCGGCGTTCCTGTGGGAACATTCATTGGGCAACACTTAGGCTGGAGAGCTTCGTTTGGGGCTATTACAATCATGGGGATTATTGCATTTATTGGTATTATTCTGTTTATCCCAAAACTTGGTCAAGACAAATTAACGGGTCTAAAACAGCAGTTTGCTGCTTTTACTCAACCAAAACTTCTTGTGATGCTTCTTTTAAGCGCGATAGGATGCGGCAGTTTATTTACTGTATTTACGTACATTACACCGCTTCTTGAAGACGTTACAGGAGTAAGTGAACATAGTGTTACGTGGATACTTGTATTATATGGATGCGGCGTTACGCTCGGAAATGTTGTTGGAGGCAAGCTAGCAGACTGGAAGTTAATGCCTTCGGTTGTAGGTATATTTGCTTTTCTTTGTATTGTGCTGACTATTTTTACGTTTACCGTTAAAAGCCCAACAGCAGCGATTATCACGCTGTTTTTCTGGGGAGCAGCAGCATTTGCTGTAATGCCTGGTATTCAAGTAAAAATTATGAACTTAGCACAGGAAGCACCTGCTTTAGCTTCTACTTCCAATCACTCGTTTGCTAACTTAGGAAATGCTTTTGGCGCCTTTTTCGGAGGCGTAATTATTAACCATATGGGACTTACTTCACTTCCTTGGGTCGGCGCCATTTTTGTAGGAACGGCTTTTGTTATCAGCACTTGTCTTTTTATTGGGGAAACACGCAAAAAACATAGTGAACAATCGTCCTAACTGTCTAACAACCGAACAACAAGTAAAAAAGAGCCTTTCTTTGCTGAAAGGCTCTTTTTTACTTTTAACTCGCTTTTTTCATTTCTTTACTTGTTAATCGACTGTGTTTACGAGAATAACCGACATATACAACTATACCAAGCACAATCCATATGCTAAAATACAGCCACGTTGTTTTAGGAAGATTAATCATTAAAAATAAACAAGATAATACAGATAAAATTGGTAAAACCGGGACAAACGGCATTGTAAATCCACGTTTTAAAGTTGGATGCGTTTTACGTAAGATGATAATGCTGACGCCCACCATGCCGAAAGTTAAAAGAGCTCCGATATTTGCTAAATTCGCAAGTTCTTTTAGATCAATAAACCCTGAAATTAACGCTCCGATAATCCCTACTAGCCAAGTAGAAAGAGTCGGAACTCCCGTTTTCTCATTTGTTTTAGCAAATGCTTTTGGCAGCAAGCCGTCGCGGCTCATTGAGAATAAAATGCGTGTTGCTGCATAAATGTAGGCGAAAATAACAGCCATGATTCCAATGACAGCTCCTGCAGCAATAACCCCTGCCACTGCATTTTGTCCTACTGAATGGAGAACATAGGCCATTGCTTCTGGGACATTCAGTTCCTTGTACGAAACAACTCCGGTCATAACAAGGCATACCGCTACATAAATAATCGTGCAGATCACAAGTGAACTAATAATTCCAATGGGCAAATTGCGCTGCGGATTCTTTACTTCTTCTGCTGATGTAGATAAGGCATCAAAACCTAAGAAAGCAAAAAATACGGCCGCGCCCCCTGTCACAACACCTTCAATTCCATAAGGCATAAAAGGTGTCCAATTAGACGGTTTTACATAAAAAGCTCCTACAATAATAAAAAGAAGGATAATAAACAATTTAACAAGCACCATAAAGTTATTCACTTTTTTACTTTCTTTTGTTCCTCTTGAAAGCAGCCATGTAATAAGAAGCGTAATACAAATAGCAGGAAGGTTCACTAGACCTCCATTTGCAGGGATCGTAATCAATTCTTTTGGCAGCGAAAAACCAAAACCTTCTAAAAAGTTGTTAAAATAAGAAGACCATCCGTTTGCTACTGCTGACATTGTTAACAAATAGACAGAAAGCAACGTCCACCCCATTAAGTGCGCTACCACTTCGCCGATGGTTGCATATGTATAGGTGTAAACGCTCCCAGATACAGGTATAGTTGAAGCAAATTCCGCATAGCATAGCGCTGCAAAACCGCATACAATAGACGCCAATATAAAAGAAAAAATAACGGCTGGTCCAGCATCGTTAGCAGCTACTAAGCCTGTTAATACTAAAACCCCTGTTCCGATTACGGCTCCAATACCAAGAAGAGTCAAATCGAATGCTCCTAATGTTTTGACTAGAGATTTGTTTTGACTTTGTTCTAATAATTGCTCGATTGACTTCTTTTTAAATAGTTTTCCCATTGCACTCTCTCCTCTCTGTTGCCACTCATCCCTTGAAAAACTTGAAAATAACGTTTTTCCCCATTGGGCTGCGCGTTTTTACTTCAGATACAGAAGTAATTATATAGAAATAATTACTAACTTGTCTATTAGTATACTAATATCATTATATATATTTCAAGAATTTTTGTAAGCGATTTCTTAATATTGCTCTATTTTGGATTTATAAACTAAATAAAGAGATTATCATTGTGCTTACGTATAATAAGTTTGAATAAAAATAATATTCTAAAAAATTACTTTACATGTTTTTAGATAACTTTTTTCACTAACTATCTTCAGATATAAATTCCTGACATAGAGATTATTTACAGAACAATGAATGTTTTATCTTACCGGGTGTTATAATGATGAAAACCGAAGTGTATGAAGGGCGGAGAAAGATGATTAACTTACTTATTGGCTGTATTTTACTAGCATTAGGAGTATACTTTATGTTTAAATTTCTTTTTTACTCTCCTTCTAAAAAGAAGCGAGATCAGCAAAATATAAACAAACCATCAGGTGAGGCTTCAGCTTCATCCCGTACAAACGATTCGAATGCAATAAGATAAATTTTTTTATAAAATACCGGCGTTTGTCTAAGGCAAAAGTTATACTGCTGATATATATTATCTTATACCCTTCTAGTTCAATATTCCCTTCATTTTGGTGTGAGACAAAATGAAGGGAATCACTATCCGACTTAAAAAATCGGATTTTTCTATTTAGTAAAGTAAATAGCTTCAATACACTCTGTTTGAATTCTTTTCTTTATTCAAGTGTACAGCTGCCTCTTCTACACTTACTGTTCCTATATTTTTCTTCCCGTGCTTTCGCATAGCAAGCGATTCATTTTCCACTTCTTTATCTCCTATCACAGCCATATAAGGAACTTTCAGCATTTCTGCTTCTCGAATTTTCAGCCCTATTTTTTCAATGCGATCATCTACTTCAACACGATACCCTTTTAACTCCAGCTCATGCTTCACTTTATATGCATATTCCACGTGCGGCGGTGCAATAGGCAAAAGCTTAAATTGAACAGGAGCTAACCAAAGAGGAAATTGACCTTCGTAATGTTCAATCAAGATGGCCATAAATCGTTCAACTGATCCGTATATAGCGCGGTGAATCATTACGGGACGATGAGGTTTATTGTCTTCTCCAATATACATACAGTCAAACTTCTCCGGCATTAAGAAATCAAGCTGAACTGTTCCGCACTGCCAGCTGCGACCTAAGGAATCTAAAATATGAAAGTCGATTTTCGGCCCATAAAAAGCTCCGTCTCCTTCATTTACCTGATAGTCTAAGCCTTTTTCACTTAACACAGATTGAAGGGACTTTTCTGCTTGGTTCCATGTTTCAATATCTCCCATGAATTTTTCAGGTCGTGTGGATAACTCCACTTTGTAATTGAAGCCAAAATGTGAGTAAAAGTCATGGATAAACGCTAGGATGCGGCTAATCTCAGCTTCAATCTGACTGAGTTCTACGAATAAATGAGCGTCGTCCTGTGTAAATGAACGGACTCTTAGCAATCCGTTTAAAGACCCAGAAAGCTCGTGACGATGAACTAATCCAAGCTCTGCGTATCGAATCGGAAGTTCTCGGTAGCTTCTTCGCTTGCTGTTAAACAATAAAATGGCTCCCGGACAATTCATCGGTTTAATCGCATAGTTTTGTTTGTCAACATTTGAAAAATACATATTCTCATGATAGTGCTCCCAGTGCCCTGATTGTTCCCAGAGCTCCTGTTTCATCATGATGGGTGTTTTTATTTCTTGATAGCCTGCTTTATAATGCTTTTGTTTCCAGTAATTTTCTAACTCATTTCGAATAATCATTCCGTTAGGTAAGAAAAATGGCATACCAGGAGCTTCTTCCATCGACATAAACAGCTCCAGTTCTTGACCTAACTTTTGATGATTTCGCTTTTCTGCTTCCACTTGTTTTGACATGTTCATTCCTCCAATATGTTTCTATTCAACAAAAAACCGCACTCATCCCTAGTAAAGGGACGAATGCGGCCGTGGTACCACCCTAATTCCGTAAAATACGTATACGTATTTTACGCTTAAAAAGATAACGGTTTTACCGGTTGCGGTTTCAGTGTATACACATTCCCCGCCGCAGCTCCAAGGTGGTAAATTCATTTCGTTTTCTAAGGGTTCTCAGCCAGTGACCCTACTCTCTGTAAAGAAAATACAAAAATGATTCATGTCCTTTTCATTGCTTGTATATTCATTTTTTCTACATAAAAAGCCGCACTCATCCCTAGTGAAGGGACGAATGCGGCCGTGGTACCACCCTAATTCCGTGAAATACCTATACGTATTTCACGCTCAAAAAAGATAACGGTTTTACCGATTGCAGTTTCAGTTATGCACGTTCCCTGCAATAGCTCTAAGGTGGTAAATTAGATGATTTCTTAAGGGCTCTCAGCCAGTGACCCTATTCTCTGCGAAGAAAACAGTATCTAATTCGTGTCCTTTTCATTGCCAAATACTGTTTATTAGTTGTTAAAAGAGATTATAGTGTATAAATTTAACAGAAGTCAAGAAGTAATTTTTTATTTTTTTATGGTATAGAATTACTTTATGCTTGAATTCTTGAAAAGTTACTTAAGAATCTACGGACTTAAAAAGTTTTTTATTATACTATTAACGACTACATTTCATTCTTATTTTCATAACAATAAAGGCGAAAAAGAAAGATGCTATAAGTCCTTATTTGTTTTATCTAAGCGGGATTAATGAAGTGAAACCAATACTACCCCAAACCAGAACAAGTAACCTAACACAAGCATCATCAGGTTTTCAATTTATATACTAAAATATTAAATACACCTTTTTCTGCTCACGCAAATATCTGACTTGAATCCATAGAAACTATTTTTATCTATCTTTAGACAAAAGCTCATCATGCATGCTTCCACTTTGCGGAAAAATCCGTTTTTTCCTGACTTGTTCTTTAAGAATAACGTCAAGCTGCCGCTGAATTTTCCTTGTTTCATTTGTCGAAAAATACGGGTGAGCCAGATTTACTGTTTCTAACGGATCCTTGGTCAAATTGTACATTTCAATTTGATCAGGAACACGGGTTGTTTTAAGGGTAGTAAAACTCACAGGGTAACCTTCATATCGCTCTCCGTGAATGAATTCATCTTTTTCGTCATCTGCTGACCAAAATTGCAGATTATCATGATAGCGAGCGTATTTCCAAATTTCCTTTCCTGCCGCTGACGAAAACTCGACAATGATCGCTTGAATGTGATTAGGCTGAACAACTGACGGGTAGCTTTCTCCTAAAAAATTTGTTTGGTGAAGTCCTTTTGTCGGGTCATCATCCGTCATGAAGAAAATCGCTGTTTCCTCTTGCTCAGCACACGTTTCTCCTCGAAGTATACCTGAGAGGTCTCGCCCAACAAATGGATGTACTTCCGTATGACTTTTTTGTAATTGCTTTTGAATAGCGGAAGCATCTATATTAGCTAAACTAAGCATTGTCGGGATCAAGTCAAGGTGACTAGTCAGTGTGTCTGTACGTTGATAACTAGGAAACAAACGCTTGTTATGAATGAGAAGCGGAACGTGAATAGATTCTTCATACATGTTGTACCATTTTTGATGTAGTCCCCCGTGAGCTCCAAGCAAATCACCGTGATCAGACGTAAAAATAATAATTGTATTTTCATAGAACGAAGATTGTTCCATGGTCCGAAGAACTTTTAAAATTTGTTTATCAACATTTTTTTGCAGCTGATAATACAAGCGCCGGTAGAAGCTAGAATTTTGGGTTGGCTGCAGCGCTTTTGGATAGATGTATTTATAGCTGCTTTGAGCGCTAGGCTTTGTTTGTAAAGGTTCTCTAATGGTAGGTGGCGGATCGATGTTTGGAATCGTCTCATCAATAGAAAACTGAAACATAGGAAGGTGTTTGGTAATCGCTCCGAACAGCGCAATGTCATGCGGGTTCACAAATGAAGCTACCATGAGCCAAGGCTGCGCAGGCGCTTGATGTTCTAATCGTTGAATAAGCTCTATGATTTCCTCTGCATATATTTCGTCTCGTCCGCTCACTCCAACGGCCGCAGATGAACCGGAATTGTGCGGATTTCTCCCTTCCGGTTCCGGACCAATCCACCCTGAAAAACCAAACTTTTCAAGCTTATTAGCCCGTTGATAAAGGCATTCTTTCTCTGGATCCGGTATTCCTGTTTGCATCTGATAGCTAGAAAAAACGTCATGTGTTCCTGGAATTAAGATGTTCTCATCAGAAATATGCCATTTTCCTTTATAAAAGGTTTGATACCCAGCCTTCTTAAAATACTCTCCCATCGTCGGGACGGTATTAGGCTGCAGCCAAAACATATCAGGATCTTGTGATTTCTTTGCGATACCTTGCGTTTGCGTAACTCCGTGCAAGGAAGGATACTGCCCTGTAAACAATGTAGCTCGACTTGGTGAACAAGCTGTAGAACCGACGTAGTGACGAGTAAACTCCGTTCCATGCTGTTTTAAAAATTCATGTGCTTTTAAATGTTTTTTTCTCCACTTTTTTAGTTCTTTACTTTCATATAAGGGTGGAAATCGCTCCTCGTCCACGATAATCAACAAAAAATTAGGCTGTTTCTGCATGTTTATTCCTCCGCATGTTTATCAAATTTTCTGTATTGATAAACTATGTAAAAAGCACTTTTTTTAGAAGAACGGAGTACGGTTCATGTCTTTTTATACCCACACAAAAAAAGACTTGGAGGATTTCTCTAAGTCTTTCATAACTCGTTTCAATACGATATTCCTTATTTTTTGTAAGCTTTTAGCTGCTGATTTCGTTTATAGGTGCTAATGATACTAGGTATACCTACAATTATACTTATCATAAAACTCCACATCATGTAGCGCCAATCCCCTGTAAAAAGCGCTAATCCCGTAAAAAAACGAGCTGACCAGCAAGAGCTAACCATGAAGCTATCCAAGCAAACATCATATTCTCTTTCACGTTATCACCTCATATTTTTAATTATGAATGACTTTTTATATTTTACCATGAAATTCTAATTTTAAAGATTATTCTACTGTTTATCTTATGTACATAACTAAAAAAGCTAATAGCAGCGCGCAGCTAGCCATTAGCTTTTTTATTATTTTGCAAATACGTGATTTCCTATTTTAATTGTTTCTTGTTTTTGGCGCAGCCATTGATCTCCCGTTTTATCAGGATTAAAGAAGAATAATGAACCTTTTCCTTGACCTTGGAAGTTAATTGCTTCTTCTACAGCTTTTTTTGAATCTTTGTCTGCAGGTTTATTAATTTGACCGTTGCTGACCGGACTATACTGACCTTTTTGATAAATAACGCCTTTTACGGTGTCTGGGAATTTGCTGCTGTCGACTCTATTTAATACAACTGTCGCCACGGCTACTTTGCCTGCATAAGGCTCTCCTTTGGCTTCAGCTGATACAAGACGAGCTAATAATTCTTCGTCATTTTTATTTACTTGAACGTGCTGTTCATGAGCGGGCGCTGCTGCAAATGCTGAGTAACCTGCACCAAAACTTGGGATAAGCATTGCTATAGCAATCACTAGTTTCTTTATCATAAAAATAAAAAGCCTCCTTGCTATTTCTTGACGTGGTTCATATGCTAGCAGAAATATAGGAGTCTTTCATTGCAAAAAATTATCCAGTTCCAAAAGAAATTGGATGTTATTGTCTTCTTTAAACAATCTTTAGCTTATAAAAAACCCTTTATGATTACGTATGAGTTGCACTTCTAAACCTTAAAGAAATTATAATTTTTCTGTTTGAAATATAAAGTTTGAACTGTATATTTCCTTAACTACTGAAGAAAGAATATCAATTCCTTTCTTTAACTCCTCATCTGCAGCAGTAAGACTTATGCGAATGCACTCCCGGTTGTGAGAAGAAGATTGGTTGCCGTGAAAGAATGAGCCGCCTGGCACTACAATCAAGCTTTCTGCTTTTAATTTATTGTATAGATCGCTATCACTGAAAGGCAAACCTTCTAACCAAAGCCAGCCAAATAACGAACCTTCCGCTTTGTGCAAATACCAAGGAATATCATCCGGCATACGTGTAGTTAAAAGTTTTTTTAAATAGTCATGTTTTTGTTTATAATGAGTTCTTATATAGTTAGCTGAAATTCCGGCTAACTGCCCGCTCTTTAAGGTGTTAACCACCATCCTCTGACCTAGCCTAGAAGAGTGAATCAAAATATTTGATTGAAATGCTTCCATTACTTTTATGAAGTCACTTTTTCCTATAGCAATTCCTATTCTCTCACCAGGCAATCCGGCTTTAGAAAGACTCATGCAGTGAATGATATTATCATGTATGATTGGATCCATTTCAATAAAATTAATAGCAGGAAAAGGCGGTGCGTAAGCTGAATCAATTAGCAATGGAATGTGATAGTGCTTGCAAACTTGGGATATAAACTGTACGGCTTCTTCGGAAAGGATGTTGCCGCTTGGGTTATTAGGTCTTGATAATACAACAGCTCCGATGTCTGGGTCCTGAGCTATTTTATTTTTAAATGCCTGTTTGTTAAATTCATAACGAAACGTATGATGATCAAGCTTTGAAAGGATAGGAGGAATTCCTTCTATTACACCTTCCTCGAGCGCGACTCCACTATACCCAGCGTAATCTGGAAGCATAGGTATTAATGCTTTTTTTACTCTTCCTTCTTTACTTGTACCGCAAAACGAATTTAAAGCTAAAAAAAAGAGATTTTGACTTCCCGACGTGATCAAGACTTGTTCTCTGTCCAGTTTAATATGATAATTCGTAAAGAAATATTCTCTTATGCAATCAATTAATTCATGCGTACCGTAACTAGAACCATATTGGCTAATCAAATTTTTTAATTGTTTGTCGTTCACAATATCTCTTAAAGCTTCTTCCCACATTTCATAAACTTGAGGGAGGATGGCGGGGTTGCCAGCACTTAAATTCACATATTGATTGAGATCGGAATTGAGCACCTCTTGGATGTCATGCATAATAGCGCGAACGCCTACTTTATTAGTCATTTTGCTTCCTATTTTACTTAAATGCAAAGCAGTCACTAGTGCACCTTCTCCTTAAAGATTATGGTCATCGAATAGTAAGTATGGAACTTCAATCTTTTTATTTTGCTGATTAATAAAGTAATTGTCCGGGATAATAAATTTATCATCGTTCTCACTAGGTAATAAGTATTTTCGAACATAATGTTCAGCTTCTTCTTTATAGTCAAGGTCACTTTGAATCGTTTCAAGTTCTTCAATTTCTTTTACTAAAAGATCCAGTTCTTTTAAGCATATGTCTAAATCTAAATAAGCATGGTCTCCTTTTCGGGATATTGAACGCCCATTTGCAACTAGCCAGCTAAAAAGAAAAAAACCTGTTCCAGAATCAAAGTTTCGAGGTGCATTATGCTGACTAGGGTATCTTAAAAGTCGTTCAAAGAGAACAAATTCCGTTATCTCTTCCCAAAAAGGATATTTTCTTTTATGAAGAGTCAGCACCGTCTGGCAATCTACTTTAACTTCTTCTAGTATGCCTGCAAAAAAATTCATTTTCGCCTGTATATGTTGGTCAAAAGGTTTATTTCCGCAGTGGTGGTAATAATCATGCAGATATCCCCAGATTACCCTTGCCTGATAAGTGTCTTCTCTATTCATAGTATGAGATTTAAAGTTGAAATCAGGAAAGATAGAAGACGCTCTTTTTAATGTATCCTCATTGTATATGCTGTGAAATTTATTAAAGAAAAATATCGCGAAGTTTTGACTTGTTACCTTTTCTTTTGTTTTTACATTCTCAGGGAAAAATACAATACATTTCCCTTCCATAAATCCTTGAGTACCAGCCAACAGCTTTAAAGATTCACACCCATTTTTAGGATGAGGAAGGTCTGCTTCGATGGATTTCATGATTTCAGGTTCATCGCGCACAGCGATAAAGGCTTCTAAATAAAATCCTCTTTTTGTAGGGCCATTAGGCGTTACAATCGGTCCTAAAAAGAACGTCGCCTCCCCGTTTGCAGGCGGGCTATAAGCAATTAACGTTTGATCAAAATAAGGAGCTTGATCGAGTCCTCTTTCAATCCAATCACATACGTCATTTTTTAATGCATTCCACACTTCAGGTAAATTTAAAGAGTTATATATTGTTTCAGTTTCAGCAACTACTTTTAATAAGAGCTCTCTAGCTTTTTCGTAATTTCTTTTGACCTCTCCATTTGGGCCCTGATATTTTCTTATCTCATATAGAGAAGGTACTATTTTATCGTTTAATAACTCCACTAAACTTTGAGTATGATTTTTTGTTAACATGATTAAAACCCTCCTTTTTTAGAACAGCTACTTAGCAGAAATATTTTTAGATGATTTAAGAGTAGAATTATTTGTGTTTTTCTCTATTTGCTTTTTCAAGTTAATAAATATAACCCCTGCTATTACAAATGCTGTACCTATATAGATCTGTTTGTTTAATGTTTCACCTAAAAAGACAAATCCTACATATAAGGCGATAACCGGTGAAATAAATAAATGCGCCGTTGCTTTTGATATATGCCATTTTTTTAATAAATAAATATTAATAGAAAACCCCACGACCGACCCTATAATGGCCAAGTATAATAATGAGATAAGACTAATCCCAGAGAAAGTACGGTTTCCATTTTCTACAAATAGACTAACAATCAGCAAACAAGCGCCTCCACTTAGCATCGAAAAAGAATTAAAGGTCATAATAGGCAAGGATTTTATGCGAGATTGAACTTGAACAGTTATAAAAGCAGAACCTAGCATAGCCATTAAAATGACGATCATGGCTACTATTTGAATCACATTTCCCTGTATAAACAGTTGATTTCCAAATACAACGCTCATACCAATTAAGCACATGACTACACCTAGCTTTTGTCCTTTTGTAGCTGATGTTCCTTTAAATAAGCGATTAAATAAAAGAGCAAACACTGAAATGCTGGCAGCTAAAACGGAAACAAGCCCGCTTGGCAAATAAACAGATGCCCAATAAACAGAACCAAACGGTAGAGCAAAGTACAAAATTCCGTTTAATGCTGAAATGATTACTACTTCTTTTGAAACGGCCATTTTTTTTGTGAGTAAGAGGTAGAGGGCAATTATTAAACTAGCAATTAAAAACCTCATACCTGCTGACCATAGAGGCAAGCTATCCTTTAATCCAGTCTTTTGAAAAGCCCATGTCGTTCCCCCGATGACGGCTAATAGACAGAACAAAAGATGTACATGAATACGGGTTAATTTAGAAATCACTGTTTCACCTTATTTCTTTTTTAAAGTTAAGCCTATTTTCTTCCGTGGAGCGTAAAACACATCGGCACTTCTCCAAAATCTTTTACAATTGTTAACCCCTTCTCGTTAGCGGCTTTACTCGTTGTAATACATGCGTCTACCTTTCCTTCTAAGCAATCAATCGCCGCTTGAGCATTACTATTTACTAACTGAACATTGGGACTGATGGAATGAGCTAAATCAACAGGGGCAGGATGTGAAGCAATTAACAGGTTATTGGTTGTTATCACCTCTTCTTTTGAGGCAAGCACCATGTTATACGTTGGCATAATAAAGCTATCTACTAGCTCTAAACTAGTTAAATTTTTGAACACAATATCATGTAAGTAAGGATATACTGCGCAGCCTAGAAGAGCAGAACTCTCTGTTTCTTTCACATGAACTAAAGCTTCCTCCAACGTTTGATGCAAAAAGACCTGACCTTGTATGCTTTGGCGTTCGAACCACAGATAGCCTGCTTTTTCACAATTTGTTCCTTTAGGTCCTAAGGTATGGATAATGCTAATTTTTTGAAGCTGCTTATTTTTCTTACTAGACGACTCTGCAACTATCATAGCCTTTGATACCCCCCTATGCGTTTACTTTATTTTTATAAACGATTTTTACTTTGTTATCTAAATAGCTGTAATACTGCTCACAGTCGGAATAAGAGTCATGAGTGGTTAAAATAAATCCAGGGTACCCTGAAAAGTGCGGATATGGTAAAATATCTGTCCCTTTAGTGATAAATTGAATAACTCTTTTTACTTCAGTATCTCTGCGCACGTCTTCTAAGCCTCGAATTTCTTTAAAAATCCCATGGCCTTGCACAGGGATAATGTAGTTGCCCACCACTTTCTTTCGTTTTCTTTCATTTTTTAATACAGGAGGTTTTAACCCTAATACATAGTAAAAAACTAGCTCCATATAGTTAATACCTGTACTTTCCTTTACGATATAATGAGAAATCCCAGATCCGCCAATGCGCGCTCCTATTTCAATTACATAAGGTTTTCCTGCTGGGTCCAGGCGTAATTCAATATGAGCCGGGCCATTCTCAATTCCTAAAGCATTTGCTGCTCTAGCTGCTTCTTGTGCAATAGATTGCCAAACGTTTTCTTCTAGCTGAGCTGGAGCTATATAAACACCTTCTTCAAAGAAAGGTCCTTTGGAATTTCCTTTATAACCTATAGCAAGTACATAAACTTCTCCTTCTACAGAAAACGTTTCAATAGCAAACTCTGGTCCGTCTATAAATTGTTCAATTACCATGCTCGTTTTATTTTTTGTGAATTTGCTTAGGTCTTCTTCGTTTACGCGTCTCACTTTTGCTATGCTGTCAATCAGTTCCTTTTTATTATTCGCTCGTGATACACCTTGACTGGAAAATCCGTTAGAAGGTTTTACTACGACAGGATAAGGCAGTGAAAGGTTCTTTAATTCCTCCGTATTTTCAACCTCTTTAAAATACGGAGTGTTAAGATCATTATCTTTTAAAACCTCTCTCATCTTCTGTTTGTTTCGACAGTTACTAATCACAAACGGTGATAAGCCCGGTAAGTTTAACTCTTCTGTCAGCTGAGATACAAACTCTAATGCAGGCTCATATAATGTCATAATGCCGTCAAAAGGATTTTTGTGATGCTCTGCTTTAATAATCTCAAGAGCTTTGTCTGGGGTATGAAATAAATCAATGGGTATGAAATTTTGTACGTTTTTAAGATGCTTAGGTTCTACTTCTTCTTGGTTATAAAAAAACGTCAATTTAATTCCGAGAGCTTCTGCTTCTTCAAAAATAAACGGTAAATATGTATTTTGTAACACAACTGCTAGATGCTTATTTTGTAACGGCATTTACTTCCCCCCTACTTTTAAACAGCTCTTCACTGTTCGATGACTAAATTCTAATGACCACTTCATATATTTGTCAATTTAATTTTATATAACATTAGGAATATATAGAATATTTGATATACTAGTAAAAAGTAAAGGAAAGAATGGTTTATAGAATTAATACTAAAGCAAAATTAAAAGCAGGAATTTTGCTATTTGATTATAAAGATATTGTTAGAAAAATTTAATGAGAATTTTTCTAAAAAAAGAAAGGTCGACATAGATTCAACCTTTCTTTTTTTTATTTTTTATTAAAATAGATATTTATCATTTACAAAATAAGTTTTCTTTATCAGCTATTTCTTTAACGGTTTGAGGATCTAACTCAACACGCAAAAAAGATAGCGGTTCTTTCCATTCGCAAGTGCTTTCAGCTCCAGCAGGAATAAAGTTAATATCATTTTTAAAAGCTGCTCCTCCATGAAAGCTGTCTGCTACTGTTTCTTGAATCGCAACAGGCTTAGCGGTACGGTGAAGAAGGAGCAAATGTTTATCCAACGTTTCACGTGCTTGTTGAGGCTGCACGTTTTCTGCTTTTATAATTTGAACATTTTCTTGTTTTTGACTCAAGATGTCCTTTGAGTTAAACTTCACTTCTTTCATATTGCGCTCCTTTTTCATAGATATATCCATTTTTCACTTTCTTGTTTGAATTTATGTGAACCCTTTTTGTTTACTATAACGAAAGAGAAAATAAAAAGAAAAAGAAGTGAACTTATAATTCACTTCTTTTTTTGACGTAGCATTTATTTCATAGGCTGCAAATGATTATTAGCTTTTTGTTTGGCATCACGCTGAACGAAAAAAATGATGCAAAGCGCCAGAAGATATAAACATGCAAAAGCTGTTATGTACCAAAGTGCTGAGGTGATTCCGCTTACGTCCATAGTAAAGCCAATAAGTGCAGGGAAAACAGCTCCTCCAAGTCCTGAAAAACCAGTAATTAAACTTGTTACAATACGAGCAGATCCAGTAAACGTATGGTTAGCATATACCATCGTTATCGAATAGATACCTGACATGGCAAGCCCTAAAAATCCTAATAAAATATAGCCTGCTACTGCTTCTTTTAACACAATAAACAGCACTAAACTCACAATTGTTCCTCCAATGCTGCCAAAAAGATAACGTTCGTATGTAACGATTCGAATAATCCATCCAGTAGCCACTCTTCCTATTAGCATAGCCACCCAAAAAACGCTTATGCTCAAAGTAGCCTGTGACGGGATTACATCTAGATACGCGATAAAAATAGACGAAAGAAAATTATTCATACTGCTTTCTACTCCGGCGTACATAAAAATCATCACACTAAAAAGAGCAAGTATTTTCCATCTTTGATTTTTAGCAAGCACAGGCGCAGGTTCTGAGTTGGCGTCTGAAGCATGACTTTCTGAAGTTAAAACAGTCTCTTTTTTAAAAGAAATCATTTTACAGACCACAACCATTAGTAAAGCTAGTACACTCGTTATAAAAAATGAAAACCTCCAGCTGTTCTGTGAAATCAATAAGCTAGCTACTAACGGCATCAACAGCGCACCTAGACCAAATGACACTTCTAAATAACTCATAACAATAGCTCTTCTACCGATAAATACTTCCATCATTAAAGTAGCTACAACTACTTCCAATGCAGCTACACCAATACCGTTTAAAAAATTGAATGCAATAATCCACTCAAATGGAGGCAATAAAAGCATACCTATTTGTGATAGCGCTATCATTAGTGCGGAAACTGTAAGTAAATTCATTTCTCTAAAGCGTCCTAATAGAAAAGAAGATAGCGGAACTCCTATCAAAAATCCTAAAGAACCTAATAATACAAGCTGTCCGCCAACTGTATAGGACACATGATAATGTGTTAACAATTGCGGTAAGACGGACCCTACGGCTGTAATGACTAATCCGCCCAGCAAATAAAGCGCATATGAAGCTAGCGCAAACTTTTTCATCTCCCCACTCCCTTAAATTCTCTAAAACTTTCTTTCTGTACTTAATTATAAAGCTTTTCCTTTAGTTGTTAACTGAAATTTGAGAAAAAAACCATTCTTCCTGCTCTACTTAATTTCCAGTCATTTATAAGATAAAACAAAAAGAAGAAGACAGATGCCTCCTTCTTTTTGTTTTTCACTTTACAGTGACGCTTTTAAAATAGCTAAAATATCATCTTTATTTAGTTTTTTAAAGTTACCGAAACCTCCGTACTCCATTTCACGAGCAGCAATTCCAGCAATTTCGTCTAGTCGCTCTTCTCCGATATCGTAATCTGCTAAGCGAGAAGGTGCACCAAGGCTTGACCAAAAAGCGCTTAGCTTATCGATTCCTTCTAATGCGATTTCTTTGTCGCTTTTACCTGCAGTTTCAATATCGAACATGCTTGTCATTACACGCTTCATACGAGTTACATCTTGATCTACAACGTGTCGCATCCAATTTGGGAATAGGATTGCTAAACCGCCTGCATGAGGAATGTCATATACCGCTGATACCGCGTGTTCAATTGTATGTGAAGCCCAATCGCCAAAGTATCCCATTTGAAGTGTTCCGTTTAATGCGATTGTTCCGGAATATAAAATCGTTTCGCGGTGCTCGTAGCTTTGCAGATCTTCTAGCAATCTTGGTGCTGTTTCAATTACTGTTTGTAAAACGGAATAGCACATGCGATCTTGTAAAGGCGTGTTTTTCACGTTATGGAAATATTGTTCAAATACATGGCTCATCATGTCTACCATGCCGTAGATAGTTTGATCTCTAGGAACAGACATCGTGTTCACAGGATCTAGTATAGAAAATACAGGATGCGTAACGGCACTTCCCCAAACATATTTTTCATTTGTTTCCCAATTCGTAATAACAGAATCAGGATTCATTTCAGAACCTGTTGCTGCCAATGTTAATACCGTTCCAAACGGCAGTGCTTTTGTAGCCGTTACTTTTTTGTTAATAATATCCCAAACGTCTCCTTCATACTCAGCTCCGGCAGCGATTGCTTTTGTGCAGTCAATAACGCTTCCTCCGCCGACTGCTAACATGAAGTCAATGTTTTCATTTCGGCAAATTTCAATTCCTTTTCGTACCGTAGATAGTCGAGGATTTGGCTCTACGCCCGCTAACTCATGGATATTTACGTTTAACTCTTTTAACAGCGTAAGAACTTGATCGTATAAACCATTTTTCTTAATGCTTCCTCCGCCGTATACAAGCAAAATATTTTTTCCATATTTCGGGAGTTCTTCTGATAATGCTTGAAGCTGATCTTTTCCGAAGATTAATTTTGTGGGATTATGATAAATGAAATTTTCCATACTATCTGTATACCTCCTAGTTGAATATAAAATAAATTGTCGCATTACGCGAACAAGAATGTAAGTATAAATGTAAAACAAAAATTTTTCAAGAGTTAAGTTCTCAGATCGCGTACTTTATTTTATTAAGTAATTAAAACGAAGAAAATGGCTTCTTAGATATAAAAAAGAGAGCAAGTAAATGCTCTCTTTAAAGTTCTTTATAAGCCATTTTTCTATACGTAACAAATCCTTCTTTTTCGTAAAAGCTTTCGGCAATCGTATTATCATTCCAATAATCTAACTCAATTGTATTGATGTCGTTTGTACGAGCAATGCTATAAATTTCTTTCATCAAACTCGAACCAAACCCTCTGTTTTTATAGGGTTCTTCGATGTTTATTTGATGAACATAAATTGACTTGTAAGTCTTTTTAAACACTGTCTCTGAATACTGCTTTATTTCCAGCCAAGCGAATCCCACATGCTGACCTTCGTCTTCTCCTAAAAGAAAGATAAATCTATCGTCTTTCATCACTTTCTTAAAAAATTCATGTATCTTCTGAAAATCATATGTTTGAAAGCGCTCGGGGTATAATTCTACATGCAGTTGATGAACAGACTGATTAAGCTTGGCAATTTTACCAGTATCGAAAGTACGGCTAATCTTCAATTTTTTCTCTCCTATATATCTCGTATTTAGCAATGATCGTTATGAATTTATTTCGTTTAATATAGCCGGTGCGTTTGAGGTAAATAACAGATAGTTTTTATTGGTCGTTTTTATAAAGATGCGGTCAGTCGTTCCGTACGGAGGGCCAATTCGAATGGCGTTTGCTTCTTTGCCCCCGTACGTGTCATCTTCCATTACTTCAAGAATGTCTTCTAACGGAATCGTAAAGTGTGAAAGCTGCCATTTTATAATGAGATTATCATTTATTTTTCGGACACTGATAGTTGGTGTAAACATTTTATACATCCCCTTTGGTTTCTATTTCCCCTTCCTTCTTCTAGCAAAAAACAAGTTCATTTCCCTTTAACTTTCTCTCTGTGCAACGTGTTCTTTTATCCTTAAAACCGCTTCTTTCGGACAGCCTTGAAAATAGCCTCCATGATAACAAATAACATGCTCAATGTCGTAGTGTAAGAAGTTTTCTAGTGATTGAACTGCTTGGTCCATATTTAAGGTCGTTTGTTTAACAGGCCCCATTAGTTGTCCATTTGCTAATACTAAAGCATCTCCGGTAACCAGCGTTTTTGATTTTTTTTAATAAAAACTAACATGCCCAGGCGTATGTCCGGGAGTGAAAATAACTTCAATGCCTCCACAGTATGGAAGCAGTTGACTTCCTTTTAATACTCTATCCACGTCAACTTTTGGAGGGTTTTTATACAAATATTTTATGTCGTCAGGTATAGCTGCTAGTTCTTCGTTACTCATTTGACTCGCATTCGTTTTGATAAGCGGAAGTATCCCTTCAATATACGGCTTATCAAATTCATGAGCATATACGATGATATTTTCATTTGATTTTCTTCGTATATCAGTCGCACATCCTATATGATCTAGATCTTGATGCGTTAGAAGAATTACTTTTAGCTGTTCAATAGATATATTCAATTCACTCAAGGCCTCTTTAAGTTGATCGGTTTGCCCAGGCATTCCTGTGTCAATTAGAATAGCTTCATTGTTATTCCAAAGCAACGTAGGATTTAATATTATATCTTGGTCAAAAGCTCTGGCAGTCAACTGTAGCATTTCAACACCTTCTGAAATTCTCATCACAAACCCCTTTTCCTATTAAAGTTACGAAGGTTTTAACCTCCCATAATTGTGCAGATTCCAACGTTATTCTTGAATTTTATCAATAAATAAAATAAAAACCAGACTGGAAAAAAATCACTTTTTATGCTATGATATCTATATAACAAAGCGTAAAATAATCGATTTTTATAAAGAGAAAAGATGAACCCCACTGTCCGAGGTTCACCTTTTCTCTTTGTCGTTAGCCACTTTGGCTTTTTTATTTCTTATCTTCTCTTTGGATACACTCATGCAAAGGTACAACCTTAGTTTTCTTTGCTATTTTATATCCCCACCACGTCGCTAAAAAGAGAGGCAGACCGATGTATGAGACCGTCAAGCCGTACCAATCAATTTTGTCAGAAAGTACCGCTTGATAATTCTGTCCTAGAATAACGATGAGGCACATTCCAAATGCAAGAACAGGACCTAGAGGAAACCATTTTGCTTTATACGCCAGTTCATCTATCTCTCTTCCTGAAGCAACATATGCTTTTCGAAAACGATAGTGGCTGACGGCAATACCAATCCAGGCAATAAATCCGCTCATGCCTGAAGCGTTTAAAAGCCACATATACATTTGGTCGCCAAAAATTGATGTTAAAAAGGCAAGACCGCCAATGATAGTGGTTAAAACAAGCGCGTTTACTGGAATTCCTCGACGATTAATTTTTCGAAGCGCTTTAGGCGCTTGCCCTTCATTTGCCATGGACCACAACATTCGCGTAGAAGCATATAAGCCAGAAGTTCCGGCTGATAAAACCGAGGTAAGAATAACAGCATTCATCACTGAAGCAGCTGCAGCAATTCCTGCTTTTTCAAAAACAAGCGTAAATGGACTAACAGCAATGTTATCCACATCTCCTCCTAGAAGAGATGGACTTGTGTAAGGAATGATGAGCCCAATTACAGCAATGGCTGCAATATAAAATAGAAGAATGCGCCAAAAGACTTGGCGAATGGCTTTTGGTATATTTTTTTGAGGGTTTTCACTTTCCCCCGCCGCAATGCCGACTAGCTCTGTACCTTGAAAAGAAAATCCCGCGATAAAGAAAATGCTTAGTACGGACAGAAATCCGCCGTTGACCGGCGCTTCTTCTAATGTAAAGTTTTTAAAGCCGATATATTCACCGCCGAAAATGCCAAAGATCGTCAGAAGGCCCACTCCGATAAACACAATGATAGTTACTACTTTTACGAGAGCAAACCAATATTCAGATTCTCCATAGCTTTTTACAGATAGGAAATTAAGTAAAAAAATTAAGCCTAAAAACAAAGCGCTCCAGATAATACTTGGCACATCAGGGAACCAAAACTTCATGATAATAGCAGAAGCAGCTATTTCTACGGCAAGTGTAACAGCCCAGTTAAACCAATAGTTCCAGCCGAGCGCAAAGCCAAGAGCTGGGTCTACATAATGACTGGCGTACGTTGAAAAAGAACCTGATACCGGCATAAACGTGGCCATTTCTCCAAGACTAGTCATGAGAAAGTAAACCATAATTCCAATGGCCCCGTAAGCAATCAGCGCTCCTCCAGGTCCAGCAGTTTGGATGGATGATCCGGTAGCTAGAAATAAGCCCGTTCCGATTGACCCTCCAATGGCAATCATGGTCATATGGCGTGCTTTTAGATGGCGTTTTATATGCTTATCGTCCTGCTTCTTTTCTTCTTCATTACGATTTATATCGACCGCTTCCATACTTATCCCACCTTTATAAATGAACTATGCGCACATGTTTAACGTAAAGCGTATAAGAATATCCATCTCCCACAAAAAGCAGGAGATGGATCCTTTATTGCTTACTTTGAAAAATCAAAATAGTTTCGTTTTAATAGACGAGGCAGGCTCATAAGCTGTTCGTACATTACACTTTTTTCTAAGGCAGAAGTGTTGATTAAAAACAGTTGATCTTCAATGTGCCCAACCGTTTCATCTGTTTGATACGTAATCCCGCATTCTGAACATGTAATGGAAGGCGTCTCTTTAATTTCTATGGCTTTTGTACCGTCAGGAAGCTCCCAATAAACCGTTGCCTCCGTCTCTTTCGCTTCATATGATTCGCACCATTGGCACTTCAATATTATTCCTCCTTCGCTCCCGCCGTTTCGTATTTTTTCATTTGCGTTTCAAATTTTTTCTCTTTTAATTGATCGCGCTTTTCACGCTTGTCTTTCAAAGAGCTATGCTCTGGATTTTGGTCATACGTTTTTCGGCGGTCAAGGCGATTTAGACCTTCCGGCGTTAAGTTGAACTTTGTATCATCAATAATTGAAAGAACACCGTTGCTTTCAAATTTTTCAAACACTTCAGGATATACTTTTTTATAAAATTCTTCTGCGCTGCCACTTTGGTAATTTTGCGGCTCCGGATAAGATGTAATAACACCTTCAAAGTTTCGAAGCACCACTTTATTTGAGCTTTGAGAAATAATGTAGTTTGGCTGCAGCGGAATTTTACCGCCTCCTCCAGGAGCATCCACGATAAACGTAGGGACTGCATAGCCGGACGTATGGCCGCGAAGTCCTTCCATAATTTCTAGCCCTTTGCTGATTGGCGCACGGAAATGGCCGATTCCTTCTGATAAATCACATTGATAAATATAATAAGGACGCACGCGAATCTTTACTAAATCATGCATAAGCTGCTTCATGATTGGCACGCTGTCGTTAATTCCAGCTAAAATAACCGCTTGGTTTCCAACTGGAACTCCTGCGTTCGCAAGCATTTCACATGCACGCTTTGATTCTTCTGTAATTTCGATTGATGTGTTAAAGTGCGTATTTAGCCAAACCGGATGATATTTCTTTAAGATATTGCACAGGTTTTCTGTAATGCGCTGAGGAAATACTACCGGCGCTCTTGTACCAATACGAATAATTTCTACGTGCGGAATATCGCGCAAGTTTTTCAAAATATATTCTAAAATATTGTCATTGATTAATAGGCCGTCTCCTCCAGAAATTAATACATCACGTATTTGAGGATTGGCTGCAATGTAATTAATAGCTGTATCCAGCTGTTTTTTTGGAACGCCCATGCCAATTTGTCCTGAAAAACGTCTTCTTGTACAGTAGCGGCAGTACATAGAGCATTGATTTGTAACTAAAAACAGCACGCGGTCGGGATAACGGTGCGTTAAGCCAGGAACCGGTGAATCTTCATCTTCGTGAAGCGGATCTTCTAAATCATATCTTGTTTTATGCAGTTCTTCTGAAATAGGAACGGACTGCATTCTGATTGGACATTTCGGATCGTTCACATCCATTAACCATGCGTAATAAGGAGTAATGTTTAACGGAATCGTTTTAGTTGCAATTTTAACACCTTCTTCTTCTTGTGGTGTTAAATTTATCACTTTCTTTAAATCTTCCAATGTTTTAATCGTGTTTGTCAGCTGCCATACCCAGTCGTTCCACTGCTCGTCCGTTACATCTTTCCACAGCTCGATTTCTTTCCAGTGTCTGCTTGCTTTATATAATGTATTTTTCATTTTATATTCCCTCCAAAGTTCATTTTTTGAATAGATTTTCTACTAAGAAATTGACCGCACCATGTAATAGCGGTCTTCTCCTTCGCCAAACTCTCCTGCTCGCGTTTCTTTAATGGTAAAGCCCATTTTTTTATACAACTTCACAGCCCCTTCATTTTTTACATTCACAGTCAAACAAACGCTTTCAAAATTATCTTTTTTTAGAATTGAAAATATTTCTTCTAAGAACAGCTGTCCAATTCCGCTTCCTTGTTTATCAGAGCGGACGTAGAACCCAAAGATATAAGCTTTTGTGACATCTTTGTAATCTCGAAGCAGCTCGCAAATGGCAATTGGCCTTACGTCATTTTCCTGGAAATATTGAATAAGCTTGCCGTAGCGCGCTAAAGGTACAAGCGTCTGTTCATCAACGGCTCCCATGCCCGGAAACGCATCTTTTTCAAGTTCAATCATCATTTTTTGCTGCGCGGGACTTAACGACTGTGGGATTTCGATATAATACTGCTCTTTTAATGCATCCATTTTTCTTTCCTCCTTTTTTCACTTTCATATTTTGCATCTTGCAGCGGCCATATTGGACTTGGAAGGTGCTGATAATTAAAGGTCGTTAAGCGATTTGACGCTACGCCTGGAGCATCCACATAGATGATAGATCCTACAAGCGGTTCAAAAGCGGCTCTGAAATGATTTTTAGCTTTTAAACCAATGATTTTTTTCTTCGCTGGCTCAATGCCAATATGGCGAAAAAGTTCAGGATCATTTGCTGATACCGGCCTTCCAATCAGCAAAATATCCAATTCTCCTACTCGAATATGAGCTGCCCCTTTTACATTTACTTTCAAATGCTGATTAAACGGGCCCGAATTGTAAAATTCACCTTCTGATAAACCAATGACCTTTGCTTCAACTTCAACGGGCTTTCCAAACTCAGGAGAAACTTTTCCTCCTAAGGAAAGAGAGACGTAGTTCCCAACTCCTTCCTGCACGCATTGTTTAATAGATTCAGGGTCATAAAGACCTCCAAACAGTGTCCCCGGCATATTTAGCTTCAGCATGTATTCCAAAAGCTCTGTTGTATCGCCGCTTCCGCAGCTTAAAGGATTATCTGCTATATCAGCGAGCACTGTCGGCTTTGTGTTGGATAGTTTTAACGCTGTTTGCAGACCTTCTTCAACGGTAGGCAAATCGACTATAAATTCTTCTTTTATATTCCAAAACTGAGAAGCTAGTGTATTTGCTGTTTTTTCTGCTTTTTCAGGATTCAAAGCAGCTACGAGCACGCTTGCTCCGGCGATTGGAATATCGGAATATGGAAAGCCTCCAAAAACGGAAACATTATATACGTCTTCTTCTTGCTCAGCTTGCTTAGCAAGGTCAATCATTTTTTTCATAGGGCCTTCTGCTGTTCGCATATTAATTGAGGGCAACAGCATAGGCAATTTTTTTAAAGATGCATAATAGACAGCGCTTTCTTTTACTTGTGTTAAAAGCGCTCGCGCAGCGTTCACTCCTTGTTCGTACATATCAACATGAGGATATGTTTTAAAACCAAAGTGAAGCGGCGTGTACGTAAGCATATCTTCACTGACATTTGCATGCATATCGAGCGTAGTAGCAATAGGAACGTTATTTCCTATACAGCTTCTTATTTGACCTAACAAATGAGCTTCAGGATCGAAAAGATGCTCTACTACCATTGCGCCGTGCAAAGCGATTAACAAGCCATCTAGCGGGCCGGCGTGAGTAAGCGCATGCAGCATTTGCTTTTCAATTGTGTAATAAGCCGCCGAAGATACAACCCCAGACGGAACTGCAGCTGCACAAACAAGGGGAACGATTTCTACTTGCTTCTCTTGCTTTAATACATCCAAAAATCCCCCTACTTCTGTTTTGGTTCCTGAGTATGCTTTATATATTTCCGTTCCAACAAAATATCCTTCTTGTACAAACTGTTCTATTTCTGTTTTTAATGGACTAAAGCTGTGAGATTCATGATAAAAAAAGGCAATGCCAATGCGATATGAAGACATGTGCTCCTCCTTTTCGCTAAGGTGCGAGATTAATAGTTGGTGTAGACAGACTTCCATTCTGTCATTACATCAAATGCATGATGAGAAACTTCTCTATGGCCGTTGCCAGACATTTTCATTCCTCCGAATGCTACTCCCATTTCAGCATTAGATGTTCCGTTATTGATATAGACTAATCCGCTAACAGCGTCTTTCGCCGCTCGGCTGGCATCATGTAAGCTTCTTGTATAAATAGAAGTGGAAAGTCCGTACATCGTTCCATTATTGACGCTCATTGCTTCTTCATAGCTATTTACTTCAATAAAAGCAAGCACGGGGCCAAAAATCTCTTCTTGAGCAATTGTGTGATTCGAATGGACGTTATCGATGATTGTAGGCATGTAATAACAAGCCCCTAATTCTGATAAAGCACGACCTCCAAGCGCAATATTCCCGCCTTCTTCTAACGCTTTTTGTACGTAATCTTCTACTAAACGACACTGCTGTTCATTAACAAGCGGTCCTATCACAACCCCTTCATCAAGACCATTTCCAATCTTCATTTCTTCTGTAAGAGCTATTACTTTTTTCAACAGCTCTTCTTTTACTGAACGATCCACGATGACTCTGCTAGCTGCGGTACAGCGCTGCCCCGTTGTCGTAAATGCTGATTTAACAATTCCTTCTGCTGCTTTATCCAAATCGGCATCTTTTAATACGATAACCGCGTTTTTTCCTCCTAGCTCTAAAGAAATACGCTTTAAGGTTTTGCTGCTCATTTCTGCTAATTGCTGACCAACTTCCGTAGAACCTGTAAATGAGATGATTTTCACTTCAGCGTGTGTAGCAAGTCTTTGTCCAACGATTCTGCCCGATCCTGTAAGCAAGTTAATTGTTCCTTTTGGAAGCCCCGCAGCGTGCAATACTTCCATAAAAATCTTCGCTGAGAGCGCCACTTCTGAAGCCGGCTTCCAAACAACCGTATTGCCAGCGATTAAAGCAGCAAACATTTTATAAGAAGCGAGAGAAACAGGAAAGTTCCAAGGTGTAATACATGCCACAACTCCAAGCGGTTCGCGAACCATTTTTATATCTCGGTCAGGAAAGCCAGCGGGCACTATTTCGCCAAACAAACGTCTTCCTTCTCCCGCCATATACTGAGCTGTTGCAATGACGACACCAACTTCGCCTATTGATTCTGTCAGCGGTTTTCCCATCTCTTTTGTCATCACTTGAGCGAGCTCTTCTTTTCTGTCTTCAAAAATCTCAGCTGCTTTTGTTAAAAATGCTGCACGTTCAGGGATAGATGTATTTTTCCAGTGGCTGTAGGCTGTACTAGCCGCTCTTACCGCAGCATCGACTTGACTAGCCGTAGCGGCTGCGCACGTTCCGACGAGCTCTTGTGTTGCAGGGTTTATACTTTCAAAATAGGCTTGCTCCTCTTCACTTACCCACTCGCCGTTAATATATAAATTTCCTTGTAACAGTTCAGTCTTAGTCTGACTCATATTGTTACCCTCCTTTTCATTTAAAAAGCTAGTTAATTGAAACTGCTTCTGTGATGGCTTCTTCTAGTAAAGACAGCCCTTGATCCAGCACGTCTTTATCAATATTTAGCGGAAGCATTAAACGAATGGTTTGCCCTTTGACTCCACAGTTCATAATTAGCAGTCTTTTTTCCAGCGCTTTTGATTTAATAATAGGGACATAAGCAGCTGCTGTTTCAACATGAAATTCAATACCAATCATCATACCAATTCCTCTGACCTCTTTAATAGCCGGCAAATGTCCGATAGAATGCTGAAGGCGTTTAACAATATCAGCGCCTACTTTTTCACTGCGCTCTACAAGCTTTTCTTCTTCAATGATTGAAATATTAGCTAAAGCCGCTGCGCACGATACTGGATTTCCGCCAAAAGTAGAACCATGTCCAGCTGTTGGCCATTTCTCATGCAGTTCTCGGCTTGCTACAATCGCTCCTAGTGGCATACCACCGGAAAGAGCTTTTGCTAAAACTAAAATATCTGGTGTGACTCCAGCATGTTCTGCGGCAAACATTTTTCCAGTGCGCCCAAATCCCGTTTGCACTTCATCAAAAACAAGCAGAATGCCATAATCATTCGCTATGTCTCTCAGTGCGCGTAAAAAGCTAGAAGGAGCAGGGTAATAGCCTCCTTCACCCATGACTGGCTCAATTACAATCGCTGCTACGCGTGAAGGATCCACTCGCAGTTCAAACAGCTTTTGCAGTTGATTTAAGCAATATGCTTCTGCATCTTCCTCGTCAACATTAGGAAGCTGACTTGGATAAGGATAAGGAACGTGATACACTTCTCCTAAAATCGGCTCGTAGTAGCTTCGGTACTTGGAGCTTGAAGCCGTAATAGCTGTAGCTCCTAGTGTACGACCGTGAAAAGAACCTTCAAAAGCAATTATCGCTGGTCTGCCAGTGGCCGCTTTTGCTAATTTGAGCGCACCATCAATGGCTTCTGCGCCTGAATTTGAAAAAAACACCGTGTCTAAGTTTCCAGGCGTAATTTGCGCAAGTTTTTCTGCCAAATTCACTGCTGTTTCGTAATAGCCGTAGTTTAAGCCTAGGTGAAGCAGCTGATCTGCTTGTTTTTTTATCGCTTCTACCATCTTTTCATGCGTATGACCCACTGCATTGACAGCTACTCCTGATACAAAATCAATATATTCCTTGCCATCAGCTGTCCAAAATTTTGCACCGTGCGCTTTTTCAATAACAAGCTCTGTTACTCTTGTCATCACCGGTGATAAATGTTTTTTTCCTTTGATTTGAAGCTCTTCCGTTTTATTTTGCACTTTCATATGACTCATCCTTTCTTATGTGCTGATAAAAAATAGAAAACGCATGATCTAGCAATCTCACTATTTCATCAACTTCTGATTTCGTTATATTTAAAGGAGGACTGATAATGATATGTTCTCCTTTATGTCCATCTATAGATCCGGATCCTGGATAAAAGACGCCTCCAAGCTCCATACAAATTTCATTGAGCTTTTCGCTGGCTGCTTCACGTGGCTCGAAAAATATCTGTTGATTGGCGTCTTTCATTAGTTCTAATCCAATTAAAAGTCCGCGGCCGCGAATATCTGAAATATAAGGATGCTTGCGCTGCAGCGCTACTAAACATTCCATTAAATACGCGCCTTGAGTTTCAACGTTTTGAAGGATATTCATTTCTTCATACATATCCAAGGCAGCAAGGCCTGCCGCTATTGAAACAGGATGTCCACTGTACGTATAGCCATGAAGAAATTTCCCGCTGCTATTTTCTAACAGGCCTTGAATTAGACGGTCATGGACAATCATTCCTCCTAAAGGAGCATACCCAGCTGAAACTCCTTTACCAAACGTTAGGATATCCGGTTCGATTCCGAATTGTTCCACTGCAAAATCAGTTCCCGTTCTCCCGAAGCCTGTCATCACTTCATCAACAATCAAAAGAATGTCATAGCGGCTGCAAAGCTCACGTACTTTTTTGAAATAGTCAAGCGGAGGTACAACAGCTCCTTGCTGACTTCCTACGATGGGCTCTGCGATAAAAGCTGAAATATTTTCTGGACCAAGCTCTAAAATGGTGCGTTCAATATCGGTGATACAGCTCCAGTTTTGATTTGCCGCGCAGTCTTCTTGATTGCGATTATACGGACAGCGATGACAATACGGCGAATAGACGTGCGCAAAATGTAAAAGGTTGGGTGTATAAGGATATCGTCTTTTTACATCTCCTCCAGCTGATAGTGCCCCTATCGTGTTTCCGTGGTAAGACTGCCACCTTCCGATTACGATGTGTTTTTGCATCTTTCCAGCATCTCTGTGATATTGCCTTGCTAATTTTAATGCACTTTCATTGGCTTCTGATCCTCCTGATGTAAAATAGACTTTGTTTAAATGAAGCGGCGCCATTTCTCCAATTTTGCCTGCAAGTTTATGCAAAACATCCGTTTCAAAACGCAATGTATGAACAAACGCCGCTTTTTTTGCCTGCTCCGCCATCGCCTCGGCTATTTGCGCAATACCGTGCCCTAAGTTTGCCGCCACGGCGCCGGAGCAGCCGTCTAAATACTTTTTTCCTTGTTCATCTATTAAGTAGCTTCCTTCACCATGCGTAATCATTGGATACTTTTTTGTTAAATCTCTATGAAAAACATAATCTCTTTTTACTTCGTCCATCTTTCCACCACCATCGCCATTCCTAATCCTCCTGCAACGCAAATAGTAGCCAGGCCGTATCGTCTTTTTTGCTTGTGAAGCTCATGACACAGAGTTGTTATAATTCTTGCCCCGGAGCATCCTAAAGGATGGCCAAGCGCAATCGCTCCTCCGTTTACATTCACTTTTTCTGATGTGATGTCCCATTCTCTTAAGCAAGCAATACTTTGAGCGGCAAATGCTTCGTTTAATTCAATCAAGTCCATATCACCTAAGCTTAAACCGACTTTATTTAAAGCAACTTGCGAAGCAGAAACGGGGCCAATTCCCATTTCCTTTGGAGAGACGCCCGCTGCGGCAAACGACACAACCTTTGCCATAGGCGTTAATCCAAGCTGCTCAGCTTTTTCTTCCGACATCAACAGCATCATTGAAGCGCCATCGTTTCTGCCGGATGAATTGCCGGCTGTCACCGTTCCATTCTTTTGAAAAACAGGCTTAAGCGCACCAAGCTTTTCTTTGCTAGTAAGACGAGGAAATTCATCTGTTGCAAAATGCCTCATACCTTTTTTTCCTTCTTTTACAGATACCGGGATAATTTCTTCTTCAAACAAATCAAGTTCTATAGCCCGCCTAGCTTTTTCCTGACTATAAAAAGCAAACTCATCTTGTTCCGTGCGGCTAATACTATATTTTTCAGCGAGCCACTCGGCCGTCTGTCCCATCGTAAACGTTCCGTATAACGTTTCAGGCTGTGATTTTGGCTGACTTTCTGTATTAGAGTCATAGAGTGTTAAATCGCCAACGTGAAAACCAAAACGAGTGCCTACCGTATAGTGCGGTGCTTGAGACATGCTTTCCACTCCTCCGGCTAATACCACTTCGGCTTGACCTGATAAAATGGACATAGCTCCATTCATTACAGCCTGCATGCCTGAACCGCACTGGCGGTGCACGGTATAAGCTGGAATACGTTCAGAGAATTGAGCTTTCAGCCCGGCTACTCTCGCTATATTAGGAGCATGAGCGCTTTGTTTCGTTTGTCCGACAATGATTTCATCAACAATCTCTGAAGTATATCCCGCTGAAGACAAATTGTTTTTCATCACAAGAGAGACTAGTTCTTCTGGAAGCGTATCTGCAAGCGAACCGCCAAACTTTCCAATAGGCGTTCGAAATGCATTTACAATCACTGCCATTATGCTGTCACCTCATTGTTTTTATTAAATAATTTAGAGACGCGAAAAGAAGCCTGGGTTTTTTGTTGCACTGTCTCTAAAGAAACACCCGGAGCTGTTTCAAGAAGTTCAAGACCAAGGTCTGTTACCGAAAAGACAGCTAATTCCGTAATAATCATATCGACTCGTCGCTCTGAAGTAAGCGGATAAGTTAACTCCCCAACTAGCTTTGACTCTCCTTGGCTGTTCGTATGAAGAGTGGTAACAATAACTTTTTTTGAGCCTTCTAATAAATCCATTGCTCCTCCTACGCCAAGAACACTTTTCCCAGGAACAGCCCAGTTTGCAATTCGGCCTGCTTCATCTACTTGAAGCACTCCAAGAATCGATACATTCACATGGCCTCCCCGTATCATGGCAAAGGAATCAGCGCTGTTAAAAAATGAGGCACCTTCCAAAACCGTGACGGGCAGCTTTCCAGCATTCACAAGTTCTGGATCTATATAATCTTCTTCAGGAGTAGGGCCAACGCCAAGAATCCCGTTTTCTGAATGTAAAAACACGTGAACATCGGGTGAAATATAATTAGCAACTAAAGTAGGAATGCCGATTCCTAAGTTCACTACATCTCCGTGACAAAGCTCTTTTGCAGCACGCGCAGCAATATATTGTTTGACGTTCATCTTATTGTTCTCCTTTCACTACGATATAAGTAACGTATAAATGAGGAGTTACAATTTCTTCAGGAGAAATCTGCCCAACTTCCACCACTTCTTCTACTTCAGCAATCACGATATCAGCAGCCGTTGCCATCATTGGATTAAAGTTT
Organism: Priestia sp. AB; assembly: GCF_028369225.1. Taxonomy (NCBI): domain Bacteria; kingdom Bacillati; phylum Bacillota; class Bacilli; order Caryophanales; family Bacillaceae; genus Priestia; species Priestia sp. AB. Next base: position 87,589 of record NZ_JAQMYN010000003.1, read on the forward strand.
CTCGCTGATTTGCTGTAAATAAGATTTCCGAGTCGATCTGCTTTTTTAGCTTTTATTAGAGCTACATCTGCGTGCAGCGATTCTTGCAAAACATATTTCTTTCCTTTTAATACTCGTTCTTCTTTTCCTTCCGCAAGCTGAGTCCCTACGCTCACAGGCGTATAAAATCCTCCGATGCCTGCTCCTCCAGCCCTAATAGCCTCGGACATTGTTCCTTGCGGGATGAGCTCCACTTGGAGTTCTTGTTGTTGATAAGCATGTACAACTTCAGGGTTGGAAGTAAAATAAGAACCTATCGCTTTTTTTACTTGTTTTCTTTGAACCAATACACCTAATCCTTTTCCAGGTTCACCGAGGTTATTACTAATAATCTCTAAGTCTTTAAGGTTTGATTTGGCAATCGCTTCAATCAGACTAAGCGGGCTTCCAACGAGACCAAATCCACCTACCATAATGCGTGCGCCATCTGTTATTTTTTCTATTGCTTCTTCGCGCGTGATGATTTTGTTCATTTTGTTTCCTCCTTTTCTTTTTATATTTCACAGCGCTTTACGCGAAAAAAACCAAGCAGGACACAATGACTCCCCAAAGAAACAGGGATGTCCCCACTCTTTGTAAAGTGTGTGTGTCTGCTTGGTTTTAATAAGACCATGAAAAGAGGTTGTCTTCTCACTTTATTCTAACCAAACGCTATGTAATTTTTTGATTCACATTATCCCAGTAACGTTGGATTGCAGCCTGAAGCGCTACGATAATCGCCTGTTGAGATGGAGCAAAATAATAATTTTGAATACGTTCAATAAGAGGTTCAATTCCATCTGCAAGGCAGTAACCAATAAGCAGCTTCCGGAAAAAATTTTGCGTCAGCTCCGTAATAAACGTAAACTCAGCATTTACAATTTTATGCTCTGTCAGATCCACTTCTAGTACAATTCCCGCATGCTTATACATTTCATACATGGAAGTTCCCTGTGGAGCTTTTGCATATCCTGTCACAATGACTGTATTCAGTATTTGCATGCCCCTTAATCTCCTTTTAAAAACTATTTAATTACTCCGCACTTTTACACTAATAATTCTGAAAGGTCAAATGAGATTAACTCATATGCTTTTAGTTATGTAAGTGCTTTCATTTTTAAAAAGATATATTCTTACATAACTAATATTTCGCCTTTTCTAGACAAAATCCTTCTTTTCTTTTAAAAAAACTTTCTATTTTTTTATTTATTCCGCTTTATTGAAATTTATTCGAGTCTCCATCAAATTTTTCATCCGCTATACGGATGGACTCTGTTGGACAGCCTTCAAACGCATCTATTAAATCGTCTTCCAGCTCTTGGGGCACTTCAGTCGTGCCTTGATTATCATCAAGTATAACGAACGCAATTCCTTCATCATCATAATCATAAATATCAGGTGCCGCAGCTCCACATGCACCACACGCAATACACGTTTCTTTATCGACTATCGTATATTTCCCCATGATCATTCTCCTAACTAAGTTTAAAAGTTATTACTCATTACCAGCCGCGTTCTTGCATACGATTTTCTGGTAATAATGATGAAATTTCAATTCCTTTCATTGCACTTCCTAATCCTTTTGATAAGCTTGCAATCAGTTCATAGTCTTGATAATGCGTTGTTGCTTCCACGATTGCTCGCGCAAATTTTTCAGGGTTGTCTGATTTGAAGATTCCTGATCCAACGAACACACCGTCTGCTCCAAGCTGCATCATTAACGCTGCATCCGCGGGTGTTGCTACACCGCCTGCTGCAAAGTTTACAACCGGTAAACGGCCTTCATGTTTAATTTGCAGTAATAGCTCATAAGGCGCACCTAATAGTTTTGCTTCTGTCATTAACTCGTCTTCATCCATGCCTACAACTTTACGTACTTGAGCGTTTACTTGGCGCATATGACGCACTGCTTCGACAATGTTTCCTGTTCCTGGTTCGCCTTTTGTACGAAGCATCGAAGCACCTTCACCAATTCGTCTTGCTGCTTCCCCTAAATCACGGCATCCGCATACAAATGGAACTGTAAATGTACTTTTGTTAAGGTGATATTCCTCATCAGCTGGAGTGAGTACTTCACTTTCGTCAATATAGTCTACACCCATTGCTTCTAGCACGCGTGCTTCAACAATATGGCCAATACGAGCTTTCGCCATAACTGGAATGGATACAGCGTTCATCACTTCTTCAACAATTGTTGGGTCTGCCATACGAGACACGCCGCCTGCTGCACGAATATCAGCTGGAACACGCTCTAACGCCATAACAGCAACAGCGCCTGCTGCCTCTGCAATTTTTGCCTGTTCTGCATTGATCACGTCCATGATAACGCCGCCTTTTTGCATTTCTGCCATTCCCCGCTTCACGCGGTCCGTTCCATTTCTCACCATATTCAATTCCTCCTTTATATGTTCAAACACTTATTATGCAACTTCCATGCCAGTGTTAAAATATAGAAGAAATTAGTAAAAAACATTGATTTTTATGCCAAATTATTAAGCAGTTTTTAAAAAATTGGCAGGTGAAAGCCAATTTTTTAAACCAAAACAGCTCCCGTCCCTATTAGAGACGGAAGCTGTTTTGTTAAGGAACTAATACTAATTTTCCGGTCGTTTTTCTTCCTTGAAGCAGACGATGTACATCTGCCGCTTCATCAAGTGAAAATGTGCCGCCCAGCATTAATTTTAACTGACCGGCATTTACGTAGTTTAATAGCTCATGCAGGCTTTGCTGATAAAGTGTTGGTTTTGCCATCATTTGAGGTAAGAAAAAGCCTAGAACCGATTGATTTTTTTCCATCAGGCGGGCAGGGTTAAATTTTACAGGTTTTCCGCTAGCCATTCCGTAAAAAACGAGGCGCCCAAATGGTGCAAGACATTGAAGAGATTCATAGAATATATGCCCTCCTACCATTTCTAAAATAATATCGGCCCCTTTTCCTTCCGTTACTTCTAAAATTTGTTTTTCCCAGCCTGTTTCTGTGTAGTTAATCGCTTCGTCAGCTCCAAGATTTTTTGCAAGCTCAAGCTTTTCTTTGGAGCTCGCTGTAGCAATAACTTTTCCAGCTCCAAAAATTTTGGCAAGCTGAACAGCTAAGGTTCCAACGCCGCCTGCTGCCGCATGAACGATGACGGTTTCTCCTTTTTCAAGGCGACCCATTGTTTTTAAAATATGATAAGCCGTGAGTCCTTGAAGAGGCAAAGCAACCGCTTGTGTTAAATCCACATTCTCCGGCAAAGGAATAAGACCTCTTGAGTCAGCCAGCGTGTACTCAGCGTATCCTGTTGCTCGATTAGATCCCAGCAGCGTCACGACTTTTGTACCTACTTTTATCCCTTTTACATCCTCGCCTACTTCAACCACTTCGCCCGCAACTTCAGAGCCTGGGATAAAAGGCAGCGGTGTTTCGACTACGTATGCTCCTTCACGCCGTGCAGCGTCGGCGTAATTAACGCCGATTGCCGCAACTTTAATGAGCACATCTTTCTTTTTTGGTACAGGGCGTGCAATATCGATAACTTGAAGAACATCAGGTCCTCCGTACTGCGTAAATTGAATGGCTTTCATCTTATATCCCCCTCTTATTTCCCTTGAAATAGTGGCTTTCTTTTTTCTTTAAACGCAGATATTCCTTCTTGATGATCTCTTGTTTCTACCATAAGAACTTGCGTTAGCCTTTCTTGTTCAAGGACTTGTTCTAATGTTAAATGAAAGGAATCGTTGACAATTTTTTTCATTTTCCCATACGCTTTGGTTGGCCCTTGTGATAAGCGACTTGCAAAGGATGTGACCTCATCTTTCAGCTGATTTAACGGTACTACACGGTTTAAAAAACCAGCTTTGTAAGCCGTATCGGCATCCATAGGCTCTCCTAAAAATAATAGTTCCTTCGCTCTATGGGGACCAACGACCTTTGTAAGAAAGTAAAGGCCTCCTCCGTCTGAAATCAATCCAACTTGAGAAAAGCTTAATACAAACCGACTTTCTTCTGACGCAATGATAAAGTCAGAAGCGAGAGCTAAATTAAAAGCCGCTCCTGCTGCAAATCCATGAACTGCTGAAATAATTGGCTTCTCTAGATTTTGCATCGCTAAAATACATTCATTTAAACGGCCGATATGTTCATAAACATCAGATCCGGATGCTTGGCCCATCGTTTTTACATCGCCTCCGGCAGAAAACGAGCGCCCTGCTCCATTTAATATAACCACTTTAATAGACTCATCGCTTTGCGCCTGTTTTATTTCAGATGTTAACTTTTCAATCATTTCCTCACTGAATGCATTTAAACGATCCGGCCGATTTAACGTTAAAGATAAAATAGTCCCGTGCTTTTCTACTACTAAATCACTCATAATCCAGATTCCCTCCTCTTTACTTTGCATTAAACAATAAGCCACCCACCGTCTACTAATAAATCACTTCCTGTCATATAAGATGCCTCTTTAGACGCTGCAAAAGCAATAACGTTTGCAATTTCATCTGGTTTACCTACACGTTTTAAAGCCGTATTTTTTTCGATTGCCTTAGTGAAGCGCTCATTTTCAAGTGCAGGCTGCGTTAAAGGTGTTTCTACGAATCCAGGAGACACAGAGTTTACTCTGACTCCACGGGGAGCTAACTCAAACGCCATTGCTTTTGTAAAGTTAATTAAAGCAGCTTTAGCAGCGCTGTAGTGAGGGATTTGTGCCCCGGCTTTATGTCCTGAAAGAGAAGCGATGTTAACAATAGATCGATTTCCTCCTATTTCTTCAGTTAAAAAAGGAATCAAATGTTTTGTGACAAGAAATACGCTTGTTAAATTGACGTCCTGCACGTGTTTCCACTGTTCAAGCGTTGTTTCTTTGATTGTTGAATTAACTGATCCGCCTGCGTTATTAATTAATAAATGAATTTGTCCGTACTTTTCTTTTATAACCTCAGCCAGCTCTTTGACGTCTTCTTCTTTCGTTACATCAGCTGGGAAAATATCCGTGCATTTTCGTTCACACCGTATGTCAATAGCCGATGCAGCCTGTACTAGCTTTTCTTTCGTTCGCCCGACAAGAATGACGTGAGCTCCTTCTTTCGCCATTCTCTGAGCGGTCGCTTCTCCAATGCCGCTTCCAGCTCCTGTAATAACAGCTATTTGCCCTTCAAAACGCATAATATTCCTCCTTATACAACATATCGCCCGCTGTCGATAAATTCACGGGCGATGTCTCGATTGCGCGTGAACTCTCCTTCACTTTGCAAATCATTCATCCATTTTCCAAGAATTGTGCGGTACTGTCGGTGTTTTTCACCCGTTAACATCCCGTTTATTAATTGTCGAGCCTGCTTTTCAATTTCAAAGAGCGTTTCACTAACAACCGTTGCTGACAGCTTGCTTTTTAACTTTTCTTTTTCTTCTCCATTTTTGTTCACGGCTTTTTCCGCGCGCAGCACAGATGACTCCATAGCGAATAGTCCAATAGCAATTTCTGCGAGCTTCATCAGCGTTTCTTGTTCTTGTGCTAGATTGGCGTTAAACGTTTGGAATGCTGTTCCTAACAAAGCAAGAAATAAATGTCTTGTGGTAATAACCGCCTGCTTTTCTCTTGCTAGAAGTTCATTTGAAGATATTTCCCACTGACCGCTCATCAATTCACTAACAGCATGTTCTACTTGTTTGCTCAGCTCTATTTCTCCTTTGTCTGCTTTTTTTAGAAGCTGAGTTGGAAGCAAAAGGCGATTGATTTCATTTGTACCTTCAAAAATACGATTGATGCGTGAGTCACGATATATTTGTTCTATTTTATATTCTTGAATAAACCCTGCGCCGCCATGAAGCTGCAGCGATTCATCGGCAATTAAATCAAGAGTTTCCGACCCGTACACTTTACAAACTGAACATTCCATTGCAAATTCAGCCAGCTGTTTAGCTACTAACTTATGATTTCCACTTTTATATAAGCCACCAAGCGCCTCTTCTAGTAAACCGGCTGTACGGTACTGAATAGATTCAGATGCAAAAATACGAGCCACCATTTTTGCTATTTTTTCTTTTGAAGCATTAAATTCCGCAATAGCTGTTTTAAACTGCTTGCGTTCTTTTGTATAAGCTAAAGCAAGTTCAAACGCATATTTCGCTGCGCCCATACATGCAGAACCTAAGTTAAAACGTCCGAGGTTTAAGACGTTCAACGCAATCAAGTGACCTTTTCCTACTTGTCCAAGTACGTTTTCTACGGGTACTAAACAATCTTCATAAACAACTGGACGAGTAGACGACCCTTTGATTCCCATTTTCTTTTCTTCTGGCCCGAGAGACAGTCCTTCAAAACCTTTTTCTACAATAAAAGCGGTAAAATGTTCACCGTCTACTTTTGCATACGTGATGAACGTATCTGCAAAGGCAGCATTGGTAATGTACTGCTTCGCTCCATTTAATACATAATGCGTTTTTTCAGGATTTAATACGGCTTTTGTTTGGGCTGCAAGAGCATCAGAACCCGCTTCTGGCTCTGTCAAACAGTAGGCCCCAATATATTCGCCGCTTGCCAATTTAGGCAAGTATTTTTCTTTTTGCTCCTTGGTGCCAAAATACGTAATAGGAAGTGTCGCAATGCATGTATGGTTAGAATGAGCGACTCCATATCCGCTTGTCCGGCCAATGATTTCACCGACGAGTCCTTTGCTTACTTTATCAAGACCTAGTCCTCCATATGCTTCTGGAATACTGTGAGCAAGAAGTCCAAGCTCACCTGCTTTATGCATCAATTCTACTACTTTATTAAAATCCTGCTGCTCAATGTCATTATGGTAAGGGTCTACTTCTTTTTCAATAAACTGCTTTGCTGTCTGAGCAATCATACGGTGCTCATCCGTTAAGTCTTCGGGTGTATAAACGTGATGCGTAAATGTTTTTTTCAGTAAAAATGATCCGCCTTTTGCTTCTGTTTTCATTTCAGACATATCGTTTCCTCCCCGTTTACTAGCTTTTTTTTCACTACCTTAGGAACTACGGGATAGACGTTTTTCCGGCTTACAAAGCCAATTTCGTCTAGAAATCCATACTGAGTGAGCATTTCTCCTATGGCTGAGCACTTCAATATTTCAACAGGTGAATGCTCATAAGCCTCATACAAAAGCAGTGCGGCTTTTGCAGCATCCGTCAAATGAAATGTTTTTAGTTGCAGCAGACAGCTTACAAAATACCCCGCTCCATACAAATCTTCTAGACAGAAGCGATCGGATGAACCTGAACAAACCAATAAAACAGTTTCATCTTGACCTTGCTGACAAACAGCACTGGCAACCGCTTCTCCGTTTAAAAGCGAAGCTGTATATACATGGTTTGCTTTTTCAGCGTTATGAATGGCTACGGTTCCGTTAGTCGTGGACAAAATAACCGTTTTATTTTGAACATGCTCCTTTAACGTGCTGGGATTCGGATCAAAAAAGCCTTCAATCGTTTTCCCTCTATATTCGCCTACAAGCGCAATATCATCAGGCTTGTACGTTTTTGCTTTTTCACGCGCTTCTTCTTCGTTTTTTACTGGAATAACTTCTATTGCTCCTTGCTGTAAAGCAGCCGCAATTGTTGACGTAGCCAATAAGACGTCAAATATAACAACCGTTTTTCCTTCTAGCTTTTTGGCAAGAAGCTCTTCTTTTTTGAGTATTACGTGAATTTTTCCTTTCATATATGTCCTCGTTCTGTGTGCAGAGCATGAATAATTAGTGTTTTTACATAATCTCCAAATTGTGAAAACCGTTTATCATTTGTTTGGCCTTTTTTATAACGGTAATAAATTTGCTGACAAATGACAGCAAGCTTGAAGTACGCAAATTTCAGGTAAAAGTCAATGTGTGAAACATCCCGTCCGCTTTTTTTAGCGTATGCTTCTACAAAATCTCGACGGGAATAAAAGCTTTTTTGCACAGTAACAGGTGGATTTCCGAGTCCCCTTTTCAAAAGTTCAGGATCGCTGTCTTCCATCCAGTAGCTCAGCGCCACTCCCAAATCAGCAAGCGGGTCTCCAACGGTTGTCATTTCCCAGTCAAATAATCCTACAATTTTATTTCCATCCGGTGAAAATAACGTATTGTTAAGCTTGTAATCATAGTGAATAATGGTCGAATGCTGTGTAGTCGGGATGTGTGTGGTCAACCATTTTTTTAGAGCTTCTACTTCCGGTATGTCACTTGTTTTTGATTTTTCATAACGATGAATCCAGCCGTGTACCTGACGTTCTAAAAATCCTTCGGGCTTGCTGATTTTTTCAAGAAGCGTGCCTTTATAAGGAATATCATGAAGTTGAGCAAGGACATCCACCATTTGTTCTGAAATACAACGGCAAAGTTCGTCAGTTCCTTTCATGTCTTCTGGAAACGCTGTGTCGATGAGAACACCGTGCTTTCTCTCCATTAAAAAAAAGGATTTCCCAACCACCGTCTCATCTTCACAAAACACATACGGTCTAGGAGCGAGAGGGAAAGACTTCGATAAAACAGATAAAATCTTGTATTCTCTTTTCATGTCATGCGCTTTTGGCGCGACTGGCCCAAAGGGGGGGCGTCTCAACACCGCCTCCCACTCTCCGACTGAAAGAGCGTAGGTTAAATTGGACGCACCTGATCCAAATTGCTTGATTAAAAGAGGCTCTTTAGGTAAATCAGGAATCGAAACACGGAGAAACTGATGCAGTTTTTCCGTGTTTAATTCCTCTCCTTTTCGTACAGGAATGATTTGTGACATTCTTTTACCACCTGCTTTTTTATAGTTAAACAGCTACTTTATAATTCATCAAAAACTGCTTAATGTCCGCTGGAATAGACACGCTTTTTTGTGCATCAAAATCAAAGTACACGATGACAGCTTCTCCTTTAGCAATCAGGGATCCCGTCTTGCTGTCGGTAATTTCATGACCAATTGTAAAGCTTTTATTGCCGACATTAGATACAAAGGTTTTAATCATTAGCACTTGATTAAAATAACCTTGCGCAACAAAATCACATTTAGTAGACGCTAAAATATACTCCCACTTTTTTGTATGCATGGATGCTCCCATTTCTTCAAAAAAAGCAATACGGGCCTCTTCTAAATAAATGAAATAGCTCGTATTGTTAATGTGACCGAGTGCGTCTGTTTCGCAAAAGCGCACTTTGACCTGTGTTTCATACATGATCTTCTCCTCCTTTACTTATGTGAAAAAACAGCGGGACGCTTTTCAATAAATGCTGATACTCCTTCTTTAATATCTTCTGTTTGAAAGACTTCTTCAAACAGCTCTGCCTCAAGTTCAAGACCTTCAGACAATGTACGATTCATTCCTTCGTTTACCGCTGTCTTAATTCGAGAAAGTGACGGAAGAGAGTGACGGTTAAATTTCTTAGCCAGCTCTTTTGCTTTTTCGAGCCCTTTTCCTTTAGGCGTTATATGATTGGCAAAGCCTGCATGAAGCGCTTCTTCTGCAGAAACAGGACTGCCGGCAAACATCCACTCTTTAGCTTTAGAAACGCCGATTACGCGTGGAAGACGCTGAGTTCCGCCGCCTCCAGGAAACAATCCGAGCTTCACTTCCGGAAGACCGATTTGAGCATGTTCTTCGGCAATGCGTATATCAGCGGTTAGTGAAAGTTCGCATCCTCCTCCAAACGTTAAACCGTTTAACACGACAATTGTTGGTTTTTCAATGTTTTCAAGTTTTTGCAAAACACGATGAGTTTTCATAAACTCTTCTTTAATGCCGCTTTGCCCCATTAACTGAGGAAACTCTTTAATATCAGCTCCAGCCATAAACGCCCGGTCGCCCGCTCCTGTTAAAATGATTGTAATGACATCAGGATCTTTACTAAGCTCTTCATACGTTTCTTCAAGCTGCTGCACAACAGTCTGGCTCATTACATTTAAAGGCGGGTTATCAATGGTTACAATTGCCGTTTTCTCCTCTTTTTCAACACGTACAAATTTTTTCATCATTACTTCACTCCTTGTGTGTGGTATGTGTAAAAACCTTTTCCTGTTTTACGTCCAAGCTCGCCTTTTTGAACTTTTTCTTCAATGCACGCAGCTGGCTTGTCCTCTGGATCCCCCGTTTCGCTATAGCGCTGCTGCATCACAAAATATCCGACGTCAATTCCCGAGAGATCCATCAATTCAAAAGGACCGATCGGGTGATTGAGCGCTTTTTTGCAAATCGTATCAATGTCTTCAAAATCTGCGTATCCATTTTCATAAAGGAAAACGGCTTCTTTTTGCAACGCTCCTAAAATTCGATTAGCAATAAAACCTGAGATTTCTTTTTTCAGAAGGACTGCTGTGCGATTAATTTGCTTGCAAACGTCCATTGTCGTTTGAGCTGTTTTTTCACTTGTCTTTTCACTCATCACAACTTCTACGCAGTCCATTACAAGGGGAGGGAAAAAGAAATGCATGTTAACGATTTGCTCTGGACGGTTTGTTGCACTTGCAATAAGCGAGTTAACAATTGTTGAACTATTCGATGCTAAAATGGCGTGACTTGGTGCGTACTCATCTATTTCTTTAAAGACACTTTGTTTTACATCTAACTTTTCTACCACAGCTTCAATTACAAAATCAGCACTTGAAACCGCTTCCTTTAATGTGTTTGTAAAAGACAATCTTCGAAATGCAGCTTCTTTAGTCTCAGAAGAGATTTTTCCTTTCTGAACCCACTTGCCTATAATTGCTTCCAGCTTGTCTTTTGCATTAATGAGTGATTGTTCATTCATATCTTGAATAATTGTTTCATATCCTCCGAGTGCACAAAGCATACCGATTTGATGTCCCATTTGTCCTGCTCCAATAACAGCAATACGGTGTATATCTTTACTATTCATGTTATAGCCTCCTTTTAATATAAAAGGAGAGAAAGAGCTTATACTTTCCCGCCTTTTACGAGCACTGTCTAGCCTAGCAGCTACTATGACTCAATACCTTTCATCAGCATCTTATAAAAAATAGCCGCAACTTCTCGATCTGATTTTTCTCCATCCGGCTGAAACCAAAAATAGCTCCAATTTGTCATTCCTAATATGCCTAGCGTCACGATATCTGAAGGCAAATCTGAACGGAACTGCCCTGCTTCTATTCCCTTTTCAATGATCTCTTGTACATTTTCTTTAAAACGATCGCGCTTTGGAATAATTTGTTCTAAGTGCTCTTCACTCAAATGACGCATCTCTCGAAAAAACACTTTAGCTCGAAGACCTTCTTTCTCAATATCATGAACAAGTTTAAAAATAATACTGTGCAGCTTTTCTGGATAAGATGTTGTCTTATCTGCAAGAATCGCCTCTTGGTTTTCTATTAATCTTTTAATATATTGAAGGTGAATATCCATTAAAAGCTCTTGTTTGCTTTTAAAATAATAATAAAACGTTCCTTTTGTGACGTTTAATTCATTTACAATATCTTGAATCGACGTTTCTTTGAAACCTTTTTGAGCAAAAAGCTGAATGCTTCGTTCCATCATCAAATCTTTCATCGTCAAACCCTCTCTGTCTTTTCTCATTTTCACAAATTATACCATGGCTTAGAGGGAGCTTTTGAAAAAGTTTGTTTATGTTCAGCTTATTTACATCGTTTCTTTCACCACTTCTTCTCGCAGTGCCCGTCGCAAAATTTTTCCTACATTGGTCTTAGGAAGCTCAGCGCGAAACTCAAAGATTCGCGGAATTTTATAAGCTGCAAGGTGCTGTCGACAATAAGAAGTAAGCTCTTCTTCGGAAAGAGATTTCCCTTCTTTCACTACTAAAATCGCTTTAATGGTTTCTCCTCTGTAAGGATGCGGCACACCAATTACAACGGCTTCTTTAATGTGGCTGTGTTCGTATAAAACTTCTTCAATATCTCGAGGGTACACATTAAAACCACTCGCAATAATCATATCTTTTTTGCGATCAACAATGGATAAATACCCGTCTTCATCTATCTGTCCAATATCTCCCGTGTACAGCCAGCCGTTTCTAAGCGCGTGAGCCGTCTCTTCAGGTTGATTCCAATAGCCCTTCATAACTTGAGGCCCTTTAATTACTATTTCTCCAAGCTCTCCTCTTGGCAGTTCTTTTGTTCCGGTAGCCACGTCTACAATTTTATAAGCAGTTTGTGGAACGCCAAGTCCGACAGTACCCGGCTTTCTCTCACAAAACGGCAGGTTGCAATGCGTCACGGGGGACGCTTCTGATAAGCCGTACCCTTCTAACACTTTAGCACCCGTTTTTCGTTCGAACTCTTTCATCAGCTCAACAGGCATCGGCGCACTGCCGCTGTTGCAGATGCGAATACTTTCAATGTTGTATTCTTCTGCCTGAGGATGATTGGTAATCGCGACATACATAGTTGGCACACCAGGAAAAATACTAGGCTGCTCTTTTTTTATTGTATTTAATACTTCTTTCAAATCAAAACGCGGCAATAGCAATATTTCATTTCCGCAAAGAATCGATAAATGCATACAGGAAGTCATACCAAATACATGAAACAATGGAATAACGGTTAAGCATTTTTCTTTTCCTAATTCAATATCATGCTTAAATATTTCGTATGATTGAACTGCGTTTGTGTAAATGTTTGTATGTGTAAGCATCGCACCTTTAGATGGTCCGGTCGTTCCTCCCGTATACTGAAGAACAGCAATATCGTGTGCTGGATGGATGACCGGCTGATTAAATTCATGTTTTATGGTTAAAAAATCTAGGAAGGAAAGGTCTGGTGATGCAGGAACAAAAGGTTTTTGCAAGCTTACAGTTATCGCTTCTTCTATATCAACGCGGTTTCTTATCTCTTGAAGTCTCGTATAAAAATCATCGAGCAGAATTATTTTTTTTGCCCCGGAATCGTTTAAAATATGCTCTAGCTCTTGTTCGACAAGCATAGGATTGACCTGAGTAACAATGCCGCCCGCTGCTGCAATGCCGAAATAGCTTATTATATATTGCGGACAGTTTGGCAGCATAATTGCTACACGATCTCCTTTTTTAATCCCTTTTTTCTGTAGTGCTCCTGCAAATACGCGAACTGAATGATACAGCTCCTGGTACGTTAGCGTATGCTGATACATGCGTGTTGCCGTATGAGCAGGATAACGTTCGGCTGTTTCTTTCAGCATATCAAATAGTGAAATGTCTTCGATGTGAATGTCGTGAGTATAGGCTTCTGGATAAGGTGTAAACCATTTTTTAACGTCTTCCATCAAGGTACTCCTTTCTTATTCACATAGCATGAACTCCACCGTCTACTGTCAGAACATCTCCTGTAATATAATTAGACGCTGCAGAAGCAAGAAAAACAGCTGCCCCTTTCAAATCAGCTTCGGAGCCAAAGCGTTTTAAAGGAGTTTGACTTAGAAAATAATCTTTGCCTTGTTCCATAATCGCACCTGACATTTTAGTAGGGAAAAATCCAGGCGCAATCGCATTAACTTGAATATTATGCTGTCCCCATTTGACGGCTAAATCTTTCGTAAACGTAATGACCGCTCCTTTACTCGTGTTGTACCCGATTGTATCCATGTACTGAGGATCTGTTCCTCCAAGACCGGCAATTGAAGCAATGTTAATAATCTTGCCAGCTTTTTGTTTAATCATTTCTTTTCCAGCTTCTTGGGACATTAAAAACGTTCCTGTAACATTAATATTCATCACTTTTTGCCATGCTTCAAGAGGCATTTCTTCAACCGGAGCCCCCCACGTAGCTCCGCTGTTATTAATTAAGATATCAATACGTCCAAATGTTTCAATTGTTTGGTGCACGACATTTTTAATATCTTCAGGCTGACTGATGTCGCAAGTTAAGGCGAGCGTTTTTACATCGAGGCGGGCCAATCGATCGGCCACTTGCTGACATGCTTCTTTTTTTCTCGAACATAGAACAATATTTGCCCCTGACTCTGCAAGCCCTTCTGCCATTTGTTCTCCTAATCCTCTGCCTCCGCCGGTAATAATAGCTGTTTTTCCAGTTAAATCAAACAAATCCTTTATGTGCATAGGTTGCCTCCTTTTCTTGATAGGGTTTTAGCTCAAGTCTTGCAAGCTGTGCTTTGTGCACTTCGTCTGGACCATCAGCGAGGCGAAGAGTGCGAGCATTTGCCCAAAGTGCCGCAAGCGGCGTGTCTTCTGAAACACCTGCTGCTCCAAATGCTTGAATAGCGCGATCAATGACTTTTAAAGCCATAGCAGGAGCCATTACTTTAATCATAGCAATTTCTTTCCGCGCTTTTTTATTTCCAACTGTGTCCATCATATAAGCAGCTTTTAATGTTAATAAGCGAGCTTGCTCAATTTCAATACGCGATTCTGCCACCCATTCTTGAATAACCCCTTGCTGAGAAAGCAACTTATTAAACGCAGAACGGTTTTGAATACGCTTACATAATTCTTCAAGCGCTCTTTCCGCTGCTCCTATTAAACGCATGCAGTGATGAATACGTCCAGGCCCTAATCTGCCTTGAGCAATAGCAAACCCTTTTCCTTCGCCTAAAAGCATATTCGACGCTGGCACACGCACATTATCATAATGAATTTCAGCATGTCCATGAGGAGCGTGATCGTATCCAAAGACTGGCAGCATTCGTTCAATTTTAACTCCTGGCGTATTTAAAGGAACTAGAATCATAGACTGCTGTTCATATTTAGATGCGGTAAAATCGCTTTTTCCCATGACAATAGCAATTTTGCAGCGAGGATCTCCCGCACCTGAAGACCACCATTTTCTTCCGTTGATCACATATTCATCGCCTTCTCTTACAATACTGCACTGAATGTTTGTGGCATCAGAAGAACCTACATCCGGTTCTGTCATAGAAAAGCAGGAGCGAATGTCTCCATTTAACAGCGGCTTTAGCCATTTTTCTTTTTGTTCGGACGTTCCGTATCGAACCAGTACTTCCATATTGCCGGTGTCAGGAGCTCCGCAGTTAAAAGCTTCTGGTCCAATAATAGAACGGCCCATAATTTCGCAAAGGGGGGCATATTCGACATTTGTTAGACCCGCTCCATATTCGCTTTCTGGCAAAAATAAGTTCCATAATCCAGCTTGCTTTGCTTTTTCTTTTAACTCTTCCATGATCGGAGGAACAGCTGACCATCTAGATGGCTGTTCATTCAGCTGTTGTTCGTATAGCCGTTCATTTGGGTAAATATGCTCTTCCATAAAAGAGCTCAATTCTTCTTGCAGCTTCACTACTTTGTCAGAGTAAGAAAAATACACGGTAGTCCCTCGCTTTCATTTACTTACTAACCGGTTGGTATGTTACATATTCATCATAAATGAAGGGAAATAATTCAGCAAGATATTTTTAGAAAAATTCTAAATATTATATTATTTAAAAATAAAAAAAGAGAGGTTTTAACCTCTCTTTTTACGCGGATGTCATTTCCTCAAATACGGCTGATACCTTTTCAAATTCATCGTCATCTTCAATTGAAGACCATTCACCATCATCTTCAATTTTCAAAAAGAAAACATCAATTTCTTCTTCTGTTTCAATTAAAACTTCTTCAACAAACGCAACAGCAATATAATCGTGCCCTTCAATCGTCATTTTTCCAAGCACTTCAATATCTTGCTCTTGATCATTTTCGTCTAAAATTGTAAAAATCTCTCCCGTTTCAATGCGTTCCATCTTATTCCCTCCTATTTTAACCTAATTATTCGTTCACTAACATGTATTCCCCTTTAGAAAAGGTTTCATGCTTATAAAAGTAGAATCTACTTTTTAAAAGGCAAAAGAATGTCTACGGTAGTTCCTTTTCCAAGTTCACTTACAAAGTTAATTTCTCCTTTATGTTCTCGAATGATCTTATAACACACCATCAGTCCAAGCCCCGTTCCTTTCTCTTTGGTACTATAAAAAGGTTTTCCTAAATGCTGCATTCTTTCCTGCGTGATGCCTGGCCCCTCATCGCTAAACCGGACAACAAGGTTCTCCTGATTAAACCTTTTTAGTTGAATCGTTACGGTTCCTCCACTTGGCATAGATTCGACTGCATTTTTAAATATATTGCTAAACACCTGTTTCAACTGATTTTCTTCGCATATTACGAGAGGAAGATGAAGATCAATTTCTTTTTTTACGTGAATTTTCTTTGTAATCCCCTGCACCTTAGCTAGCTTTAACGTATTCTCTAAAATATCTTGGACATGTTTGTCTTTGTAGGTTTTCGCC
This sequence comes from Priestia sp. AB, assembly GCF_028369225.1. NCBI lineage: Bacteria > Bacillati > Bacillota > Bacilli > Caryophanales > Bacillaceae > Priestia > Priestia sp. AB. The sequence goes on from NZ_JAQMYN010000003.1 coordinate 103,758, forward strand.
TGCGGCTTTGCAAGACTCAAGAACTCATCGGTAATCAATTCAATTCTATCTAACTCATGATTTATCATTTCTACATAGTAAGGCTGACCGCTCGTTTCTTTTAATAACTGCATAAATCCTTTTACCGCCGTCAGAGGGTTTCGAATTTCGTGAGCAATCCCAGCCGCTAACTGTCCGACTAAGGAAAGCTGAGCGGATTCACGCAGCAATTTTTCAGTTTTTTTACGTTCTGTGATATCACGAAACAAAACTTGAATGGCCTGCTTTCCCATATAGGGAATAGGAAAGGCAATGGTTTCGGCATCAATCGTATGACCGTCTTTATGAATAAACTTTTCTTCCTGTAGGTCTACAGATTTATTTTCTGTTTTCATTCGATAAATTCGCTGTTTTACAACATCATAGTAATCAGGGTGAACAAACTGATAAACACAAGCTCCTAATACGTCTTGAGGACTTTTGTATCCTAGCGCTTTGGCTCCTGCAGGGTTGATGTAATGAATTTTCCCTTCACTATGCACGATAATCGCTTCCGGCGATAACTCAATCAAGCTTCGATAGCGCTCTTCGCTTTCTTTTAAAGCCGTTTCAGCCTGCTTGCGTGATGTTATATCTCGATAGACAAAAGCAATGCATAACGGCCAATCATTCATGTTTTCAACGCGGAATAGTGTGACGCTTACATTAATTAAATGACCGTCTTTATGCTGTCTGACCGTCTCAAATTCCGTTTTCGATTCACCTGATTGAATGGTCTTATGAAGTTCGCACACTGGCTCCTTTAAAAACGAAGGTATAATCGGAAGAGGCTTTTGATGAATTTCTTCAAACGTCCAGCCAAATGTATTCTCAAACGCAGGGTTCACTTGAAGCGTTTTCCCTTCTAAGTCAACGACAGCAACAGCATCTGCGTTATGATAAATAAAAGGCTGAATCTGTTCTTTTTTCTCCTGATAACTAGTTATATTCACGCAATGTCCCATAATTTCAGGCTTTTCTGTGTAAGATAAAGGGGTTAAGTTTACTACATAGCGTTTATCATTTATTTGAAGCTCGTACATAAGCTTTTTCTTTTTGTTTAGTGCTTCGAAAAAATGCTCATACGAGACCCATTCTTCTAGAGGTATTTTTTGCTCATGAACGCTTTCACCTTGATACATACTGTAAACAAGATGGTCATTTTTTTGTTTGTAAGCAAATATGATTCCTAGCGCCTCAGCTGAATGATTTTCTGCATGTAATCGGACTATTTTTCTATTTTTGTTCATCGTTCATATTTACCTACCCCTCACTAACATCTTTCCTACTCGTTCTCATTCTCTTAATTTTACATGAGGATTTTAGAATTTACTAGATAAAGAAGCGGATATTTTCCATTCATTCACATAAAAAAACGCCTGTAAAGGCGCTTTTTTATGTGAAGAGGAATTACTTTGAATGATGCATTTTATGACAGTGTCGCTTTGGCACAAAACCATTTTGCTCCATATGCTGATAGCGATTTTCCATATGTGAAGAAATGTTTTGACTCTCCGTTTTGCTTAGCACGCCGTACTCCACATATTTTGAAAGTATTTCTTTCTTTTTTGCTAGCATTTCTTTGTACAGCACGGACAGTTCCTGCTTTTGCTGAGACGTCAGCTGCACGTCTTTTGTTTCTGGCTTAGGATTGCTTTCCGCTAATACAGGCGTCGCGCTCATAAATAAAAAAGCTGCTGCTGCACTTATCATAATCTTTCGCAAACAATCTACTTCCTTTCATCATATAGTAGTTATAGTTTGCGAACTTCTATTTGTTTTCATTCATTCTGTTTGCTTAAGACTCGATAGCTCCTCCTACATCATAGTCGCTAAGATCAATTTCCATTTCCATTTCAAGTGCTAATTTAGCAAGCTCTGAACCAAGATAAGGACCCGACGTTAAGCCTGAAGCTCCGAGACCATTCGCTACTAGTATTCCTTCGTAAGCCGGAAGAGCTCCAATGACTGGCAAGAAGCCTGGAGTAAATGGTCGAAACCCTACCCTTGTTTCTAAGACTGTGCTTTCTGTTAAGCCGGGAGCAATTGATAAGGCCTTTGAAAAAATCTCATGCATCCCCCCAGCAGTTACCCTCAAGTCATAGCCCGTGTCGTTTTCATGTGTTGCTCCAATGACAATTTGACCTTGTTCAAATGAAAGAATATATTGGTCGCTTGGAGGCATCACAACGGGCCAGTCTTTTGTATCTACATCAGGGAGATGCAAGTGGACAATTTGCGCTTTTTGAAAGCTTGCTAAAAATTCCACTCCAAGAGGCTCTAGTAATTGATTTGCCCACGCTCCTGCCGTTACGATTGTTGTACTTGCTAGAAGGGTTTGTCCATTTACGGAAACGCCCGTTACTTGATTATTTTCATAAAGTAGTTCTGCGTTTCCTTCTATTATTTTTGCACCGTTTTTCTTCGCTGCATTCACAAGTGCGTTTCGAAGAGCTCTTCCGTTAACGCGAGCGGCTCCACTAATATGAACTGAACTGTATTCTTCCGAAAGAACCGGAAACAAAGCCTGTGTTTCTTTAGCGGATAAACGTGTAATCTCGCCTATTTCAGGAGCTTCTTCCCGACGCTTATATGCTCTTTCTTCCATTTTTTTAAGCTTTTGCTCATCAGTATGTAAGCTAATTGCTCCTACTCGCTTATATCCCGTATCCGTTTCTCCATCTTCTTCTAATTGCTGAATTAATGTTTGATAGTACTTAGCGCCGCCTTTTGCTAAGCGGTACCATGCTTTATTTCGACGCTGCGAAAGCCATGGACAAACAATTCCTGCTGCTGCATCAGTAGCTTGACCAGCATCCTTGCGATCTATCAATGTCACATCTGCTCCTGCTTTTGCTAAATGATATGCTGTAGAAGCTCCAAGTACCCCAGCTCCAACTACGATGTATGTTTTCATACCAAAACACCCTTTTCTTTCTTCTAATATTCTCATGCTATATGTACGCAACTTTAGCATAGCAAAAAAAGAAGTCACATACTAGGCGAAGCTATCTTGAGCTTATTTTTGAGTCTTGCTGACTTTGACATATAGCTCCTTTCATTGTAAACAAAAGCGCAATAAGTTCTTTTACGGGAATTATGGTGAGATGAAGCAAACCATAAATAGTGATCACCCATATTTAACACTGCGCTTACCGCTTTTTTATTATAGTTTCTGAATAAAAAAATGAAAGAATAAAACCACTATAATATGTAAATAAAAAGAAATAACCATTATTTTAAGGAGAGCGTATGCAATCTTCATTTGTATTATTTTTCATTATTCTTGGTTTACTATTTGGCAAGTGGCGAAGGTATCAAGAATACTATCCTACTTTGCTGTTTTGGGTCACAGGGAATTTGCTTTATGAAGTGCTCCTGTTTCATCACCGCGTATGGGTATTTCACCCTGTTGGTATTGATCACCTTTTTCTACCCGATCACCTAATGGTTTCCCTTGGAATAACCTTAATTATTTATCCTTTTGTTATACCGGTTTTTTTAGGAAGGCTGCCGCTGCATGTAAGCGGCCGGCTGTGGTGGATTCTTTTGTGGGCGCTTTTATTTACTGTGATTGAGTTCATTGCTTATGTTAATCACAGTATCACTCATCATTATGGATGGTCGCTGCTGTGTTCTTTTCTCTTCAATATTGTCACGTTCTCACTTTTAGTCATTCATCAGAAGACAGCACTGGTCGCTTGGATTCTATCTGGAAGCTTCATAGCTTTCTTATTTATTTTTTTTGATATTCCTATGCCTTAACTTTTCATTGACTAGACGGAGGAAAAGGAAATATAATAGGAATTACATTTAAATATAATTTTCCTCTCTGAGAATAGAGGTGCATGAAATCAAGAGTCACTTATTGGAGACTAATGGAGTCTGTGAAGATAAGTAAAAGGGATTTCGTGCCGAAGTATATAAACATCCATTGTGTTCATATACTGGTTCAGTATTGAATAAATGCTGAGCTGTCACAAACCATTTGGTTTGTGGAGAGCTATTGAAGAGATGTTGATGCCTAGAATGTAATAATACTTTATTATTATGAAACCAAGACGCGTGAACATCACTTCACGGGTCTTTTTTGTGTTTTTCTACTGACCATCAAAGTTCAAAGTTATAGTTGAATGATTTAAATGGAGGGATACGGATTATGTACTTACATGGAACGAGTAAAATTAACAGCAACAATCATTTAGAAATTGGGCAGTGCGATACGGTCGAACTGAAAAAACAATACGGCACTCCTCTATACATCTACGATCAAGAATTAATTGAAACGAAATGCAAGGCCTTCCATTCAGCCTTTCGAAGAAGCGGATTTTCATATCAAATCGCCTATGCAGGGAAAGCATTTCTTTGTATGGAAATGGCTAGCCTTTTAACGAAGCTTGATATGTCACTAGATGTGGTCTCAGGAGGTGAATTATTTACAGCGCTTGAAGCTGGATATCCAGCTGAACGCATTCATTTTCACGGAAATAATAAAACGATTGAAGAAATGGAAATGGCTCTTGATGCGAATATTGGCTGTTTTGTTGTGGATAACTTTACCGAACTTGAAGTTTTGCATGCCTTAGCAGCTGAGCGCAAACAGAAAGCATCTATTCTTCTGCGTGTTACCCCAGGGATTGAAGCCCATACACATGAATATATTATGACCGGACAGGAAGACTCCAAGTTTGGATTTGGTCTTTCCAATGACCAAGCCATGAAAGCGGTAAGTTCTGCGTTAGAAAAGCCTTACTACGATCTTTTAGGCATTCATTGTCATATTGGTTCGCAAATTTTTGAAGTAGATGGTTTTTCTCGCGCCATTGATATTTTAACTGATTTCTTATTCAGCATTCGTGATAAAATGGAATTTGAAGTAAAAGTTTTAAACGTAGGTGGTGGTTTTGGTATTCGTTATACCGAAAGCGACTCTCCTCTTCCAGTTGAGTATTATGTAGATGCACTGACAGAAAAGCTAAGCCGCACGTTAACTGAACAGAGTTATACGCTTCCAGAAGTCTGGATTGAGCCTGGAAGAAGCATCGTAGGAGAAGCAGGTACAACGCTTTATACAATTGGATCAACGAAGGAGATTCCAGGTGTACGAAAATACGTAGGAATTGACGGCGGTATGACCGATAATATCCGTCCTGCTCTTTACGATGCAAAACATGAAGCTGTCTTGGCTAATAGAGTGACGGATAAAAAAGATGAAACAGTATCAATTGCGGGTAAATGCTGTGAATCAGGAGATATGCTTATTTGGGATATCGATTTACCGCGCGTTAATCAAGGAGATTTATTAGCAGTGTCCTCTACAGGTGCCTACAACTATTCAATGGCTAGCAATTACAACCGTATTCCGCGCCCTGCTGTTGTATTTGTAAAAAATGGAGAAGCTCGTCTTGCTGTAGAGCGAGAAACATACGAAGATTTGGTGCGTAAAGATGTAAAGCCGGTCGTTACTACGTATGCAATGAGCAAATAATAGCTGTTCTTGCGTAGTAAAGAAGCTATTGTTGTTTGGAGGAAATCTAACTATGGTTTTAAGTATATTTAAAACGTACAGATCATCGCTTATTCTGCTTCTCGCTATTTTAATTGGCGGGATAGCAGGATATGCTACCGGGCCCGATGTGGCAGTCGTAAAGCCCTTTGGTGATTTGTTTCTTAATTTAATGTTCATGATTATCGTTCCCCTTGTCTTTTTTAGTGTGGCTTCGGCGATTGCAAACATGAACGAAATGAAACGTCTTGGTAAAATTATGCTAGGTATTGCCGTTGTGTTTGTCACCACCGCTGCTGTTTCAGCCGTTCTAGGCTTTTTAGGGGCATCACTTTACAATCCGCTGCACAACGTAGATACTTCTGCCATTAAAGAATTAATGGGTAACAGTGAAAATACAGCTGAAAAAATGACGCTTTTGACTCAGCTTGTTAACACATTTACTGTACCTGATTTTGTTCAGTTATTTTCGAAAGAGCATATTTTACAATTAATTGTCTTTGCCGTTATTTTCGGTATTGCTACCACAATGGCCGGTGAAAAAGGACAACCTATGGCGAAATTTCTGACTTCGGGTCAAGAAGTATCGATGAAGGTTGTTAAAATTGTGATGTACTATGCTCCAATTGGTTTAGGATGCTATTTTGCTACTGTAGTAGGAGAACTTGGACCAAAGATCTTACAAGGGTATGCTAGAGCATTTATTCTTTATTTATTAATTGCAATCGTTTACTATTTTGGCTTCTTTACGCTATACGCATGGATTGCTGGCGGTAAAGCAGGAATTAAGCTGTTTTGGAAAAATGCAGCTGCTCCTTCTATCACCGCTATTGCTACCTGTTCTTCTGCTGCATCTATTCCAGTCAATTTAGATGCAACAAAGAAAATGGGTGTGCCGCTGGATATTGCTGAAACAGTGATTCCGCTAGGAGCAAACACGCATAAAGATGGTTCTGTTATCGGCGGTATTCTAAAGATTGTTTTCTTATTCAGTTTGTTTGGCAAAGATATGACGTCTGCTACGAGTATTTTGAGCATTTTAGGCGTAGCCTTTTTAGTTGGAGCCGTAATGGGAGCAATCCCTGGAGGCGGTATGATTGGCGAAATGTTAATCATTACAATTTACGGATTTTCGCCAGAAGTTCTGCCCATTATTGCGGTCATTTCCACAATTATTGACGCCCCTGCTACGCTCTTAAACAGTACGGGAAATACAGTAACAGCCATGCTTGTTACAAGGTTTACAGAAGGAAAAGACTGGATTAACAAAATTATCACCACCGATAAAGTCGCCTAGTAAAAAAGCAAAGGGAACAGTCTTAGTGACTCTCCCCTTGCTTTTTTAGTGTGCAGTAATATCGATAGCAGTGTATAAAGTCTGTATATACGCACATTCTAAAGGTATGTTTCATAACCGGACTGGAGGTGTCGTCTAATGAGTAACGCTGCAGGAGGTTCAAAGAAAAATCAACCGAATGATGCGAATCACGTAAGCGCAGAAACAAAAGCTCATCAAAAACGTCTTACTGAGCAAAACAAACAAGAGCATCAAGCTGAAGAACGAAAATAAAATGACGTTAAAGAGCGCAGCGCCTGCGTTCTTTAACGTCATTTTATTTTTAGAGAGAACTTCATAACCCCGCTCGTTATGGGGCTATCGTACAACCTCCTTTCGAACTTTTACATATTCTATTAATAGGTTTGTAAAAGGAGGAATGATATGATGTTTTCTTGGCTAGAGATTACAGCCGCAGCCTTTGGACTTTCAGTTATTTTAATAAGTTTTGCATTTTTGCCCGAACGCACATACAAAAGTCTTTATATTCCTCATCAGCTAGTAGCAAAATCTATGTTTCTCTACAAAAAGATTATTCGTTTTATCAATCAATTTCGACAAAAACTTTAGTTCATTTCCTTTCCCTGTTTTTATTCATTGGATATATCCTCCCCCTTTTTAATCAGCGCATTTACAGTAAATAATTTAATGGTTAAAATAAAGAGTAAATAAAAAGGATAAACAGTTTGCAGAAATGGAGTTTCACATGGAAATCAGAGACTTAGAATACTTTATAGAGGTAGTGAATCATAAAAATTTTACAAAGGCAGCGCTGCAAGTTCATTTGTCACAAACGGCTTTAAGTAAAGCCGTTAAAAAAGTAGAAAATGAACTAGGATTTGAGCTTCTTGATCGTTCAACAAGAGAATTAAAGCTAACCGATGCAGGAGAAGTCGTGTATCATCAGGCAACTAAAGCTCTGTCGGTGTTAAAAGACATGCCTCACTTGTTGGGAGATTTAATGAACTTGCAAACAGGGCAAATCAAGATGGGAGTCCCTCCGCTCATCGGGACCTTGTTTTTCCCGAAGATTGCAAAAGCATTTAATGAACAATACCCTAAAGTATCTCTAGAGCTTATTGAATTTGGAGCAAAAAAAATTGAGGCACTTGTGGAAGAGGCTCGTGTAGATATGGGGATTGTTATGCTTCCTCTCACAAGCGGTCATGATGAGCATTTCCACGTATACCCGTTCGTTAAGGAGAGATTTCTTTTATACGCGCATAGAAACCATCCTTTAGCAAAACGTTCTTCCGTCTGGATGAAAGAATTGGAGCATGAAAAATTCATTATGTTCAGTGAAGAATTTACGCTGCACGACCGGTTAATTCAAGATGCTTTAAAATCAGGCTTTGTGCCTTCTATAGCGTATAAAAGTTCTCAATGGGATTTAATTATTGAATTAACAGCGGCAGAGCTAGGTATTGCTATTTTGCCCGAATCGCTTTATGCCAAAGTGAAAGATCCCAATATTACTACCGTGCCTATTGCAGATCCTGAAATGATGTGGGAACTTGGAATTATTCTGTTAAAAGAACGCTACAGTTCATTCGCTGTACGAGAGTTGATTAATTTTTTAACCGAAAAAAAATGACAGATAAATTGGGGCCCCTTTAAAAAAGAGCCTAGAACAAAAGTATGTTAGTTGAAGGACAATCCGAACGAGTTTGGTCGAGAATCCAGCTCGTTCGGATTTTTTTAGGATGATGATGAACGTAGGTTTCATGTATGTATTTGCTTCTAGCTGTTGATTGGATAGATTCAGTTATGTCTCCGTTTCTTTTTAGATGTAATACAAGTTTTATCATTCAACAACCCCTACAATGAATCCATCATAGCCTTTGCTTCCAACGGTTTGTATAGCAGTGGCGCTGATTCGTTTTTCTTGAGCCAGAGCATTCATAAATTGACGAATTCCCTTTACATTTTCATCTTCACTTTCTGAGTTCACCACATGCCCTTGACGAACAACATTATCACAAATAATCAGACTTCCTCTTTTCGATAATTCTAGAGCCCACTTCAAGTAATTTGGGTTATTCGGCTTGTCGGCATCAATAAAGATAAGATCAAACGGATCTGTTCCCTTATCCTTTAATACAGCTAATGTATCAAGCCCGGGGCCGACAATGACTTCTACTAAGTGGCTTACTCCCGCTCTTTTTAAATTAGCTCTTGCTACTTCTGCATGCTGAGCGCTTAATTCGAGCGTAATTAGCTGTCCGTCTTTGGGAAGAGCTCTGGCTAGCCAAATCGTGCTGTACCCTCCAAGAGTACCAATTTCTAAAATGCGTTTAGCTCCTTTTAATGAAGCTAACAAATGCAGAAACTTTCCTTGACTAGGCGATACGTCGATGGCAGGTAATTTAGCCTCTTGATTTGCCTTCAATACCTCATCAAGAATAGGGTCAGGTTGTATAAGCTTATCATTCATATAAAGATCCACTTCATTCCAAATTTCATATATAGACATTTTCATACTCCTCCACATAAGTGATAAAAGCTTTATTATTTCAAAGATAAGATTATGTTCTTCTCATATTCAGCTTGTTGCAGTAATTGTTCGTATTATGAATGTGTTCTAGCTCTCTAATAAACTATCCTGCTCGCTCTTAAAAAGAATTGTTATATGTCCATAAAAAAAGACCTTCAGAGAGGTCTTTTTTGCCTTTAAATAACCGTAATTTTACTAAGATCTATCTTGGCACTTTTTAAAAAGTTATATGTCAATTTATCTATTTTTGCACCTTCAAAATCGGATTTCTTTAAATCTGATCCTCGAAACTGTACATTTAGCAAAGTTGCGTGGCGAAATGAAGATTTTTTTAATGATGTTCCTTCAAAGATTGTTCCGTTAAATGTTTCTTCGTCAAATACGATGTCTGTTAAATTACATTGCTTAAAGTACGTGTTGTCATAGATACAGCCTTTAAAACTGGCCTGTTTAAAATTTGCCCATTTAAATTGTACGCCTGTTAAATTAACGTGATGAAATATTGCTTTCGTTAAATTGCTGCTTTTAAACATGCTGTCTGTAAGATCTGCATAGCTAAAATCAGATTCATTCAAATTACTGGCATTAAATTTCCCTTTATACACCGATACAGAACGAAAATCAGATTTTGTAAGCTCGGTCTTTGAAAAATCCATAGGGACGGTTTGCTTTAATTCCTTTGTTTCTACATTCATTGATTGAATCAGTTCTGTGATATCACCGATAGAATTGATTGTCATATAATAAGCCTGTTCTTCATTATGCCCGTCTTTTTTGTAATCTGTAAATTTTTCCTGCAAGTTCTGTGATAGTTCTTCTTCTAGATCTTGAATATTTTCTACATCCTGATAAGGAGCCAAAATGTTATGCACATGATTTTTTATTTTTTCGTTCATTTATAACATCATCCTTTCTCACAACAATAAATCAATAATTTTTTTCGCTTGCTCCCAATTTTCTTTGTTTTGTTTATATACGCTTTTTCCTTGTTCTGTAATTTTATAATATTTTCTGCGGCCGCCTTGTACAGCATCTCCCCAGTAAGAAAGAATATGGCCGTCTTTTTCCAGGCGCTTCAAGCTTGAATACATTGTGGCTTCTTTTAACTCATACTGCTCTTTAGAGTAGGTGTAAATAAGCTTACTAATTTCATAACCATATTTATCGCCGCTGAGAAGTAATTTCAAAATCATTGTATCTGTATGTCCCCGAAGTAAATCTGAAGACATTTTTGCATATACCAAAGTATCACCTCTTTATGTATAATTTAAATCATATTACTATGACAGTCAAGGTATTATATTTAATAAAATACACTGATATATAATTGAACATATGTAAACAGCTTAACAGTAGAAAATAGCCGGTAGAAACGTACCGGCTATTTTCTAGGAGACATCTTATTCTTCGTTATAACTGAGCTTAAATACTATGGGCGTACTTTCTGCTGATATTTTCCAAACCATGTGATGATACCCCTTGCTCCAGTAATCTTTTACTAAATAATCAGGGATTCCAAATATGTTTTTCCATACCTTTTGAGCATTTTTGTATCCGCTGTCCAAACAAATTTTTTTAATTTCTCTGCTTTGAAGGGTAAGCAGCATAGTATGTAAAAGCAGTGTGCCTACACCTTTTCTTTGGTACTTTGGATGAACAAAAACTGTGCCGATTTCAATCCATCCTTGCAGGTCTCCTTTTGTACACGATGTAATTAATTCACTAGCAGGACCATATTCAATACAGCCAATAATCTTATTGGTGCACGTATCTATTCCGAGCCAAAAGAATCGATGTTTTCCACCGCTATCAAGGTCACTTTTTAAATATTGTTCTTTACTTTCAATTTCTATTTGTATATCGTTCACCATTTCAGATAGACCCTCTTTATAAAAGGTATCTGTGATTACTTCATTAAAAAGCTCGTGGAGTTCTGCGCGGTCTTCTATTTTTGGTCTTCTTATTTCAATATGATGCAATGTTCATTCCCCCTTGTTATTTCACGGCAGAATATGAAGCTTTACCATTATTATTTATTATTTATCAATCTATGTTGATACTCCTTTTCTCTTTCTACTGTTTTTCCAATAAAAAAGCACGAGAAACTATGAGTTCTCGTACTTTTTTATAATATGGATTCTGCTTTTTTATTGGGAACTGTTAATACTGATTCACAAAGCTCTGGATTTTACATACGAATTCAGAAAGATTCTCCTTTATCTCTTTATCCTCTGTTTTCTCTACTTGCTCCTGTATGGCATCAATCATTAAACGTGCTCTCTTAGGATCTATAGAGGCCGGTTGGCTGCTGTTGTTTGATAGACTTTTCAAAATTTGATTAGTCATTTTGTTTTTATCGTGAATATAAAATAATATTTGAGGAACTTGATTAATTAACAAATTTACGTATCTGCGAAACTCCTCTATCTCATATAATTCTCTTGAATTACCTTTAAAGCCATCAACGGAAAGCATAAGACTCTGGTAGCCTTTATCACTGCGTTGATTAAGTACTTTAATCACTTTCAAAAACCGATCGAACTTTAGATAACGTATTTCGTCTTTCCTTAATTCTAAAAATTCAATTTCTCCTTTTTCCAAAAAGGGATCTTTGATAAGACTATTATCATTCATATACATTCTCTCCCTACTAATTTATTAGTTGCAGAGCTTGTTTTGAATTCATTTGTCTATCGTTTTAGTAATTGTTTACCTCTTTTAGGCCTGTTTTAAAACCTTTATTTGTAAAACGCTCACATAAATGTTCTCAATTGCCTGACGTGTTGACGGAATTCTGCTTATTATCTGCTAAATGACGAATGAAAAAGAGCTCCTTTACAGAAGCTCTTTTTTAAAAATTATAGAGATGCTGATAACTTTATATCTTATTTGCTTCTTTTAATACCGCTAATAAGTATTCCCATGTCTTAATAGTAGACGAAATGCTCAGGTGTTCATCAGGTGTATGAACGTCGTACATATCGGGACCGAGCGAAATGGCGTCTAATCCAGAGATTTTTTCCAGGAAAATACCGCATTCAATTCCAGCATGGATGGCGATGATCTCCGCCTCTTCCCCATACTTTTCTTTGTAAACCGTTTTACATAATTCGCGAATTTTTGAATCTGCATTGTACGCCCATTCAGGGTAATTGCCTTTTGTTTCAACTCTTCCTCCGACTACTTGAGCAAGTATGTGCACTTGACTTACTATTTTTTCTTTTAAGCTTTTTACTGAGCTGCGGATTTCATTTTGAAAAACAATCTCAGACTCTGTCGTCGTAATCACACCTAAGTTGGTAGAAGATTCTACTAATCCTTCGATATTCATACTCATGCTTTGAACGCCGTTTGGTGTTAGCATAATAGCTTGTACAATTCGTTCTGTCGTTTCTTTTGTAAAACATTTCTCAACGGAAGAAGATTTGTTTATTTTTACATATACGCTCGGATCAGCCGCTTGTAATTCATTTTTTACTATTTCGTTCCACTCACGAATCTTATTTTCTAGCTTTCCTACCTCAGAAGGCCCAACTGATAGAATTGCTTCTGATTCACGGGGAATCGCATTTGATTTTAATCCTCCACTAATGCTGCTTAAAGAATAGGGAAGTTCATGTTGTAAATCATATAAAACTCTCCCTAGCAGTTTATTAGCATTTCCTCTTTCTTTATCGATTTCCATTCCAGAATGTCCGCCGCGCAGTCCACCGATGCTTAAGCTATATGTTTCTGAGTTATCGGAAGACGATTCCCAGTCTACGCGAATACGAAGCACGCTTTTTACCCCGCCTGCGCTGCTGACAAGCAGCTTTCCGTCCTCTTCTGTATCAAGGTTAATAAAGATTTTTCCTTCAAAATGAGCTGGATTTACAGCAATGGCTCCGCCCATAGTTGTTTCTTCCTCAGTAGTAATGACTACTTCAAGAGAGGGGTGAGCTATATCATGAGCATCTAGTAAAGCCAGTGCATATGCAACGGCAATCCCATTGTCAGCTCCTAGCGTAGTACCATTTGCATAAAGCATATCTTCCACAATTCGCAGTTGAAGCGGATCTTTTTCGAAATCATGCACAGTTCCTTTATTTAACTCGCATACCATGTCCATATGTCCTTGCAAAATGATGACTGGAGCATCTTCATATCCTTTAGCTGCCGGCTTTTTAATAATTACATTTAAAGCCTCGTCTTGTATAACTTCAAGGCTTCTTTCTTTTGCAAAAGAAACTAAATAGTCACTAATTTTCTTTTCATTTCCAGATTCTCTAGGAATAGCTGAAATTTCGTTAAAAAAATAAAAAACCGGATGTTTAATTAATTCATTTACTGTTTGCACCATATGTATCATCCTTTCTGAACTGTAGGCTTTTTTATCATACTATTTATCTTTACAGGAGAAATAGTATAAGGCTTCTTTTATGTATAGCCTAGTTATATTTTAACGTTGATTAGCTCGATAGAGTAGATATAACATAAAAAAGCATAAAGGAGCTCATTAGACTCCTTTATGCTTTTAATGACTTATTCTATTTTTTATTGAGCTGTATATCCGCCGTCCATTACTACCGCTTGACCAGTTACACCTTTTGCTTTATCACTCGCTAAGAAAATAGCGTAGTCAGCAATTTCGCTCACGTCTAGTAATCTTTTTTGAGGGACTAAAGGATAAATAACTTCTTCAAGCACGCTCTCTAATGGTACATTTCTTGTTTTAGCTAAACCATCTAACTGACCTCTCACTAGTGGTGTATCCACATAGCCAGGACAAAGTGCATTCACCGTAATACCGTGTGCTGCGCCTTCAAGAGCAGCTACTTTTGTTAACCCAATTACACCGTGTTTAGCACTGTTATAAGCTGCTTTGCCCGCAAAACCGATTAAACCGTTGATAGAAGAAACGTTAATAATACGTCCGAACCCTTGTTTTTTCATAATCGGAAACGCGTGCTTAATCGCCATAAATGGAGCTGTTAGCATAATTTTAATCATTAACTCATATTTTTCAGTTGGAAACTCCTCGATTGGAGAAACATGCTGCAAGCCAGCGTTATTAATGAACGTATGAACCGCTCCAAAATGTGCGTTTGCTGTTTCAATTAAATGTTTGATTTCTTCTTCTTTTGTTACATCGGCTTTGACACCAAGCGCTTCAAATCCAGCTTCACGAAGATTTTGTGCTGCAGCTTCTACAGCAGCTTGATCAATGTCGGATAACACAATTTTTCCACCGTTTTCTGCGAATCGTTTACCTATTTCAAACCCAATTCCTCTTGCTGCTCCTGTGATTACAATTACTTGATTTTCAACCATGTGTATTCTCCTCCTGTTTTTAAATAATACCGGCTGCCGCTAATGCGACTCCTGCAAATAAAGCGATTGTCGGGATGATAAATGCAACAACAAATACGTCTTTATACGTTTCTTTATGCCGAAGACCAGTTACGGCTAATAGCGTTAACAACGCACCGTTATGCGGTAAAATAGATGCACCTGACGCAACGCTTGCAATACGGTGAAGAGCATCGGCACTTAAATTCGTCGTTTGAGACAAGTGATACCACGTATCTCCTAATGCTTGAAGCGCAATGCCCATACCGCCGGATGCTGAACCCGTGATCATCGCTAGCACTTGAACGCTTAACGCTTCTGAAACGAGCGGGTTGCTCGAAATGTTTAGCAACACATGCGTGACATCTTTAAACTCTGGAACTGCTGTAATAACCGAGCCAAAACCTACTGCTGCACTCGTGTTAATAACAGCCATCACGGATCCTTTTGCTCCTTCATTTATAGAAGAAATAAACGTTTTATAGTGTTTAAAATTAATAAGTAAAATAGAAAAAATACCAATTAATAATGAAACGATAGGCTCCCATTTTAAAACGTTTAACGTCACGACAACGACAATCAGCGGTAAAATAGCTAATATTACATTCATCGAGTCCTGCTCTTCACTCGCTGCGACTGATGATTCATTAGGCTTGGTAAACCCTTGATTTTTAGCTTTTAATTTTTTATCACGATAAGCTAACCATAAATATCCTCCCACCGCCATAATAAGACCTGAGACAATTCCAATAATCGAACCGGACATTGCATTCGTTTTAAATGTAGCAGTCGGAATCAGATTTTGAATTTGAGGCGTACCTGGAATCGCTGTCATTGTAAACGTAAATGCTCCGAGTGCAACGGTTGCTGGCAGTAAATTTCGCGATACGTTAGCTTCTCGAAATAGCGCGATTGCTAAAGGATAAATCGCAAAGACAACAACGAATAGACTCACTCCGCCGTATGTCAAAATGGCTGAAGCAATTAGCACCCCTAAAATCGCTCTTTTACTTCCAAATAATTTAGCAATACGCTGCGCCAACGATTTGGCTGCGCCTGTATCTTCCATTAGCTTTCCAAAGACGGCTCCTAATAAAAAGATGGGGAACCATTTTGCGGCGAAATCTACAAACCCTCCCATATACACATCTGTATAAGTAGGCAGTACTTTTAAACCGCTAAAATAAGCAACGAACGTAGCAACAACAGGTGCCACCCAGATAATAGACCATCCTAGATAAGCAAAAAACATCAACAATAACAATCCTACAATAATAACCATACGGTAACCTCCTTTCCTTTTAATACATATACATAATGGATTATTTCACAACACAACAAGTTTACACCCGTTATTTTTATAAGTAAAATGAATAAAAGGAATCAAAACTATGAATAAAAGTCGTAGTTTATTTAAAAATTCACCCTCAATTATTTTTTTCCTATAATTTCACTCTGAGTAGAAGCTATAAAATACACTTCCTTCCTTTTTCCTTGTACAAGCTAATTTTTTTCTGTCACATCCCGCTTTCTTCCTTTATTTTCTTTTCTTTTATAAGTTTTTCCGAACATATAGATGGGTATTTGAATGTTATGACACAGAAAAAGAGGCGATCTTATGCTACATTTCATAACAGACTTACTGAAACAATTTGGAATTTGGGGACTTTTAAGCGGACTGGCCATTGAGGCTTCCTCCCTGCCGTTTCCTGGTTCTCTTCTCACCCTTACCTACGGATACTTATTAAACATGCACATAGTGAAATTATTATTAATCGCTCTTGCAGGAAGCGCCGTTTATACAGCTTTTAGCTTTATACCGTATGGGATAGGCTATAAATTAGAGGATAAGGTAAAGAAAAAATTATCTAAAAAGAAAAAAGCATTTGAGAAATCACAAAAATGGTTTAAAAAATGCGGATTATGGAGTATTGCGATTGCTCGTCCTTTAGGGCTCGGAAACTACATTTCCTATCTTTCAGGGCTATCTAAAGTGAAACCTATGCCGTTTGCTCTGCTCACATTTCTTGGTATCTTTCCTTTGAATATTGCCATGCTTTGGTTAGGGCAAATCGGAAACTTTAAGTCCATTCAATCTTTTATTTCAGATGCACAAACCTATATTTTAATTGCAGCGGTAGTGGCTGTATGCGGATTTTTAATTTATAAGTTCTATTTTAAAAAAAGCAGCTGCAGCAAACAGTCTAGTTCAATGTAAGAGTATAAAAAAAGACCCTTCGGGGGTCTTTTTTTATCAGATAGAAATAACACCTAAAATTAATGCAGCTATTGTCATCACTGCCGTAGTTCCTAGCGCCCACTTAATTAAAAAGCGTTGCAAATCACTAAATTCAATTCCTACCATTCCAATTAATAAGTGAGCTGCTGCTACCAAGGGACTTATCACGTGAACAGGTTGTCCTAAGATAGCAGCTCTTCCAATTTCAGCTGCGCTAATGCCATAACTTTCGGCAGCTTGAGCAATAATTGGCAATACGCCAAAATAAAAAGCATTATTAGACATAAAAAATGTAAAAGGAGCACTTAAAAATGCTACTACAACTGGCAAAAAAGGACCCATTGCATCTGGGATTATTCCTACAAGTGTATTTGCCATAGCATCAATCATCTTTGTTCCGGACATAATTCCTGTAAAAATACCTGCTGCAATAACAATTGAAACGACGGCTACCGCATTATTTGCATGAGATGAAATTCGCTGCTGTTGATCTTTGATGTTTGGATAATTTATTAATAATGCAATAGCAAACGCTACCATGAACAAAAGCATCAGCGACATAAAGTCCATAATTAAGCACACCATAAGACTAACGGTAAGGAGAAAATTAAACCATACTAACTTAGGACGTCGATAGTCTAAATGTTGCGCTGTTCCCTCTAATTCATCTGCATGTGCGATTTCATTTGCAGAATGTTTAATATTGATAACTCCTAACCTTTTTCTTTCCCTTCTTCCAAGGACAACAGAAACAAATAGCACCCATAGAAGTCCAAAACCCATTACAGGTATTAAAGGTAAAAACAACTGAGACGAATCTAAATTTAATGAACTCATAGCCATAGCAGAAGCACCTCCCCACGGAGTCATATTCATAACTCCCATAGATAGCATCGCAATTCCCGCTAGGATAAGCGGATTCATTTCTAGTCGTTTATATAATGGAAGCAAAGAAGAGACCGTTATCATATAGGTAGTAGTTCCATCGCCATCTAAAGCAACCATCGTTGAAAGAACAGCAGTTCCGACGACGATTTTTAGAGGATCTCCTTTTACAACCTTTAAAATGAATGAAACGAGAGGGTCAAACAATCCTGAATCAATCATTAATCCAAAATATAAAATAGCAAATAAAATCATAATAGCTGTAGGAGCAATATCTTTTACACCCTCTAGCATCATAGGTCCCATTCCGCTAGCAAAACCACCTATTAAACCAAATATAATTGGAATAATGATAAGAGCAACCATTGGGGTAAGTCGCTTTGACATAATTAAATACATGAATACTGCAACCATTAAAAATCCTAATAAAGAAAGCACGAATATTTTTCCTCCTTTTTGATAACGGTTTCATTTTTGTTTGCTACACGTTACTAAAAAGGTATCACTTGTTAAAGCAGGTTCATAGATAACCAACATAAGTTTAATATCTTTTATAAAAGTAATTTTTTTCATTTTTTTCATGCATCATTTCTACATAAAAACGAGATAGCGGACAAAGAACCGCTATCTCGTTTTTATGTAAAATTAGTTACTCGGTATTTCCGCTCAGGCCTCCCTACACTTCCATACACTATTTCCACCTGCATTTCTTTACAAGATACTAAATACTCTAAATACCTTCTCATTGTTGAATAACTGATACCTACTAGTTGAGCAAACTCATCTACATTCAAGCTCTGCTGAACTTCGCGAACTTTATCTCTTACTAAACGAAGAGTATGTTTATCAATTCCCTTAGGAAGTTCTATTACTGCAGCTGCTGATTGAGTGTGGCGGTTATGACGTGTTCTAAATAAATGGTCTATTTTATCTTGGTTAATCATTTTATTTTCGGTTAATTCTATTCTCGTAGACTGATAATGTTTTAAAGTAGATAAAAATTTATCAATAATTACAGGTTTTACCAAATAACCAAATGCTCCTCCTCTTATTGCTTCCCCTACTGTTTCAACATCATTGGCTGCCGTTATTAAAATAATATCGATTCCTCGATACTTCTTTCTGATTTCCCATAGCAGCTCCACTCCGTTGATATCTGGTAAAAAGACGTCTAATAAAATTAATTGCGGCGTAAATATTGTTAGCAGTTCTAAAGCCTGTTCTCCAGATCCTGCTGTCGCAACAACAGTGAAATGCTCTAGTTTCTTAGTAAACTGTTCATAAATTTGTGCAGCTGTAGAATCATCTTCTATAATCATGACATTAATTTGATTTTCAGTCATATCGATTCTTCCTTTTCATTATTTAATAGCTTTGGGATAACTAATGTGAATCTTGCTCCTTGTAACATACTTTTGCTTATGTATAGTTCACCTTTAAGCAGCTCTACAGATCTTTTAACAATAGTCAATCCAATTCCGTGATTTTCACCTTTTTTCGTTGTGTAACCATCTATAAAAATCATATTTTCTACTTCTTTTGATATCCCTGGTCCATTATCTTCAACTTCAAAAATCAGGTCATTTCCTACATCTGTAAAAGATACCAGCACGTTCCCTTTATGTTCTCGTACAGCCTCGAGCGCATTATCAATTAAATTCCCCAAGATAGAAACAACGTTTTTTGCGTCTTCGATATCTAAAGTACTTGTTAAGTTACTATCTTGGTCAATTTCTAAAGTAACGTCTAATTCTTTCGAACGATTGATCTTTCCAAGTAAGCATGCCGCAATCAAAGGATCCTTTACAGAAGACATTAAAAAAGAAATAATATCTTGGCGTTCCTTTACCTCTGATGAAATCATTTGCATGACATGCTCATGCTTCTTTAACTTTAACAATCCATAAATGACGTTCAGCTTATTTAAAAATTCGTGATTTTGAGCACGTAAATTATCAGAAAACATTTTAATTTTAGAAATCTCTTCTGTCAACTCTTCAATTTGAGATAAAGTTCTTATAGTAAGGACGATACCCTGCACTTCTTTTTTTCTTATAATAGGAGATAAATCTAAAATATACTGCTGACTATCTAGTACAAGGGACTGGTTAGAATACACTCGCTGCTTTTCTATCACTTGATCAATTAGCTGTCCTAAACGGGCGTTCTTTATCTCTCCTCCTATTTGAAGATAACCAAATAGTTCTCTAGCCCTTCTGTTCATCGACGTTACATATTTTTCGACATTTACAGTAATAGTAGCATCTTGAATAGATTCAAGGGTAGCCTCTTTTTCTTTAAAAAGAAAGGAAATCTCCTCCGGTTCTAGTCCAAGTATTAGTTTTTTTACCCGCCTTGCAATGAAAAAAGCTCCAAATGCTCCAATAAGAAAAGGAATACAGGACAATTTAATAATTTTTATTCTATAATCATTAATCTGTTTTTCTATATTGCTTACAAGAAACCCTACTGACGAAACGCCTATTACGTTTCCTTGGCTATCCCATATGGGAGTCTTGGCTTTAATTGCAAATCCTGAAATTCCTTTTCCTTTATAAATAATGGATTGATGCTCCTTTAAAGAAGCTTCGTTACTTGTTTTGGTATGTTTTCCAATATAGCTACTATTGGGATGAGAATAGCGGATTCCTTTATCATTAGCGATGGTGACGTAATCTGCTCCAGTGGTTTTTCTTATTTTTTCTGCAATAGGTTGGATGTGCTCAGAAGGATTTTTATTCCTAAAAGCTTTTACAATCGTTTTGTCTTCAGAAGCTAATTTTGCTACTGTCATAGCTTGCTTACCTACATATTTTTCAACAATTTCATCTATCATTGCAGAAAATAAAATGCATACAAGGACGGTACTCACAAGGATAACTACCGTAATAAGTAATGTAATTTGGGCAAGTAAGCTAGGTCTTCTACTCACATTAAGAAAACGCATACATTCCTCCTTTTAATGAAATGAAATTTCGGCTGTTGTTTCAAGTGTAGCATAAAAGCAAAAAAGTTTAGCACCCAACTTCAAATGTTTATAAACAGACGTCTAAAGGGAAAAACAAACCGAATAAACGCTTGACTTAAAGTATACTTTAACAATTATAATCAATTCGAAAACATCGAAAATGGAGGAATCAACATGAAATATACAGTAATCACTGGCGCAAGTTCAGGAATTGGATATGAAACAGCTTTAGCTTTTGCTGGACGTGGAAAAAATCTTATATTGGCTGCACGTAGAGAGAACAAGCTAGAAGAGTTAAAAAGAAAAGTTGAAGAACTGAATCAAGATGTAAAGGTTATTGTCCAGTCGGTTGATTTATCCGTGGCAGAAAATGCTCATACGTTTTATGAGTCACTCAAAGAGTATGAATTAGAAACTTGGATTAACAATGCTGGATTCGGAAACTTTGCTTCTGTCGGTGAACAAAAATTAACTAAAATTGAAACAATGCTTCATTTAAATATCGAAGCCTTAACCATTCTTTCTTCTCTATTTGTAAGAGATTATGAAAACGTTGAAGGTACACAGCTTATTAATGTCTCTTCTGGAGGCGGCTACACCATTGTTGCTGATGCAGTCACTTATTGCGCAACAAAATTCTACGTAAGTGCATTTACAGAAGGTCTTTCTCAAGAATTAAAAGGAAGAGGAGCAAAAATGCAGGCTAAAGTTTTAGCTCCGGCGGCTACTGAAACAGAATTTGCACAGCGTTCGATGGATATGAGTGATTTTGAATACGAAGGACGAGTACCTAAGTTTCATACGTCAAAAGAAATGGCTGCTTTTATGCTGGACCTTTATGATAGCAATAAAACGGTAGGACTTGTAGATGGAGTGACTTACGAATTTCAATTAAAAGATCCTATCTATCCATACGCAGACAGAGCGACAAGCTCAGATTCTTAAACAAAAAACACTCTTCCAAGGGTGTTTTTTTATGTCCGTTTAAATGAATAACTATCTTGTTTATGTAATGAAGATGCTTAAAAATAATCTTTCCCTATTTATCTTTCCACGCTTTACTTCCTAATTTTTGTTTTGCTTTTTGTACATACTAACCGAACGGAGGTGACGAAAATGGGTACAAAAAAATCTGCTAACCGCGGTCAAGTAGCTCCTGGAGTTAACCCTCAAGGACACGGAAAAGATGTTGAATTTTCAACAGAACCGAAAAGTGAACTTGAAAACAAAGCGAAAAAGTCAAATACAAAAATTTAATTAACAAGGAGAAGATCACTCTTCTCCTCTCTTCCTCTTAATTACTTTTTCGAAAACGAAACTCCCCAGATTGTTGACTCCTTTCTGCTTCTTATGAAACTGCATCAATAGTATAAAAAAGTATACTATACAACAAAAATGTGCGTACTTGTTAGAATCATTTATATGAATTATGATAAATCTGCAAACGGATTTTATGACAAATTGTATGTTAACTGGCTGTTAATTGTAAGCTATACAGGGTATAGATTACTCTGAACAGTTCATCACTAAATATTTTTTACAGAAAGGTTGTTTACACATGAACCATACAGATAAAAAACAAGAAATTTTAGACGCATTTAACTTTCGTCATGCTACAAAAGAGTTTGATCCAGCGAAGAAAATTTCCGATGAAGATTTCCAATTCATTTTAGAAACAGGGCGCTTATCTCCAAGCTCAGTAGGTTATGAGCCGTGGAAGTTTTTAGTCGTTGAAAATAAAGATTTAAAAGAAAAATTAAAAGCTGTTTCTTGGGGAGCACAAGGTCAAATTCCTACAGCAAGTCATTTTGTTATTATTCTTTCTCGTACAGACGCAAGATATGACTCTGAATATGTGTTGAATCTTCAAAAAAACGTAAAAGAAATGCCGGATGATGTATTGGAGACATTAATGCCTCGTTATAAAGATTTCCAAGAAAATGATTTTCATTTGTTCGAAAGCAAGCGAGCACTATTTGATTGGGCTAGCAAACAATCTTATATTGCACTAGCTAATATGATGACATCAGCTGCTCAAATTGGTATTGATTCTTGTCCGATTGAAGGATTTAACTATGACCAAGTACATGAGATTCTAAAAGAAGAAGGATTACTAGAAGACGGTAAGTTTGATATTTCCGTTATGGTTGCGTTCGGCTATCGAATTCATGAACCTAAACGCGGAAAAACGAGAAGAAGTATGGATCAAGTTGTACAGTGGGTAAAATAAGAAACGAAAAACGAAGGGGTGACATTGCGTCACCCCTTCGTTTTTATATTTTTATATGCTGTTATAAAGGCAGAAGGATCGGTTTGTATGGTATAAGCGAACATCCCTTGATTTGTATGTAAGTATAAAAAGCCGCTGTCTTTTGAAACGCATTTGTAAGAGATGTCAAATACGTCATTAATGTGAAAGCAATCGTTTTGTGTTTCAATACTATCAGCGTATAAGCACATGTCTTTTGAATGCTGAATTGTCACTTTTTGTGTTCGTTTTATTTTTCTTTCAACGTATGTATAAGGAATCATAGAAATAATGCTCATAGCACCGCTCAGCCCCTTCCTCATGAATGTTTTTCTTTTAAAAGCCAAAACACCTTGTTAACAAAACTCTATCACTTACCAAAAAACAATTCCAGAAATACTCTTTCTGGAATTGTTTTCAAGATTGCTGCTCTTTATTTTCTTCACCTTTGCAAAAGTCGATATTACTGTTTGTCATAGAGGCAATAGCAGGAGAGCCGTTTCCAAACGAAAAACAAGCTCCTACCGATTTTGTATTTGCCGTGTGACTATTTTGTACAACACAGCCTACGCTTACGTTCGAGTTGTCTTTTAACCCATTAGTCACGATATTTTCAATGTTAATAATACAGCCCATTTTAACACCTCTTTCGTTTCTATTAACGTATGTCATCTCTGCATATATGTATAGGATGTTCGCCTATTATTGATAAGTTGTTTGCTACAAAATAGAAAAAAAGAATCTTCGTATACCCTTTAAGCAGAGAAGACACTAAAATGATGTCTTCTCCTTAAGTGAATTTAATTTTTTACAGCTTTTTCCCAGTCTGATACAAATTTTTCAATTCCTTGCTCTGTTAGCGGGTGTTTTACTAATTGTTCAATTACAGCATACGGAATTGTAGCAATATGAGCCCCAGCAAGAGCTACTCGTGTGACGTGATCTGGGTGTCTGACTGACGCTGCTATAATTTGTGAGTCAATGTGTTGAATTCGAAATAGCTCTGCAATTCGAGATACCAGATAAACACCGTCTTCTGAAATATCGTCTAAGCGTCCTAAAAATGGCGATACGTATGTGGCACCGGCACGAGCTGCTAGAAGCGCTTGATTCACTGTAAAAATTAACGTTACGTTTGTTTTTACGCCTTTTTTAGCTAGATAACGGGTTGCTTCCAATCCAGCAATGGTCATAGGAAGTTTAATCGTTATATTTTTGTCTCCTCCATTAATTTTTATCAGCTCTTCTGCTTGAGCAATCATGTCATCGGCGGTTACTGTGTCGGGCGTGACTTCTGCTGAAACGGATTCTACTTCAGGAACGGTTTTTAAAATTTCTTCGATGCGATCTTCAAACTTTACGCCTTCTTTAGCTACTAGCGAAGGGTTTGTGGTAACACCTGATAATACCCCAATTTTATATGCTTTTTTAATATCTTCCAGGTTAGCTGTATCAATAAAAAATTTCATCATGTATTCCTCCACTCGTTATGGTAAAAACAGCTTTTCAGGGGCGTTTTTGCATGACTTTATGTTCAAATGGAATTGCCCTCTTCATATTGTCTTCATAAAATAAAATTTATTTCCTTTCAAATGCTGTATGTTTTTCTCCAAGTTTTCCCTTCCTTAAATTCATCGGAATAACTTTTATTTGCATGTATCATACTAATGGTGTTGAATAACCCCTCATATACTCCACTAAAAAACCTTCAGCATTTATGCTGAAGGTTGAGATACATTCTATTCTTAATTTTTCAGTCCTCTATAGCGAGCTGTTTTTAATTCTTGAACGTAGGGTTCAAAATCCGGCATCTCTACAGCTCTCGCCAATTCGATAGCCTTTTCAATATCGTATGGAATACGTACAAATTGAATAGAAAATGCTGAAGGACTTTCGTCTTGATCCTTTCCTTCTAAGATAAGATAGGAAGCTTGTGGTAAATCAAGCGGGTTTCCTACACTTCCTACATTGCATAGCGTTTTCCCTTTAATATGTTGAATAAATGCATTATGTACATCTCCGTAACAGATAACATCTGGCTCTCTTGATCCTTTTATATTTTCCGTATATTCCGTATTAGCAAATAGACTAAGGCGCTTTTCAAGTGAATCCCAAGGTTGAATTCGGTCATAAAGACTTCTAGGTGAAGCGTGAAACATTCTAATTAATTTTCCGCTCATCATAAACTCAACGGAAAAAGGAAGTTCCTTTAAGTATGCCTCTTGGGCTGAACTTAACTTCTTCTGATGCCATTTCAACGCTTCGAATTCCGCAGGCTTTGTAATGAAGTCATCCCAGTTTCCCATTACTGTTACTTCGCACTTTTCTTTTATGATATCAATCGCTTTACTTGAATCCGGTCCTTTTCCTACTAAATCACCTAGACAAATGATGCGATGGATATCTCGTTGTTGTATGTCAGCTAAAACTGCTTCTAATGCAGGAAGATTTCCGTGGATATCTGAAATAACAGCAATTTTGTCCATTGATTCCTCCACTCCTTTTTCATATGTATGTATTCAATTCTTTTCTTTATTATAACATTTTATAATAAGACCGTTTACTAAAACGTGTTCTCTCCATTTAACAAACAACGGTATAATTCGAATGGACATAAAAGGGAGGAATAAGAAGTGGATTTTTATAAATCAAGAAGAAATCTGTTTTCTTTATTTATTAACATAAAATAAAGGAGTACTGTAATATATTTATACGAGTACTCCTTTATTGGTAGTAAGGTAGTATAGAGAGTCGTAAGATACCTCATTTATCTTGCGACTTTTGGTTTATAACTTATTGAACACCAACTGCGTCAAATGACTTGCCTACTGAAATTACTTCTTGAGAGCCTGAACCGTATAGATCAGCAGCAGCTTGTACTAAACCTGCACGCGCTTGGCTAAACGTTGTAGACTGAGTGAAGTATAGCGTATTAGCACGGTAATAAATTTTCCCTAGCTTATCGCCGCCGATGCCTGTTACAGTAACCCCGTAATGCGTTCCTCCGTTAGCTAGCAAGTAGGCAGCTTTGTTGATAATACCGCTGTTTGTATGAACTCCGCCGTTGTCACTAGAACCTGTATAGCGCTTTGAATAATGATCCGGATCTCCATATTTCGCTGGGTTGCTCATTGAACGAAGCGCATCACCGCTTGTACCAGGCGTATAAATATCTTCTCCAATTTCCCAATCTGGATTACGGTTGTCATAGTATTCTACCAATGTTCCGAAAATATCGGAAATTGCCTCGTTTAATGCACCTGATTCATATTGATAGATTAAATTAGAACTTCTTTCTGTGACCGCATGCGTCAATTCATGTCCGATAACATCTAATCCTCCTGATAGCGGAACAAAAGTAGTTCCATCTCCATCTCCGTATACCATTTGAGAGCCATTCCAAAACGCATTATTGTAACCGCTGCTATAATGAACAGTCGATTTTAGCGGAGCTCCTGCATTGTCATAGGAGTTGCGGTTAAATTTGTTTTTGTAATAATCATATGTCACGCCTGCATAATAGTGAGCATCTACTGCAGCTGCATCGCGGGTTGCATTGTACGTATTATCCGTGTCTGCCCATAGTGTACCTGGCAGAGATGTACGATTTTTTGCATCATACGTATAGATTGTCGCCCCTCTTGTATTATCTTGTAAGTAGTAAGTAGAACTAGATAACGTTGTCTTTAAAGATTTAGTATCTCCAAGCACTCCTTTACCTGAGCCAATAGCATTTGTTCCTGTTACAGGTTTCGCTGCCGGCTTTGCCGCTTGCTTCACATCGGCTTTTGGACCAGCTACGGAATCAATCGTATTGTACTTATCCAGCACTTTACCGCTAATAGCATCAACAAAGTAATAATAGTTACCTGGTTCAGGGCTTAAGAAATTTAAATTTACTACATAAGCATACGTTGTGTCTGAACCATTTTGATAAACATACAGTTCAGATGAAGGGGATTTTTCATACGTCGGTTTAAAGCCTAAGTCTTTTTCAGCTGCTTGAATCGCCTTTTTGCTGTCAACTTGCTTCTGTCCTTTTAGCTTTTCCTTTTTATCTAAATCAGGAGCTACTGTACCTGATACAACTTTTAAGGTTCCATCTTTCGCTACGTGTGCTAATTGAGTAGATCCCCAAACAGGAATATTATTATATACCTGCTGCAAGCGTACAACGGTTGCTTGTTCAACGGGATCTTTCACTACTTCTGTCACTTTAAATGAATTTTGAGCATTTTCGTTTCCTAATTTATATTTGTCTTTATTTGTATTCATATAATGAAATACGACGTCTTGAGCTTTCTGTGATGATGGGCCTGAAAGCTTTCCAGAAATAAACTCAGGAGATTTAATTTCTTTGTTATACTTTTCGGTTGAAAGTACATTATTTGGCGCGGCACTGCTCGTATGTGCAAAAGCAAATGATGAAGAAAGGATACCAACTGATAATAATACCTTTAAAGCCTGTTTTTTCTTTTTCATAGTTTTTTCTCCCTATCCCTAGTAAATTTAATTACCGCAATTTTTCTGTTAATTGTGATAATTAGCAACATTATAGCAACTAAAAATTACTACGTCTATATATTATTTTAATATTCCTATTATTATGAAAATTAAGAATAAATCTTTTGCAATAAGTCTTTTTTACCTATTTAAACTATATGAAAATCATTTATGTTGATTTTCATACAAGTAAAATAATTCTTCAAGTCAGCTGATAAAAACTAGCGACCTATGAAGTATTATTCGGTCTTACTATCAGTCCTGATAAGCATTTTACAAAAATTACTTATAAGGAAAATTATAAATTTCAGACCGTTTTTGAGGCTTAAATCTACTCTTCCTCTTCATTTTTTTATTTTTTTAATCTATTAATTAAATTTTTTGTATGTTTTTTATGTACATGCACAACATTATTTTATTATAGCACTGTCCTTCTTATGAACATAAAAAAGCACGAATCTACTAAAATCTTTGTAAATCCGTGCTTTTCTGTTTATTTCAAGCATGTACAACCAACGATAACTAATAAAACAAATAGTACAACGATTAATGCAAAACCGCCACCGTAACTACCGTAGCCGCCGTAACCGCCGTAACCATAACCACCGCCGTAACCCCAGTTACAAAATCCCATTTCACTTCACCTCCGTAGCCTGTTTACTCTATAGCATATGTACAGGCTAGAAAAAATGCTCGCCCATTTACCGCCCTTTTATGACGATAAAAAAGAGACTGAGACATAACGAAATCACTCCAATCAACCGCTAAAAGCAACCAGCTAGATTAAACCCATGTTCACCATAACAATAAAAAAATCCGAACGATGAATCGTTCGGATCTTCCTTCAACTAAAATACTTTTGTTCCAGCCTCTTTTAAGATAACACATATGAACTTATTTACTTTTAGAAGCTTGTTCTTTAAAGCGAAGTATGTAATACGGAACAATACAGATAACCGCCAAAACAAGAGCCGTTAAACTGACTATGCGGGGATTATTAAGCCCAAAAGAATAGTCTCCAAAAGATGCTCCAATCGCAATAATAGCAAAAATAATATACAGAATACGAAATATGTTAATCCACTTTTTCTGTTTAATCGTAACCACTCCTTTGCTTATTTTACTCCAACATAGAATATTATAACTTTACTAAACAACTTGTTGCAAAATTTCTTCTCCCTTTGACTGATTACCTTTTATTCTAACGGTAAACAAATTTCTACACTCGTCCCTTTGCTTACTTCACTGTCAATACTAAGAGTTCCTTGATGCTGTTGGATAATATTAAAGCAGATCATTAACCCTAACCCGATTCCGTCTTCTTTAATACTGTAAAATGGTTCACCTAAATGTTTGATGCGTTCTTTTGAAATTCCTACACCTTCATCAATAATTTGAATATGAATATGATTGTTGTCCTTTTTTCTCAGCTCAACTTTAATTTCTCCTCCGGAAGGCATTGCTTCAATCGCATTCTTAAGAATGTTTATAAACACCTGTTTCATTTGATTGCTTTCACAATATACAAAAGGCATTTCTCCATATGAGTTAAGTTCAATAAAGATGTTTTTCATGGTAGCTTGAGGCTGCAACAATAAAATCACTTGTTGAATTAACAGCTGCAAATCAATCGACTGAAATGTTACGGCCTGTGGTTTTGCCACAGACATGAATTCATTTGTAATCATTTCAATCCGCTCAATTTCAGAGGATATAATATTCATATAGGTTAACTCTTCTTTACTCGCTTTTTCAGTTAATAACTGCATAAACCCTTTGATGGCTGTTAAAGGATTTCTAATTTCATGAGCAATAGCTGTAGCAAGCTGCCCGACCGCTGCTAATTTCTCAGATTTCTGCAGCAGCTCTTCTGTTTTTAAGTACTCTGTTCTGTCTCTTGAAACAATAAGAAGCACTTTTTTGTTTTCTATATTGAACAACTTACCACTATATTCTATTTTTTTTATTTCGCCGGACTTAAACGTAAACTGTGATTGCAGCGTAAAAGAAAGATTTCCGTTGCGAATTTCTTCGACTGTTTTTTGAACAATGTCAGAATCTCTAGGTATAATATCGTGGCAAGGCATGGATAAAAGCTCTTCTCTCGTATATCCAAGGCGCTTACATCCAGCTTCATTTACTTCAACAAAACGAGAAGGAAAATGATCCGATCCTATTTCAAGTAAATAAATTGCGTCGTTTGCGTACTCAAATAACGTGCGATATTTCAACTCACTTTCTTTAAGCCTACGATGCAGCAAGTCAAGCTCTTCCTTTGCTTTTTTAGCTTCAGATATATCCACACATACTCCAGACAAACCTACCAACTCTTCTTTCCCATTAAAAATTGGAGAAATGGTGATACGGAGGTCTACTAAACTTCCATCTTTACGAGCTCTTACAACTTCTACTCGATTGATTGCCTCTTTTTCAGCAACAGTCTTTTTTATATTCTCATGTACATCCTCACTAAAAGCTCCTGCTATATCGTAATATTTTTCCCCAATGACTTCATGGGATTTCCAGCCATACACTTTTTCATAAGCTTCATTAACTCGCAAGATTCGCCCTTCTAAATCAGTTATAATAACCGCATCCATGTGATGATTAATAAAAGACTCCAGCTGTTCTTTCGTATATTCTAATTCTTTTTTCATTATTCTGACAAAAAAAGAATCTTCTTCATCCTTACATGAATCTGATCCAGCATAAGCAGCTTCTTCTGCTACAGCGTAAAATTTACGATAAAATTCTATCGTCGCTACGGCTACTCCCAGTCCGAGAATTCCGAACACTAAATATTCTATTTCGCTATAAAACGGCGACTGAATAGGTGTATTCCAGAAGTAATTTGTCAGTAAGACATGAACGATAAAATGAATAAAGAAACAAAGAAGAGATTGTTTTAATAAAGAAAACTGCTTTCTATATCGAATAAGAGGAAGGGAAAACAAAAAGGTAAAAATTAAAATTAAGATAGTCAGTAACCAATGACTTTCTAAATAGATACTGCACACGGCCATAGTGATACCTGCAACTGCACCGGCTCTATAACCAAAATATAGAACGGTCAAAATAAGAGGAAGAAAACGTAAATCATATGTAATCTGTTGATACGTAACGCTATATACCATAAGAATAGCAGAAACAATACTTGCATAAATACTACTCATCCATTTGTATTTATGGGCTAGACGCTGTAACAAAAATATTCTTATCGCAATCATAATACTGACAAAAAACGAAAAAATACATAAGTTAACAAATAATCCGCTACTAATCACTCCTTCTATTCCTCCTTTACTTGTAAATATGCGTAAAATAATTCCCTTATATAGAGAGTGTACCATGAATAAACGCTGCTATTTATAAAATTAATAAAAAAACTAGTCTCGCCCGAGGCAAGACTAGTTTTTTTATTATCTATGCTGATCTTGATACATAGGTCCTTCTGAAATCATATTGCTTTCAGAAACGTACGTAGGATCTGAATGCACATCTTTATTTAAGCTAGCATTTACCTGCTGTTTTTTAGATAAACTTGAAAGTTTTACTTTGGCACTTCGAACAAGTCCTTTTACTTTCCGTCGTTTCGCAGCATCGCTTAATATATAAGACGTAATGCCGACTCCTACCGTTGATAGCGTAATACCTGATATCAATGCTTTTTGTTTTCTTTTTCTCATAATAGCTCCTTCCTTGTACCTTTTTGAATCTTACAGTAACTTTTCCCCCTCAGGTAATCTCTCAAACCAGATTATTCAGATTATTCACTTCTTTAACAAGAATCGGCAGTGTGTCCGCTCCTGCTATTCCATCTGAAAAAAGGCCATACCGATTCTGGAATTTTTTCACTGCAGCGATTAATTCATCTCCATAGAAACCGTCTGCTCCAAACTTCGGAAGAGAAAAACCTAGCGCAAGTAAGTTTTGCTGAATTTGTTTGACTCCTAACCCTCTATCACCTTTGGAATACACAAAGGGTCCTTTTGTATTATTCGTCATAGAGAGATTTGTTGTGACTTCTTTAAAAAATGAGCAGTCCATTTCATTTATATCCACATTTGTAGAAATTCCTTTTACTCTGCCAGAATCCGTATACTGAAACATTGCCCATCGCTGCCACTGACTTAGCTCACCAGGGTGCTGCATACCGCCTTGTCTGTTGGCCGCACTATATCTTGCTACCCACAAAGGATACTTACTTATTTCGTTTGTGAAAAAAGTTTTAGCAAAATGATAATTCGTATATACGATAGGCTTAATTCCTGTTGTTTTGTGAACATGCTCGAGCCAGCTTACGGCAAAGTGAGAAACAAATTCTTTAGATTTTTTCTTATCTTCTTCTAGATCCAAACACGGCGGAAGGTCTAGTTTCATTTGTCCAAGCTGAGCAATAAAAAAAGCAGCTTCTTTCTCCGGGCTATTTGTACAGTGAGCATAATGATAAAACCCTACTCTCAAGCCCGCATTTTTGGCACCTATATAATTTTCATAGGATCTAGGGTCTACAAAAGTTCCGCCTTCTGTTAACTTTATATACACCCCTTTTACTGAGGTGTTTTTTATTTCTTTCCAATTAATGATTCCTTGATGATGAGAAACGTCGAGAATAATAGGATTATTTGAATGTCGCCTTTGCATAGTTTTCACCTCTTTTGCTAGCTTCCTTATGTATACGACGAATCTTTCAAAACCCCTGTTTTTTCCGGATCCCGGTATTCTTTTATAACGATGTGTAAAACATTGCTCATTTGAATAGCTAAATAAGCTTCATGTTTTTTGTCATAATAACGATACCATCCTTGCGTATGAATAATAGATTCCTCAAGCTCTTTTACATTTTCTGATTCAACCAATGTACTGATTGATTTTTCATTTCCAAAATAAAACTTCACTTCGTACGTCACTTGAATCCCTCCTTTATAAGAATGTAAATACCCTAATCGTATGTACTTGAATCTAGTATAAGGCAGTGTAAAATTTCTTTTAATTCGCAGTTTCTTTTTAAATGTTTATTTAGAACAATGTTTATTTTATTAATATTTATTAAAAAGAAGCCAAGCAGCTCAGAATACTTGGCTTCTTTTTTTATTTTGATGGATGAATCATATTAGCGGGATTTACCCATTGCTCAAATTGTTCTTCTGTCAGAAGGCCTGTTTTGACCGCTGCTTCTTTTAATGTCGTTCCTTCTTGATGAGCCAACTTGGCGATTTTAGCCGCATTTTCATAACCTATGTGCGGATTTAATGCTGTTACAAGCATAAGAGAATTTTCTAGATTATGCTGAATCTTTTCTTTGTTGGGTTCAATTCCTACTGCGCATTTATCGTTAAAAGCCTGCATGGAATCTGTCAGCAATCTGACTGATTGTAAAAAATTATAAATAATAACCGGCTTAAATACATTTAATTCAAAGTTTCCTTGGCTAGCCGCGATGCCAATCGTCACGTCATTCCCAAATACTTGTGCAGAAACCATTGTTAGAGCTTCACTTTGAGTTGGATTTACTTTTCCAGGCATAATAGAACTTCCTGGTTCGTTAGCAGGAATCGTAATTTCGCCTAATCCGCTTCGAGGACCGCTTGCCAGCCAGCGTACGTCATTAGCGATTTTCATTAAGTCAGCTGCTAATGCTTTGAGTGCACCGTGGGCATAAACCACTTGATCGTGACTTGTTAATGCATAAAATTTATTAGGTGCTGAGATAAATGTTTTTCCAAGCGTGCTGCTGATTTCTTTCGCTACTTCATCGCCGAAGTCGGGATGTGCATTTATCCCCGTCCCAACAGCTGTACCGCCAATAGCTAGCTCCTTCATATACTCTACGCTTTGTTTAATCATTTCTTCATTCTTTTCGAGCATATGATGCCATCCGCTAATTTCTTGTCCTAGTGTTAGCGGTGTAGCATCTTGTAAATGAGTTCTACCTATTTTAATAATATCTTTAAACTGCTCTTGCTTCGCAGCGAACGTTTCTTTTAATGTTTTTAGAGCAGGCAATAATTGATCTTCCACTTCTAGTACAGCTGCAATATGAAGAGCTGTAGGAAAAGTATCGTTAGAGCTTTGTGACATATTCACATCATCGTTTGGATGAAGCGTTTCGTCGCCATTTATTAGCTGGTTTCCTCGGTGGGAAATCACTTCATTTACATTCATGTTTGATTGTGTTCCGCTTCCTGTCTGCCATACTACTAAAGGAAAATGTTCATTCCATTTCCCTTCAATAATTTCGTTAGCAGCTTGCACGATGGCTTCCGATTTCTCAGCTGATAGTTTGCCTAGTTTATGATTACTAATAGCCGCACTTTTCTTCAAAACCGCAAAAGCGCGTATTACTTCAATCGGCATTTTTTCAATCCCTATTGGAAAATTTTCTTTACTTCTTTGCGTTTGCGCTCCCCATAGTTTATCTTCTGCCACTTTGATTTCTCCAATTGAATCTCTTTCGATACGATAGCTCATAGTTAGAACTCCTTTTCATTATTTTCTTTACCTATTAGTATTGATTATATGGATGAATTTCATGACATAATAACAATTATTCACTGTTGAAAATTCCCTTTATTTTATTTTTCAAACGCTCTTGAATACTTTGATTATTTAGCTCATAGTTTATTTTGATTTTCTAACATAAAAAAAGATCCGAAGAATTCGCTCTTCAGATCTTTTTTCGAATACGTCTAATTTCATTTATGAATCCATACAGCACCAGCTGAATTGTCTTTTGCTTCACCAATTACGTCTAATTTCAATCCGTTTTGAGGAAGCAAGCGGCCTGCATCTTTAATTCTTTCATCTAAATACGATTTTTTGTCGTTGAAGCTTGTAACTCCATTTGATTCTTTAGATGAAATAGTTCCCCACGTTTTATGAGAATATGACCAAGCAGGTGATTTATCAAATGAGAACGCCGCGTCTGCAATTTGATATCGGCTTGAATTTGCTGTCGTGCTAATCCCATTCACATTAAAGTAAAGAACTTTATGAGCATGTGAATCAACTACACCAAGGAATCCTTCACCCGGATGTTGTCCTACCCAGTTATCAAGGTAACTTTCATCTGCGTACCAAAGCAGCATGCCTGTATTATATTTTGCACCGCGCGCGAATTGAAGTGCTTTATCGCTGCCTGCATAGTTTCTCCACTCAAGGTAATAATAGTTATCTTTATAGCTGATGCCGTTTGTCTTTTCAAATCCATCTAACGTTACTTTTGGCGCTCCTTCAGCATCGTCCGTAAATACCGTTTGTCCATTTACTACTAAACTTACATTATCAAGTGCAAATCCTTGAAGAGCAAGTCCTCCGTCCGTTACGTATTCAAATTGAAGCTTGATTTTTTTACCTTTAAACTGCGTTAAGTCATAGCTTTTATCTTCCCAGTTTCCGCCGGAAGTTTCAGCAGAACCGTCCGCATTATTCGCTTTATCACCAATTGTATCTAACAGAACTTTTGAACCGTCAGGAAGAATCGCATTTACATATAAATAATCGTATTCTGCCTCCACTTCATAGAACGCTTTATAATTGAACGTCGCTGTTTTGGCCGCTGTTAAATCAAACTCTGGCGTCGTCATTGTCGTATGCAGATCGTCTCCGCGCTTACTGTAGTAGTAGTTGCTTCCAAACTCAGGCTTAATCCCTTGAACAGCTTTTTTAGGTAAATTAATCTTCACAATACCCGGTCGTTTGGATTTTGTCACGCTTTGATCAACCACGCTCACAGAGCCCGATTTTGTAATGTTTTTGCTGTCGATTTGTTGAATATTTGCCCAGTTTCCACCCATATTTGCTTGGAAAAACTCTTTATTTTGCGGGGAGAAACTTGTCGGTTCTGTTCCAGCTACTTCACCAGCCCAGCTCCCTCCGCTCATAATTGACCAAACGCCTACCGGCTCACCTTGACCCGTATACTGTGTATCATACTCATCCGGCAAACCTAAATCATGGCCAAATTCATGAGCAAAAACGCCAACTGCTCCGTCTTCTGGTTCAATTGTATAATCATAAGCAGCCATGTTTGTTCCAGGAACTTTATACACTTGTCCCAAAGTAGAGCGATGAGACCAGATAGCATCGTTTCCTAGTTTACCTCCACCTGCTTCTTGCCCAGTGCCAGCATGAATGACCATTAAGTGGTCCACTATGCCGTCAGGCTCATTGCGGTTGCCGTCTCCATCGATATCATATTGGTCGAACTGATCATAATCTGAAAGGTTAATGCCGCTTTTTGCTGCTGCAGCAAGCGCTTCTTTTACAAGATTACGAGGCCCTTTAGATCCAGGCGCATTATCGTTTCCTCCCGCTGGATTGTCTGCTCCGTATTCTTTTGCGTTTCCAGGTACAGTTAACCAGTCAGAAACCGTTCCATCTACTGTGTAACTACCTCCAGACTGTTCTTCATAATATTGCTTAAACGTTTTAATTTTTTTACCGTTAAATAGCTTAAAGTCTTTCTTTCCAAACATTAATTGCTGATAGTGATTTCGGTTAAAATCTTTTGCATACATGTAGCCAGGTTCTTGAACGACATTGTTATGCTTAAAGTCTGCATATTCGACTAAAAGAACAAGAACCTTATCTTTTCTCACTTGTCCTTTATAGTTTGCCTGAGCTGCAGGTTTAACATTTACCCCGTTCCCCGAATTGTTTCCTTGAGACTTAATGTTAGCAAATTCGCCTCGTTGAAACTTTTCTTTTTGTTTTGTTTGCATTTCTTTCGCTTTCAAATCAATTTTGCTAGCTTTATGTCCCTTCATGCTCTCTTTATGTGCATCTTTTTTGTTTATGTAAGAAGTAACGGCTTTCTTCACTTCTTGCGGTGTTGCACTTTGAGAAATAACTCCTTGGTTTTTCAGTGCGTTAGCCAATCTTTCTTCCGGTACTGTATTCATATCAATTGGTGAACTTGGAAGTTCCTCCGATTGTGCGGTTTTAGCTGAAGCAGCACTTCCATTCATAAGTACTGGCCCCACTCCGCTTAATGTAACAGTTGTGGCAAGAAAAGATGTCCCCAAAATCTTTTTCCAGCTTTTCAAGTAAACCCCTCCATTTTAGAATTTTCAAACTATTAGCAAGATTTATTTTATATTCTAAAACTAGGAAGGTCAACTACATTTTACTATATTATTAAAATTTTTTGATTCTAGTAGATAATGTAAAATAATTTTATAGTATGTAACTAGTTTTCTTTGCCTGACAATTAAAATGTCTGATAAACCCTTCTTACATATGCAAATTCCATGCCAAATCGATAACCAAATCTAAAAATATATGAAGCATATTTTTTTAGGAAATTAGAACCATCTTTTCGGTATTACTATTATATAAAAACAAAAATTCCCCATTATGGATACAGAAAGATAAAAAAATCACTTCTCAATAGACGAGAAGCGATAATTTCTGTATGCAAGTAAATTTAAGAATGTTCTTTTTGACGCTGCAGCAAGATATGATAGAGCGACATGCTCCAAATAGACATATTGCGCGCTGCGATTTCATAAGGTTTTTCATCAATTTTAAACAAGAAATCCCCTTCATAACTCACAGATTTCCCTTTCTTTTCCAGCTCTTGTTTAACAGCTTCAATCCATTCTACTGCATTCGTATAATGCTTGTTCAAACGAACTTTAATAGTTTGATTCCTGTAATGAATAAAAGATGTAACTCCCCAAAAAATTAAGACAAGAAAAAGTACCATATACAGCAATTGCATGATAACGATCCCCTTCTTTCTTCATTTCATTATTTTCAATGAAGACTTAATTTAGATGAGTAAATATTACTATTCTCCTTTTCAATCGTCATCTCCTTTAAAAAAGTAAATTCCTTTTCCACGCGGACGTATAAAATAAATCCATGTACTTGCTCTCTCATCTTTTTTACTAACGTTTTCTGTTAAAAAATGATAAGCTAATAGAATGATAAATAGAAAGGGAGGGCGACGAGTTGTCAACTGAACAAGTAAAACTAGCAGCCGTTTTAGATGTTGAAACAACGGGATTAAGTGCGCAAACATGCGATATTATCGAACTAGCAATTGCTGTTGTTTCTTATGATTCTTCTACCGGAGAAATAATCGACATTGTAGAAGAATATGAAGAATTTAATATGCCTTCAACTCCCATTTTCCCGTACATTACAAACTTAACGGGAATTACAAATGAGATGGTTAAAAATAAAACATTAGACGATAAAAAAGTGGAATCGCTGTTAACTAGCGTTTCGGCTATCATCGCTCATAATGCTTCTTTCGATCGCAGTTTTCTTTTAAAACGGTATCCATCTTTATCTAACCAAAAATGGC
This sequence comes from Priestia sp. AB, assembly GCF_028369225.1. NCBI lineage: Bacteria > Bacillati > Bacillota > Bacilli > Caryophanales > Bacillaceae > Priestia > Priestia sp. AB. The sequence goes on from NZ_JAQMYN010000003.1 coordinate 141,598, forward strand.
ACTGCTCTATGCGTGCTGTCAAATGGAAAGAGTACGGCTTTCCTAATAAAAAACTAACAACGCTTCTTGATCATCATAATATTGAGAGAGAGCACGCTCACAGAGCTATGGATGACGTGAAAGGAACCATTGACTTGCTAAGACAGCAAAATCCTAGTGGAGAGCCTTATTTTTCTGAAGTACTAAAAAAAGCAATGAGCAAACCTAAAAAAACAGCGGCTTCCACTCGTTTTTAACTCAACAAAAAAAGCGCAGCTTCTGCGCTTTTTTTGTTTTTATTTGCCTATTTCTTAAGTGTTGAGTTATATGTTTGAGGAGTATGATTGGAAACAGCGAGGCTGTAAACGCACCGAAAAAAAAAGAAAAGTGCCTGCTTTCAAGCAAAAAAAGCCGCGGAGGAACAAATTGAACAGCTGGTATTTACACACATATACGAAATCAGCTGAATTTCTAATAATCTGGAAGATTTTAATTATACTTCTCTTATTTTTTGATTTTGAAGATCGTGATGCGTTTGTTCTAGTTCACTTAAATTCAATTCGTACAAATGTCTCCCGTCTTCTGCTTTAAAGTAACCCGATTCAATAATTTGATTCATTAAAAGATCTTTCTTTTGCTCAAATGCTTTTTCAGATGTCATGTTATCATCTCCTTTTTTAGGTAAATATCTTTCATAGAAAAGACGTACACCGCTTGTGGCATACGTCTTGTTGCTTTTCACACTCGTTACCTATGTTTAAAAACAACGCAATCGTTACATTTTATCGAGAAGGCTGCTTATGTCTTGCAGCCATATTGAACATTTTGGTGATGCACTACTCTTATACCCTTCATGGTGTTCTTAAAACGCAATTGGAAAAAGATTTTCACAAAATTTGTTTTTCATCTACTGCTCCGCTTTCAAAATGCGGCTGTGCGGCGATTTTTTTCGTTGCTAAACTGACCACCATTAATACAACTAAATTAATAAATAAAGAAATAACGCCGACATTTGTATCTTTAATGATTTGTGGCAACGAAGGAAACAACGTGCCAAGCGTTGTTTCAGTAATCGTTATATACATCACAGACGCAATGCCGGCAACAATACCTGCACATGCCCCGTATTTAGTCACGATATTGTTTTTCATTAAACTAAAAATAAAAGCAGGAAACAGCTGCGTCACAATGCTGTAGCCCATTAGTAAAAGCGTTACAATCGTATTCCCTCCATGAAGTGTAAAATAGACTGAAACAAGCGCAATGACCGGCACAAAGTATTTAGCCAGTATCGAAATTTGTTTGCCCGTCGCTGAGGGAACAAGAACGCCATAAACGTTTTTAGATAGTGACGTAGAAGCTGCCATCAAAAGCATCGATCCAGGCACAAGTGCTGTTAATAAACCAGCTGCGCCAATAAAGCCGACAATCCACGGGTCAAATGTTTGAATGGAAAGACGAAGCAGTGACAAGTCCGCTTCTGCGCCTTGTAGTCCAGGTACCTGCATAAGAGCAGTAAACCCTACAAAAAAGACAAAAAGCAGCATTAACGTATAAATAGGACTTATAATAGAATTCTTTCGAAATACATTCTCGTTTTCAGCTGAATACGTTGCATTAAACGTATGCGGCCACATGTAAAATCCTAATACGGTCAGCATGACTGTAGAAATAAACCACGAAATACTTAGACCTGTCTTGGGAAGAGTAAGAAACGTTGGATTTGCTTGATGCACAGCCTCAAACATAGGCTGTAAGCCTTCGTAGTAATGAAACGGCATATATATTCCTAAAAATAAGACGACAATAAAAATCATAATATCTTTAACGATAGCCGTCCACGCGGAACCATGTATGCCTGATATCATTAAGTAAACCGTTAATGATATGGCTCCAATCCAAATGGCTGCGGTTGAAGAGATAGAGCCATAAGAAGCTTCAGATACAATAATACCTAAGCCTTTGAACTGTAAAATAATATAAGGAACAATTGCCAGCACCCCTGCGCATGAAACAACGATGCCTAGAAACGGGCTTTTGTATTTTGAAACAAAAAAATCCGGCTGAGACATGAGCTTATGCTGCTTCGCATATCGCCATATTTGCGGACCAATCCAATACCCTAGCACGTACGCTAAAGAAATATAGGCTAAAATATAAAACGCTGGCCCTCCTTTTCCATATGCCCAAGCGCTTCCTCCTAGAAACGTAAAAGTAGTATAGATTTCACCCGCCATCAAAAAGAAGACAAAAACAGTTCCAAAACCTCTGCCGCCTACGCTCCACTGTTCTAAATCCATTTTTTTGCCCCGCGTAGCTCGAATTCCAAGATAAATAGCTAAAAGTAAAAAACCAAAAATAATAATCAGAGCGGTATTCATTATTTATCTCCTCCTTTAACAGCAGGATCGAGCTTGTACACAATACCCATAATAAAAGACGTAAGGATTACCCACATAACAATCCAAAAGAGAAAAAAAGGCATCCCTAAAATAAACGGCGTTACTTTGTTAACAAAAGGCAATAAACCTAATATTCCTACAAACGGAAGCAAGCAAAGAAGATAAATTATTTTCATAGAACTCCTCCTTAATCACACGGCTTATCAGTACTTATCTAAATCTCATTATGTACTTCTCTTATTCTTCTCTTTACACCTCCATTCTTGAGCTAAACGAGACGTTTGGCATAGAAAACCGCCGTTTATTTGTTCCTTAGTATCTTCCATTTGTCCCCATGTGAAAAGGAGTTTGTAAGGCATGCTTACAAGATTTTGAATGCAGCAGAATATAGACAAACAAAAAGAAACGGAACTGGAGAGCAAAGGTCTCAATTCCGTTTCGATTTAGCATTTCTATACTTTTTCTTTTTTCTTTACACCAAGCGAAGAGAGAGCTTGTTTTAAATGTCCAAACGTTTCAATTTTATTAAAACTAATTCCTACATTAACAGCCGTCTGAGCCATGTCAGGACTCACTCCTGACATAATCGCATGGATGCCTAGCAGCTGCAAAATGTTAATCAAATCAAAAAATTTGTGAGCAACATACGTATCTACATAATTTACACCCGATAAGTCAATGACTAGATGCCTTATATGTTTTTCTGCACACTTTTTTGGAACAACCTCGATAATAGAATCACCTTTGATGTCATCAATAAGCCCTACTAAAGGCAAGACCGCGATGTGATCTACAATTGGAATGACAGGAAAACTCGTTTCGTCGATTAGCTCTTGCTGAAGACTTATTTTTTGCCTTGTGATTTTATAATACTGTTCGGAGAATTCATTAATGAGTTTATCAAATGTTGTATGATAAACTTCGCTCCAAGACAGTATATCTTCTTTTGTAATAGATGAATGTATCAGACTATATGTTTTGACATACGTCCAAATAATTTTTCTTGTTTTGCTTAGCGCTTCTACTACCTCGTAAATCGGCGTATCAAATTTAATTCTGCTGTTTACTACTTCCGTCGTCCATTTCACCATACGTTGTTTAAAAATCTTTTGATCGTCAAGAAAGCCGCTCGCAATTGTTTCAATCGTATAAAGATGCTGCTCACGCAGCTTTTTCTCAACTGAAGAATCTGCGTCCTTTGAGTAAATCGATCCTTTAATATTACTTCTTTGGCGCAGCCATTCTTCACTGATAGAGGCTGAATTTTCTAAAATATATTCAAAAAGACGTTGATTTTGTTCACTCACTACTGTTTAACCTCCCTTCACTTTCTCCTTCTGTCCAATTACTTACAAAACGCACCTTATGATAAATTCATGCTTCATATTTTTTCCTCGTCCATCTCTATCATACACGATAACCGCTCTGCATACTTATAGAGAATTAGATATAAACAAGCAGGTATTTAATTATCTACATAGATAAACTGCCGTATATGATGCAACTATCATTTATTTTCACATGAAAGGATGTTAATTGTATTGAAAAAATCAATTATTTTGTTGGGGATTCTCGCTACAAGTATTGGATTATCCGCTTGTTCAAACAATACAACAACTTCTTCTGCCACAAACTCTTCTGCACATTCAGGTCATGAACATCACAAAGCTGCAGTTGCTGATATTCGCGAAGAGACTCCGGGAGCAGATGTTTTGCCACAGTTTTTGAAGAATCAGCCTAAAGATATGAAACTAGTTTATCTATCCGTTGCTAAAAATCGTGAACTACTTGAAAAAATCCCTTGCTACTGCGGATGTGGCATGGAAGCGAATCACAAAAACAGCTATGACTGCTTTATTTTTAAAAATAAAAGAAACGGAGCAGTTGTCTGGGATGATCATGGAACAAAGTGCGGATTGTGTATAGAAATTGCAGCTAAAGCTATGCTCGACTATAACCGAGGCAAATCAATAAAAGATATCCGCAAAGACATCGATGAAAAATATAAAGAAGGCTATGCACAACCCACTCCTACTCCTTCCTTGTAGAGCATTGGCAGTTTTTAAGCAAACATTCGCGACAGGTATATATAAAAGTAGAAAATATCAAAAACACGTTCTTTTTTAGCGTTTTGAAAGCTTGTTCATCTTTGAAACAGCAAAAAACACTCAAATAGCTATTTGAGTGTTTTTTGTGTACTATTCTTTCACAAACTCTTTTGTACTTCTTACTGTATCAATCGGACGCACGAGCTTCTCAATTTCTGCACGTTTTGGCTCTAAAAACGGAGGCAGTGATAATTTTTCTCCAAGCGTTTCGTAAGGTTCATCTCCCATAAATCCTGGTCCATCTGTCGCAAATTCAAATAAAATTTGCGGAGCCACTCTTGCATACAACGATTCAAAGAAGTGACGATTCACATAACCAGACGTATGGAAACCGAAGCTTGGCATTCGATTAATCCACTCTTCAAGAGCTTGTCGATTTTCTACGCGAAAAGCAACGTGATGAACAGTTCCAAAACCTTGCTGAGCCTGCGGAAGTTTTTCATTGTGTTCTACTACTACTTGCGCACCGTTTCCTCCTTCTCCTACTTCGAATAGGTGAAGATCTCCTTCTTGAGCAATCTCTTTAAATAAAAGGACTTTTTCCATCATTTCTTTAAAGTAATTAAACTCGGCAATACGAATAAAGATAGGACCGAGTCCCGTAATAGCGTATTGAAGAGGGACAGGGCCTTTTTGCCAAGGAGTGCCTGATTCAACTCCTTGATTTCCTTCATCGGAAATTAACTGATACTGCTGATCATCAAAATCAACAAACGAAAGCGTCTTTTTCCCAAATAGCTCTTGAATCCCCGTATGATTTACTTCTAAGCGATCAAAGCGCTTTACCCAATAGTCTAAAGCCGCATCATTTGGAACGCGGAAAGATGTTTTTGAAATTTCATTTGTTCCGTGAAAACCTTTTGGAATACCTGGAAAATCAAAAAAAGTCATGTCTGTTCCGGCGCTGCCTTTATCATCTGCAAAAAACAAATGATACGTTTGAATATCATCTTGATTGACCGTTTTTTTAACTAAGCGCATGCCTAACACATATGTGAAAAATTCATAATTCTTTTCTGCACTGCTTGTAATAGCCGTTACATGGTGTATTCCTTTTAAGTGGTTCATTCTACATTCCTCCGGATAAATCGTCTAGTTTATCATTCGCTATTTATCTTTAATTTGAATATCTTTAATTAAAGATAATATACCATAATTAATTTTCCTTTGTCAATAAAGTATGGATGATCTCGGAAGGAAATATGTATATTTTTACATTTAACCAAAACATTATAAATGAGGCCGAGCCAAATCGGCAATAAAACATCGTATAAAACAAAGAGCTTTTACAATTCAAAAGCTCTTTGTTTATTCTTTAATTTTCAATATGCTTGATTATAACTGCAGGATTGCCTCCGACTACCACGTTATCAGGAACATTTTTTGTCACAACGGCACCGGAAGCAATTACCGCATTGTTGCCTATTTTCACTCCAGGATTAATAACGGCTCTTCCTCCAATCCAAACGTTATTTCCTATTTCTACCCGTTTTCCAAACTCAGCTCCTGAAATTCTTTCAAGAGCATGCAAAGGATGAGTTGCTGTATAGATATGTACACCTGGTGCAAGAAAACAATTATCTCCTATTCTTATTTCACATACATCTAAAAGTACGCAATCAAAGTTAGCATAAAAATTTTCTCCAACATGAATGTTAGAACCGTAGTCACAGCGGAAAGTAGGCTCTATGCAAAGAGAATTTCCCGTAGACCCAAACAGTTCTTTTAATAAGTTTGCACGTCTTTCTTCTTCCCTTTCTGTTGTTTGGTTATAAAGCCTTGTTAATCTTCGAGCGTTTTCACGTTCTTTTATTAATTGCGGATCAGCGGAAAGGTATAATTCTCCATCCAGCATTTTTTGTTTTTCTGTTTTCATTTTGCATCCCCTTTTTTGTAGTTCCTTCTCTAACCGATACTGATTTATTCTCTTACACGATATCATGTTTTTAAACCTTTGTCCGGTATTCGCTGAGATTATCACCCCCCAGGCAAACATTAGTTAATTTAATAACTCCCGGAAGCTAATTTTTTAATCTTTTTATATAAAAGGAATAGTAAGAGAAAACTTCATCACATATACTATATAAATTTATATAAAAGGCAGGGATATCATGAAAGCACAGCGCTTGGTAGATGACCAAAAAGGAACATACAGCAAGGAAGTTCAGAAGCACTTTAACCTAAAAATAAATGGAAAAATTTATACACAACCCTCGCCGCAATCACCTTCCTCACCCCCTATGCAGAAGAAAAATCTTAAATACAAACCTCAAAATAAAGTTCTACGCACGTACGATAAAAAAGATAAAACATTAAATGACACACAAGAAAAGCTCATAAAATCTGCAAAAACTAGATTAACTAAATATGAAAAGCTTCTATTAAGCAATCAGCTTTCAGAATCTGCGGTTCTTTATTCACCTTCTGGGTTAGAAGAGCTGGTACGAATGGCTAGTAGAGAGGAGTGAACGATTTGTGTTGGATGAAAAAGTAATCATTGATACAAACATTTGGGCTTCACATGCGCTTAATTATCCAGAAGTTGTGGAATATATTAATGAACTTATTTCAAATAACGCGGAATTTTTAATGCCTACCGTTGTAGAAATGGAACTTCTGTCGCATTGGGAAGTAGAAACAAATCCTCAAGTCAAAGCAGTAAAAAATCATTATATTTACGATATGACAGATAAGATTGTGGACGTTACAAGTGAAATTGCACAGCTAGCAGCTCAAATTCGCAGAAAAGCTAAAATAGAATCCAATAAAAAAATTAAAGGCCCAGATGCGATGATTGCCGCATCTGCTTTTATACATAATGCAAAACTGATTTCCAACAATAATAAAGATTTTGCTTGGATTACATTTAATTTCAGCTACCGAGGTCAACCATTATCTTATGTAAACCCTATTAAAGATACGATTGCTTACGCTTCTTTTATTAAAAGCTTTGAACATCCAACCCTTCCCGATGCTGATAACTTATAAGAAAACGAGAAGGAAAGCTAAGCTAATTTGTTTTTATTTTCAAAATACTCCTTGTCTCCCGCCTTTTTCAAATTAAAAGTTTGATGAGTACATACTCCAATTCTTTCTGTAATGAATAAAGTAAAAAGCATAAAAACTTAGGCGGTGAAAAGAGTGAATTATCAATATTACCCGGAACAACCTTTGGAAGAGTATCAATATGGCTATGATTATTATTCAAGTCCCCAAGAAGCTGACGAAAGATTCTCTTACGGTTATTATCCATATCCTCGCCCTCGTCCATTTTATCCTTACCCTTATCCTCGTCCCATTTATTACCACCCCCCTTACTTTTACCCTCGCCCTCGTCCATTTTACCCACACCCAGTGTATTGGAGATAAAAAAAGAAGAGCTATCAGCTCTTCTTTTTTGTTTCTTGATATTTAGACATCTCTTCTTGAATAATGGTCACAAACGCTTCATTTTGTTCAATTTCAAAAACGGTAATAGCTTTTTCTAGGTAGGCTATTCCTTCTTTAAGCTCACCAAGCTGACAGAGTGCTTCTCCAATTTGATAGTGCAGTTCTCCTAATAAATAAAGTGTCTCATGCTGAATACACAGCTCTAGTCCTGCTTGTGCATATTTAACCGACTTTTCATAACGTTCCATTTGCAAAAGCGCACGCGATAATCCATATAAAATTCGAATTTTGACTAGAGGATCTTTTAATTTAGGAAGCAAAGCAATATGCTGCAATCCTTCCATAAACGTACTGAACGCTTTTTTTAAATGACCTTCTTCTTCATAAATAATGGCAATACTATTTAAAATAGCAATCTCTTTTTCTGAATAAAACTGTTCGCTCGTACGCGTGAACGCAATGGCTTTTTCCAATTTACGAAGCGCTTGTTCAAACTTATTTCCAATATAATAATCACATATGGCTTCGTGCCATAGGAAAAATTGTGCGTGAAAAGGATCTTGAAACATAGGATTATCTTTTTCTTTGTTCACCATATGTAACACGGTTTCATAATCGCGTTTTCGTATATAATGCCTAATGGTCGATTTAATTTCTTTTGAATAATCGTTGGGCGTTAGCTCTCCTGCTTCAAAGAAATAATTCATCGGAACCCCTAAGCGTTTCGATAAATGATAGAGAACTTCACTGCTTGCATGAATTTCACCTTGTTCAAATCGATGTAGCTCTTCTTCTGTACAAATTCCTTCTGATAACTCGACAGTTGTCATTTCCGCTATCTTTCGCAGATCTTGAATCAGCTGACCTACTTGTTTTTTATCATTCAAAAAATCACCTTACTTAAAACGTACAAACCCCGTTAAAACAACGTTCCGTTATAATATTGTAAGCCTATTGTACATTTAGATAGTTTTTTTATCAATAGAAATAAGAAAAAAATTCCAATAAAAATTCTTCTAATTATATTGACGTCACACCTAACCCACTTAACCTTTATAAAATATCACCTTGAATTGATAAATTAATTCGACTAACTAATTTTTCTAAGTCCTTGATTAATTCATTAGGGGTGCAAGTATTATTCATTACGTTATTACATATCTTTAGAAGCTCAAGTTTAACTTCTATGTTAATCTCCTTTGATTTCAATTGCTCTTCCACAACAAACAGCCCCTTAATAAGTACATATTATCATAAAAAAGGATTTTTTTGTTATTTTCTCATATGTTTTTGCTTCAAATTTCTTTCTCTGACTTAAAATAAATTTCTTTTTACCTATATTATTTTAATGTATACTAAAAAAACTATATATCCAGAAGGAGGAAATTTAATGACAATCTTTACCGTAGATGCACTTTTAGAAAATAACTCTCAAGTACTACAATATTATCAAACTGCTAGTCGACTAGGGGAAGACATTTGCAATGATCCTCAAAGTGAGACATCTGAAGGTTTATCTCGTATTTTATCTAACCGACAGCTTACTTTTGAAGAGCGGTGTGGCGGAAGACCACTAGGTCAAGAAGTTAAAAGTTTAGCAGATGATGCTTCCAGTTCTTATGATGTGGAGTAAAATAATAATGTGCAAGGTTTTGAAGTCTTGCACATTATTTACAATTGTTGAGATTACTTTTCCTCTTCATTGTTTTCACCAATAAATTTGCTTAAGTCAATCTTTCCCTCAAGTATCAGTTTATCTATTATGGCATCTACATATAGACTTACACACTTCTTTCTAATCTCTTCTTGTTCTTCTAAAGTGCGTTTTCTTTTTGATGGAACGACTTCCATTGTAATCTTATACTCCTTTTTCTTTTTCATTACTCTTACACCCTTTTTCCTCTTTTACTCTATGATTGATATAATCCATCATCATATTTTCAATAATGTAGCATTAAACATACGCTTTAGTTCCTCTACATCTTTAGCAGTAGTAATAATCCATGCTCGTATATCTTTATCCATCTTACTCTGCAATACTCTACATGCTTCATTACGCATAGCTAATACTATATCCGTTAAGTGTTGTGGCTTATCATACATATCCACCACTGTTACTGCCATCCATAAATAATCTACATCTAATATTAGATCGCCATGTTCCATATGTTCTTTTACATAAGTAGTTTTACCACTACCTATCGCCCCATTAACAATAGTAACATTGCTTTCTCTCATATGTTCTCTTACCTTCTTAATCTTCGTGTACTTAGTACCATCTACTCCAAAGTGAATTTTATGATGATGTGCTTTACATACTAATTGTAGATTGTCTATTGATAAACGTTTACTCCAATCCTCTTTCACTTCTATAAGGTGATGGACTATTTCAACAGGAGTAAGCCTGCCTTCTTCAAGACAGACCTTGCATAAAGGGTTTAACCTCTTCTTCCTATTGCGTAATTTAATCCATGAAATACTAGAATAAAAGGCTTGTTCTTTCTTATCTATTCGCTGTTCTTTATACTCTCGATGAGTATCTTTCCTACACTTATCACAATATGTATCATAAGTTAATTTTCTACATTCCTCCGTGTTACATATCTTAGGACTCTTGCGAGGCACGATGTGTTTTAATCACCCTTCCTCTTCCTTTTATTATTTAGCACATATTTCAATTTATGTAATTTAGACATAATAAAAAGCCACCCAATTAGAGCAGCTTAAACTTATAAAAATATTAACTTTTATTTCAGCTCTAAAAGTAAATAACTTAGCGCCCTATCTAATGCTTCAGATATATTTTCAACCTCTTCAATCAACTCTGCGCCAGATTTCAAATGATAAGATAAACCCGTATCAAAAATTTTAATTCCACCAGCAACCTGATAGTTAGATTTTAAAACTTTCCTCAAGCTCAATACAGATCCTTGGATTTTAAAAGAAACTAAACAGTCTGGAAATGAAATTTCATTTTCCACTTTATTAAAATTGGCTTTAGGCTGTTGATTATCATTTAGCTTTACATTTAACATCTCAATGAAAGAAACAATAATATCTTGAACCACTAACAGTTCGAAATGCTTTCCTGAAATTTTAGAAACATAAGCATTAATCCAATTTTTATCGACCATATCTATTACCACCTTTTGTCTATTCTATTCGACAAAAAGTTATTTATTCTTACCTTATTATTATTTTTTCTTCTGTAACTATAAACTGCACCACATTATTTAAATTGCTATGCACTAGCTCTTTTTCATTCGAAACAAATTTTTCATGTTTTGTTATATGACTAATAACTTCTTTCTTTGATGTGGCTTCAAATTTTAATTCCTTTGTCCTGCCATTTATAAATTCAAAAACAACTTTAAATTTAAGCATATGTGTATCACCTCTTCATCTACTAGTTCGACAAAGAATGACAAATCACCTGTTTTTAATAAAAAAGGACACTGAGGAATCAGTATCCTTATGCTTATTACTTCAATAATACCCCCTGAAACTGAAAGGTATGGCAGGTCCCGAAATAGGCGACTGTCCTCCACCCCCAAGTTTCGGAGCCTTGGCAGGATACCCCAATGGATAATTCCCCCACCAACTGTCAACTTCACCACTAGAATTCAGTACATATCCAGTAGGACGTCCAAAGGAAGGCATGAAATAAGGGTAGAAAGTATAGTTAAAAGGCGTATAGAAATTAGAATAAAACATTTAATCACCTACTTTGTTTGAATTTGTAAAAAAGCCTTCATTAAAATATGAAAGCTTTTCTTTTATTGTGAATCATCGTTTTCAACAACTTTTTATTACTCGAACAAAATAAAAAACACCCAAGCTATGGGTGCTTTTTATACACTTAACATGTTAAAGGAGAAAACGATTCGTTAGCAAAAGAAGTACTGACCATTAATATTATGCTCGAATGTGAATTTACCTATACTGTGCGGTTCTCATTTTTTATTATAAAGCTTGCTAGTCCAATATCAAGAACTGTTCTTTCATGAGATTGTATGTCCCATAATTGTTGATGGTAATCTGGTATATATACACTTCCGTCATATTGAGCTTTAATAACACGTCGGAAATTCTCACTTGAGCATTGCACAATGTAGGACTTTACGCCATTTTCCTCTACAACATTTAGTACTTTAAAATCAAATTGAATTTTCATTCTCTAACCACCGACTCTCTACCTAATAATTTCTACAAAAAGTGTAATAATCCTTCTCTATATATTACTAAAAGAATATTTTCAGCTGTCATTATTCAATATAACTTTTAGCTGCTCCATACGAAAAACCATAAACTCCAACTAACCATAATCTCATTTCATGCCTTTGCTCATCAGTTAACTCTATGTCCGTATCTTCTGGAACGTCTTCATATTCAATATTTCCCTCTAACAACTGTTCGAAGAGTACTTGATTCATTAATATTAGCTCCATTCTTAATAATGATTTTATGTTTCAGCATATTAACTTCTACAAAATAAAAAGCCACTTTAAATGAGTGACTTAAACTTATAAAAATATTAACTTTCACCTAAGCTCTACAAGTAAATAACTTAGTGCCCTATCTAATGCTTCAGGTATAGTTTCAACCTCTTCAATCAACTTTGAACCAGTTTTTAGTTGATAAACTAAACCTGTATCGGAAATTTTAATCCCACCAGCAACTTGATTGTTAGATTTTAAAACTTTCCTCAAACTCAATACAGATCCTTGGATTTTAAAAGAAACTAAACAGTCTGGAAATGAAATTTTATTTTCCTCTTTAATAAATTCAACTTCTGGTTGTTGGTTTTCATTTAATTTTACATTTAACATGTCAATAAAAGAATCAATGACACTTTGAACCGATAACAATTCGAAATGTTTTCCTGAAACTTTAGAAACATAAGCATCCATCCAGGTTTTACTTTTCCCCATTAATATTCCCACCTTTTGTGTAGACTATTTTATTCTACAAAAGGCTAGTTATTCTCACTTTTTTAAATATTAATCAATTTTCAAGATTCTTTCCGACATAGGTAAATCCGAATTCAATTTATGAAGTTATAACAATAATAACCTCGCCTATTTCTCTAGCCCGTCTATACATAATTGACAAGCTAAACATATGTTAGTGTATATTCTATTTCTTCATCGATGAAAGGATGAGAACGTATGGTAGCTAAAATCAATTCACTTACGATTGGTAACATTTCTGGAGGAACTTTTATTTTTGGAAATGTAAATCAAGTGTGGCCCGTTACAAGTACAGAATCCAATTCACAAACAGGTTTGAGATCAAATGCAAGTCCTAATTCAAGTTCAGTAATAGGCTCTCAAAACACTTCTTCTCAACAGTCGCCTAGTTCAACACCTACTCAGACGCCTACTTTAGGAAGTGGAAATACAAATACACTTTGAAAAGCATCTCTACGTATAAGGATGCTTTTTATTACAACATTTAATTTACATATAATTCACATACACTTTTGATAGAATGTAAACTAATAATTGATATATTCAAAAGTAACTTGATAAGCTTCATTCTTGGTTAAACCTTGTAAACTCATTAAATACTCAACCAACATTACTCGTTAATTACTAGCTAAAGGTTCATCATCTCCTTCACTAATACGTAATATTTCTTCATCACTGAGTTCTCCATCTAATATTTTCTGATAAAATTCATCGATTATTATACAACCAACCTTTCTAGACATTATTAAAAGTAGATACTATATTCTAATTTCACAATGAACTTAATATCATTTATTGTACTTAAGACAACGGGAGATGATACTGATGAGCAGATTTGATATTGAAACCTTAAAAAAGATTCGTGATGATTTACAAGAAATTCACTCTACTGCTATTTCTAATTATCATGACTATCCAGAACTTATGGATACAATTGATCATTTAGCAACAGTTGCTAACATGTTCGCAAATGATAAAATTGAGAACCTTGTGAATAATAACTTGCGTGCTGACCCACAAGGTTACATTGTGTCAAAATTATCGTCTGCTTCTTCACGTATGAAAAATTATCAAAAAGGCATCGGCAAGCGTGAAGTAGGTTCTTATGAAAATTGAATACACAGGCTGGAGATTTTATGATGACTATACAGAAATTTATGGTAGAAACTACTTAATTCATCATGCTGGCTCAATGTTGGTGCCAGTTTCAAGAATAAAAGGCTTGACTCATGATAATGTTTTGTCTGTAGAAAAGTTAAATCGTCTTCTTAAATCGATTGAGAATCACGGATATGTAACAACTAGTTCCTCTCATATGGATATTAATCTAACATTATTTCCAAACGGTGATTTCTGCGTTAGCAATGGAGGTAATCATAGACCATATTTAGCAAAGAAGCTAGGTATAACTATTATTAGAGCCGTTGTGGATGTGTGCATTCCACTTAATCTTTTGACAGATGAACAAATTCAATATTTTGAGTCTATAGGTTCTTACGATTTACCTAATAGCCCAGAATTAAAAGATGTAGCATATGCCCTAGAACTAATGCCTAGCCAACAACTTGCTAAACAAACTATAATTCATATTCAATAAGCACCTAATAGGTGCTTATTTTTTATTAGCTAAAATAATAAATATACTGACGAATATATCAGAATCCTTTAATTTATATCGTTCAGAAAGTCATAAGTTTTAGACAGAGATAAACCGTTTTAAAATGTATACTTATATGGGCTATTTTAAGTAGTTAGTGCTCATAAAAGCAACAATATTATCCCCATGATACAAGCGAGCTCTTTGATACAATAAGGAAGTTCGCTTATATTTTTAGTTATTGTGGAACAACTATAGCTTTTAGCCCATACCAGGGAATCCACCCATACCAGGGAATCCGCCCATACCAGGGAATCCACCCATACCAGGTGATCCACCCATACCAGGGAATCCACCCATACCAGGGAATCCGCCCATACCAGGTGATCCGCCCATACCAGGTGATCCGCCCATACCAGGGAATCCACCCATACCAGGGAATCCGCCCATACCAGGTGATCCGCCCATACCAGGGAATCCGCCCATACCAGGGAATCCGCCCATACCAGGGAATCCACCCATACCAGGTGATCCGCCCATACCAGGGAATCCGCCCATACCAGGTGATCCGCCCATACCAGGTGATCCGCCCATACCAGGTGATCCGCCCATACCAGGTGATCCGCCCATACCAGGGAATCCACCCATACCAGGGAATCCGCCCATACCAGGTGATCCGCCCATACCAGGGAATCCGCCCATACCAGGGAATCCGCCCATACCAGGGAATCCGCCCATACCAGGGAATCCGCCCATACCAGGTGATCCGCCCATGCCAGGTGATCCACCCATGCCTCCATGTCTATCAAAACTTTGTCTTGTGCTATCCATATTATCTCTCCTTCAAATAGGTTACAGTCTAGACTATGTAGAAACAGTAATAAGGCATAGACATATACCTATTCCCCCAAAAAAATAATGAAATTTCCAAAAATTTATTACTTATATTTATCAGATAACGTATTGGATTAAAGAGTAACAATATCATAATTGCTAAATATTTATATACCCCACACTTTTAACGCCTTCATCACATCATCATTTTCACCTGATGGTCAATTGTTTCGGTAATATTGAGCAGCAAGTGACACAACACTTACTGTTCTTTTTTATTTAAGTTATTTAAATAAATAATTTGTCGTCATTTCATCACAATAAATAAGTTCAACCTAAATTAACCTTGAAAGACTAACTTAAGTTGAACTTATTAAGATATAAAAGTACCTTCGAAAGGATGCTCTTTTTTTCGCAAAATAATTTCGTAAGAGTACAAATCGCTATATCTTCGTTCTAAATCACCGAATTGAATAGTACTATTTAGTTCTTTACCTTTTTGGATTAATTCAAGCTTCTTCTTTCCTGCCTACCTCTATTTTTGATAGCAGAGCATCTATTTTAATATTAACTTGACTATTAATAAATAATTGTAATTATTTATTAATTCTTTTCCCTTCAGTTTTTTCTTTTTCGTAGACTGTGTCCCTAAGGTCATCAAACTTCTCTACTAAATCTGCTCTTCCTAATTTTATTAAAGAATTATACCACTCTTCAATAGAAATTAATTTTATGTCTTCATTTCCATGGTTGAATTTATGACCTCTTAAATATAATAGCTAAAGTTCTCTACATTCTTTTCTAGCTGTATACTTTTTTACTGTATCGTCTGTGAAATAAGCAAATGAGGATAATTTAGCATCAATCCAGATATCTTCATTTATAATAAAGTCGGGTCTAACGTCGGGTCTAACATTGTCTATCCATTTATTACAAGAAACCTCATTGAATAAAAGCTCAATAGCTTCTTTTGCTAATTCTTCAAACTGCAGCCCATAAGACCACAATTCCTTGCCTAAATGCTTCATATTAGCAAATTTATCCTCCATATTATATTTCACAAAAAATTCTTTAAGCCCACCATGTGTTTTAATAATCCAATCTCTCATTCCAGTTAATTTATAAGTAACAAAGTCGGCCGAAATAAGCACTTGTCCCTTTTCTTTTAGCATTTCATTTATTTTTTCTAAAACAAGTTCATCTGAATATATAGTGTTATTAATCTCAACGTAATCTTGCAAATCAAAGGTATTTAAAAACTCTTCAAAACTTCCATGTTGGTTATAAATATATGCATAAGCCCCCTCATATTTGCCCTTTATTATTTCTGGGTTAAATACACCACCATTTAATATGAATTGTTCTTTAATCAATCGATAGCATAGAGCATCATTCCAGTTATATTGAGCGTAATAACTCTTATTAAAGGCATTAAAAATTCGCTTTATTTCATCTACCGTCAATGTTTCAACCTTATGTTTTTGGAACTTTACATTTCTAATTTCATTAAGGACATTCTCTGATAAAACTCCCTCACGTTTTAAGATATTAAAAGCAGCACGTGTCTTTTGAAGGTAGTTATTAACGCTAGATGCCTTTACTCCTTTTCGAGCAACCTGCTTAAAGCGGCTACTTGTATCAGACTTTTCATGAAGCAACCAATTAATAAAATCTCTCGCATCATCCAAGGTAATATCAGAAACCTGTTTGCTGCTTTCGAAGAATGTAATTAAATCGTTAAAAACGAAATTGTATTGATTTAAAGTACATTGAGCCATGCCTTCTAAAGTTTTAATCTTAATAATTTTCTCTTTAGCTTGTTTAAGATTTATTTGAGTTACTTTTGCTCCCTTTCTTATTCGCTTTGCACACAAAAAAGGCAACCCCCTTTGAATATGGAAGTTGCCTTAACAGTTCAGGTAGTTTTTTTATTATAGACAATTTTTAGCCTTCATGACTATTTACCTACCCTCTAAAAACCTTATTATATCAACGTTTAGTAAGGATTTCGCAGATCTTGAATCAGCTGACCTACTTGTTTTTATCATTCGAAAAATCACCTTACTTAATGTCAATAAATGTTTTTATCCTACTTTTCTACTATACTCCAAACAAAATGACTTTAAAAGAGATAATGGGCTATTTTTTGAAACTCTTGTCAATCTTTTCTCCCTATCAATAAAGAAAAACAGCACATCAATGTGCTGTTTTTCTCAAGTTTGTATGATTTATGACACTATATATCCTTAAATAGAATCAAATACTTGACGCAGTTGAGCTGCGCTTTTATTGATCGCCTGCTGAGCGAGTGGGACAAATTCATGAAACCCTAAAAATCCGTGAATCATCGTTTCATAATTTTCATAGGTGACGGGAACACCGTGATTTTTTAATGCGTCCGCGTAGTCTTTTCCGCTATCTCTTAGAGGATCATACTGTGCTGTAATAATGGTAGCGCTCGGTAGACTCGATAAATCTTCTAGTAATACCGGAGCGTTATAGGGATGCTGTTCTTCTTCTTTATTGTTTAAGTAGTGAAGACGAAACCAATCCATAAGATCTTTTGAAAGAAAATATCCTTCCCCATTTTCTTTCATAGAGGCAGGGTGCTGATTTTTAAATCCTACAGATGGATAAATAAGCAGCTGATGAACAATAGACGGACCCTGCCTTTCTTTTGCTAAAATGCTCACAACCGCAGCAAGGTTGCCACCGGCACTGTCGCCCCCGACGGCAATTTTGTTTGAATCGATATTTAATTGAGACGCATGAGCTGAAATCCAATCCAAGGCGTCATAGGCATCGTTTACTGCAGCGGGAAATTTATCTTCAGGAGCAAGACGGTAATCAACAGACACTACAATACAGTTTGTTTCATTTGCATACGACCTGCATATGGAGTCATGAGTATCCAGGCTGCCTAATACCCAGCCTCCTCCGTGATAATAAACAAGAGCGGGAAATGGCCCTGTTCCTTCAGGTTCATACACTCGTAGAGTGAGCGTACGTTCATTTAATTCAATTTCTTCATTATATACTTTTTTAACTACTTCTTTAGAAGGAGTTAAGGACATCTTTTCCATTTCCCTCAGCTGCGGGGGTGTAACGTCCTCTAAAGCAGGACGGGGCATTTCATTATATTGATTTAGAAATATTTGAATATGCGGATCTAACGGCATTCTTCTTCTCTCTCCTTTCAAGGTAACTCTATATGTAATGATGAATGAAATTTCAGAAAAAATCCAATATATTGTCTTCTCGGCAGGCTTTTGTTTGTTTTGATTAAAAATGGGTATAACAATTAAATAAAGAGGATGATATTCGTATATATTTTATTCTCACCTATATAAATACGTACAAAGGAGGCACACCGATGATTATTGTTTATATAAGCTTAGCTGTTGTTTTGGCATCACTTGCGTATCTTATTTACGCAGGCGTATCATTTAATAAAAAAATCAAGCCAACTGTGAACTCTGTAAATGCCACTTCTCAACATCTTCAAAACGAAACTGATCATATCAAAGAAAAAACAAATCATTTAAAAGTAACACAAGCAGCGATTAAAACCGATGTACAGTACAAAAAAGATTCGGTCAAATATACAGCCAACTCATTTAAACAGCTTGTTAATAGCTTTAAACGTTAAAAAAGGAAACCTCTATAAAGGTTTCCTTTTTTATTACATCGCCTGAGACGTATCTTTAGGAGGCGCAGCCGTTTTGTTTCGGTGGTAAATAGCGTTAATCTCTCCTCCAATAACGAGAATTAACCCCGTTAAAAATAGCCAAAGCATCAGAACAATCACGCCTCCTAAGCTTCCATAAGTAGCAGAATAATTGCCAAAGTTGCTTACGTAAAATGAGAACCCTAAAGATGTCAGCTGCCATAACAGCGTAGCAGCGAGCGCTCCGGGCCATACATGGGCAAAAGGAAACGTTTTGTTTGGAGCTAATCTGTATAATACGGATAAAACAAGTACCATAATGCCGACACCGATAATCCAGCGCAGAATATTTAAAACCACTGTTGTACCTGAAGGAAGAGAAAACCATTCGCTTATCCAATTTAACAAAACCCCTCCGAACACTGGTAAAAGAAGCGATACAACAATTGTTACAATTAATCCAATTGTTAAAAGAATGGACAAGCCTCTTACTTTAATAAACGAGCGCTGTTCTTTCACGTCGTAGGCTTGGTTCATTGCACGGATAAAGGCGTTCATACCGTTTGAAGCAGACCAAATGGTTCCTAAAATCCCTACAGTCAGTAACCCGCCGTTTGGTTGGCTTATAAATTGAGCTACGTTATCTTTAAAGATTGCAGCCGTTTCTCCCGGCATAACGCTTTGAAGGACATCGATTGCCTCTTCCGGTTTAATAGATAGATACGGAACAATCGATATCAGTAAAATAAGCATAGGGAATAATGATAGCATATAATAATAGGCTTGCTCAGCCGCTAGTCCCGTTGCTTGGTCTTCTTGAATTTCTTTACCAAGACTTTTTCCAAATGATAATAGCTTTTTCATGATAAACCTCTACTTTCTCTTTTTTTGTTCTTTTCCCATTTTATGCACTTTTCAACCTTGAAAGTGGAGAATTTCAAGCAAAATCTCAAATCAAACGATCAAGAGAAAGTAGAATGATGTTTCCTACACAAAAAAGTTCCAGCTCAAAAGAGCCAGAACTTTTCATCAGAGTGTTTATGTAGAGCAGACTAGCGAATGTGTCCTTGTGCACCACTTAATTGCTGTTGCGCCATTGCAACAAGATGCTTCGTCATTTCTCCACCAACAGAACCATTTGCACGAGCTGTTTGCTCAGCGCCAAGCTGAACGTTAAGTCTTCCCGCGATTTCCGTTTTTAACTGATCAAGAAGCTGTTCAGCACCTTGAACTAAAATAGGATTACGATTTGCCATGTTTATCACTCCTTTCCTTCAACAGCTTATATAGGTTAATGTTCCTTTCACTTGAAATTTTATACAACCTCTCTCAAAAAAAAAGATCCCTGGCTATCGCCGAGATCTTTTTTTCTTTTTAAGCTTTTTTACACTCGTTCAAGAGGCATTGTGCAGCAGCGGAAAGAACCGCCCGATTTAATAATTTCAGATATATCAACTTCAATTACTTTATAGCTCCGTTTCCTTAACTCTTCATTCACTTCTGTATTCATTGGCAAGCTGATCACCCGCTGATTACCGATTGATAATACATTGGTTCCCATCGTAAACTGCTCTTCTTTTGTTACTTCAATTAAGTCATATTTCATGCGAAGTAAATTTAATTCTTTCTCATGTAAAGCGGGTGAAAATACGAGCGCTTCTGTAGGTGATAAAATATTTAACACACAATCAAGATGCAGATAAGACCGATCAATAGGAATCGGAACAACCTCATAGGCTGGAAGCAGCTCTTGGATATGCTCCACACCTTCTTTACTTGTACGGTCGCTGAGCGCAATAAAAATAGCTTGTCCATCAATCAGCACATCTCCTCCTTCAATAGGATGGTCCGATACCTGATGGAAAGGAATATCTTGCTGCTGCAGCCAATCGGCTAGCACTTGTTCTTCTCCACTTCGAATCTCGCTGCCCATTTTCGTGACAATAACGGTGTCTCCGAGCGTATAGCCAATATCCCGCGTAAATACTTGTTCTGGAAATGGCTCTTGTGCAGATAGCCCGATGACTTCTACTCCTTCTTTTTGAAGGCATTCAACAAATTGACGGTGCTGCTTTGAAGCCAAGCTCTCATCAATATTTTCATCCGCATAGTGCTTTTGTGTTTCATTAATAATTTCTTCAATTTTCATATATGTAGGTGGGCAAACGACCACACGTTTTAATGTATCATACTCATTTTTACACCCATAACTATTCGTCATTTTAGCTGGCTGTTTCATTTGCATCTTTTTAATCCCCCTTCGTGCATTTATGTACAGTGTTCCCTAAATTCCCCGAAACATAAACACGATTTTGCTGAGGAAGCACCCCTGCGCATCTATCTAAAAAGCTTTTTCAGGCAAGAAAAACAAAAAAACACAATACTTCTTCTAATTACAATAACTGTTAGTATAAAATAGTCTAGTAACTGTACAAAAAATTGGAGGTTAATATGAATAAAGTAGCGAACGCATTATATGCGAGCAGGAAATTTTTATTAATACTATGGATAATCCTAATTATCGGATTTGGCTTTTATGCGGCTAAGCTTCCTTCTGTGCTGGGAGGAAACGGATTTGAAATGAAAGGAATGTATAAAGATACCGAGCAGCTTTTAGTTGGTAAATTTGACGTTAGCGAAGCTCAGATCATCGTTTTGTTTGAAAAAAAAGACGGAGTTTCTGACTCGAAATTCCAGCAAACGATCGCTCAGTATATGCAAAAAGCAAAGGAAAAATCAGACGCGTCGAAAGTCGACATACCAACGGCTTCTAACAAGATGATAAAAGGAAGCACAGCGTATGGAATTATCCACTTTAATCACGATGATGGCACGATGGATAAACGAGTGGAAAAGATCAGAACTCTTTCAGCTGAAGAAAAAGAAATGAGTGTAAAATTAACCGGTGGTCCTATTATTGAAAAAGATATGAATACAGCAAGCCAAGCTGATTTAGCAAAAGCGGAAGCCATTGGTATTCCTGTTGCTTTAGTTGTGCTTCTTCTAGCTTTTGGCGGCGTGGTAGCCGCTGCAATCCCTCTTATGATAGGAATTGTAACCGTCGTTACCACCATGGGCGTTGTCTATTTCTTCCATCCGTACACAGAGCTGTCCATCTTTATTTTAAATGTGATTCCAATGATTGGATTAGCTCTTAGTATTGACTTTGCCCTTTTATTTATTAATCGCTTTAAAGAAGAAATTCAAACAAAATCGGTAGAACAAGCAATCAAAATTACCATTCAAACAGCGGGACGCTCGGTCATCTTCTCAGGATTATGCGTATTTATTGGATTAGCGGGAATGCTGTTTATTCAAGTGGATATTTTCCGAAACGTCGCTCTTGGAGGAATGGCTGTTGTTTTTATTGCTGTGTTTTCAGCTCTTACGCTTCTTCCTTCCATACTGGCTATATTAGGTACACGCATTAATCGTTTACGCATCTTAAAAGTCAGCGAACAAGGCGGTCAGTCTAGGTGGCGTTCATTCGCTACATTTGTCATGAAAAAGCCTGTAACTATGACGATTGTTTCTCTTATCATTTTGTTAGTAGCACTTATTCCCGTTCGAGACATGCATCTAGAAATACCGTCTTCAGAAGCGCTCCCAACAAAATACGAGTCTCGTCAAGCTTTTGACACGTATAACGATACGTTTATAAATAAAAACACCGCAGACGTTTATTTTGTGCTAGAAGCTAAGCAAAATATGCTGAATGAAAAGCCTTTAATAAATGCCTTTACTTTTATAAAACAATTAAAAGAAGATTCGTTAGTTAAGCAAGTCGATTCTATTTCTACCGCTTTAAACGTAAAATCAAGTGATCACCTTCAAGCTATGCTAGAAAATCCGCAGATAAGTGCACAGACAAAGCCAGCTGTAGATTCGTTCATTAACGGACATTATATGCTCATAAAAGCTACGCTAGATACAGACCAAAATTCAGATCAAGCAAAAGATTTTGTTCGAAAATGGAAAGACAAACGTTCACCTTTCACCGTTCATATTGGCGGCTATCCAAAATTTGAACAAGAAATATTCGATGAAATTTATGAGAAAGCTCCATATGGTTTGGCTCTTGTTTTATTTTCAACGTATGTCATTTTAATGATTGCTTTTCGTTCTGTCCTCATTCCATTAAAGGCTATCATTATGAATATTTTAAGCTTAACAGCTACGTTTGGTTTACTTGTATGGCTGTTTCAAAATGGACATTTAGGTCTTACCGAATCTAATATTGCTTTAGTGCTGCCGGTCTTTGTTTTCGGCCTTGTATTTGGGCTTAGCATGGACTACGAAGTCTTTTTAATTTCGCGCATTCACGAAGTGTATCATCAAACCCGCGATAATAATGTGGCAACGGTAGAAGGCCTAGCTTCCACTAGTAAAATCATTACGAGCGCTGCTTTAATTATGATTGTAATTACAGGGGCCTTTGCTTTTACAGACGTAACGCCTGTTAAACAAATGGGTGTAGGAATTGCTTTAGCTATATTTATCGATGCAACGATTGTCAGAATGCTTCTTGTCCCTTCTCTTATGAAATTGCTTGGAGATGCCAACTGGTGGTTTTTCACTAAAAAACGCGATAAGTCCAGTTCCAACGAACAGTTAAAATCATAATAAAAAAACCCGCTCACTTGAGCGGGTTTTGCATTGATGGCTTCTTTATCGACTTAATTTTGCAAAAGCGATAATGCCTTCTTCATCGTCTAATTCCAGTTCTAGTCCTGCTGCGTATGGGTCTACGTTCATTTCCGTATCCAGCCAAAAGCGCAGGGCTTCAATAATGTTCAAAGTAATATGAACCTGCTTACGATCATGCACGTATGACTCTGCTGAAAAACCGTAGTCATCATCATACATTAGCTCAATCTCTACTTCTTGAGGCTGAACTTGTTTCTTTTCTGCGATATATAGGCACATTGCATTGATAATATCTTGTTCAGAAATTTTTATTGTCTCCAAGATTTCACTTCCTCATTTTTACGCTTGTTGCTACGTACGCTTTGGAATAACTTTACTACAAGAAGAATTAAAGCTACAATCACGAGCATGTTTACCATAAAGCCTAAAATTGGTCCTAATGGTCCTAAACTAGATAGCAAGCTTCCAAATAATAAGCCCGCAATTCCTCCCATTAAAAGACCTTTCATTAAGCCGCCGCGCTTTGAGCTAGCCGCTGTACTTTTAGATGATGAGTTTTTAGACGTATTGTTTTGCTTAACTGAATTATTGTTATTGTTTTTAAATAAGCTTGATTGGTTATTGCTTCCGCTGTCAAAAGAGCGCTTTCCTGACTTATACCCTTTTGCGCTTGCTACGTTTGAACCGTCATGAATAAGTGATCCACCGACTGGTGAAAACACAACCGCTAATGCGATAAATGCGGCCAATAATTTTTTTACCATTGTTTTCCCTCCACTAAATGACTAACGTCACATATGTTTTTTCATATATGATTTCCATATATGTTCCTACGTTTCATCATACCAAAAGGTTTCACTTTTTTATATAAAAATGCATCAAGCTCCATCAAATGTTCACAGGATTAAACATTTGCACGTATTTCGTGCTTATATAACATCAGTTAAGTATAAATCAAAGGCATTCATAAAACTAACAAAGGTCCTTCATCTTTATTATATATAGCTTATTTTACACTTCGCCGAAAACATTATCTAAAATTTCTATTTTTGAGGTAGTGACTTTTGCAGAATTCTTTGTTTGCTCCACTAATTTAATAATGTCTTTATGGGCCTGCTTAGCACCTATTATTAATAAAGGAACACCTATTACATTAATCTTTAACCTTCTTGAAAACAAACCTCCTAGTGTCATAGATAAGGGTACGGTGGGAGATGTATTGGAAAAAAGTATTTTCGTTTGTAATTCTCCTTTTTTATTTAGCAAATTGGCTAACTCATACATAGCAGGAACTACTACTTTTGAAGACCCTCTCCCTAATGTATATACTTCATTTTTTTCTTCATCATATCCATGAAAAATTAACTTCCCCATATCCTTAGAAGTCAATTTATTAAAAACATCAATATTTAATATTTCTTTATCAGTTGGTTCTCTATTAGCAGGGAGCTTTTTCAGATGGTAAGCGGCTGCCAATGCTGATGAATGTGTGCCTCCGTAGCAGTTATAAATATAAATCATCTTGTCATCTCCTAAATAACTAACTCTCCTTTCATTATGATCAAAATTTCTCTGCTCCATTCTTAGATTTCCCAGAAGAAATTCTGTTCTTTCCCTATTAAAACCCGTACAAAAAACATCCTGGAATACAATTGTTACACTCCATTCTTGACGTCCCACAACTACTTCCCTCTTGATTGAAGTTTAAAAAGATTCAAGAAATTCTTGGTAATAGAGACATTCAAACAGTAACAATAAAGGATCTATATACTTATATGACGAATAACATACAGGAAAAAGATTTAGTGAATGGATGAAATTTGTCTCTGAAAGCTTCTAACATTGCACGTTTGTAGTTAATTCGTCTTCAATACTTCATATTATATACTTGCCCTTTCATAAATAAGAGCTTTCTCTTATATGAATATGTATAGATAGACTAAAGTTAAAAAGGAGAGATACGATGTTGAATGAACAGTTCCCATTATCAACAGCAAATTTATCAGATGCAATGGAAGGTGCCAACCACTTAGACTTTTCTATTAAGCCATTGCAGCGTCATTACAAACTATTTGGACCGGCTCTTACTGTAGATACTCCTGCTGGCAATAATTACTCAGTGCTTGAAGCGATTCGACTAGCGGAACCCGGAAGCGTGCTCGTCATTGATGGAAAAAGCTACTGTAACCGTGCCTTAGCAGGAGATTTCGTAGTAGCCATGGCGAAGCTTGTTGGAATAAGCGGTATTGTACTAGATGGTGTTATACGAGATCAGGAAGACATTGAAAAACTCAATTTCCCCGTATTTTGTAAGGGCTCTACGATCGCAGCAAGCAGCAAAAAAGATAAAGGAATAGTAAATGAAACCATTTCCTGCGGGGGCGTAAAAATTCATCCTGGCGATTTTATTGCAGGTGACGATGGTGGAGTCATTGTCATTCCCAAAGAGGAAGCCGAAGAAGTATTAGCAAAAGCGCGGGAAAAGTGGCAAAAAGATAAAGACAGAGAAAATGAAGTATTAGTTAGCAAAGAAACGGTATATACGTATTTAGATAACGCCCTAAAATAAAAGACCTCCGCTTGGAGGTCTTTTATTTGTCATATTGTAAAAATTCTAATCGATTTCCGAACGGGTCATGGACAAAAAAACGCTCTCTCCCTGCAATAGGCTCTTCTTCAGAAAGAACGCAGCCCTCGTGTGCCAACTTACGTCTAAGCGTCTTAATATCTTCCACGACAAAAGCTGGATGCGCTTTTTTAGCAGGTATGTAGTCATCTTGAATACTGATATGCACTTCTTGAGTCCCACATTGAAACCATATGCCGCCTCTGTGCCTTAAATTTTCCGGTTTAAGAACAGTTTTCATTCCTAAAAGATTTTCATAAAAATTTCTTGCTTCTTGCTCGCATCCTTCTGGACCAAGAAGCTGAACATGATCAATTCCTAGAAACATCCACAAACCCCTTTCAAAAACGTCTTCCTAAAAGTTATTAATCAATGACTCTAGGATTATGAATAACCTGCAGTTCTTTTACAGCTTGCTTCATTTCGCTTTTGCAAATTGGACAAGTTGGCTGATCTCCGCTTTTAAAGTTATCTCGAACCCAGCAATTACACGTATCTGATGTACATTCCCAAACTTTTGTTTCTTCAATAACAGCCGGCTCTAAATTTTTACGATTATACATACACATCGTCTCCTTTAAACAGTACTTTTTAAGTGGATAATAAATGAAGATTAACTTAGCGTGTAAATGTGGTAAATGGTGCAAGATAAAGTGATACTATACATCCGTAAATCAATCTTTGAGGAATACATACGGCGTCTTGAAAGACTAAAATAAAAATGAAGTTATAACAAAGCAGATAGCAGTTGCTTTTCTTAAAACAACGGGATAGTCTGAAAAGAACAAAAATGAAGATCACAAAAATTATATATTTTACTATTATAACAGAGTTTATAATTTTTTACAAATCAGCTTCCATTTACTTGTTTTGCTTTTCATAAAAAAAAGCGAGCACATGATTAGGCTCGCTTTTCATTTCTTATCGAGTTTGTCCGTTTCCACTCATAATATATTTAATTGTCGTAAGCGCAGGAAGTCCCATTGGACCGCGTGCATGAAGCTTTTGAGTTGAGATCCCAATTTCAGCTCCAAATCCTAGAGCTCCTCCGTCAGTAAAACGCGTAGATGCATTATGATACAGTGCGGCTGCATCCACTAAAGACATGAAGCGTGAAACGGCTTGTTCATCTTCTGAAATGATGGCTTCAGAGTGTTTTGTTCCATATGTTTCGATGTGGTCAATCGCTTCATCCACACTCTCTACTACTTTCATCGCGATCGCTAAGCGCAAATACTCTTCAGCCCAGTCTTTTTCAGCCGCTGGTTTTGCTCCAGGAATTTCACCTACTGTCGCTTTGTCACCATATACTTCAATATTATGATCGTTGAATGCTTGAATCAATTCATCTTTATGAGAATCGAGCCAGTTCTTGTGTACAAGAACCGTTTCTGCTGCGTTACACACCGCTGGTCGATCTGTTTTTGCATTAATCAAAATCGGAATGGCCTTCTTAACGTCAGCTTTTTCATCGATATAAATATGGCAGTTTCCGACTCCTGTTTCTAACACCGGAACCGTTGCGTTATTGACGACCGCTTGAATCAATGAAGCCCCTCCGCGCGGAATTAGCACGTCAATATGCTCTTTCATTGTAAATAATTCTTGCGTAGCCGCACGATCTGTACTTGAAATAAACTGTACCGCTTCTTTAGGGATTGGCGTTTCATCAAGAGCTTTATGAATAATGTCCACGATAGCTTGGTTAGATGAAATAGCTGAAGAACCGCCTTTTAACACAATGGCATTTCCAGATTTCAACGCTAGCCCTGTTGCATCTACCGTTACGTTTGGACGTGCTTCATAAATCATTCCGATAACGCCAAGAGGCACGCGTACTTGCTTTACATCTAGACCATTATCCAATGTCCAGCTTGATAAAATATCTCCTGTTGGATCATCTAACTCAGCAACCTCACGAAGGCCGTTGGCAAATTCTTTTACACGTTCCGCTGAAAGAGCAAGGCGGTCCATCAGTGCTTCATCAAAACTTTTTTCTTTCCCGTTTTTTAAGTCTACTTCATTTGCTTTTAAAATATACTCCGTGTTGCTTTCAAGTGTAGAAGCAATCGTTAACAGTGCATCATTTTTTTGTTCTGTTGTCAGTAAACTTAATTGCTTAGCTGCTTTTTTTGCTGAAATAGCTTGTTCTTCTACTGAATACTTTTCATTTGTTTGTAACACCAAATCACTCCTGGATTCGTTTTAGTTTTGTTTGATTTTAAAGTGTGAGGCATAAGAGGTAAATGCAATCATGCAAAGAAAAGGAAGGGCTCCTTTTCTTTACAGCATGTTTGCTTACAAACCGACCGGTACTGGAATTTCTAAGTGACACACTAGACCTTCGCTGTCTACGATCGGTTGGTCAATTGGCTCATTCAGTGCAAGTTCATCAGATGAATAATTTGTCACGCCAAGAGCCAGCTCATTTTCGTCTTTATCTAGAATACGTACAACTGCTCGTTCACTAAAGTGGCCTTTAATATATTTAACGTGCTCGCGAAGTAAAGGCTCTTTATCTTCAATAATTGCACATTTCGCGGCATCTTCGACTACTATTTCCCCTTCAGGACCAGA
The DNA here is from genome assembly GCF_028369225.1 of Priestia sp. AB. Taxonomy (NCBI): domain Bacteria; kingdom Bacillati; phylum Bacillota; class Bacilli; order Caryophanales; family Bacillaceae; genus Priestia; species Priestia sp. AB. The sequence goes on from NZ_JAQMYN010000003.1 coordinate 170,395, forward strand.
GTTAAACGCAATCCACTGCTTTTTCTGATTAAGGTTCGCAGAATCATCTTCAGATTCAAAATACGTTCCTGTTGCATCTCCGTCAACCGCTTGTGTTAAGATGTTTGGCACGCCGGCTCTTCCTAAAAATGCTGGAATTCCTGACGCCATAGCGATTTTGAACGCGTCAATTTTCGAGCGCATACCGCCTGTTCCAACTGAACTTCCTGAATCTCCTGCAGATTCTTCGATTTCTTGCGTGATTTCCCCTACGTGAGGAACTAATTTTGCATTTGGATCCTGGCGAGGGTCCGCGCTGTATAAGCCATCAATATCCGATAAAATAATAAGCAGGTCGGAATCCACTAGTCCAGCAACTTTAGCTGAAAGTGTATCATTATCGCCAAATTTTAATCGATTGATGGTTACCGTATCGTTTTCATTGACAATTGGCACAATACCGCGTTCTAACAGCACGTTAATTGTATTTCGTGCATTGTTGTAACGATTTTCGTCTGAAAAATCGTCTCTCGTAATTAAGATTTGAGAAGCAACGTATCCATGGGATAGAAACAGTTCTGAATAAGCCTCCATTAACAGTCCTTGACCGATTGAGGCAGCTGCTTGTTTTTCAGGTAAAGAGCTAGGTCGCTCTAAGCAGCCAAGCTTGCGGTATCCTGCAGCTACAGCTCCTGATGAAACCAATAGTACTTCATGACCGCTATCTTTTAAGTCTACGACTTGGTCCACAAGGCGCTCGAGCTTCCGTCTGCTGATTTCACCGTGTGAACTTGTTAATGAACTACTTCCAATTTTAATTACAACCCGCTTCTTATTGTCGGGACTCATCAAATCACTCCTAGTGTGTTCTGTATGTTTTCTTGTTTATGATTATTTTTTTGTGGTGAGGAATTCACGAAGAAGATAAGTGACGAATTAATTAGTACTTGCCACTTTTTGTAGTTGAGCACTCATTTCTTTTGAACGCTTTGATGCTCCTTTGACTGCTTGCATCATTGCTTCTCCGCCGCCGTGTTTAGCTAAGGCATCTAAACCAGCTGCTGTTGTACCGTTTGGAGACGTCACATTTTCACGAAGCTCCGTCGGCGTTTCATCTCTTTCCATCATCATTCTTGCTGCACCGTAAATGGTTTGGGCGCCAATTTCACGTGCTAGCTCAGGATCGAGACCTTCTTCTTTAGCTGCTTTTTCGATATGCTCCATAAGGAAATAAAAATAAGCGGGTCCACTTCCGGCAATTCCTGTAAAAATGTCCATTTGAGGCTCATCAATCACGTACACTTTTCCGATTGCAGAAAGCAGCTCTTTTGCTGTTAGCACAGCATCCATTGCAGCATATTGACCTGGAGATATAGCCGTTGCTGATTGCTGAATCATACTTGATGTATTCGGCATCACTCGAATGACCTGCTGTTCATCATGCAACAACTCTTCCATGTAAGAAGACGAAATCCCTGCAAGAACAGATAGGACAAGCTGGTCTTTGTTGATTTGAGGCTTTAATTCGTTTAATGCCTCTTCAGCGCCTTTTGGCTTCATTGCTAGAATAAAAACGTCAATGTCATCTGTTTTCAGCTCGCTGCGCTTTACTGCTGTGATACCATATCTATTTTCAAGTTCGTGCAGTCGCGCATCATTGCTTCGATTCGTTACGATAATATTTTCAGCAGGTAATTTCTTTGCATTGATCATACCAGAAATCATCGCTTCTGCCATTGATCCAGCACCTAAAAAAGCAACTTTTTGTTTTTGATCCATCAAATCTCCCCTGTCATTTGTTCGTATTTTTGTTCTCGTTTCTTTCAACGGTTCCTATAGTAACATGCTGAAAAAGAGTGTCAAGTTGAATTTAACCGTTTTTTTCCTCCTTGAGCGTATAACCTTATGCATATGTAAGCGTAAACAAAACTTTTTTAAATATTTTTTTCTGCAAAAAAAAACGATTTTTTTTATAAAAATACGTTTATATAAAGAAAATCGGGGCATATTATATAGTTTGGACTTTAAATTTTTTTACGAAAAATAGAGGAATTTTGAAAACGTTATTTGAACAATATAATAGGTTTGCTAAAATGAACCTATGTACCAGCATCTTGGTTTTTTTTGAAAAATTTACTTTTGATGTAAACCACGCCGTGCTGTCGACATTAAAATAAACAAAACGACATACAATCTAGGAAGTATCGAAACATTATTGGAGGTTCTATTATGAAGAACAACTCGTTTTCTACAGTTCCATCGTCTTCAGAAGGAATAGAGAAACAGGATTTACACGTTGTGGGAATTGGCGCTTCTGCCGGAGGGTTAGAAGCTATTGAGCAGTTTTTCGCTAATATGCCTTCACCAAATGGAATGGCGTTTATTATTGTACAGCACCTTTCCTCTAAATATAAAAGTTTTATGCCAGAACTTTTAGCAAAAAAAACAGGAATGAATATCAAACTGACACAAGACGGGATGACTTTACAAGAAGACACAATTTATTTAAATCCTCCCCATCATTATGTGACCGTTATGGATCATACTCTTCGCCTTCGTCCTTATGAAGAAAACGATCAGGTGAAATATCCGATTGACGCCTTTTTTCATTCTCTGGCTGCTGCAAAAAAACACCGGTGTACAGCCATTATTTTATCAGGAAAAGGAAATGATGGAACAGGAGGAGCAAAAACGATACGAGAGTATGGCGGAACTGTACTTGTACAAGATGAAAGCACAGCAAAGTACAGAGATATGCCTCTAAGCGCTATTGATGCACACCTTGCTGATTATATTCTTTCTCCTGCTGATATGCCTGACCTTGTGCAAACGCATGTCAGCCAAACTGAATTTACATATAATGAAGAAACGCTGCAATACATTTATTCATTAATAAAGAAGAAAACAGGCATCGACTTCTCCATGTACAAAAAAAACACGGTGCTGCGACGACTTGAAAAGAGAATGGCTTTACTCGATCCTCCCTCTCAAACGATGGAAGAGTACCGGGACTATTTATGTAAAGAAGCCGAAGAAATCGTCGAACTGCAGCGAGACCTGCTGATTGGAGTGACGCAATTTCTTAGAGATAAAGAAGCATTCTCTATTATTGAAGAACAAGTCATCCCTCAATTAGTTGAAAGAAAGATTCATAGTCAAGAAGATGAAATCCGCATCTGGGTAGCAGGTTGTTCTACTGGTCAAGAAGCATACACGTTAGCTATTTTGCTTCATGACTATTTATCAACAATCAACCGTTATTTCGATGTCCGAATCTTTGCTACGGACATCGATCGTCATGCAATCAAAAGAGCTAGTCAAGGCATTTATGAAGAAGCGGAAGTTCATTCCTTCTCAGCAGCTCAGATTAATGAATATTTTGAGCAAACAAAACACGGTGGTTATCAAGTTAAAAAAACAATCCGTAAAATGATTGTTTTTGCCCCGCATAATATAGGAAAAGACTCGCCTTTTGTAAACGTTGATTTAATTAGCTGTCGAAATATGATGATTTACTTCCAAGCTGAACTGCAGCAGCGCATTCTGTCTCTTTTTCATTTTTCTTTGACAGAAGAAGGCGTACTTTTTTTAGGGCCTAGTGAAACAACGGGAAATTTGTCTGATTTGTTCCGCCCTATCAACAGTAAGTGGAAAATATTTAAGCGTTCAGGACAGCCCAGCCGACAAATTACAGGAGCTTTTAATCTTTCAAAATCCAACTTGCATGAAGGTGATTTTTCTAGCGTACCGCTGCCAAGTCAGCTTTATAAGCCGCTTGCTTCGCTTAAATTAGATGAGATGTATCAGTCAATGATTGATCACTTTATGAGCCCTTGTCTTGTATTAAATGAATACAACGAAGTGATATTTTGTTCAAAAGAAGCGACTCAGCTTATTAACGTTCCTGTAGGGAAAATTAATTATACAATTTTCAAAATGGTTCCAGTTCACGTCTCTTTAGCCATTGGAGCAGCTATTAAACGCGTAAAAGAGCAAGGTATGAGCGTATGCTGTCAGCACATTGAGTTTGTCATAAACAACGTTCAGCGCCGTTTTACCCTCACGATATCTGCTCTTCCAACAAATCACTCTCTTTACTTACTTATGTTTGATGAACAGACAGATGGTGCCGTTATTGATAAGGAAAAGCCCATGTTTCTTAATCAAACCAGCTCGATTAGTGAGCTTGTAGTAGATTTAGAGCAAGAGCTTCATTACACGCAGCAGCATTTGCAAACGACGATTGAAGAGCTAGAAACAGCAAATGAGGAGCTAAAGTCCACGAATGAAGAACTGATTGCTTCTAACGAAGAGCTGCAGTCCACAAATGAAGAACTGCAGTCTGTTAATGAAGAGTTAATTAGTGTTAACAATCAGTACGAGCGAAAGATTGAAGAATTAACGGACTTAAATAACGATATTGATAATTTATTAATCAGTACAACTATTGCTACTATCTTTTTAGACGAGCAGCTGAATATTAAATTATTTACGCCGGAAACGAAAACAGTGATCAACGTTCTTCATCAAGATATCGGAAGACCTTTCTTTCATATTTCGCATAACTTTAGATATGATCATCTAATCGAGGACGCAATGCACGTTTTAAGAACAAATAATACCCTTCAAAAAGAAATTCAAAGCTACGATAACCAATGGTACAGCATGAAAATGATGCCTTATCGTACAAATGAGAATTTAATTAACGGTGTAGTTATTACGTTTATTAATATTACAGAAATTAAACGATCAAATGAAGAATTGGCTATTACATCCTTTGCAGTAGCTCACAGTCCTACGGGCATTTTCATTACCGATCATCAAGGTAAAATTAAGTACATTAATCAAAAGTTCATGGAGCAAAAGCATGCGCCGCAAGAAGTATTTGGGCTGCACATCTATGACTTATATACAAAAAAGTTGGGGGTTAAAAGGTTCCCTAAGATTTGGAATGAAGTATATAGAGGAGAAAAATGGAACGGAGAAATTTCCTACGTTCAAGAAGACGGAGAAACCGTTTGGGAACAGTTAGCCTTAATGCCTGTTAAAAATGATCAGGACGAAATCATCCATTACATTGGGCTAAGCGAAGATATTTCACAGCGCAAACAGTCGGAAATGATGCTCAAAAATTCAGAGATGCTGTCAGCACTTGGACAGCTGGCTGCCGGCATTGCCCATGAAATACGAAACCCTCTTACATCATTAAAGGGCTTTTTACAGCTTATGATGCAAGAAGAAACGTATAAAAAAGAATATATGGATGTCATGATGTCCGAATTTAACCGCTTAGAACTGATTATTAGCGAACTGCTCATTCTAGCCAAACCCGAAGTCGTAAAATATGAAAATAAACAGATAAATTTAATTCTTCAAGACGTATGTACGCTGCTGCATACACAGGCCATTCTTAAAAATATTACTATTTCAACAGATTTTGAAGAAAAATTACCTGTTGTTCATTGTATTGAAAAAGATATGAAACAAGTATTTATCAACATGGTGAAAAATTCTATTGAAGCGATGGATGACCCCGGGTCTATTCTGGTGGTATCTAAATTTGATCCAGATACAAATCAAGTAGTCGTCCAAGTGATAGATGAAGGAAAAGGCATGCAGAAAGATCGATTAACACGAATTAGCGAGCCTTTCTATACAACAAAAGAAAAAGGAACAGGATTAGGATTGATGGTGAGTCACAAAATCATTAGTAATCATAAAGGAAGCATTTCGTATGATAGTGAAGAAGGAAAAGGAACAACGGTAGAAATTCGATTGCCGCTTTCTTAATATACTTTGTTCTTCTGTCTTAAACAGTCAAGCTCCTGATTAATTACATCTTGAATGTCAAACAAATGTGTAGAGACCAGTTCAATATATTCTCCTTTTCCTGCTTCAATTACGTCGGAGCGGATAATACTCAAGAGGTCTTGAATGGTTAGCACATTTGTTTTCATTTCTCGAAAATGACGCTGAAGATCAACTAGCTGCATTTTTTTCGCCGTTTCTACATCTGTTTCCCTGACTGAAAAATCTTGGCTTACTTGTGATGAGTCTTGCATAAGCATAGAGCGAAACTGTTGAAGAGTTGATTGAACACTCGTCATATGCTCGTGAATAGGATAGCAGAAAACAGCGTGCAGCGAATGATAGGCTTCAGGCTTAAAATGAAAATCAAAAAGAGCAACCGGGTTAGAAAACGTGCGCATATTTACTTCGATTTGCACTTCTTCCTTTCCCTGGAGTGCTCTTTTTACTTTTTCTTGACTATCTTCATCAACTAGATCTAAAAAGTTCTGAACAGGCGGGAAATTTTTCGTGACGCTTGGTGTAAATTCAATTATTTCGTTGTCTTTATTGAGTAAAAACATTGGAACCGGAATGTGTTGAATCGGCAAACTGATCATATTTCTTCCCCCATTACTAACATTTTATCTTGCGTCGAACTTTCTTTATTGTTGATTAGAAGCCAGTCTTTAAAAGCTTGAATATGATTAATGAATATGGTTTTTGAAGATTCTGAAGCCGATAAATCATGCGTATTGAGAAGCCTGCTGCCTACTAATACAAGAGGACTTTGCGGCATGTTTTCAATCTCAGCAATGTATTTTTGTAAATCAGGCAGCAAATGTACTTGTGAGACGGACAAACATACTACATCAGGGTCCCACTTCTCGATACTTTTTAAAGCGAACGGTAGCGGCAAATTGGCTCCTAAGTTTTTCACTTCCCATCCATGTTCTCTCATAAGTCCTGCAATCATTTTAATGCCTAAGTAATGCTCTTCTCCTTCAATGCAAAAAAGAAGGGCCCGATTACGCTGAAGCAATTGCTGCTGAGAAAGCTGAAAACGAGTTAACACATAGTCACAGGCTGCAGTAGCCAAATGCTCGTCCGCGACTGAAATTTTATTTTCTTGCCACCTTTTCCCTATCTCATACATCGCTTCTGTCAGAAACGTATATACGTCGGTTGAAGAATGACCTTCTTCTATATATATAGCAATAAGCAGCCAGCTTTTTTGAACGTCTCCTTCTAGCAAACAATCAGCTAAAGCCGCTACATTACGAGAGTAAACGATACGATCACGCCCTTTTCCTAAAGTTACAATAAATCTTTAGGTAAAACTTCCTTTTTGCACGATGGACAACATGCGTAGACACCTTTATTTTCATCATAATCTACGTTCATCGGCTGCTTGCATGCTTTACATACAGCATGTACGTAGTTTAAATATTTTTCTACTAATAAACGTGTTGCCCCACTTGTTTTCCCGCAATAATAGCAAATAAACCTTACTTTTCCTTTTTTTGTTATCTCTACTTCTCGCATATGCTGACAAGATTCACAGCGATCCCAGCTGCGAAGGTAATCGCTCAGAGAATATTGTGGTTTATTTGTTTCTATATACATTTTTGTTTCTTGATTTCTTATTTTATCTTCCGTAAAGTCAATTGACCGAATAAGCTGTTTAGCGCCTAGCTTTGATTCAATTCTAGCTGCCATAAACGCTTCATTCTTTCCTCCATAAGGCATATTGATCCATATAGTGGATTCATCGATAATAAGCAGTGACATCGGAACAGCAGATGAAATGATATGAGCACTGTCAATCCGAACTTCTTTTGGTTCACGAGTAAGAACGGTCACTTCACCTTTAAAAGAATTTAACATATCCCGTATTTCTTGAGGAACAAGGGAAGCATAAGGAATACACAATAAAATCTGCTGCTGAGCTTGATATAAGTCTTTTTTTAACTGACTGCTGTTCGATGGATGGTACCAAATCAATTTAGGATGCTGAATGACTTCTTTTAAAAATTGCTGAGGCTGGTATACTTTTTGATTTTCGTTAAAGTGGTTGACCAACTTCCATAACGCTCGCTCCTTTGGTACACGCTGCTGGGCAAACGACTCGTCTGAAAGCATAATAAATTTCCCCTTTGAACGCGTCACCGCCACGTTTACCAATCGATCGCTATTTTCATTTGTTAAAAGTAAACCTGGTTTTGACTGCGGCTTTGTATCGACCGTATCAAAAATCATGATATCTCGTTCCGCGCCTTGAAATTTGTGTACGGTTGCTGCAATTATATCGATAGCTGGTTCGATATCTTGAAGAAGTGCATTGACCAATTTAGCTTGAGACTTATAAGGAGTCACATAGCCAATAGTAGCTGAAGAAGATTTGCGTGCCCGCAACATCAAACTTACCGCCAACACAGCCGTTATCACATTGTAGCGTGAACCAGAAGCAGCATCTCGCATAGCGGAAGAATGCAAATGACCAATGTTAAGCATAAGCGCTGCTTCATGAGCAAACGGCCGGCTGCTTGCTACTACTTCTCGACTTGTTGTGACAGATGGATGATCCCCTACTCGATTGCTGTAAATATAGCGATTTGTAAAAGCTGAGATATCTTTATGCATTCTTCTTTGCTTCGTCAACATAAAAAGATGCGGGTGTATCTCACCGCTTTCTACTTGCTCTACAAGACCCGTCTGCTCAAATAAATCTCGCTGCAGCCACTTCTTCACTTCAGCATGAGAAGATTGAGATACCGGGGGAAGCTGTTTAAAATCGCCGCACACGATAATTCGTTTTCCTAACGCAGCTGCAAAAGCAATTTGCGGTGCATATGCCATGCTAATTTCGTCTACCACAACCATATCAAATTCACTTTGATAAAGTAATCGGTCAATAGCCGCTTTTGATAAAGTAGTACCTACAATATACGCTTGATCAAAAACATTTTTCTCCGCTTCAATCCACTTGTTACGAAGGGCGTTTAGCTTTTTATTAACTTGCTGAAGCTGGTGTGCTCTATTGGGATACCTGCTTAAGTAAACTCGTTCTTCTTGTAAATCACGCATCTCCTGAGCTAAATCCGGATCATCTTCTCCAATGACTTCTTCTACTTTTATATTTTCTAAGCCGCTGCTTTTTGTTGCTCCGTATCGAATGAGTTTTCCTTTTTTCCAAGCTTCTTTCTTTTTTAACTGACGCGCAGTTTCTTGCAGCAAACCGTCCACCGCTGCATTACTGTGAGATAATAAAAGGATCCGCTTTGATTTCCGGTAATAGCTTGCCACGATTTTGGACAGCGTATATGTTTTTCCTGTTCCAGGAGGCCCCCAAATATAAGTAGTACGGTTATAACGCGCTCGCAGCAACACTTCATGAAGAGCGTTCTTAGACGTATACTCCTTATGACGAACAGGACTATTACCTCTCATAAGACGTTTGATTCTCACTATTTTTTGCTTGTAATCTTTTGCTTCCGTGAGTCTATCAATGAGAGCCTGCAATAATTCCCATGGTTCGTTATATATATCGAGTTCGTCTACTTCTTGTCCAATAAACGCATCTATTTTAAGATACAAATCAAACCCTTCTGTTCCGATAACTTCTCCTTTACTTTCTTTATGCTGGTGGACAAGGCGTACCTGAGCTCCATCAAAAAGGTATAAATCGGCTGTGCGTTCAAACCGGTAAAGATACGCATCTCCCTGCTGCCCTAAGTATTCTCCTTTTCCTACCGTATACTTTTCTCCGCCGTGTTTCTTCATATAATTAATCTCAATTGAAAGTGCGCGCACCCATGCTTTTAAATATGAAGAGATAGAGCGTTTTTCCATAGATGTCTAACTCCCTTTTCATCCGTTCATTTCTAACTTGTCTATTCTATCATGTCATTTGAATATAGCATAGCTTCTTTCTTCTTCATTTTTATAAAAGCAGAACACCTTTTTTACTATTCTATCTCTCCAGACAAATTAAGACTTTTTTCATCATAATCGTAAAAAAACCGCGTTTTTTCTATAATTTTAGACGTATTGTTACAAATTTGTAATATAAAACCTACCATTTTGTCATGAGTTTGTTACATATTGCTGATAGAATAAGAGACAACTATTGGAAATAAAGGAGAAATATTAGATGAAAAAACACATTTTTACATTAGGGGCTACAGCTTTAGTATCAATTGGAATTGCAGACGCAGCATCAGCTGACACAGACACGCATAAAGTAAAAGCTGGAGAAACGTTATTCAGCATCTCACAGCAGCATAATGTAACAGTTGAAGACTTAAAAAAGTGGAATGGCCTTTCTTCGACATTAATTTATGCAAACCAAACATTACAAATTGGATCTACATCTACTGACTCTTCATCTAGTTCAACTCCAACTACGACATCTTCAAACCATACATATACAGTAAAATCAGGCGACACGCTTTATCGTATCGCTAAAAACAACGGTACTTCTGTACAGCAGCTAAAAGAGTGGAATAACTTATCTAGTCATTTAATTTATGTGAATCAAGTACTAAAAATAAGCGGAACAGGAACAGTTTCGTCATCACCTTCAACACCTGTACAAGAAAAAACAAACGAAACGCAAGCATCCCCGGCTCCTAGCAACAGTAAAAGTTACAAAGTTCAGCCTGGAGATACAATGTGGAGCGTAGCACAGCGACACGGCATTTCAATTTCTCAATTAAAACAGTGGAATAACTTATCGTCTAATACGATTTACATTAATCAAGTGCTACAAGTAGGCGGACAAGCTGCAGCTCAAGCAAAACCATCAACGCCAGCGACTACTGCTCCTTCAACACCGTCGACTTCAACGCCGGCACCTGCTCCAGCGCAAGAAAGTAAGTCGGTTTCGAAAGAGATTACAGTTGAAGCAACAGCTTATACTGCTTACTGTGCGGGCTGCAGCGGAATCACTGCTACAGGCATCGACCTAAGGTCAAATCCTAATCGAAAAGTAATTGCAGTTGATCCTCGCGTAATTCCATTAGGTTCTCGCGTATACGTAGAAGGTTACGGAGAAGCAATTGCTGGAGATACTGGCGGTGCGATTAAAGGTACTCGCGTTGATTTATTTATGGCATCTCAAAGCTCAGCTTTAAATTGGGGACGCAAAACGGTAAAACTTCAAATTTTAGATTAATCACTAAAAGCAGAAGCGTGTTAGTCGCTTCTGCTTTTTAATTTTTTTTCAAACATAATCATGTCGATAGCTTGCAGGCCATTCTCGTAAATCGGTGGAACGTACTGCAAAAAGAAATTCTTTTTGACACCCCTTTGATAAAAGCCTGCCTTTTTATAAAATGATATGTTTTCAAGGCTGGAGTCCGCTGTTCCTACAATCATTTTAGAATAATGGTTACCTTCATACAGTACTTCTAACTTTTTAATAACTTTGCTGCCGATTCCTTTTCCTCTGTATGCTTCTTTTAAACCAATATTCTTTACTTCTACTGCCCGTTCCTCTTCATCGGTGAGGCACTGCACAACTCCTATCTCCTTCTTTTCATACACAATGGTAAATAAAGAACCTTCATTTATATACGACTTCACTACTTTTTCGTCTTCATCCCCTATTAATAGCAGGTTCAAATAGGAAGCGCGCCGGTCTTTATCAATTTCAATAAGATCGATACACATTTTCATCCTCCAAAAAATAAGTCAATAATATTGCTGCCTCTTGAAGATGATTTATTATATAGCTCTGAATACCCGCAGCTCGTGCAATATACCACTGTAAAGTGATTGTGCTGAACATCTAGGTATCTAGACAGTCCCGTTCCCGTTGTAGCAATTTCTTTTGTTTTTGCTTCTGTATGTCCGCATTTTATACAACCGTTTTTCCCCATTGTCATACTCCTTTATAAATAAAATAACTTCTTAATTTATATAAACGGATATAAAAGGAAAAAGTTTCATTTAATTGATAAATAAAGGAAAGTAAGAAACCGCATCTCCCACAGAAGATGCGGTTTCTTACTTTTAATATCGACGGGATGACTGTACACTCGATTTCTATAACAGCAATTCTCTTTTCATAATTTCAACGTTTTTTTGATGACATTGTGCGGTGAAATCTGAGGGAAACGCCAGTTTATCATTTAGCTTATCTAGCGCTTCTTTACTGTTTTCTTTCACTGCCGCTTGCAGTTCATCTAAATAAGAGCTGGCCATCTCCACTCGTCTTTGAATTTCAGCTCGGTGATGTGTCGTTTTTCCGTGCCCGGGAACTAGCGTTAGATTTTGGTGCTTGGCTAAAATATGTCGGGCAGTTGCAAGCGTGTCGCGGTAATCGTTTACACTTTCATATATGTACGGATATTCAAAATCCGATAAATAATCCCCTGCAATCCATATCGAATCATCGACAATCATAAATAAGCCATCGTTTGTATGACCTTTTGCAAAATAACAGGTAATGAATGTTTCACCTAAAGTAATATGCTGTTCATTTTCGGTTACAACAATATCTAACTCTGGGAATATAATATCATGGGATCTTTTTATATAATAGTCATGATCAAACTGCTTAATCATTTGAACTTTTTCTTCTTTGTCCGGGTGTTGTTCTAAAAATTTGCTGCCGATAAAGGTGGCATTTAATTCCAAGAAAACCCCATACCCAATGATGTGATCAAAATCTCCATGAGTAAAAAACACATACAGCTTGCGGTGGTTTAAGATCCCTTGAACATGCTGTTTAATTTCATTAATTTCGTGAGGAAGCCACGTTGGATCAACAACAATGACACAGTCTTTTGTTTCAATCACTGCAGATGTTGTTTGAAATAGCGCGCTTTCAAAAACCGTCATTTGCTCCGTTTTATATTGAATCATGAGAACAGCTCCTTATTTTTTCTATCACCTTTATTATAGCGGAAATAGAAAGATAAGGGCGCGTATGACGGTTTATAAAACGAAACTATGCAAGATGTGATAAAATGCGGAACCAGCCAAACAATGAAATCCAAATAGGAATACTAAATAAGGTTCCCCAAAATAAACCTTTCAAAAAGTTCCCTTGATTCATTCTGATATTCCTCACCTTCATAGTATGTTGGTTCTTAGTCTAGCGCAGCTTAATGAAATTTTAGTGAAAAATAAAAAAAGAAGCAGTTGCTTCTTTTTTTATTTATTATAAAATTGGTGATCGTACTTAATTTTCGGCAGCTCGCGTACTTCCTGTGACATTTCCGTTCCGCACATCGGACAGTTATAATCAACCGTAACAAAATCTTCTCTCATCCACCCATTACATGATTCAGATTGACACGCATATACAGTCGTATCCATCATTTGATCTACTTCTTCTTCTACGGCTTTTTTTGCAAAATACATGTGCACAGCTCCCTTTTTTTCTTAGTATATGTAAAATTCCCATTTTTTATTTACAGCTTGATTACTTTTTCATCCGGCGTTATTGGACACCGCTATTTAATTGTGTATAATTAAATAAAAAGCAATAGACTGGAGGCAACATGAATGGAACAACTTTATAAGCAGCTGCAGCTAGAAAATCAGCTTTGTTTCTCAATTTACGCCACGTCTCGAGAAATTACAAAGGTGTACAAGCCGCTGCTCGATAAATTAGGAGTAACCTATCCGCAGTATTTAGCCCTTCTTGTTTTATGGGAACATGAAACACTCAGCGTAAAAAAAATGGGCGAACTTCTGTATTTGGATTCAGGCACCCTTACTCCTATGCTAAAAAGAATGCAGGATCAAGAATTAGTGATTCGTCAGCGTTCTCATGAAGATGAACGCGTTGTTTTTATTAGTTTAACCGAAAAAGGAAAAAAATTACGTGATAAAGCTTGTCATATTCCAGAAGAAGTTTTTAGTATGACGAATAAGTCACAGGGAGAATTAGAAAAGCTGAAAGAAACGCTGCAGGAGTTATTGCAATCGCTGCATACGTACAATCAAAAATAGACCATATAAAATTGCACAAAACAAAAAACGCCTGGATTTAAGAAAAATCCAAGCGTTTTTTGTTTACTCAGCCGTTGTATTTAACGTTACGTTAACATTTCCACGCGTTGCTTTAGAATACGGGCAGAATTGATGTGCATCTTCTACTAGCTTCTCAGCTACTTCTTGTGAAACGCCTTTAATATGAGCGTTTAACACCACTCCAATTTTAAAGCCATCGTCAGTGTGGTCTTTTAGTAGACTTACCTCTGCAGTAATAGACGAATCAATGTCTTTTTTTTGTTTCTTAGCGATTAAATTTAAAGCACCGTCAAAACAAGCAGAATATCCTGCTGCAAACAGCTGCTCGGGATTTGTTCCTTCTTCCTTGTTATTTGGAGAAGGATTTACAAGGGTTAAATCAATAATACCATCATCTGATTTAACTCGACCATCTCGGCCTCCTACCGCTGTTGCTTTAGATGTAAATAGTACGTCTGACATAAGATCACCTCATAGATTATTTTATGTAATTTCATTGCAGACAATCAAAAAAGTCGCAATCAAATTCATTTTGTAATCACTTTGATTACCGTGATAGTAATGTACTTCCCCTTCTATAATGAGTGTAAACCTATTATTTTATACAAAAAAAGAGAGTTACCTCTCTTTTTTTCCTCTTTGTTTTTTTAAACCGCTTTGAATAATGTTATCTCCATATTTTTCACGCAAACTTTCGACCGCTTTGTATAAAGGCTCTTTTTTTGCTTGCTCTCCATATGTAAACAAATCTAATTGTTCTTCTTCCTGAAGATGGTGGCTCACGTGAAGAGCAGCTACGCCTAATAAACGAATCGGTTCTCCGTTCCAGTGCCTTTGAAATAATACCGCACTGTAATGAAAAAGATCTTTTGGCTCGCTAATTGCTTTTGAAATAGTTTGGCTTCGAGTAATGGTTTTAAAATCACTGTATCGTATCGTTAATTGAATCGTTTTGCTTACAACTTTTTTCGCTTTCATACGAGAGCTTACAGAATGCGATAGTTTATTTAAAATAGGGAGAACTTCATGTTCATCTACTGCATTTTGAGATAGCGTCGTAGAGTTTCCAATAGATTTAAACTGTGATTGGCGATCAGGGTTCACCTGTCGATCATCTTGGCCCCATGCTCGTTCTTTCATAACTTCTCCTTTTACTCCGAGAGTTTGTTTAAGAGGACCGGGAGCGGCTTTTGCTAGATCACCGATGGTCACGATCTTAATCGCATTTAGCTTCTCAGCTGTTTTTTTACCGATTCCGTGCATTTCCTCTACGGCTTTTGGCCAAAGAACTGTTTGGACATCTCTTTTTCGAAGGACGGTAATCCCTAAAGGTTTTTGCATATCACTTGCCGTTTTGGCTAAAAATTTATTCGGCGCGATTCCAATTGACACAGGAATTTGCAGCGTCTGTATTAAATGCTGCTGAATGGACTTTGCTATGTCAAGAGGAGAGCCTAATTCAGCACAATTTGTAATATCCAAATAGCCTTCATCAATGGAAGCAGGCTCTAAAAGAGGTGAAATGGTTACTAAATAATCAAACATGTTTTTGGACACTTGGCGATATAATGGAAAATTAGGTTTTATAACAACCAGCTCAGGGCATTTTCTTTTCGCTTCCCAAAGAGGCATTGGCGCATATACTCCGCGGTTACGAGCAATATAGTTACAGGTTACAACAATTCCTCTTCGTTCCTTTGGATTGCCAGCAATAGCAAGAGGCTTATCTTTGAGCGTATGATCATGTGCGGTTTCAACAGATGCATAAAAAGCATTGGCATCAATATGAAGAATAACTTTGCCGTTTTTAGGGTACATCATTTTCATACTATCACCTCTTTCTGTATAATTAATCCCCAAAAGAAGAACGTACATTCTTATTTATTATAACTCTTTTTTTCTATGTTGTGCGTACCTATACTTTATTTTTATTTTGAGCGAACACTGTGTGTCACTCTCTCGTATTCTAATGAAGAAAGGAGGAAGAAAACGTGATTGATCAGCTTATCGGAGCCATTAACCAATTAGGCTACGGATATTTCTTTTTTATCATTTTAGTCGGAGCCAACCTTACTCCTATTCCTGACCCGGTATATATTATGCTTGCGGGCAGTCAGGCTACATCTCCGTCCGTTCAGTATATTCCAGCTTTTATACTTACCTACAGCGGCATGATGATTAGCTTATATCTTAAGTTTTTGATAGCCAGTCTTTTTTCAACTCAGGCGCTTGCGCTATTAAAACGCCCGCGATGGGAAAAAAATGTGATGAAAGTCGAGCGAACGATCCAAGAATATGGATCTCATGCCATCATCGCAAGCTATTTTTTACCAGGAATGCGGCATGTGATGCCTTTTTTTCTCGGAGCAAGCGGAATGAAGCATCGTCATTACATTAAAGTCTCATTTTCTTTTGGTTTCATTTGGACGCTCGCTTTATTTATTTTCGGTTCCTTTTTTAATACAACCTCTTCTTATACTGACGTCATTGAGATCACTTTAGCTTTTTGTGCGATCAGTTTGATTATCTATGCCGTCCAAAGAAGAAAAATACGAAAAAAACAGCAGTAGTTTGTGAAAAAGAACTTTTTACACAAACTGCTGCTGTTTCATTTATATTAAATGACTTCATTATATCCCTTTACAAAGTATTTGCGCGCGCGGTAAAGAGCTGATTTTAACGTAGTCATCTGCATATTTAATAACTCGGCAATTTCTTCATATTTAAATCCAAATCCATATTTTAATAGAAGCAAATTGCGATACTTAGGATTCAATTTATTTAAAATCGCCTGACATTCAGCCGCTTCTTCATTTCTAAGCACCTGCTGAATAGGCGTATACATAACGGGCTCTTCTTTGTAAGAAGACGTATAGCGGTCTTTCACTATTTTACGCCTTCCTAAATCACACCGTTTATTTAATGCGACGCGAAACATCCAAGCTTTTATTTTTTCAGGATCGACCATTTCTTGTTTTTCTAAATATTTTAATGCTACTTCTTGCGTAATATCTTCGGCGTCTTGTCTATTCACGCCATTTTTCAATAAATAAGCCAGCACCTGATTCAAATAATCTTGCAATTCCTCGCCGCACATAATAAGTTCTCCCTTGTTATTTTAGTTTTTCTTTTAGTTCGTTTGGCAGCTCATTTTCATTCAACATGTAAACCTGAGGAGTATCTACTTGATCTTTGTAATAAAAAGCAACAAGATAATCTCCCGTGTCTCGTAAGTTCGCATGTTGAAGAAGTGTTTCTACCTGCTGATTGTTTTTTACTTTAATTGCTTTCTCATCCTTCGTTAGAGATGTAAACTCTTCTTGAAGACGATAATCATTTTTAAGATGAGAAGAATTTTTAAAGACTTCGGTTTTTTCTACGTCCTTTGGCATAATGCGAGCACGTTCATATAAATGCTCTTTCTTCAGCCATGCTTCTACTTCGCTATACGACTTCTCCCAAGATGCTTCTTGAACATACTGTCCTTTTCCATCCATGAAATTGATTGACGCCCAGCTTTCTTTTGTGCTGTACATTTCATCAAACGTTTCGTTCATCATCGACTGTTTGACTACGTGTATAAGCTCTTGCACTTTTTCTGGATTTGTAATATTAATGGAATTTGACTTTCCTGGAACAGAAAAACTTACGCTTTTAATTTTATCTGTGTTTTGTGTTCGTAAAAGCGGATGGAAATTTTCTTTGTACTCTTTTGTTTCCGCAATTTCTTTATAAAAAGCTTTATAATCTGAAAATGGAATAAAGTATTCTCGGACCAATTGTTTTCCATTTTTTAATTTGTAAGCAAATACCGCGATTTTTCCATTGCTGCCCTCTATTTCACTTTGTTTTTCAGGATCCATCTTCTTATCTTTAGATGCTGTAATTTGTTTTTGCAGCTGACGAACGCTCTTAATCGTTTCTTTACTTGTATAGTAATATGGCGCTTCATAATAGCCATTCATTCCCTTTGCATAGTTTTCAGGTTTATCAGTCAATGGATATATATCTTCATCGAAATATACACTTTCAATCTCTGAAGCTGCTGGCACTTTGGTAGAATATCCAAACACATCTAGATGAATGATGAAGCCCACAATAGCTGCAGCTATAACAAACCCTAGATACCCTTTCCATTTCGTAAAGATGCGCCACGTTTTATTTAAAATAATTTGAGCAACTGTATAGCCTATTAATGAACCAATAATATAGCCCACGACCATCCATAAAAATTCACCTTTCATGCTAATAAAGTAAAATCCGCCTAACATGAGTGAACAAGCGGTTACTCCGTATACGAATACAGGTTTTAACCAGCCAACTGAAATGGTTAGCGTAGCAGCTTCTACTCTTCTTTTTTGATAGGTGATTAAAGCAACGATGTAAAATAAGACAATGAGTCCAATATAAACAAATACACTAGTAGAAAAGCTTTTATGAGCTGTCAATTTCGCTACGTGTAAAAACGGGATAAGGCTGTCAACATTTTTGTTCACGTAATAGTCATACGCATAGCCGTACCAGTAAAACTTTACATTCGATATAGCTAAATAAGAAATTCCGCCCGGGAGAAGGAATAGAACGTATAAAAAGATTCCTTGCAGAACAGACATCCCGGTGAACATTCCGGCTAAAACAGTTCCAGTTAGGACAAATAAATTAATCAGAATACCGTACCCGACCCAGCTTAGAACGTCGCCTGTTGTATAAACATTCTCAACAGTTAAAACCCCTTTAACGGCAAAAGTCACGATTCCCGTAATTAAAATCGGAACAACTAAAACCAACGCGCCTAGAAGCATGTTTTGATGAAACAACGTAGAACGTTTAATTGGTAAACTATGAATATAGTCAGCCGCAATCTTCGTTTGTATATATCGAAATAGGAAAATACCAAGTAACACTGGTACAACGAACATAAGCACGAATTCTAGCCCGCCAAATACGTCAAATAACGTGTCTGGTTTCTCTATATAAGGCTCAACCTTTCCTGTAAAAGTGAAAATTAGTTGTAAAGGCAAAGCGAACAGTAGTACTAACAAGTAGACAAGCCCAATCCATCCCACGTTTCTCATGGATTGAATCCACATGCCGCGGTTAAACGATGATGTTTTCGATTGCATAACCCACATCCCCCATTTCATAAATAAAGATTTCTTCCAGCGTAAGTGGCAAGATGTCAAAAATTAAAGGCTTATACGATCGAACTTTGTTGACTAAGTGATTTTCTTTTCCTCGAACAATACAAAGCAAGACGCTTCCTCGTTTTTCTTGATATAAAATGTCCAGCGTGTCATAAAGCGCTAGAGGCACATCTCCTTCAAATGCAACTTGAATTTTGTGCACGTCTGATTTTAAATCATCCAGTTCTTTTTCAATTAATAATTGACCGTGATGCAAGATGCCTACATGATCGCAAAGATCTTCCACTTCTCGTAAGTTATGTGATGAAATTAAAATCGTCATTTCCCGTTCTGCCACGTCTTGAACAAGAAGGTTTTTAATTTTTTGACGCATTACCGCATCTAACCCATCGAGCGGCTCATCTAAGATAAGTACATCAGGCATAGCAGACATCGCTAACCAAAAACCTACTTGACGCTGCATTCCCTTGGACATTCTGTGTACCTTTTTATGTAATTGAATTGGGAAAGCTTCTTTTAATTTTTGAAACCGCTCTTCGTTCCAAGTCGGATAGACGCTTCTATAAAAAGACGCTAATTGCTTAATCGTTGTTTGAGGGAAAAAATAAAGAGAATCTGGCATAAAAATAAGACGTTCTTTTAAGCCAACGTTTTCAAATACTTCCTCGCCGTCTATTGCGATTTTCCCGTGATCTTGCTTGTAAATACCTGCAATGATTTTTAATAGCGTTGTTTTCCCTGCCCCGTTCGAGCCAAGCAGTCCGTAAATAGATCCTTTTTTTATAGAAAGCGTGACGTCTCTTAGAGCTTCCATTTCTTCAAACTCTTTTTTTATCGCCTTCAGTTCAATCACTATCGCTTCCTCCTTTTACTGCTTTTTCAGCCTGTGAAATAAGTGATAGAATTTCATCTTTATCCATCCCTAAATACATAGCTTCTGCCAACAGTTTCACTAATTCTTCTTTCATCTTTTTCACCTTCTCGTTATTTAGTGTATCAACTTGAGGCGTTACAAAACTTCCTTTGCCTGGAACTGAATAAATATAATTCTGATGTTCTAGTTCACGATACGCTTTTTGAATTGTATTTGGATTAATCGTTAATTCTTTTGCTAACAGCCGAACAGATGGAAGCTTTTGATCGGCCTTAAAGACTTCATGAATAATAAGCTCTTTCAATTTATCTACTAATTGCTCGTATATCGGCTTGCGACTACGAATATCTAAATCGAACATAGTCTGCCTCCCTTCATCTACCCAAAATCATGATGTGTGTACTAGGTGTATTAACTGTATTACTCATCGCATTACAGTTAATATTATAGTATGTTTTTTGGAAAAAACAAGTACTTTTTTTACTTTTGTTACAAATAGATGACAAAAAAGTGTTTAATAGTTTTATAGATGAAATACAAATAACTGTAAATGAATTGCGTGTGCTGCCTTCGTTATAAGCCAAAATACTCCTTTAAGTCAGCATCTCGTTTTGTTTGTCTTAGCCAAGTGCCTCTAGTTATTACAATAGTAATGTTTTATAATGTTTATAATTAATTTTTTTAATATAAAAGGAGCCATACTCTATGTACTATGATGCGTTAAAGACGTTTGTTTCTGTTGTAGAAGAGCAAAGCTTTACAAAAGCTGCGGAAAAGTTAATGATTTCACAGCCAAGCGTAAGCGTACACATCAAAAATCTTGAAAAAGAATTTCAAACTTCCCTGTTCCTTCGTTCACCTAAAATGTTAAAAATCACACCCAGCGGCGAAATTTTATACGATCGTGCTAAACAAATGATTCAGATATATGAGCATACGAAACGAGATATTTATGAACATCATCACCGTGTCAAAGGAATGCTAACGATTGGCGCCAGTTTCACGATTGGCGAATATATTCTCCCTTCATTTTTAGCAAAGCTTCGTGAACAATATCCTGATATTGATGTAGAAGTGACTATCGGTAATACAAAGGAAATCGCTCAGCTTGTTCGTCATTTCAAAGTAGACGTAGGGCTTATTGAAGGACACACGGAAGAATCCGACTTACATATTCAGTCCTTTATGGACGATGAGCTTGCCATCGTGGCGTCAGTGGATCACCCTTTAGCTCTGCTTAAAAAAGTAGAAATTGATGATTTACAAAATCAGCGGTGGGTAGCGCGTGAAAAAGGCTCTGGAACAAGAGAATATTTAGATCACGTTCTAATGTCCAACGGTTTAAAAATGAAAAGCATGCTAACGATCAGCAGCAATCAAGGAATTAAAGAAGCCATCGTTCACGATTTAGGAATGTCTGTGCTGTCGCTTTGCGCTATTAAAGAAGATGTAGAACAAAAACACCTATCGATTCTCAACGTTAACACCGCTCCTTTTAAGCGCCGTTTTTCTTATATCTATCCTGCTAACAGCGCTCATAAAAAAGTAGCGGAGCTTTTTATTCAACTTTTAAACTAAGAGAAGAAATTAAGACATAACTAAATTACTTCAATCTAAAGACTAAAGTAGCTAGTATAAATCACTTGCGACACCGCAGTGGATTTCCGTGCAAGACTTCGCTTTCCGCGGGCGGCCGCTGAGCCTCCTCGTCGCTTCCGCTCCTGGGGGGTCTCACCTGTTCCGCTTTCCCGCAGGAGTCTCCGTCTTGCCCTCCAATCAACTGCTAGAAGGAACGAAAAAGATGAAACTATGTTCACCATAACAAAAAAAACGAACCACTAATCAAACATGTTGATCGATGGTTCGTTTTTCACTTGGGCTAAAATCCTTTTGTACGGGCCTCTTTTTTTAAATCAATAGCTATATGTCTTTACATTTTCTTAGTGAACATGCGTCTGCTGAGCCGGCATTTTTGACAAACGAACAGCTAGGAAAAAGGCTGTTGTAAGAAACACACCAATTAAAGCAATAACACCTTTCCAGCCGTACGCGCTCCAGCATAATCCAGCCACCGTCCCGCCAACGCTTGATCCTGCATAGTAAAAAAACAAATACAAAGACGAAGCCTGAGCTTTGTCATGAGTGGCTCTTCTTCCCACCCAGCTGCTTGCAATGGAATGACTTCCAAAAAAGCCAAAAGTCAGCAGCAAAAGCCCGGTAATTTTTATCCATAAAACTGGATGCAGCGTAATGATGGAACCTATAAGCGTAACAGCAATCGTACATAACAGCACTTTTCTCCGGCCGTATCGATCCGCCAGCGTCCCCATCCAGACCGAGCTGAATACTCCTACAAAAAAAATAACAAAAATAAAACTTACAAGCGTATGATTCCAAGAATACGGAGGAGCGGATAAAGCGTATCCAATATAATTGTATAATGCTACGTTACTTCCAAGCAGTGCAAAACCAATAGCAAAAAGACAAAGCATCCCTTTATCTTGAAGATGACTGCGAAGAGAGCCGGTAAGCTGACGAAGTTCAAAGGACCTGGAAGTAAAGTTTTGTGAATCTGGCAAGTTCATAAAAAAAACAAAGGTGGCCAGTAAACTGATTGCGCTTACAACATCAAGAGCTACGGACCAGTTGAAATATTCCGTGAGCACCCCTGTCATAAGCCTTCCCGCAACGCCTCCAAAGGCGTTGCCGCTTATATAAATCCCCATCGCTTTTCCTAAACTCCCTGGTTCAATTTCTTCTCCTAAGTAAGCCATGGCCACAGAAGGCAGCCCTGCTAACACGATTCCTTGAATAACACGAAATACTAACAGCGTTTCAAAGGTAGAGCTAAATGCTGTCATGATGCATAGCAATGACGCAAAAATTAACGATAGGCCCATCAGTTTCTTCCGTCCCCACACTTCTGATAAAGAACCTAAAAAAAGCATGCTAACGGCTAGCGTGATGGTTGTTAACGAAAGAGATAAACTCGCAAACGCCGGAGATATCCCAAACTCTCTAGAAAATTCGGGTAAAATGGCCTGTGTACAATATAAAATCGAAAATGTGTTGAAGCCTGCTGCAAAAAGCGCAACATTTGTTTTGCGAAAAGATGATGTTCCAATTACGGTATAACTCACAGTTGGTCACTTCCTTTTTTCTCTAAAAAAAGCATATCACGGTTTTTTTATTCTGTATAATTCATTATGTAAATCGTTTTCATGCATTTCAGTAATGAGTGAAATAAACAAATATAGAAGGACAACAACCTGATTATTTTTTAAACAGCTGCATGCAAGAAAGAAGATATTATCCTTTCCCGTTTTACACAAGCATAAAAAAGTCGAGCCAATTTTTCATGGCTCAACTTTTTTAATCTAATACATAAGATGCTAATACTTTTTGCACGTCGTAAATACTTTTATCTTTACGAAATTCTTTTGAGATCGGCGCGCTAGAACCCGATACCCAAATATTTAATTCCGCATCTAAATCAAATGTTCCAGCCGTTTCTACGCTAAAATGGGTAATCGTCTTATAAGGAATGGAATGATAATCTGTTTTCTTTCCCGTCACTCCTTGCTTATCAACGATAATTAAGCGTTTCGTCGTAAACACCATTAAATCACGAATGACTTTATATGCTTGTTCCACTCGCTCGTTGGCAATTAAAATGTTTTGTAAATCTTTTTCAGTTCCTCTTATATCTGCTTCTGATGCATTTCCTAATAGTCCATCTAATATACCCATGCTTATCACTCCTTTCTATCTACACTACCGCATTTTGTTCTGTCTGGAAACCCAAAACGTTTTTTTAATGAATTAATTTACTTTCACGCGCTTTTTTTGTTAATTTTGCACTCGTTTTACTAAGAGGCTTATGAAGAAAAATGCCAACGAGCAGCACGCCAAGCCAAATGCAAAGAAGCACCGTAACGTCTTTTCTGACAATGTCCGCTAACATGCCTCCTACCACTTCTCTCATCATGCTTATTGCATAAGTAAATGGTAAAAACGGATTGATTGCTTGAAAAAAAGCAGGCACGACTTGAATCGGAAATGTACCGCCTGCAGCGGAAAGCTGCAGCACAAGTAAAACAATCGCCATCGCTTTTCCTGCATTGCCAAATATCGCAACAAGCGTATAGACAATCGTCATAAACACGAAGCTGCAAAGCAAGCCTAAAAAGATAAAAGGCACTTTATCTACGACGTACGTTTTGATTAAAAACAAATCGCCTATCGTCACAATAAAAGCTTGGACAAGAGCAATAGACAAAAACGTTAAAAGTCTGCCAAGATAAACTTCGTAGCTTTTGAACCGCTCTTCATCCGCTACTTCTACGCTTAAAATCGAAACTAACAGCAAAGCACCGACCCACAAGCAAAGCGTTGTATAAAACGGAGACATAGCTGAGCCGTAGTTCGGAATCGGGTAAAGTCTTTCTTCTTTTAAAAGAACCGGCTTAGCAAAAAAGTCACTTTCTTTTTGCACATCATTCTTTAGCAAATTAATAATATCTTCAATATTTTCTTTTTGCTGAAATTCTCGTATTTTATCCGCTATATTGTGCACGTTTTTTTCAATTCGTGGAAAGTCTTTTGCTATTTCCCCAAGCTCCTGTTGTCCAAGCAAAATACCACTAGCTGTTTTAGACAGGACGTTAGAAACATCCGGTATGCTTTTATTGGCTTCATCAAGCAGTGAGTTTGCGCTTGCCGTTTTATCCTTTCCTTCTTTGATTGCTTGTTGAACAGCAGGCACAATCGTAGAAGAATATGAATTCGTTAACGCATTTAATCTAGAAACGGCTTGATCGGTGCGAGAGCTGAACCTATCAAGTACGCTTTGATTGGAAAAATCCCCATTCTTTGTTTGTTGCTGCAGAATGTTTACATCCGAAAGCTGCTGCTGTAAAAGCGTATTTACATCTTTTACGTCATTAATAACAGGTGAAAGAACTTTTTGTTGAGATAACGCATTTAAATCTGTAAGAAGTGTAAGAATCTCTCCTGTGTCAGCAATTTGTTTTGTTAACTGCCCTTTTAGCTGTTCCGCTGCTGCGTTGACTTCAGCCGGTGCTATATCTTTTTCTATCAGCTGATTCTTCAATTCTTGCACTCCGAGAGCTCGCTGCTGAACACGGTTCAGCGTTTCGTTGATCGTCGGCTCAGCGGTTTTTAAAACTTCGTCGCTTTTAGTTAAAAACGTATTGAGCTGCTGAGTCATCTGTGCGCCGTCAGCTGTTAATCTCTCTACTTCAGGAAGAGCAGCCTGGGCTTTTGATACAATTGCTCCAGCTTTTTGAGTAGTGTCATTCGCTTCATTAATTACTTTTTTGATTTCTGGAAGACGATTTTCAAGTTCAAAAATCCGTTGTTCAACTTGTTGAATGGTTGGCAAATCTCTCTGCAGTGTAATACCTAGTTCGTTAAACACTGAAAAAATAGCTCCATTCGCTGTTTTGACGAATTTTTCACTAATCTGTTGTGTTAAGCTGCTGGCTCCTTTACTTGTAATTTTAGGCGCCACTGCGTTTATTTTTTCGTTCACTTTGTAAATAATGACCGGTTTTTCCAAACGATCTTGAAGAACGGTACCAAGCTTTTGTGAAAAATCTTTTGGAATAACAATACTTGCATAATAGTCTCCGTGCTTTACTCCGTGATCAGCTTTTTCTTTTGAGACAAACGTCCATCCAAGCGTTTTATTTTTTTTTAACGTTGCAATAATATCTTTTCCCACGTTCACGTGCTGACCTCTTATCGTAGAACCTTCGTCTTTGCTTGTTACTGCAATGGCAATACCTTCAGTCCGCCCGTATGGATCCCAAGATGCTTTTATATTAAACCATGCGTAAAAAGACGGCAGAATCATAAGCGTCAGCACAATGATAATCATCGCCCAATTGGTGAAAATTCTTTTTAAATCCCTTGTATAAATATAAACAGTATTTTTCATATGTCCCACCCAGTTTTATTGTTACAAGTTAGTTTATCCATGTTCGAAGAAACATATTTCTGATACTATAGAA
Organism: Priestia sp. AB; assembly: GCF_028369225.1. Taxonomy (NCBI): domain Bacteria; kingdom Bacillati; phylum Bacillota; class Bacilli; order Caryophanales; family Bacillaceae; genus Priestia; species Priestia sp. AB. The sequence goes on from NZ_JAQMYN010000003.1 coordinate 196,200, forward strand.
AAAGTTAGATATGGTTTTACTAGAAAGGATGATGAATATGACAGAAAGACTTTATTATAGCAACCCCTATATAAAAACATGGGAAACTGAAGTGATAGAGACGCGCTCTCTTTCAAATGGCTACGCATTAACGTTAAAACAAACCGCTTTTTATCCAGAAGGAGGCGGACAGCCTTCTGACTACGGTAATATTGCAGGAATCGACGTAAAAGATGTGTATGAAGAAAATGGAGGAGTATATCATATCGTCGATACACTACCTGAACAAACGAACGTCACGTGTGAAATTGACTGGCAACGCCGCTTTGATCATATGCAGCAGCACAGCGGACAGCACTTACTTTCGGCTCTATTAATCGATACATATGATATTCACACCGTTAGCTTTCACTTAGGAAGCGAAGCAGTCTCTATCGATTTGAATGTACCTCAGTTATCTCATGAGCAGTTATTACATATTGAAAAAGTTGTAAATGAGGCTATTTACAGCAACCGTCACATTAAAACGTACGAAGTGACAAAAGAAGATCTGCATACTCTTGCGCTTCGCAAAGTGCCCGACCTAGAAGACGAAGTGGTACGCATCGTGGAAATTGAAGGCATTGATGTTTCTGCCTGCTGCGGTACTCATGTGAACCAAATTGGAGAGCTTGGCCTTATTAAACTTACGAAAACAGAAAAGCAGCGCGGCAATACACGCCTCTTTTTTAAATGCGGTATGCGTGCATTAGCTGATTATCAGCAGTCTCAAGAAATCGTGGCAGAACTTAGCAATAAATTCAGCACAAGCCGTGAATTAGTTGTAGAACGCATTAAAAAATTGGAGACTGAACAAAAAGAGCTGCAAAAACAACTAGAAGAATTAAAAAATGAAAATGCAGCTTATTTAGCAAGTGAATTAGAAGCCAAAAAAGAAGGTTCATTTCTATGCCATCACTTTGAAAACCGCACACTAAAAGATGTGCAAGCTTTGACGAAGCAGCTTCTTCAAACACCTGATACGACGCTTCTTTTTGCCTTTTCAAGTGATCAAAAAGTCTTACTGGCTCACAGCGGCAGTGAGGTAAAATGCGGAGAACTTTATAAAGAATTGCTTCCGCTTTACGATGGAAAAGGCGGCGGCGGACCAAAACAAGCTCAAGCCAGCTTTTCATCTTCTGAAAATATGAACGCATTTCTTAGCGCAGTAAAAGGAAAAATAACTGGAGCATAACATAAAGCCTGTCTTTAAAAAGACAGGCTTTTTCCACGCAATCAGCTTACTAAATAGCCAATTAATAATCCAATTGATAAAGTAAATCCAAAAAATGTATTTGTTTGCGCGGTTGCTTTCATTGCAATAAGCTCTCCGCGTACAAATGCTTGTACGGCTTGAATTGGCTTAGGTGCACTAAGAAACACTAAGAAAATCCAAGGACTAATATCGAAGAATACCACTAATGCAACGGTCCAAATATACGCAATGCCAAACAAAGCAGCTAAAAATCTAATCGCATTTTTAGAACCTAATAAAATGGCTAGCGTACGACGTCCGCCTTTTGTATCTTCTTCTATATCACGAATGTTGTTAGACAAATTAATCGCACCTACTAAAATCGCAATCGGAAGTGATACAAAGATGCTTTCAGACGTTACTGTATTCGTTTGAATAAAAAATGAAATCAATACGAACATCGCGCCCATGCAAAGACCTGAAAATAATTCTCCAAACGGCGTATACGCAATCGGAAGCGGTCCGCCCGTATACAAATAACCAATCGCCATACCTACTAATCCAACTAAAGCAAGCCACCAGCTGCTGTTTGCACATATATATACACCTAAAATAAGAGCAATTCCATAAGAAATCAGTGCTAAATTTAATACCGTTTTCGGTTTCATGCCGTGTCTGACGATGGCTCCTCCGATACCTACGGAGTCTTCTGTGTCTAACCCGCGTTTAAAATCATAGTACTCGTTAAATAAGTTCGTCGCAATTTGAATCCACAAACATGAAAAAAGCATCGCAAGAAACATCCAAACGTTCACATGGCCATAAAACATGGCTAGAACTGTTCCAATTAAAACCGGTACAAACGATGCTGTTAGCGTATGAGGACGGGTTAATTGCCACAAAATCTTCCCTTTACTGTACTGCTCGACTGCAGCTTTGTTTTCTTTGTTATGACTTGTCATCATCCTCTTCCCTTCTATTACGAACCGTATCTCTATTTAAAAGTGCTGCTTTTAATATAACGAATGATAGCAAACTTACTCTAATACAATACACGTCCGCCCAACAAAAAAATCACGGAACTCTTTAAAATATCAGTTCCACTCTATATCATAATAATTTATTCGTCTTTTTACAAGATGACCGCTTATACATTTCCGATTTTTTTCTACAAAAATCTGCTTTGACGCAGAAATTTATAGAAAAAAGATAAAAAGCCTATCCGAAAAATAAGATTGAAACATAAAGAAATGCATCCAATCTAAAGACAAATAAATGAGATACATGAGCTGAACCAATGTTACACCTCAGTTGATTTCCGTGTAAGACGTCGCTTTCTGCGTGGTCTCACCTGTTCCGCTTTTCCCACAGGAGTCTTTGCCTTGCCCTCCAATCAACTGCTAGAAGGAACGAAACACATGAAAGCTACCTTCACAATAAAAAAAGCCGAACCAATTGGATTCTCGATCAAAAATCCAAATCGTTCGGACCTTTCTTTAACTAAAATACGTTCGTAGAAGCCACTTTTTATCACTACATCTTAGTAATTAAAATCTTCGTCCCCATGTCTTCTGCGGAATCTTTTATGAAAACACGAATCGCATATCGCATGATCATGATTCCAAGGAAGGTCTTTAGAACACGCACTGCATGTTCTTTTAAATTTTTTCATATCTTTTCTTAATACGTTATGGATTTTATCGGTAAGCTCTTCTCGTACACGCTCCCAGTAAATAGCCTCTGGCCTTCTGTCCATTCGATATAAAAATAAAAGATGCAGGCCAATCGCCTTATAAGATAGCTCTAATTTTTCCAGTGAGCCTTCTATCATCCGTGGTTCAGGTAACTCTTCTCTGTTAACAATCGCATTCATGCTGGCAACCCACTGCTTTTTCAAGGAGTTTTCTTTTGCTGAAAACGGCAGCTGCAAGTAGCCGTATAAATCAACAATGGGCATTTTCGCCTCAATAAGCGTGTCTTTCACTTCCTCATAAAGCTCACGTTCTTGTGCCAGGTTTGATTTTTGTGTACCTTTTGGATTTTTAAATTTAGCCCACATGTCAAAAAACGTTCCGAGGTCATGATGATATTCTTTAAATCTTCTTAGCATATCTGAAGTAGGCGCAATTGAAAATTTGCTGATTTGCTCGTCTGTTGAAAATAACAGTTCTCTCATTTGTTTTGCATCTTTAGCGAATGCAACTTCTCCAACATTGTAGAGCCCCTTCCTTCCAGCACGACCTGCAATCTGCTTTAACTCTTGAGAAGTCAGCAATCTCCTCTTTTGCCCGTCAAACTTCATGTTTTCTAAAAGGACAATTCGTCTAATTGGAAGATTTAACCCCATTCCAATCGCATCTGTAGACACAATGACATTTGTTTCTCTATTAATGAACTGCTCAATTTGTTTTCTTCTCGTTTCAGGCGGCATACTTCCATAAATCACACTAACTTTGTGACCATCTTTTTCTAGCTTAGCCGCTGTCTGGAGCACTTTCTTACGCGAGAAAACAATTAAAGCATCTGCGGGTTTTACTTGTTCAATTTTAAACCTTCGAAGATCTACTTTTAAAGGTATATCTCTTTCATACTCATGAATTTCTGAGATCACACCGTCTAACATCTCTTCTAACATACTTCGAATACTTAAACTCCCGATCACATGAACTTGTTTGGCATTAGCTCGTGTGATGGCTTTATACCATGAAAACCCTCGGTCTCTGTCTTGAATCATTTGTGCTTCATCAATTACGGTTACATCGCCATGTTCTAATTCACTAAACATCTCTACGGTACCGGCCATATGCTGAGCGTCTTCAACAATCTTTTCTTCTTCACCTGTTTTTAACGAACAAGCGACTCCGTCTTTGTTCAGCTTTTCAAAAACTTCTAAAGCTAACAGGCGAAGCGGCGCTAAGTAATTACCCGAAGCAGCTTTTTTTAATGACTTTAATGCCGTATACGTTTTTCCTGTGTTTGTATCACCGAGATGAAGGATGTATTCCGTTTCTTTCCTTGGGTCCATTTCGTATTCGGCACCAAAAATATAATTTAACTGTCGCTGTTCTTCTTCAATCAGCTTTTTCTTTTCTTCACGTTCACGTTCTTGTTGTAATCGTCTTTCTTCAAGCTGCTGTTGATATCTCTCCTGATGCTCTTCGATCGTTAAGTTGTGATCTGAAACTTCTAGTACATCGGAAAGCTTTTCTTCTACAAGCATTCTTTTATATTCATAGACCAAATCCGATAAATCACTTCTAAGTGCTTTTATAATATCCATTCTTGTTACTGAAGCATTTGTATAGGATTTATATTCTTCTTTAAATGAAGCAGGAAGATCATCCATAATCATAGTTGGAATGATTTCGTAAATCTTATCGGTGATAAATACCTCGTATACATCTTCATACGTTTCGAACAAGATAATCGTTGAGTATCTGTCTAATTCTGAGCTTACGCCGCCGGTGAGCTCTTGAAAAAAGTCATTAACCGTTTCATAATCATGACGTGTTAAATCACCGTTTTTTATTAATTCATCTTCAAGTTCAGTATGCGGCGCATAGTTTTCAATATACTTTGAGTTTGTTTTAATGTCTTTTGACAGCTGATGTGAAAGCTGTTCTCTTATATGTAGGTAATACAGCTCTTTATTTGATTCCAAGATAGGAGCTGATTCTAAATTTAACTGTAATTGATATCTGGCTTTTCGATCATTAATACTTTGCTGTCGTTCCTTCTCTTTTCTTTCTTCTTCTTTTTTGGCAAATTCAGCTCTTGCTTCTCCGTATAAAGATAGCCACTCTGCTTTATTGCCATTTCCGTACTGCTCTTTTAACCAAGAAAAAGCATCAAACTCCATACCTTTTCTCGTTTCTTTAGCAAATAACTTATCTATAGCTTGAGGTTTATACCCTTTTATCTCAAAGCCTCTTTCTGTTAAATACGATTTTCTGTTTTTCTTAGATACAGAAGAAACAGCTATTTTTCTCCACGCAGTCCCCCAGGCTTTTTTAATAAAAGAATGCCTGTCTGTTAAATACGTCTCTAAATCCGGACATTTGTCTTGTTCACCTAGTACGCTTTTTATATCCTGTAGTAATGTATGTTTAGTTTTTTCAATGGCCCTGCTTTGAACAGCCTCTAATTCGAGCATAAAATTCTCCTTTGGAAAGTTTTCCTACATTTATTATAGGAAAGACCCCTGACAGAATCAAATACATGTTATTACTTTATGTTCGCTGGATTAAGAACCTCTCTTCTTCTGCTTTTACTTACTTTTCATCTATTTTTACATCTGCTTGCCTTATTATAGTAAAACACTCCTATATTCAACACAAAAAGCTCCTTTAAATGGGAGCTTTTTGATACTTTTTGATAATTCAGTTTATTTCAAACGTATATCAAGCATTTCTGTCAATTCCCTTTGAGTAAAGGATTGAGAGCTGTGAAAGTTTGGTTAACGATACATGCAAAACACCTGTAAATAAAAAAGCTAAGATCGTTGCGCCTGTGGCTAGCGGGTGAACGTACGTAAAATAGTAGGCAAATACAGCCCCCACTATGTAAGATACATACACATGAAGGTTAAAGCCTTTTGTATACCAGTACAGTTTATTTTGTTTTTCTAAAATAGCTGAAACGTCATAGTGTTTTCGGCGAATGATATAATAATCAACAAGAACAATCGCAATAATAGGAATAAATAATACGCCGATCATAAGCAAAAAGCTTTGAAAATTTGTCATCAACCACTCTTTTAATAAAGAACCCAGGACTGTGACAACTCCCATGGTTAGTGCCGGTATCCAGAACCTCTGCTTTGGAAAAATAGATAAATAAGACATTGTCGCGCTATACAGTACCATTACGTTAGTTGACAGCACCGATAAAAAAATTACGATGGCAGCTACTAACCCTAACAGCGGACTATATGCGCCAATTAAATTTACCGGGTCATACGTTTGCGTCATATTTCCGAGAATCGAAAAACCGGAAACCGTTGCCCCTAAACCCATCGCAATTAAAGTCGCCACGTTATAGCCTAAATAAGTTCCCGCAATTCCCGTTTTTTCAGATTTACAGTTTCGGTTATAATCGCAAACAATAGGAATCCACGTAAAAGCTGTAGCTACTACAATATCAAAAGCTAACATTCCTGTAATACCAGGATTTTCGCTTGCTTTCATTTGAATTAATTTTGCTGCATCAAATTCGATAAACAAATAGCTAAACACAACGGTTGCTAAAATGACCATAAGCGTAGCTACTAATTTTTCCGTTGCTTCAATGCCTTTGTGTCCGTATATAGAAATCGCTACTACTAGTACTTGAGTAAGAATTGTAAATAGATTGATATTGCTGTAACCCGTCAAAAAGGTAACGGCATGATTTAAACTTAGCCCTGCCATGTAGGCTTGAATCCATGCCCATCCTATTAATGTAATAAGATTAACAGCAGCAGGAAGCATAGCCCCTCTTTGCCCAAAAGCTGGTCTCATTAAAACCATGGTTGGAAGACCGGTGCGAGTTCCGATATTCCCCATCAACACGAGCGGTATAGCACCAACTAAAGAGCCAAGCACAATAATAAATAATGCCTTTAAAAATGTCATATCGGGTACAAACAGCATTCCGGTAAAAACGGTCGTTACTACCACGTTGGCTCCTATCCACATGGAAAATGTAGAGAAGAAGCCCATACTTCTTTTATTCATTGCAATCGGCTGCACATCATCATGGGCGAGACCACTTTTTGTTGTCATTTCTTTTCCACCTTTCACTTTTATTGATACCAATTAGCTCGAGCTAGCTTGGTATTTGTATTTACATGTTTTATTTCAGTAAAAGCAGCTAATCCTGATGGACCTAACTCCCGGCCAATGCCGCTTTCTTTAAAACCGCCCCACGCCGTTTCAATATGAGGCGTATGGTAGCCGTTGATCCAAATCGTTCCCGCTTGAAGCTGTTCAGCAACTCGCTCTGCTTTCTCTACATCATTCGTTAAAATTCCTGCAGCTAAACCAAATCTCGTGCCGTTGGCAAGTACTATAGCTTCTTCTTCACTTGAAAAAGATTGAACGGTAATGACGGGACCAAATATTTCTTCTTGTACGACTTTCATATGCTGCTCCACACCGACGAGCACAGCCGGCTTTATATAGTTTCCACCTTCGCAGTCAATTAACGTTCCTCCTGTTAATAAATTCGCGCCTTCTTCTTGACCTAGCTTGATAAAATCCTGTATTTTGTTCAGATGCTCCTTGCTAATAACCGGACCCATCTCCGTTTCTTCTCTTAACGGATTACCAATTTTTATAGTAGCAACAGCCTCCGTAAGAGCAGAAAGAAACGGCTTATAAATAGATTCATGTACGAGTATACGCGATGAAGCTACACACACTTGCCCTTGGTTAAAAAATGAGCCAAACATTGTCCAGTCTACTGCAATATCAATTTCACTGTCTTCAAAAATAAGAAGCGGAGATTTCCCTCCCAGTTCAAGCGAAACTCTTTTCATCTCTTTTGCGCACTGTTGATAAATACGTTTGCCTGTTTCTGATCCTCCTGTAAAAGAGACTTTGGCTACGTCTTTGTGTTCAACCAGTGCACTTCCCACTTCACCATCTCCTGTAAGTAAATTAAACACGCCTTCTGGTATACCAGCTTTTTTACATAGTGAAGCTAACTTTAAAAAAGAAAGCGGTGTTAATTCTGACGGCTTAAACACTACCGTGTTTCCAGCTGCTAATGCAGGAGCCAGCTTCCACATGCCAAGCAGCAAAGGAAAATTCCAAGGAACGATTAGCGCGCATACCCCAATAGGTTCTTGAATGATTTTACTGTTTGTGTCGTCGAACATGTTCTTTGTCCACGGCTGATTTTCTTCTATTAAATTTGCGTAATATCTTAAACAATTAATCGTATCTTCTATATCTAACTGCGCTTCTTTTATTGGTTTGCCTGTATTTAACGTTTCTGTTTCGGCAAATACATTCGCTTCATTTTCTAATAAATTTGCTAGTTTCGTAAGCACCTCTACACGCAGTGACTTATTTTTCTTCCATTCACTCTGCTCAAAAGCCTGCTTTGCTTTACCTACCGCTTCCTCTACTTGTTGAAGCGACGAATCAAACACTTCCGCTATGATCTTATTAGTCGCTGGGTTGATAATTTCTCTTTTTAATGTTTTTTCCTGTTTCTTATCTATTTTTACATTTGCTTGCCCGTTCATAGTCAAACACTCCCTATAGAGAACTTGTATATAAAAGTGGGAAGATAGTATTACCTTCCCACTTTTATCATCTTGCTTATATTTAGTCGCGTGCTTTCACTAACAGCGCTTCTTCTTCTTTTGCTTTTTTTCTTAACGCAATAAGCGTAATAAATTCATAGACAATGTTAGCGGCCCCCGCTGCTGTAATTTGACCATGATCATAAGCTGGCAGTACTTCCACTAAATCAAACCCAACAAAATCAATATTTGTTAAGCCCCGAACGAATTGAAGCGCATCGTCAATACTTGCACCTGAGACTTCAGGTGTTCCTGTTCCCGGTGCGTAAACTGGATCTAAAAAGTCAATGTCAAACGATAAAAACACAGGTCCTTCTCCTACACGCTCATGAATAATATCTAGCATTCTTTCAACGCCGATTTTTTTATATTCATTTGTCGTATACAGAGCTAGACCTAAGTTCTTTGCATCTTCTAAATCTTCAATGCCGTACAGACCGCCTCGCATACCGATTTGAATCGAACGCGACACGTCTATTAACCCCTCTTCAATTGCTCGTCTGAATACCGTACCGTGATTATATTTTTGTTCGAAATAGCTATCCCACGTATCAGAATGAGCATCAAACTGTAAAAGCGCTACCGGTCCGTGCTTTTTCGCAATGGCACGAAGTTCACCAAGCGTCATCGAATGATCACCGCCCAGTGAAATAGGAATAATTCCTTCATTCACAACCGGCGCTAGCCCTTCTTCAATTTTTTTATATGTTTCTAAAATATATCCGGGAACAACTGACAAATCCCCGTAGTCCACGCCTGAAATGTAATCAAAAATGTTAATCTTTTGTTCTGGGTTATACGGACGAAGCAAAATGGAGAAATCTCGAATAGCTTCCGGTCCAAAACGTGCTCCTGTTCGAAAAGACTGCCCTGAATCAAATGGAATACCCGTCACAATAAAATCCATCTCTGAATTTACTTGTTCTACATACGGAAGTCTCATAAATGTTCGAGGTCCGCAAAAACGCGGAGATTCAAATGAATTTTTCGGCTGATATTTTGGCATGGTTTATTCCTCCTAGTGGGTTTCATTCATTAGCGCGGCATCATTATTTTAGATACTAACGCTTTTTATTTAGATACTTTTTATTAATGCAAAATGCATGCCAATTTTTATAACCTTATTCCGCGCAATTGCGGACGATTTTTAATTCATAATAGAATCAAAACAAAAAAACTGATTCAGTATTGAATCAGTTAATTCATTTTGAATTAAAATCTCATTATTTTATATTGTACTTTCGTAAACGTCTTACGACCGTAGGCTGGCTGATTCCTAGTGCATTTGCCATTTCATACGTTGTTTGACACTGGCGATAAGCGCGAATCAGCCAGTTTTTCTCCACTTCTGCAAGTGCTTGCTGAAGCGTCATTCCCTGAGAGGTTAACGTGTCAAGAGACTCCCATTCTTCTTTTTCACTGCTGCTATTTTCCGAATAAAACGGGAGGTCTTGAGGCGAGATGCTGTTTTCATCTGTTGTTAACACGAGGCGTTCAATCGTATTTTCAAGCTCACGCACATTTCCAGGCCAATGATGTTCAACCAATAGATTTAATGCTTCTGCATGAAAAAATTTCTTCATTTTATATTTTTCATTTTGTTTATGCAACACGTGATAAAGCAGTGCCGCGACGTCTTCTTTTCGCTCGCGAAGCGGAGGAATTGTAATCGGAATAACGTGCAAGCGATAAAATAAATCTTCGCGAAATGTTCCTTTTTTGATCATTTCCTCAAGCGGCTGATTTGTTGCTACAATTAGCCTGAAGTTTACGTGGTTGGCTCGTTCACTTCCAATTTTGGTGACTGTTTTTTCTTGCAGCACTTTTAACAGCTTCACTTGCATATCAAGAGGGAGCTCTCCTACTTCATCTAAAAAAAGCGTGCCGTTATGAGCTAATTCAAACTTTCCTATTTTTCCTTTTGTACTTGCACCTGTAAAAGAGCCTGCTTCGTATCCAAACATTTCAGATTCAAACAAACTAGACGGAATGGCTCCGCAGTTAATTTCAATAAACGGCTCTTCTTTTCGTTCACTTCCATAGTGTAAAGCACGCGCAAAAGCCGTTTTACCTACACCCGATTCACCTAGCAACACAACCGTTGCATCGCTGTCTGCCACGCGATTAATAATAGACCATACCTTTTTCATCGATTCACTTCGTATGACCATATCATTTGACTGCTGTTCCCGAAGCTCTTCCACTTCTAGCTGATATGTTTTCATTTTCACTTCGAGCTGCTGATAATCTTCTTTTAAGCGCTGAAGCTCTGTTAAATCATGTGAAAAACTGATGACTCTTTTCATGCACTGATTTTCGTCATACACGGGAATCCCGGTTGCCATTACCACTTTACCCGTTTCTGTTTTTTGCATCAGCTGTACTTCTTTCTTTTTCTTTAGCACTTCAATCGTAACGGAAGGTGAAAATATCCCGCGTTTTTGCAATTCGTAGACAGTTTGTCCGACTAAGTTTGACACATCATGCCCATATATATCACGGCAGTTTTGACTCGCTCGTAAAATACACCCTTTTTCGTCAGTGATGACGATATTGTCGTGAGAAGCATGCAAAATAGCTTCAATTTCCCGTTCAATCATTCCCATTCATTCCTCCTTTTCATTTAATCTGGTTTTTCTAACATTTATATCTTTTATTTTATCAGTAAACTCCCTTATTCAACACAAAAAGCTCCTTTAATAGGAGCTTTTTGTTTAAGATAGCTGCTTCATTTTTTGTTTGAATAACGCTATTTTAATCATAAAATAAGTGATGTTTTCAGGTAATTCTTCTTTGATTGGTTTTAACTTTTCATCGCCTACTGAGGAAGCAGCTTCTAAAATAAGCTGTTCGTCCTCCTCTGAAAGAAAAGGTGACCAGTCAATTTCTTTTTCTTCTTCTGCGCATTTAAACAAATGATTTTCAATGGTAATGCGGCTCAATTCACGTTCTGCGGCAATTTCATCTAACGATTTCCCTTGCTGAAACAGCTCATACGTCATTAAGTGAGAGCCTTCTTTTGATGACGCTCTTGCTTTTTTCGGAGCAGGCGCTGATACTTCTCGCTTTCGCTCCGGATTTTCTTCACAAAACTGTTTGATTTCAGTCGTGAATCGTTCTCCGTACCGCTCTTGTTTTTGTTCTCCGACTCCTTTTACAGTGGCGAACTGTTCAAGCGTTACCGGAAGTTTTGCACACATATCATGAAGAGTATCGTCTGAGAAAATAACAAAAGGAGGCACGCCGGCTTCGTCTGCCAGCTGCTTTCGAACGGAACGCAAATGAGCAAACAGCTCGTCGTCTTGGACAATTTGCTTCACTTCCATTTGTTCTTTTCTCATTACTTTTTCCGTGCCAAGAAGCACACCTTTTCCTTTGGCCGCTACTGATAAGGTAGGAAATGATCCTTGTCCTACTAAAATAAACTGCTCTGAAATCAAATACTCAATAAAATCGCTTACTTCTTTAGCCGACCGATCGCTCATGACGCCGTACGTTTTCAGCTTATCAAAACCAAAATCCACTACTTTTTTATTTCGAGAACCCGTTAATACTTGAGCAATCATCATTTTACCGAAACGTTCGCCCATACGAATCATACAAGATAATACTTTTTGCGTATCGACCGTTACATCTATTTCGACACGATCATCCGTACAGTTGCTGCAGCGGCCGCACTCATGCGCTTCACTTTCTCCAAAATAATGAAGGATATACGCCTGCAAACAGCCTTCTGTATGACAGTAGTTCACCATACTTTGCAGCTTTTCAAGATCTTGAATCTGCTTTTTAGGATTCGACGTTGACTGTTCAATTAAAAAGCGCTGCACGCGAATATCTTGAGGTGAATAAAGCACGATACACTCACTTGGAAGTCCGTCACGACCAGCACGTCCTGCTTCTTGATAATAGCTTTCCATATTTTTCGGAAGCTGATAGTGAAGAACAAAGCGAATATTCGATTTATCAATCCCCATTCCGAAGGCAGACGTGGCTATCATTACCTGAACATCATCTTGCAGAAAACGGTTCTGCTCTTCATCACGGCTGTTTGCGTTCATACCAGCATGGTATTTTGATACGTTAACTCCTGACTTTTGCAACCTAGCATGAAGCTCTTCAACATCTTTACGCGTAGCGGCATAGATGATTCCTGCTTCTTGGTCATTTTTACGGATATACTGCTCGATATAGCTGATTCGATCCTGGCCTTTTACCACAGCGAACGATAAATTTTCACGTTCAAACCCAGTCATCACCGTGTACTCTTCGTTAATACGAAGAGCTCGGCAAATATCTTCACGTACTTGAGGCGTCGCCGTAGCCGTCAGCCCCATCACAATCGGAGCGTTAGACAGCTTGCTGATCAGTTCATTGATGCGCAAATAACTCGGTCTAAAATCATGGCCCCACTGTGAAATACAGTGCGCTTCATCTACCGCTACAAGCGGGATAGGAAGCATTTGAAGCTGCTCTAAAAACTGCGGAGACTCCAGTCGTTCCGGCGCTACATAAAGCAACTTATATTCGCCAAGCGCCACTTCTTCTAAGCGCTGCTGCACCTCCGTGTGCGTCAGCGAGCTGTTAATATACGTGGCTGGAATACCAGCTGCGTTCAACGTGTCCACTTGGTCTTTCATCAAGGAAATCAACGGAGAAATAACCAGTGTTGTTCCTTCTAAAAGCAACGAAGGAATCTGATAACAAAGCGACTTCCCTCCTCCTGTTGGCATAATACAAGCGGTATTGTGCCCTTCTAAAACATAACGAATCGACTCTTCCTGTCCTTTTCGAAACGAATCATAGCCAAAATAGGACTGTAAATGTGTTACAGCTTGTTCAAATTGCAAAATAGCGTCCTCCTTTAAAATAAGTAGAAATAGTAGTTGAGGGATTATTAATCGAGGATAAACATTACAACTGCTCTTCCTATTCTAACAAAAAATTAGCTGCTGTGTTATTTCTAGCATAACTTGACACAAAATATATGTAATGCAAAAAGCAAGTACTTTACAAAGACACTTGCTTTTTACAGTTTAGAATATTTTCTTTTGAAAAGGTTCTATTAAATAAGGCTTATATAAATTTTCATTTTCTTTATACTGACTCAAGATATCATCATAATTAGTTTCAATATATGCCACCCGGTTAAGGACATCTTTTTCTAAGGTTAGAGAATCGGGCGACACCACACATTTTTCTAAACCAAGAGAATACGCTAAGTCAAACACTTTAAAACGATACCCTAGCGCCACACACGGAACACCCGCTGCTAAAGATAAAATATTTGCATGAAGCTTAAAGTTAATCGTCATAGTATAACGAGATAAAATAGTCATCAGCTCTTGTTCTTTATACAGCTTTTCATCAAACATTACATGTTCTGGATCGTTAATTTTATCAAACAGTCTCTGACACGAATCTTTATCACTTCCCCATACAAGATAGATAGCTATTTTGTACCCTTGTTGAATCAGTTTTTTACACGCGCTTGCTAGTGCGTCTTCGACTGCTAGCTCATTTCCTCCATATAAACGGTTATACGTGGTTCCCCAGTTTACTCCAATAATTTTTTCTTTTTTATCGACCACACTATTAGCATTTAACAACAAGCCAGGATCTCAAATAATACGTATTTTTTCAGAATCGACTCCTATTACTTCTAATGCTTTTTTAGCAAGCGGTCCTCTTATCCCTGCAAAAGACACGTGATTAAAAACATCTTTCATTAGCTCTCCATCTTTTTCAGTAAAAAGCTTACGTAAAGAAATGTTTTCTCCTGCCAGCATTTTATCCAGCTGTTCTTTTTCAACCCAGTCCATTCCGCTTCCCCAAATTAAAATATCTTTTCCTAAATCAGCTGCTTTTTGCAAGACCTGAAGATAACCAGGAAGTAATAAAGAGCCCCCTCCTAAAACTACCGTATCGTAAGGCTCTACATTTTTAAAATCAACTCCTGGAAAAGACGGAGTGATTTCAATTTCTTCTTCACTGTAATACTGTTCGCTCAGCTCTTTAAATACATGCCAAAGCAGTTCGTCTCCTAAATCCCCAAAACCAATCCAGCCTATATCCAGCACTTTTTTCATGTTGTATCATCCTTTAGTTTATCAAGATATAACTCTATTAATTCTTCCGTTACTTTTGTTACGTCAAATTTATTTAAAACCCACTCTCTCAGTTGCAAAAGTCTCGTCGCATTTTTCTGAAAAAGATTTTTATTAATTCCTATCACATTTCTTTCCCTCTTATGTAATAAGAGGGCTTTTTTTATTTCTTATGTAACCCCTTCCTAAAATTCTTTTCCCCATTTTGCCCTTTTTTCCTGTATAATAAGTAGTAAGAAAGAGGTGCTTATGACGAGACATCCTGTAGAAACGATTTATTACTTAGAAAATCCTCAGCGTGATATTTCAACGTATGCTTCGACAACGCAATTAACGGTTGAGTCTGTTGTGAAAGATGTGTTTGGTGTTGCTTGCGTAGCAGACATTAAAATTATGCTTCAATATAATAAAGAATTCCGAAAAAGCATCAGTCAATTACACAATGCAATGGACGATGATCTTACGTTAGAAATGGTTTTTCGAATTGCGTCAAAAGAAGATTTGCTTCGATTTAAGAAAAGCTTGCTTGAAAGCAGTTTAGAAGACACCGAAGCGTCAATAGACTGTCCATTCAGCGCGACTATTCAATTGCAAGACGGTCGTTATACGTGGAATGAATCCACTTCCGTGTACGAAAAACAAAAAGAACGCCTTTCATCTTAAGTTTTTATTTTTATGTATGAAAAAAGCCTGGCTCTTAACTACTTACTTAAGAGCCAGGCTTTTTTTGGGGTTTGTCCTTTATTTACATGGTAAAGTGGAATTTCACAGGTGAAATTCAAGAAAATAAACGCGGAGTTTTTACTTTAGCATTAAAAAATAATAATGCGGTAATCATTGTCACAGCGGTCTTTACAATGATGTTTTTTCTCATGACATGGATCATAGTCGCCACAAGAGCATTTTTTGTGACCATAATCGTAGTCGTCATGCTTGTGACATCTTTTCTTACGAGAGCATCTGCTGTGATGATGGTCCTCACAGTTGTGGAATCTCTTTTTGCAACATCCCATTTTGCTATCATCCCCATCTTTCTTTGTCCCTATCAGTATATGAAAAAGAAAGGAATGTGCACGGGTGCCTGTCCTATATTGAGAGATTTTTCCAAAAATGCGCGTACGTCTGTAGCTTAAACTTCATACCGAAAAAGTAGTATTTGGCGTACAAGTAAAAATAATTATGCAAGCGAAATGCTAGGCTTACTAAAGCATCTTCCTGCTGATTCTTCCCTAGATTCTCCTCAAAAATAACAGCTCTTTTCCCTCTTTTTCTATGTTAGACTTTTTAACTCAATTTTATGAAATAGGTTTTATCTCTTCCAATAACGTGTATACACAAAACAAGGAGATAAGTTCCTTAAACTTCTCTTCATTACTCAACGTATTCGAGAAAGTTGTCTATCATACAAGGAGGTTTTTTGAAATGGTAAATGTAAAAGTAGTTGAAAATGGCGTACAGGCAAAAGATACAATCGAACAATTTTTGCGTGAAGGATTTACAAAGGACGAAGTTTATTTACTTGCACACCATCAAGATCGCTCCGAGGATTTAACAGCTGCAACAAATACAAACAATATCGGTCTTTCTGAACAAGGTGTTTTTGATGCTATTGCGAATGTGTTTCGGTCTCGAGGAGACGAGCTTCGTGCCAAAATGCGTTCATTAGGATTATCACAGCCAGAAGCTGAACGCTATGAAGAAGAATTAGATCACGGTAAAGTAATCGTCGTTGCATCAAAAGTTGCTTGATCTAAAAGCCCTACAGCGGGGCTTTTTTATTTTTGCCTTCCTCCCTTCTTACCCTTTCATTAAAGAAGTCATTCATACATATGATTATGAAGATAAGAGTTACTGTGAGGAGTGATATATTTGATTATAGGAATTGAGTACACAAAACGTGTAAAAAATGGATTAGTCGTTAAAAATATTCCTTACAAGATACACGATAAACCTTGTGATGAAGGCTGTTGTAAAAATGATAAAACGATAGGCGTCAGAGACAAATTAAGGGTTAATTGGCTGTTAAACGTTTTTATGCCCAGCAAAAATATAACGGTATTTGATTATAAATATTGGTCAGAGGAACTAACTTCGTTATGGAGAGAGCATCGGAGAAAAACGATATAATACACCTGCTAAAAAACTCCTTGATAAGCAAGGAGTTTTTTTCTATTTACTTCATTTTTTAGAACCAGCATATTTATTACGCATTGCCGCAATTTTTATAACTTATAATGATGACAGTACATGTACTGTCATCATTATAAGTTACTGCGTGAGATGCTTTTTCTTCCCCTCATCATAATCAATTTTACATGTAACATTTCCTATCTGTGTTTATCCTTTTCTGCTGAAGGCAATAATAATAATGAAGAAGCATAAACTATATAAAGGGTGAAAAGTTATGATTAACGTCATTGAGACACTACTTGATTATATAAAGAACTCTTCTACAGATGATACGCCTCCTCGCCCCCATATCGGTGAGACTATGGGGTGTTGGTTATATTTCACTGCTTTAGCAGAAGAAATACCTGCCTTAGAAACTTGTCTTAATACAACAACCAACAGTGAACTGCTTAAGCTTATTCATGACTCAAAAAACCTGGCTGAATCTCAGATTGATACACTCAAAAAATTAATGATTAAAGAAGGAATTCCCCTTCCTGAAATACCGGCTACCAAACCGAAATCTGACCCTAACAGTATTCCATTAGGAGCAAAAGCAACGGATTCTGAAATCGCTAACTTACTATCTGTAAAAATTGCCTCTAATATCGTCATGTGCAGCACGAATATGGGACAGTCTATTAGAACCGATATTGGATTGATGTGGCTAAAATTCCACACTGAAAAGGTTATATTAGGATCAAAAGTGAAATTTCTAATGCAGCAAAAAGGATGGCTCAAAATCCCTCCTTATTATTATCCACCTGGAGCCCCTCATAGCTCTAATTGAAGTGTTCTTAGGTAAGCAGCATAAATAACCTTACATCCAACACATTTAACGAGGTGCTTGAACATGGATTTCCCTACAATTCATACAAATTTTTGGGACGCAGTCATTGGTGTTCCTGTCGTATTAATCGTGACACAGCTGATCAAATGGCTTTTTCATCCTAAAAAGCAATATGTTCCGACTATTGCTTTAGCTGTCGGCGTGCTGTTTTCAGTATTTATCAGTCACCCTCATCATATTATTGCCGGGTTGTTTATGGGATATTTTTATGGATACGCCGCAATTGGCAGCTACGCCGGTCTTAAAACAACGTGGAGAACAATTAGAAAAGATACGTCACCTTATTCATCAGACTAAAAAACCAGCGAAGTATTCGCTGGTTTTTTAGTTTTCATTACTTATTTCTTCTGCTCCTAGCTCTTTGGCTAAGTGAACAACCGATTGATTGATTTTCCATACGTAATAAATGTTATGCAGCAGCTGCAGATGCTGTAAGTTTCTTGATTGAACGGACGTATCAAAATAATCTAAAGATTGTTCAATTTTTTGTCTTACATCTTCAAGCGTGTATACATACGTTCCTCTTTCTCCTCGCAGCGCTTTTTCAAGCTGAGTGAAATTGCTTGCCACTTTCTCTTCCGCTTCCTTGACTACACCGTGAAATTCCACTTCCTTATAAAAAGCTTCGTTTCTAGTAGAAGATGCTACCAAATGCTTGGCGTAATAATTAATGGCGGTAAAAACAGTCAAAAATTGCTGAAGACGTGAACGGCCAACGAAACCTTTGATAATAGGATCTGAATCGACATGAAGCTGTTTTAGCTTTTTTTCTAATTCCATTCCTTTATCAGCTAAATTGGCAAATGCATACTGCTTCGTAAAACGATGCAAATAAGTGTGGACAAATTCTTTTAAAGCCGCTACGTATTCTACTGACGTGTCGGTTATTTTATCTCTTGTTTTTTTAGGAAACACAAGAGCTGATACAGCTAAGCCAATTCCAACTCCTACGACCGTATCTAATACGCGAGCCAGTAATAGACTCTCTGAAATCCCCCCGAGAAGCATGTCATACATAAAGGCCAGCATCATTGTAATCCAAAAGCTCATAAACGAGTACGTAATGGGAAAGAAATAAAAAGCCATAAACACACAGATAAAAAGAAGCGTTATTTCAAGTATTCCCGGTGAGACAAAGCTTGCGACAACAAAGCCCACAGCCGCTCCTAAAAGCGTTCCTACACTTCGCTGTACAGCTTTTACAAACGTACTTCCTATCGTTTCTGTACCAAGAAGCACTAAATAGCCTGCTAAGAGCGCCCAATATTGGTGCGATGGAGATAAAAAAGAGCCAAATATTAATGTCGCAACAGCAGTGATGACCGCTTGAATAGACTTTTTCGTAGATGGTTTTAATCCTTTTTCCTCATCATTATCCTCTTCGTCTTCTTTTTCTTCCGCTTCTTTTTGAGGCTGTTTTTCTTGTTTCACAATTGCTTGCTGCAGCTCATAAGCTTCATCAATCACGTGATTTGATATCGTTTCGATACGGCGGATTAAGTAAAGCCAGTCTTTATACCTTTTATCTTGAGGTTCGAGTTCACTTAATTTTTGGCGCAGCTCTTGCAGATGCTGAGCTGCATCTGTTAGTGAATGAGTAGGGTTTTCATTCAATACCTCTGCTTCGCGAATCGATTCCACTAGCTTTAACAGCAGCTGCTGAATATCAAAATGATTAAATGCCTTTAATTCACTGAGTTTTCGAATTGCTGGGGAATATGTCTGAAGCAGCATCACTGTATCAAATACATAAAGGCGCATTTGTTCAGCTGTGACGCCAGGCCATATGTCGTGGGGATCTGTATTTCCAAGCTCTTCTGATGCTACACGGGCATACTCCGCTAGTTTTTTAATATTGCGGTTGTATTGTTTAATTTGAGCCGGTTCAATTCTTTTCTTTTGAATTAACTCAATAATTAAATCAAGCACCAAATTCACTTGAATATGAAATGATTTCATTGAAGACCTCAGCACGTTGGCAGGCCGGTCTTTAAAGATAACAAAATTATAAATAAATGCAAAGCAGGCTCCTACTATAACGCCAGCTAACAGCCACGGCAGCTGAGAAAATGTGACGTGTAAAATAGAAGCAAAATAAAACGACATAAAGGCTACCATCGACAGGGAAAAATAGCGAATACCAAATCGCTGTAAATAAAAAGACAAAAACACCAACAGAACGAGGAAAATATTTTCTGCTTGTCCATATCGTGATAAAAACGAGCCAATTCCGAGAGAAACGGCGCTGGAAAGTGCTACTAAGCCTGTTGTCACTTTTTTTGCTTTTGTTGTTTCATCATTCACAACCAATATACCCATCAGGCCGATTACGCCTGCTAAAATAGCAGCGGTAATTTGTGAGCTTCCCGCTGCTTTTAATACGATCAGCATAATAACGACCGCTGTAATGACGCTGATCGTAGCTTTAGAAGCCGTTTTAAGCCTTTTTCGTCCAGGGTCTGCAGCAACTAAGCGGCTGAACCAATATGAAAAAATAAACACCCTCTCCTTTCGTGCTGTAGAGTTCTTTGTAGAAAGAGTAATATTATTACTTATACCCTTTTTTATTCTTTTCTATCGTATGTAAGCACGTTTTTACACTATAACATTGCGAAGAACTAAAGAGCTAAACAAATGCTTAAAAACACATCTGTTTTCTGTCAGATGTGTTTTTAAGAAATAATCGGTCATTACAATGTAAGAGAAGAAATTTCCCATCCGTTTGTTAACGGATTTCTTTTTAAAGTAAAAACCATCGTTGTCTTTTGTGCCCCTTTATCTTCGAAATAAATAAGGCAATCTACGGCGATTTTCTCTTTTGTTTTATACTTTTTTGCATGAAATAAGTCCGTTTTATAATAAATAGTGGAGATACTATGCAGTTTTGCCCATAGCTTATGCTCTTGCTTCACGCGCAAGATCGGCTGCATTAAGGCATCGTCATCTTGCTTTAATCCTGTTAAAAACATATTTACGACTTCTGCCGGCTCAGCTTTTAATGCATATTCATCAAGCTTTCCTCCTGCTTTTAATACCATTAACTGATGACCTGGATCCACATTTTGAGACTTGTGAGTCGTACTTCCTGCAAAATGAATGCAAAAATGACCGGGGAATCCATTGTCAAGCGCACCGGCTCCGTGAGGCATTCCGTTCATGGAAGCTGCAAGCATTTGGCCTTTAAACGGAATGAGAACAGCTCTTCGGTTCCAACTCCATTTCCCATTATATAAGTGCTTCATTACTTTCGTATCTTGATGTGTAAGCGGCTGAACATCTGCATGGTGTGAGCCTGCTCTTCGCTGCACATAAAAGTAAAAACCAGTTTCTACATCGATAACTTTAAACTTTTTCCCTTTCGGCAGTAAGCTTTCTACACGTTTCCACTTTAATACTTTTCCTGTATCACTTACCGGAAAGTACGTAAGGTTTTCTTCTGCTTTCATCTTTTGGGGATGCACAAAAAAACTAATAAGCATAAAGACTAAAATCATTAATTTTGTCATTGTCTACCCTCATTACCTTGTAGTTTCTCTATGTAATATGCGAAAGTACACATACAATTATAAATAGAAATTTTTACACGCTAAGCTTATGGAAAATAATACAAAGAAGAGCTTGTGAATCTTATACATTAAACGGTTCATTTTATTCATACTAACAGGTGAAAGCGAGGTATATGATATGAATTTCACTTGGATGGTTGGACTTTTAATGCTCATTCAACCTCTTTCTACACAAGACCACCTATCTATTACTCATGACGGTAAACCAATTGAACGGATTGAACGGGACAAAGTGGCCGTACCTCTTCTTCCTGTCCCTATGGTTGATCATGATCGATACAATCTTCTTCTAAAAGAATTGGATAAAAAAACATATAGAGAGCCCCTAAATGCCCGCATTGATAAAAGCGGACAAATTGTTCCTGAGCAAGCGGGTGTCAAACTATATCATAAAGATTTTGCGGAAAAATTTTATACTTATTTTTTTAACGGCGGTACGTCAACATTAGAAATCCCAACGCTTCCTGTTCCGCCTCGCGTGGATAAGGAGCTGCTTGCGACGATTCGAATTAAGCAAATCGGTCATTATCATACGGTATTTAACCCTCATAATAAAAATCGTTCTCACAATATTTCTCTTGCAGCTGAATCACTAGACAGCAGCGTTATATTTCCTGGGGAAGTTTTCTCTTTTAATCAAACCGTTGGAAAAAGAACGGCAGCAAAAGGGTATATGCGTGCGCCAATCATTGTAAAAGGAGAGTATTCTGAAGGAGTTGGAGGAGGAATTTGCCAAGTTTCTTCTACTTTATTTAACGCCGTTGATAACGCTGGCGTAACGATTACACAGCGTTATTCACACAGCCGCAGCGTTTCCTACGTACCTCCTGGACGAGACGCTACCGTGAGCTGGTATGGACCTGACTTTCACTTTAAAAATACGTATAGTGATCCTTTGTTGATTCGAGCGCAGGTACACGGAGGAGTCGTAAGCGTGGCCGTTTACTCTACTGATGCGATTGAATATAAGCCTCGCCGCGTGCCTTGGGCTTCTATTGACCAATTGCCGAAACAGAAAAAGATTGAATCACATGTTGATACTGAGCCTGCTGATTAATCATCTCTTCCAGCTTTTTATAATGAACACAAAAAAGCCTAAAGGGTATCCTTTAGGCTATTCAGTGATATAATTAGCAGCCGTAGTAGCCACCGTAACCACCGCTATAACAACTACATCCGATAATTACTAATAGAATAAATAATACAACTAATAAAGCGAAACCAGAACCAAATCCACATCCAGCATTAGACATACAAGCACTCCCTTTCAACGTAATTTTCTGTTGCTAAAACAAAGAAGGTTCAAACATGGGGTGTTTCTCATGGATAGCTTATTGTATGTCTGCCTAGACGTTTTGGTTTGCTATTCTGCTCATTTTTTAAAAATTGGGCTTGTTTTCGTCTTTACAACTTGGAAAATGCAATTCCGTAAAAGTAAAGCTCATTTCCACTCTTCCTTTAAAACCGCGTAATAATATTCATCCCACCATCCTTTTTCAGTTGGAATACATTTTTTAAAATACCCTTCTCTTCTCATCCCGATCTTCTCCATAACACGATAAGAAGACGTATTCTCAGGTTGACAAGTAGCAATAATCCGATGCAGTTTCATTGTGTTAAAGCCATAGTCCACTATTGCTTTTGCCGCTTCTGAAGCATATCCTTTCTGATGATAGAGAGCATTAAATACCCAGCCAATTTCATAAGTATGGTCTCCAAAATAGTTAAAAAAGACGATATGACCAATTATAATGTTTTCATTTTTTAATACAACTGGAAAATTTCCAACGTTTTCTTCCATATTTTCATTTACAAATTTCTTCGCATCATCCTTACTAAAAATACCTTCTGGTATGTACTTCATGACATTAGCATCAGATGTATATACGTAGACATCTTGCCAATCTTCATAGTTAAATTTGCGTATTAGTAATCTGTTAGTCTCAATGTTCATGTGGTTCTCCCCTATCTCAAAGCTATCTTTCTATACGCTTGTTTCGATAGTGAAGAGATAAAAACCTCTTTGCACCAAGTTACTGTTGTTTTTGGTGCCGCTTCTTTAAAAGAAGGTAAAACGACTCTGTGAAAAAGAAAAAAGGACAAATAATTCGGCCACTTCCATTTACACAAAACAGGCTTAAAGCATTGTATAGTGCCTGCAGTACCTTCGTTCCTTGAAAAAGATCAATTCCTACAGAAAGAGCGAGCAATGATCCAAATAGCAGCAGGCTGACTCCAATAACTTCATCATTTTCACTCCTCACCTAATTATTGCTTACCTCATAGGTTCGTCATTTTTATTTACTGCCATGCAAAAGGTATTATGTTAAAAATTATATAATTATACGGTTTTTGGTCAAAGTAATAAAAACTATAGTATATAGTAAGGGTGCTTTCATTTATGCCTTCGTTCTTTAAAAATCAAAAACCTAAAAATAATCTTCGATCTCAGGCAAATCAAACAAGCAGTGAACAAACAGAGTCTTCTCTTAAGAATCTGCTGTCTGAGAACCTTACCTTTATTAATAGGTACAGCTACTTTATTTAAAATTAAATCTCCTTCACAACTAGCGTATCCTTTAGGCATCATTGTGTTGTTTTTTCGATTACCATCATCGCTAGTAATTTTTAAGAACATCTTTATGAAGGGTTACACGTAGCGAGATTTCTTTTACATATGCCACTATTTTCTATCGTACCCATACTGCTTCTGATTATCGCATTTTTGAAGAATAGGAAGAAGCAACACAGATCGTGTATCTCTAATAAATAGAAAAATGGCTTAATTTATCGAGGTGATTTTTTTGTATATATGGTTTTATGATCATTTTGTTAATACCATCTTATTTCCGCTTACTTGTATCATGCTAGTGTGCCTATCATTAGGACTGTATGCATACTTCAAGCTGAAAAAAATGAAAAATTGATACTAGATGGCTATTTCCCTCATTCAAAACAAGAAAGATACAACAAGATAAAAAGCAACTGTTATTCCCGCTGCAATTAAAGCTGGCTTTAATTTATACTTGGCATATTCAATAACCGATAAATCTAATATTTTGGCGATGGTATTCGTATCGTCGCTTAAAGGTGAAGAAAACGCTCCAAATGAACCGCTCGCAAACACCGCACCGATAATCAATGGCAAAGAAAGATCTGCAGAACTTGCAAGCGATATGCCAAGCGGCATTAAGATCCCCCACGTTCCCCAAGCAGATCCGATAAAGTAAGAAATAGCGGCTCCAAAGATAAACATGAACGGAGTGACAAACATTTGAGGAATCCACTTAGAATGTGCCGTCACAAAATTTGAAAAACCTAAGTCTTCTGTAACAGCGGATAATCCCCATACTACCGATAACAGCAGAATAACGGACATTAAGTCATTGCCTCCTGTGATAAAACCATTAAGCAAATTCTGTAATGTAAAGCGCTGAAACAAGAAAAAAATGAGGGTAATTAACGTAGTGATAATTAAAGCTACTACCATCGCTTCTAACACGTCTGCTTTAATAAATGCTTCAAAAAAGCTGTGGCTCTTATGATGCCCGCTCCACCATGTTAAAAGTAAAGTCAGTGAAATCACGACAAGTAAAGGCACTAACAAGTTCCAAGGCTTAGAAGGCAAATCCTTCGACACGCAAGGATGACAATCATGCCAATCTTTTTCGTCTTCTTCCTCGAGCTTCATAGGAGCCGTAGATGTTGAATGATGAAAAAAGCTGAAATAAATCCCTACCAGAATAATCACAATCGAAAAGAAGTTATAAGGAATGCTTTGAATAAACAAAGAATAAGCGTCTTGTTTTATGCCTTGATGATCAATTGCCATTTGAATGATTGAGACCATATACCCTACAAATGCCGTTGCCACAGGAATTAAGACGATAACAGGAGTAGCAGTTGTTTCAATAACAAACCCTAGCTCTGCTGTCGTCATTTTCACCTTTTTGAGTAATG
Source organism: Priestia sp. AB (assembly GCF_028369225.1). Taxonomy (NCBI): domain Bacteria; kingdom Bacillati; phylum Bacillota; class Bacilli; order Caryophanales; family Bacillaceae; genus Priestia; species Priestia sp. AB. The sequence goes on from NZ_JAQMYN010000003.1 coordinate 221,356, forward strand.
CTCTCATAATGGGCGCGATAGTCACAAAACGAAATGTGGGAGCACTGAATGTTCCAATGGTTGAAACATAGGTTAAAATAAGAGCTCTTTTTCTTGTATCAATTCTTTCTGCAGCTGTTTCCACAAAACCTTTCACTCCTCCAGCCATCTTAATCATTCCGATAAGCCCTGAAAACGCGTATAAAAAGACGACGATTTCTATATTACTTTTATTTCTAAGAGCTTGTACAACGTAGTGAAGTAGCTTTTCAACACCTCCGACAATCGAATGATCAATCAAATAAGCGCCTACTAATAAGCCTAGAAACAACCCTGGCAGCACTTGTTTGGTGAAAATAGCTATTGGAATAACAATTAAAAACGGTATAATTGAAAACCAACTAGATTCCATAGGACTCTCCCCTATCTTAAAGACCATATTAGATGTCTTCACGTATCGTTCATTAGCTTTTAATGTAACCCCAATATTATGTGTATATTCACGAAAACAACACGTATAAGCAGCACTGCTTTAATAAACTATTTCTGATTAAAAACAGCATCGTAAAAATCTTTATTTCTACAACAAAAAAAGCAGTTTGCACATGCAAACTGCTTTTGAAAAGAAGCGGAAGACGAGGTTCGAACTCGCGACCCCCACCTTGGCAAGGTGGTGTTCTACCACTGAACTACTTCCGCGCGTATATGAAAGTAAAGATGCGGGTGAAGGGACTTGAACCCCCACGTCATAAGACACTAGATCCTAAGTCTAGCGCGTCTGCCAATTCCGCCACACCCGCGTGTGAATTAAAAGATAACTCCAAAATGGCAGGGGCAGTAGGAATCGAACCCACACTGACGGTTTTGGAGACCGTAGTTCTACCTTTAAACTATGCCCCTAGAAATGATTTCTTCAAAAGAACCTCGTTTATTAACGACGCTATATTATAATAAAACATATATGAAATTTCGTCAATAGGTCTTTTGATGAATCATAACTAGTGCTAGGAGTTTCAAAAAAACTGTGAGGCATATCACAGTTTTTTTGAAACTCCCTTCACCAGCTGCAGTCCTCTTTAATCTCCGCTATTTGCTTTTAAAGACTCTGCTGTAACACAGTACTATACAAAATGTCTCCAAAATCGCGTGAAGACTGAAAGGATATGTAGGAGTGCAGACTTTACAGGAGGGACATTTTTTTGAGAATCCGTATTAAGATCAACAGGTTCTCCCTCATTTCCTACAAGCGCACTGTGAGAAATCTTAGTTTCAATAGCTCCTGTTAGCTCGGCTGCAAATTCTTCACTATCTATCATCACCATGGATTCAGTGTTTAAAAATGCAGAGCGTGAATCTAAGTTAAAAGAACCAACTGCACTTAAACGCTGATCATAAACAACAGATTTCCCATGAATTGAATAGGGCTTTTGATATTCATAAAGCTTCGAACCAGCTTTTATAACGCGATTCTTTACTCCCAAGTATGCAGAAAAAGCCATAGCATTTGGAGTGGATGTAATAGAATTAGTTAAAATAATTCTTTGCACTTTTGGTTTTACTTGCTTATCTATATACTGTTCCATCTCTTTTGTTGGTACGATATAAGGGCTTTGAACAACAATGGATTTTTCAGCTTGTTGGGAAAGCTTAATAAATGTTTTCCATATAAAAGGGCTTTTATTCATTCGTTGAATAGGATTTGTAATAAAAGAAACCTTTCTTGTAGGCATCGTTGATTCTCTCCATACAATATAAGGATGGACAAAAGGTTCATTTGCTTTTTTTGCCTCTTCGTATTGATCTATTAACAATTTCTTGCCTGAAAGGCCCCGAAATTGTTTAGTTTTCTTGAGCTTTGGAAAAGCTTTGCGGGTATACGGGTGGTTCCATAATTTCTCTACATACTTCTCCATTGAGACAATGACACTATAACTTTCTTGCTTTGTGTTATAAATTAGCACATCACGGTCATAGACAAAATTTTTATCTGGTTGACTGGCCAAGTATTTATCTCCAATATTTCGTCCTCCACTAATACCTAATTGGCCATCGACTACTATTATTTTATCGTGAAGACGGTTATGCCATGTCCAAGGTTTAAAAATAGTGAAGGGCTCATAGTACTTTAATTCTATATTATTGTGGAAAGCTAGAGCATAAAGAACATTCTTTCTTTTGCCTTTTAACCCATGAGAGATCCCGTCTAACAGCACTCGAATACGTATACCTCGATCCGCAGCTTCGAATAAAGCGCCCATAAGTAAATCCGAAGAACGACCTTTACCTATGGAAAAGTAAGCAATATCAATTGTATGCCTCGCTTCTTGAATCATCTGCATCCGAACAAGCCCTGAAAAATAACCGTTTTCCAAAAGCATAACTCGATCTGTGGATTCTTTCTTCCCGTAAAAATTCTCAGTATTCATTACTTTCAGGTCTTTTCCCCTATGCAAAGGGACATAAAACAGTACCACTGCAGTTACGAATACATATATGAAGTACAATACGACAATCATTATTAGTATATTTATTAGCATGTTTCCTGTCACAATCCCTTTCCATTCTTATCGTTTCTTTTTATTAGGATTCTTACTTTTTTAACTTCTATACCTTTTAAAATAAGAATGGAATGATGGATTATTTGTTACACCACTGTTGATTTCCGTGCAACAGCTAGAAGCACCTACATATATGAAACCTACGTTCATCCTACCAATAAAAAAATCCGAATGAGTTTGATTCTCAATCAAGAATCAAACTCATTCGGATCCTCCTTCAACGAAAATACTTTTGTCCCAGCCTCTTTCAAATAGATATGCTTATTGTAAAAATAATTCTTAGTTTTTTCTTTATACATCTTTAAGGAAATATATGCTTGATTATGGTTTTAAGATAACTTTTGTACATTCATCCTGATGATTGTTAAACATTTCATAAGCTTCACTCGCTTGATCAAGAGGGATTTTATGAGAAATTATTTCTGTAGGATCAAACTCCCTATCTGTAATTTTTTTAAATAATTCTGGCATGTAATGAATTACTGGAGCCTGTCCCATTTTTAAAGTGATGTTTCTTTCAAAAATGTTCCCAAGAGGAAACATATTATATATTGATCCATATACACCTGTTAGCTGAATTGTGCCAAATTTCCTTACTGCTTTTAGTGCAATTTGAATCGCACTTAACGTTCCTCCTTGCAGCTTGAGTTTCTGTTCAATCGCTTCTACTGGTGATTTCTTTCCATCCATTCCTACACAGTCAATTACAACATCTGCTCCACCACCGGTTACCTCTTTAATATAGCTTCCCATATCGTCGTATTTATCAAAATTAAAGCACTCTACGTTATTCATTTGTTTAGCTCGTTTTAATCTATATGGAACGTTATCAACAGCGATGACCCGTTTAGCACCTTTCATCCATGCAAACTTTTGAGTCATTAATCCAATGGGGCCGCTGCCAAGAACCACTACTGTATCCCCAGGTCCAACTCCGGAATTTTCTACACTCCAATAAGCGGTTGGCAGAACATCAGACATAAATAACAATGCCTCATCTTCAAGCTCACAGGAGGGCGGAATTACAAATGGCATAAAATTCCCAAAGGGAACACGTAATAGTTCAGCCTGTCCTCCTGGGTGATTTCCGTATCGTTCAGTGAACCCGAAGTATCCTCCTGTATCGATTTCCTTATTAGGATTAGAGTTATCACATTGACTTTCTAAATCATGCTGACAATAATAACAGGTCCCGCACGAAATATTGAACGGTAAAACTACTCTGTCTCCTTTTTTTACTTTTGTTACCTCTGGACCCACTTCTTCTACAATCCCCATTGGTTCATGGCCAATAACGTATCCTTTTTCAGCAGGGAGAGCACCTTGGTAGATATGTAAGTCCGAACCGCAAATAGCTGTAGATGTAATCCTAACAATAATGTCGTCTTTTTTCTTCAAAGATGGATCTTCTACTTCTTTTACTTGGATATCCTTTGCACCTTGAAAAGTTACTGCTTTCATAATCATCCTCCTTAATTAAATTACTACTCTATACCCTTAATGTCCCAAAATATGTATATGTATGGGTGGAAATTTATTTAGCCTTCATTTAGATTAAAAAATGAGCGTAAATACTGCTTACACGACAAAAAAAGCAGAAGTTCATTACCTTCTGCTTTTACAATTTATACTCTCTATTGTGAACCTGCCTAAGTAAAACAGCGGCTCTTTTATTGATTAAGATCGTTCTCCATATCTTTTATATCTTGCTGAAACTCTGTTAAACGCTGACGCTGTGTTTCAGAAGCATTTTCAAGCGCATTCTCAATTTGCTGAGAGGCTTCATTCACTTCACCTATTGCTTGCTTCGCTTCATGGCCGTACGATGCATCATTTTTAGCTTCATTTGCCTGTTCATATGCATCTACTGCTTCTTTATGCCCCTGCTGTGCTGCTTGAAACGATTGTTGTTTATCTTTATTGTATGGGTATTTTTTCATCATAGTGCTCCTTTCCATTTGTTCACTCTTTAGTGTGGCATTTTTCTACTTATTCATACGACGCTTCAATAGGTTAAAGCTAAATGAATATTTCTCATAACAAATCTCTCAATCATATAAGAGCCCTAGAAAATATCTTCTATTTTCTGAAATACTTTCTATATCTTACAAAAATGTATAATCACTTTCTTTAGCGGACATCATACGAATAGCTTATCTGAACGAAAAAATGTATTGGGGTTGACTGCATGCACTTGTTTCTTTTCTTTTTGATCATTTGTGCAGGGATTATATGGATGGAAACAAAAAGATTACCTCAACACTCTCATAAAAAGGAACGGAACATTTTTATGGCATTCATGACAATCAGTATCATAATCGCTCTTGCAAAAATCTTTCGGCTGCCTTTACCGAACCCTTCCGATTGGGTAGAAGTAATGTTTCAACCTTTAAGTCACTTATTATTCCGTTGGATCACTTAATTCATGTGTATGGCAAAAGGATGTGCTCATTTTGCTTAATGAAATCAATATTTCAGCTGCGCAGTTTCGCAAATTAGTAACTTTGTATGGCATCGGAAGCACAATTATTGTGGTACCTGCCGCTATTACAGCTGATGCTCATCAAGATGCCTAGATTGCCGCACTCTTCGGTGTTGCATTAGGAATTGGCTTAGTTTTGCTTTTTACCTCACTAGGAAAAATGCTTCCCACGCTTACGCTGATGGAAATGAACGAAAAAATTTTAGGCAAACTATTTGGAAAGGTTGTTTCTGCTGTTTTTGTGTTATCTAATTTATTTATCAGCAGTCAAGTTCTTTACTATGTAGGAAATTTTCTTACCACTCAAATCCTTCCCTACACGCCGCTTACAGCCATCCACATTGCATTTATGGGTGTCGTCATCGTAGGAGTACGCCTAGGAATAGAAGTGATTGCACGAAGTGCCGAGATTTTATTTCCTTGGTTTGTCAGATTATTCGGCCTTCTTATTTTGTCTATGATCCCTCAAATTAAAATAGAGCATATTCAGCCTGTGTTCGTAATCCATCCAAAAGCTTTTATTCGTGCTGTTTTAACGTTTTTAAGCATGAGTTCTTTGACTTATACCATTCTGCTTATGATTTTCCCTTCACACACGCCAGACATGAAAAAGGCAACTCAATCTTTTTATGTAGGTAATATAGCCGGTGGACTAGTGATGGTGACGTTAATCTTACTCGGAATTCTAGTACTTGGTCCTTATTACTCCCAAATCACCATGTTTCCAAGCTATGAATTAGGAAGAAGAATTGATGTAGGAAACTTTCTTCAAGGAATTGAAGTAGTCATTGCTATTTTGTGGTTTCTTACTCTTTTCTTTAAAGTTTCTCTTTATTTTCATGCTTCTATCGCTGGGCTTTGCCATATTTTTAACGTTAACGAAACTCGATTTCTAACGTTACCGATGGGGTTAATCGTTACAACTTTTTCTATTATCGTTTATCCAACTATTATCTATCAAAAAACATGGTTAGCCGAAACGTGGATTCCCTATAGTTTTTTCGTAGGAGCTTTTTATCCTTTTATTCTCCTTACTATAGGCTGGATCCGCTTTAGACCTGCTAAAATAAAAAAGATAATAAAATCCACATAAAAAAAGCAGGTAGTCACCTGCTTTTTTATGCTTGAAGCGCTTGAAGTCCTGCTTGGTTTAAGAAATGCCAAGGCTTATTAAAATGCGGCTGAAAGAAAAAGTCCATAAAGCCAAGCTCATCGATCGTCATTTCCTGCTGTACACATACAGACAATGTATTGATTGCTTGAGTAGCATCAATTTTAGAAATAACCTGTGCGCCTACAATTCGTCTTGTTTCTTCTTCATATACTACTTTTAACGTAATATTTTCGTACGTTGGCATGAATTCAGGTCGGTTATTCTCTGATATTGTGATACTTTTCACATTCATATCAAAAAGAGAAGCTGCTGTTTCTGTTATGCCGGTAGATGCAACATTGTAATCATAAATATGCAAGCCTGACGTTCCTTGTGTTCCCATGTACTTAATCGTTGGCTTAACAAGGTTTTGAGCTACTAATGTTCCCATTCTAACCGCATTGGTAGCAAGCGGAATATAGGCATGTTTCTTAATCGGATTGTAGTAAATGGCACAGCTATCTCCGGCAGCAAATATATCTTTTTTGCTTGTTTGCATATATTCATCAACCACAATTGCGCCGTTTGGAAGCATATCTACTTGTCCTTTTACTAAGTCTGTATTTGGACGGAAGCCAACACACAGAATAACAAGATCCGCTTCGTATTCGCCATCAGTTGTCATTACTTTTTCAACAGATCCCTCACTGCCTACAAATTTAGTAACCGCTTGGTTTAATGCTAATTTAACTCCTCGATTTTCAAACTCAGTTTCCATTAAATTCGTAAATTCTGGATCAAGATATTTATTTAAAATGCGATCAGCACTATCAATAAACGTCACTTCTTTTCCATACACTTCGAATGCTTCTACTAATTCTGCACCAATATAGCCCGCACCAATTACGGCTATTTTCTTCGCTTGCTTCGCTTTTTCAATAATGTGATTAGCATGCTGATAGTTTTTACAAAGCACAACATTATTTAAATCGATGCCTTCAAGGTTTGGAATAATCGGCCATGATCCAGTTGTCATCACTAGTTTATCAAATGTATCTTCAAATTCTTCGTTGGTTTCTAAATTTCGTACAGCTATTTTTTTACCATCTGTATCAATATTCGTAACTTCATGTTTCATTTTCATATTTACACCCATCTCTTGCAATTCAGACGGTGAAGAGTAAAATAAGCCATTTGCATCTTTTACGACCCCGCCTACATAGAGCGCAATTCCACAAGACAAAAATGAAACATTATCATTTCGCTCATAAACTGTAATTTTAGCTTCTGGATAAAGTTCTGCCATATTTTTTACTGCTGCCGTTCCTGCATGTGTACACCCTACTACTGCAATTTTCATAGATGATATCCCCCTTAGGATTATAGAAAATATGATATTGTGAAGTTTCTCACATATATTGTGAAATATTTCACATATCTTTTACAATTCTTATTATACAAACATGTTTGTCCTTTTTCAAGAGATATGTGAAAAAAATCACATACTTTTTTAAAAAAATATGTTACAGGGTTCTTTAAATAGCGTTGAAGCTTGATATGATGCGCTTTTCTTGCTGATACGCTGCTGATGAGAAACTTCATCAGCTTGTTTTTTTACGTAGAAATTCACTATCCAATGCACTCTCCATCAAAAAAAATAAGACGGATAAAAGAGTCACCGCTAAAATAGATACAGTGATGCCGCTCACAAGCAAGTCTGCTATATAAACTGATAGAAAAGTAAAAAATATATCCACAAAAGCTGCAGATGTTATAAATAGTACTCTATTCAGTCTGGCATTCTTCATTAAAAAAATGAGTGCCTTTGAAAAAAGCTCTGTGATAGAGCCAAATACAAAAATTAAAAATAGAAATAAACATATGGCCCAGTAGGACTCATATTCCACTCCCATTACTTTAAGGAAGCCTATAAAACCAAAAAAGTAGCTTACCATTAGTATCGCTAAAATGATTAGTACCATCGCTCCTACTATAAAGAACGCGATTAAACGATCCATTCCCCTGCTTTTTCTTTTCATTGTTCCACTCCACCTTACTTACTCATCACTTAATCCATATTATACGAAAAAAGTGCGATACCGTGGTATCGCACTTTTCTACATTATTTATCTTTTTTATCTTGAAGGGCTTGTTTTAAAGCATCACCCAAGCTTGAACCAAATGCTCCGTCATCATTGTATTTGTTAAGAAGCTTTCGTTCTTCTCGTTTCGAAATCTTTTTCTTTTTGTCCTCAGCTTTCTCCACTACTTGACATGAACGACATTGGAAGTAGGTACCCGCTTTTCCTGAGTGAATTTCCATTCGCTTATGACACTGTGGACAGCGTCGATTTGATAGTTTAGGATCTTTTGCGCGTCTATAGCTGCACTCAAGACTTGAACAAACGAGCACTCTTCCTTGCTTTGTTTTCTTTTCTTTCAAAAAAGAACCGCATTCCGGACATTTAGAGCCCGTTAAATTATGAGGTTTGTACGTTTGATTACTTGTTTTTACTTGCTTAACTAGCTTTTCTGTTTGTTCGCGAATATTTGTTAAGAACTCTTTTGCATTTCCTTTTCCTTTAGCAATTGCTTCTAAGTCACGTTCCCACTTAGCCGTAAGCTCAGGCGACTTTAACTCATCTGCTACTAGGTCAATCAGCTGCTTCCCTTTTTTGGTTGCGTGCAGACGATTGTTTTGGCGATCAATTGATTCATTCTGCAGAAGTTTTTCAATAATATCTGCACGTGTTGCCGGGGTACCTAAATTATGTTTTTCCATTTGTCCAAGAAGATCCGCTTCTGTATAGCGCTGCGGCGGCTCTGTAAATGCACTTTTCATCGTTACATCTTGAATAAGCAGCTTGCTGCCTTCTTCCATATCAGGCAGCTTCACCGTTGCTTCTGAGTCTCCACTAGAAACTTTTTTGAAGCCTGCATTCACGACTTGCTTTCCGCTTGCTACTAACTGTTCCCCGTTTACTTCAAGCTCTGCTTTAACCACTTCATACTCATATGCAGGATAAAATAATGAAATAAATCGCTTTGCAATTAAGTCATACAGCTTTCGTTCATCAGCTGATAGGTCCTGTAAAAACACAGGCTGATCCGTCACGATAATAGCATGGTGATCACTTACTTTTTCGTTATTAACCACTCGCTTTGGCAGCTGTGCATTTCTTAAAATTGGACGAACCTCTTCTTTATATACAGCAGAGATGCTTTCCAAACGCTCTTTCATAGTAGAAACCATATCTGTTGTTAAATAACGGGAATCAGTACGTGGATATGTGACTAACTTATGCTGTTCATATAGCTTTTGAAGTACATTTAATGTCTTCTTAGCAGAGAAATTAAAGCGTTTGTTAGCATCCCGCTGCAGTTCGTTTAAGTCATAAGGAAGCGGCTGCGCTTCTTTATGCATTTTGCGCTTAATTGTTTTTACAACTGCCTCGCCTGATAATTTTAAGTGCAGCTCTTTTGCGCGTTTTTCATCAAAAATGCGCTTTTCATTGCCCTTTTGCCAAGCTGCTTCAAAAGATGAAAACTGAGCTGTAAGCGTCCAATATTCACTAGGTTTGAATGTGTTAATTACCTGTTCACGCTCAATTATCATCGCAAGGGTCGGTGTTTGTACCCTTCCTGCCGATAATGGTTCTTCGTATTTAGTCGTTAACGCTCTCGTTACGTTTAAACCGATAAGCCAATCAGCTTCTGAACGGCAGACCGCTGAGTCATACAAGCGGTTAAACTCTTTTCCTGGTTTTAACTGTTTAAACCCATCACGAATTGCTTTATCCGTTTGAGACGAAATCCAAAGGCGTTTAAACGGCTTGTTCCAGCGTACCTTTTCCATAATCCAGCGGGCTACAAGCTCTCCTTCACGCCCTGCATCAGTCGCAATAATTAACTCTCCAATATCCTTTCTTTTTGCTAGATCGGATACTGTGCGAAACTGAGAGCTCACTTTACGAATTACTTTCAATTTCATTTTCTCAGGCATGATTGGCAGATCTTCTAATCGCCATGTTTTATATTGGTTATCATAATCCTCTGGTGTTTGTAATTCAACTAAATGACCAAGTGCCCATGTTACGACATACTTTGGCCCTTCAATATACCCTTTTTTTGTTTGTGTGCTGCCAAGTACGCGCGCAAGATCACGTGCTACACTTGGCTTTTCTGCTAATACAAGTGATTTCATTTTATGTATACCTCCAATTCACTTGTTCCATTATACATGATTGTATACCTTTTGTACGACTTCAGGATTAAGTTTACATAACACGATTATAATAAATAAAGCTGAAGAATTTCTCTTCAGCTTCTAGCTACTTCTTTTTATAAAATAGGCGTGAAATAATTAGACCGATAGCTCCTAAGACGATAAATAACAAGGCCCTTATAGCCATTGGGATAAAAGGTAAATCATATAAAACGAGTTTAAAAAGTGTTAAGAACAAAATGCCCACGCCGACATACGTTGCTGTTTTAAACGTTTTAAGTGATCCTATAATGAATGCAGCAATGGACAGCACTAGCCAAACGGCCGTCATAATAAGCGTTTGTGTATTAGCGGAAAGATCAGTGGTTCCAGCGACCGTCACTTCCGTAGCAAAAATTAAAGAAAGAATAGAAAAAACAATACTTCCTCCAATTTTGAACGTATCATGCTCATCTTTTTCTGTTTTTTGAATGCTGATCCATATAAATACTAGAATAGATGCTAACACAACAAGCCAATTTAATGTCGGAAGAGACAGCACTTGTTCGATTGGTGTAACTAAGATATACGTTGCGCTCAGTATATAAATCGTATAAGAAAACAGTTGATGAAGAAGATTTTTGTACGTCATGGCGATATAGTAAACCGCAAGCCCTTGAATCACATATAAAATCACTCCTTCTCTTAAATCGACGAGCTGATGAATAAAAAACGCTACTGCAACAATTAAATAGGTGATAAAAAATTCAAATTTCTCTTTAGAACTTCTAACTGCGTAAGCACCTAATACGTAAATAATAACTAACGCAAGCAGCACCATTGTAGTCGTACCATCGTCAAAAACGGCGAGCAGCCAGCAGTATGTAACTGCTAAACTCGATAGAAGGGTAAACGCATATATTTGCAGTACGGACTTTGATAGAAAAAAACTAGAAAGTAAGCATAAATGCTGAATAAGAATCGCCATACCTAATAACTCTTTTACATCATTATCACCAACAAACGAATAATAAATGAGTAGCGTAAGATTTAGTAGTACCGCCGAAAGTACATATAAAATAGAATATTTTTGTTTGACTGCCACATATAAAAAAGCTATATACAGAAACGTTTCATAGCCGATGAAAACAAGCGCATTAGGCGAATTACTTTCAATAAGAAACGGAACTAGTACGCCTCCCACGGCGCTAATAATACCTAGCGCCTGCGAACGATAAAAGACTGTTGCTGCAATTCCTAAGATGATCCAAGTCGCATTTAGCATAAAAGCCAGCGTTGGTCCTGCTAAATGGTATAGGCTATGCATGGCAAACGTCGTTAACATGAGAATAGGAATAGCTCCTCCTACAAGTACTTGCCCGAGCACCAGCCTGCTCTTTTTAGTTTGAAAATGACCTGTCACAGCAAAACCTATCGAAACCACAAAGCCGAGAACAACTTTTGCTTTTTCATTCATTAACCCATAGTCAGAGGCTGCTTTAAATCCCCATAACACGCCAATGATAAATACAAAAATAAAAATTCTCGGCAGCCATGTTTGAAAAAGAACTTTTTCCCAATCAACAGGCTCTTCTATTGCCTGTGAGCTTTTAGCTGCTGTTTGAGCAGGACGTTTAGTCGTCTCCTGGCGCTGCTTGGGAGGAGCGTGAACTGCTGGTCTTGGGGAATTTGTTTTATATACGAGCGACTTTAGCTTGGCTACGTCTTTTTCTAAACTGCTTATTTTTCGTTCAAGTTCTTCTATTCTTTCTTTTTCCATTTTCTCTCACCCTTTCTCTTTAAAGTATTTGTGATGTTTATATGTATATCTAACAGAACTTAACTATTATACCATTAAAAGGAATATCACTTAGAAACATTCTATTTTTAGCAAAAAAAAATACAGCGCCCTTTTCAAAAGAAAAGTTCGTTGTATAGGAGGTGCTGCATTTTTTATGTCACTTTCTCGCTGTATGTACTATGAAATCCCGCTTCGATGTGGGCTACTTGAAAACTATGGTGACCAATTAAATATTTAACAATATCCACACGGTCAATTTTACCGGGCTTATTGTTCATTGCTTCTCGCACCATAGATTGAAATGTTTCTTTGCAAAACTTCTTTTCATGAAGCAGAATCGTTTCACAATACTCTTCATGGTCTCCCTCTGAAATACGATAATAATGCATTTCTTTCACCCCTTTTTAATGTTATATCTATTACATACCCCAAATATTGCTATTTTAACAAATTAATTTTATTATTCTTTATTTTCCCATGTATATGGTTTATAGGGCAACGTTTCGAAACTCGTCGTTATAAATGCTAATTTGAAGCCGCTGAGAAAAACGTTCTTGTTCGATATATGTTTCAGGCATTAATCCAACAGGATATACCTTAGGGTTTTCGCCACTTCCTAATATGTATACATACATCTTTCCTTCGCTTGTATATCGAACCTTCGTCGAAATGCCCCCTTGCCCTTGAAGAGGCGCATACACAGCTCTTACATTATCTCTTATTTCTTGTACAAATCCATGCAGTTCAATATCAGAATCATAATAATGGTTTGCTTCATACAAGCCGTAAATACGAGACTTATCGATATCACATAATATGTTCCAAAATTCAGATAAATCTTCTTGGAACAACACTTGAATAAAATTTCGTGCAACTTCTTGCTGTTCGCTTGTTAATTCTTTTGTTAGCGCAAACTCTTCATTTTTTAACATCTCAGTCACCTCCCTTTTGTATGTAATACGACAAGAGATAAAAAAAACCTCTTTTTTTCAACTTATTAGCAACCAATTTATTTTTTCACATTAAAAATTGAAAAGCTATCTCGACTAAGATGTCAGAATAACTTTTCAATTACTGTAGAATAATTACGTAAAATATTCGATTTTTGCATTTGGAAAATACTGATCAATGTAATATTCTAATGTTTCTCTTAATTCTTGTTCTTCATCTTTTGCGTATACATATTTTCCAATTCCGTAACGCCCCCACTTGTAGCGGCGCTCCTCTTCATTCATCTCAAGCTTTGTTTTCGGATAATTTTTCTCGATTACCCGCTTGGCCGGCTTGGTAAAGCGATGCTGAATCATTTCAAACGTAATATCATCTCTGGACTCCTCAGGTATAGAGGCGTCAAGCTTTTCAAACAACTGACGGTATCCCTCTTGCCAACCTTCATGAATGTAAATAGGCGCCACAATAAAGCCAAGTGGATATCCAGCTTTTGCAACTTTATTAGCAGCTTCAATCCGGTAATCAAGAGGAGATGTACCGGGTTCAAAGTTTTTTATAACATAATCTGCATTTATGCTAAAGCGGAAGCGCGTGCGACCATTATGTTTAGCATCCAATAAATGATCCACGTGATGAAATTTAGTCACAAAGCGCAGTTGACCTAGTTCACTTTCCCCAAAATATTCAATCGCGCGCTTTAATGAATGTGTTAAATGGTCAATTCCTACGATATCAGATGTACAAGCCGCTTCAAATCGCGTTATTTGAGGGGCTCTCTCCTGCATATATTGCTCTGCTTGACCTAATATTTCTTCAACATTCACGTACGTGCGAATATATGGTTTGCTTCCCATTGTTGTCTGTAAATAACAATAGTGACAGTGCCCCATACACCCTGTTGCAAATGGTATTGCATATTCAGCTGACGGTTTAGATGTATCAAATTTCAATGTTTTACGCACGCCAACTACTAAAGTCGACTTGGCATTGCGGTATTTTTGCAAATCATTTTTTCCCGGTATATTACGGACTTGATTATGAGAAGTTGTTTGACGAATCTCAATTCCCATCTTCTCAAATTTTTCTTTTAATTGAACACCAAGCGGGTACTCCATTGCCCCTGGCTCAATATATACTAATTGAGGTACAAAAGGTTTTATCATCATGTACACTTCCTTTTTTCTAATACTAATAGCGTTTGAAAAATAAAAAGACTCTATCCTTGGTAATTATTTTTCAAACAAAAAAGACTCTCTGTTTAAGAGAGCCTTGCGTCAGTCATATTGTTCATAATCAAATATCTTATTATACATTTTTTCAGCTTCTTCATACGTTGAATACACGGCATCATCTTCAGCTAACAAATGGTAAGACTCATGTAAAAACAGCGCCTTTTCACCTTTATTTTCAGGGTGTTCAACAATTTCAGCCTGATTAATATTCGCAACGTTTGCCGTATGAGGATTTCGGTAAATAACAAATACTTGATCTCCCACTTGATATTCTTTTTTCTCCACGATCATCATCCTTTTCTTCTTTCTTTACTCGTATGATGTCCGCTTTTGCTCATTTTATCCGGTAAAAACACCTCATGGCATCATCAAGAATTCATACGCTTTTACGCTCAATAAACCGAAAAGGGAGCTCAATTTTCTGAGGAACCTTGCTTCCCACTAATGTAAAAAGCGTTTCTCCCATTTCCTTAAGAGGAAGTTCGATCGTTGTTATTTGTAAATAAGAAGAAAGCGGATGATTATCAAAACCAATGATAGCTAATTCACCAGGAACTGAAATACCCGCTTGTTCGCACTGAGCTTTTATTCCGATAGCGACTTGATCGTTTGTTACTAAAAGCGCCTGAGGCCGATTTTTCATCTGCACTAGTTTTTCAACCACTTTTTCACCATCTGTCACGTTCAAACAGCCTTGAAAAACCCATTCCGGATGATAAGGCTGATTTATTCTTTCTACATATTCTTTGTATGCTTGTTGCCGCTGTTGACTATTCGTACCCGTCATTCTTCCAATACAGTAGCCAATATCCGTATATCCTTTTTCTTTTAAATACAGGAGCGCCTGCTTAAAAGCTGCATAATGATCAACGTATACGGAGCGAATAGAACGATTCTGTACGTTTTCGCACACGGCTATTGGACCGTACTGCTGATAATATTCAATCGTGCTCCAGCTGCTTGCTCTAGAAC
The DNA here is from genome assembly GCF_028369225.1 of Priestia sp. AB. Classification (NCBI taxonomy): domain Bacteria; kingdom Bacillati; phylum Bacillota; class Bacilli; order Caryophanales; family Bacillaceae; genus Priestia; species Priestia sp. AB. The sequence goes on from NZ_JAQMYN010000003.1 coordinate 236,628, forward strand.
AAATAATCACTCCATCAACTTGCTTTGTTTTTAGCATATGAAGCGCTTCTTCTTCTTTTTTCACATCATAGTTCGTCTGACAAATAACAAGCTGATACTGCTTTTCTAACGCCTGAGATGCCACTCCTTCTAAAAGCAGACTAAAATACGGATGATTAATAAAAGGCAAGACGACGGCAATCATATTTGTTTTCCCTTTTGATAAGTGAACAGCATTAATGTTTTGTTCATAATTAAGTTCGTGAATAACCTGCTCTACCAGCCGGCGTTTTTCTTCTTTTACATACGGATGATGATTTAGCACCCGGGATACAGTCGAAACAGATACACCAGCTTTTTTTGCGATATCTCGGATATTTGTCATGTTTTCACCTTTTTCTCTTGCGCTGAAACGCGTTTCATACTTTATTCTCATTATAAAGTGAAACAGCAAGAAGCTAAACCCGTTACCATCGTGTTTTTACTCATTTACGTAAGGAGGTCATTTCATGGGTATTTTATTATTCATTTTATTATGCGGAATTGAAATTGGAGGAGCGGCTTATGCACTTAAGCAGAACGAGACGCTTTGGAAGGAGTTAGATGATGAAAAGCCGACTGATTTTTTTAAACAGTAAAAAACCCTTAAAAAGAACATTCTTTTTAAGGGTTTGATATTACGCAGCTTCTTTAGATGACTTTGACTTTTTATTTAAACGAGGAAATCCAATTACAATTGCAATGATCCCGCAAACCGCTGTTAACATTGGGTAGAATGTAAATGGAATAATCTCAATCGGTGAAACTTTAGCAAATCCTGCTGCGAGAAGCATTTGTGCGCCGTAAGGAATAAGCCCTTGAACGCTGCATGAAAACAAGTCAAGCAGACTGGCTGATTTACGATTATCAATTGAATACTTATCAGAGATTTCTTTTGCTAACGGACCTGCCGTAATAATTGAGATCGTGTTATTAGCCGTTGCTAAATTTGTTAAACTTACCAGTCCAGCGATGCTGAATTCTCCGCCTTTTTTCGTTTGGATACGTCGTGTTAATAAGTTCAATAAGAACTGAATACCGCCATTATAGCGAATAAGCTCAACCATTCCGCCGATTAGCAGAGATAAAATAATTAACTCTGACATTCCGCCAATACCTTCTGTCACAGTTTTAGCAAGAGAAGAAAGCGTGTAGCTTCCGTCAGCTAATCCGATCACGCCGGCCAATACAATTCCTCCGGTTAAAATACTTAATACGTTTGCACCAAATATCGCAGCGACTAAGACGCCCACATAAGGTAAGATTTTAAACCAGCTGAAGTCTTTAATTTCTACTGATGACGTGTTGCCTAGCGTCATTACAAGCAATAGAATCACTGTAACAATCGCTGCAGGAAGTACAATAAAAAAGTTCACTTTTAATTTATCTGACATATTTGTTTTTTGCGTACGAACTGCTGCAATAGTCGTATCAGAGATTACGGATAAATTATCTCCAAACATTGCACCACCAACAACGGCAGCAATTGCCAATGTAATGGATACATGCGCTTGCTCACTGATCCCTACAGCGATAGGCCCTAGCGCTGCGATTGTTCCCATTGACGTTCCCATCGAAATTGAAATGAATGCGCCAATAACAAAGATTCCGACTACGACTAAGCTTTGCGGAAGCACAGACAGAGCTAAGTTTACCGTTGAATCAACAGCTCCCATGCCTTTAGCCACTTGAGAAAAAGCACCTGCTAAAATAAAAATAAGCACCATAATAATGATATCAGGATGTCCTGCTCCTTTAGCAAAACGTTCCACTTTTACATTAAGTGAATCTTTGCGGTTCATAGCCAGCGCCACAATGGCTGCAATGATAATGGCTACTAATACAGGCAGCTTATAAAAATCTCCCGTTATAATTCCTGATCCGACAAACAGGACTAAAAAGACGCCCAGCGGTAACAGCGCCCAGCCGTTTCCTTTTTGTTGTTCCATTCTTAACACCTCTTGTTTACGTAATAAAAAAAGACCTCTTCTTATTGATAAGAAGAGGTCTCTTATTTGTATCATAAGATTACCCTTCTCATCTTCCAAACGAAACATCGTCTGCTGGATTTGGCACCGCACTGCGTACAGCCAGTTGCCGAGACATCATAGGGCCAGTCCCTCCGTCTCTCTTGATAAGAAGTTTATAGTTGTTTTAAAAATAGTCTTTCACTACTGTAAGCTCTTTTTATTTAATTGTCAAATGCTATTTTAGAAAAATATATAGTGCGAAAATTCTCACATCAATTAGCTACGTCTCGTTTCAAAAACGCTGCCCATGCCACGCCCATAAAGAAGACAAAATGCGCCACCAAGATGAAAATGGAAAATGGAATTGTCATGCCGTCAAACATCGTCTTCATTCCGTCCATATACTGCACAAAGTTCGTGTTGGCGAACAGTAAAAATTTCCCCCACCATAAACCAAACTGTGATACTAGTCCTGTTACAGCTTTCGCCCCGATACTTACGACAATAGCCAGACTGGAAGCAAGCGCGCTGTTTCTAAATAAAGACGACAGCATGAATGCGAACGTCATCATCATAAACGTTTCCATATACGCACTGTCATACGTAAGCGTAATATTTTTAAGCAGCTGCGCATCTCCTTCTAGACTGGTAAATCCAAAGAACAAGGCTCCCCATACAAACGAAAAAAGCAAATAGCTCAGTAAATAATACAAGCTAATTAAGATGAGGGTTAGGTACTTGGATGCTAAAATCGTTGAACGTCTAGCAGGGCGAATTAAAAGAAGCTTAATGGTACCTGCCTCAAACTCTTTTGCAACCATTGACCCTCCAACAGCAAGAGCGAAAAATTGAACGAGAATCAGCATACCTGAACTAAATGACAGGAAGTTCAAAATGTTGTCTTCTGTTCCTGCACTGTTTGCTACTTTTTTCATTAATAGAGCCATACAAAGAGTTAAAATACCGATGGTAATAAACGTGACTTTTGTGCTTCTTTTGTGAAACCATTTCATATGTTCATTTTGAATTAGCTTAAGCATGGTGCTCTCCTTCCGTAACGGACATAAACGAATCTTCAAGCGTCTCATACACAGGAGTGATTCGGTAGACTAAAATATCGCTGTCCACTAATTTTCTATTTACAGCTGGAATTTGTTCTTTTACAATCGCCACGTCGATAATATGTGATCTTATCGTTACTTCAAATTCTTGTGATAAAAGATCCGTTGCTTTTTGCGCGTCAGACACCTCAAATTCTACGTACATTCCTTGGTCTTGACGATTTGGAGATAGATCTTGAATGGCTTTTAACTCACCGTCTTGAATAATGCCAACGCGGTCACATAATGCTTCTACCTCTTTTAATAAGTGGCTCGCGATTAAGATTGAAATTCCTTCTTCCCTGCAAAGCGTTTGTAAATATGTACGAAATTCTCTCATTCCCGCTGGATCTAGACCATTTGTTGGTTCGTCTAGTAAAAGCAATGCAGGCTTATGTAAAATGGCTTGAGCTACTCCTAAACGCTGTCTCATCCCAAGAGAATACGTCTTCACTTTTGCATGAATGCTGTTTTCAAGCTTTACTAAAGCAATCACTTCATCCAAGCGGTCTGATGTGATCCCTTCATGCATATTCGCAAAGTGTTTTAAATTTTGATAGCCCGTCAGATAATCATAAAACTCAGGGTTTTCAATAATCGCTCCAATTGATTTCATAGCTGAAGTGAACTGTTCTTTTAAAGGAAACCCATTGACGGTAATTGTTCCCTTTGTTTCTTTAATGAGTCCTACTACGGTACGAATTAACGTTGTTTTTCCAGAGCCATTCGGACCAAGCAATCCGAAAATCTCACCGCGCTCAACCGATAAGGATACATCATGCAAAATGGTTTTCTTCCCAATTACTTTACTGACATGATCTACTTGTAGCACTGTTTCTGTCATCATGTACATCCTTTCTTTAATTAGCAATACGCCTTCTATTGTTTCTCTTTTTTAACTATTTGTCTACTATAACCTTATTTTTGGAAAAGTAGCCCATTCAAATCATTCGTATTATCCGCTTACATTTGATAAAATAAAACAAACTTTAGTTAGAGGAGGACTTCTACATAATGAACTTAACCGTATACCTTGCTGGGCAAATTCACGATAACTGGCGAGACGAAATTAAAAACCAAGCAGAACAATTAAACCTTCCCCTCACCTTTGTCGGTCCCATGACAGACCATGACCGCTCCGACAACATTGGAGAAGAAATTTTAGGAAAACAGCCTAACGCTGTCTTAAAAGATGAAGCAGCTTCTCAAATTAATAATTTACGTACGCAGGTGCTCCTTAAAAAATCTGATGTGGTTATTGCTTTATTTGGCGAAAAATACAAGCAGTGGAACAGCGCAATGGATGCGGCGACAGCTATTGCATTAGATAAACCGCTAATTTTGGTTCGCCCTGAAAAACTGCATCACCCGCTTAAAGAACTGTCAAACAAAGCCCAAGTTGTAGTCGAAACGCCAGAACAGGCTCTTCAAGCATTAGCTTATATTTTTGAATAACAAATAAGAGCTGTCGGTTCTGGACAGCTCTTATTCTTCATTTATCCCTCAGGCTCCTTACTGGGGGGAATGTTTTTTTAGCAAGCTCTAAGGCTATTCCTTTTAGTTTCTTTCATTTTCAACATCAAAACAAGCCAAATTGTACTTAGCTGCTCACTTGTTTGATCCTGACGTTCCATAATCTTTAATCATTAATTTTACATCATAGTTAATTGGAACTTCACTAAATGTTTGATCCCAATTGTCTTTAACCCTCATCCAGACTTTGGGCCTCTTAATTCTCAATTGATTTCCGAACCCGGCCACATCGACTTTATATTCTTTTTGCATTTTTTCTACCGTGTTTTTTACAAGATGCTCGACTTTTTTTTCTGAGTTTTTTTGCACCTTCTGTAAAAATTGATTTTTTAAAGGATTTCCTGAGACCACCCAATTTTCAGATAGCCTCCCCTCCGATTCAATATGTACATCGAAGGAGATGCTATTTCCTTTAACATAAGGTTCGATATGACTTTTCATAGATTCTATTTCGTATACAATCAGCTGACCGGTCTTTTTATCAAAGCTTTTCACTAGCCCGCCTTTCCCTTTTCCTGTGATCCAAGTCAGACCATCTAGTTCTTCTTCGTTCAAAAAACCGATCATTTTGTTTGTTTTCCCTTTAATTATGGCAGCACCAGCAAATTTGATTTCCCCATTTGCCGATAATACATTTTGCAATAGAAAACTAGTCCCTGATTCAATATTGCTCTCTAATTTAATGAGCGAAGTGGGAGGTAAAATTCTCGTTGTTCGATACGCATTTTCCACCATTCCAGCCAAACGAAATGCCGGGATTTCTCCTGCTGTCTTCGATTCTAGCCCGTCCCTAGCTCTCCCTTTACTAATAAGTACAAGACAGCTTGGTCTAATCTCATTATCACGAAGAAACTCATTCACTAATTTTCCTAAGCTATACGTTCTTGCAAGAGCCTCGCCAATAATAATTACTTTTAGATGTTGGCTGGCAATCGAAGTCTCTCTTCTCAATGATAATTCACGGGTCATTTGATGAATAGAATCTCCCGTTTCAGCCATATTCACGTAAGCCTTCTGCTGAGATCCTCCTTGGACAGTTGTTGAACTTGCCACTTGCGGGGTGATCAGTTGGTAGGTTGACGTAATCAAGTTCCTTTTGGGATACTCTTCTTGTTCATCAAATTCTTTTTCAGTCATGGACTTGTTAGCTTTATCAAGAGCCATACCTACTCCTAAACTTCGTTCTTCAATTTCATGACTGCTCCAGCAGCCCGCCAGAGGAAAAAGCAAAAAAACAGAAAGCAAAACCGATAAGAAGAACCGTACGTGATTAGAGGCTTGTCTCATACTTTCTCCCCTTTATTTTTGAAATGATAAGAAGCAGTACGGGTAAAAAGCCAAATAAAATCAGGGCAGCATCGCCAACCATATCTCCTAATTTAAATACATCATTGATATTTCTAGGGATCATGGAAATGAGATAAATAACCGGAAGCACACCATACATAAATGGATGGATATTTTTTTTAAAAAGCTGAGACAGTCCTAATGAAGCAGCGTAATGGTTAACATTAAAAGAAGTAAACATTTGCATAATCCATACCACCAGCAACAAGGAATCAAAGCGTTCAAATATTAACCCAGTTAATTCATAACTTCTTATTAAATCAAGCGTAGGCCACGTTCTCGTAACCACTCCATCTACTGAGAACGCTCCGATAACCATCACGACGGTAATAACATAAAGAAGCAAAGGAATCGCAGTACCAACCAGTACAGCTTTTACTGCTTTGTTTGGTTCTTTCATGAATGCCAATATTAAAAGCATGAATTCAGGCCCAGTAAACGCAAGAGCTGTTGTCCTTATCCCTTTTAGCACCGGTGTGATACCTGAACCTAGTACCGGGCGCAGATTATCCACTTCAAATATTTTGATACTCATAAAGGCAACAAGTAAAAAAAGAATAACCGTAATAGGTAATATAATTTCAAATAGACGAGCAATTGGATTTATTCCCCCTCTTATCAGATAGAGACTTGCCCACATAAATGGCATGATTATAGCCCATTTTGGGGTTCCTTCCAACAATAGATATCCAGTTACCTCTGCCAATGAACGAGCATGAAACCCACCAAGTGCCAAAAAATAACCTATCATGAGGAAACTAAATAACTTGCCTATCCATTTCCCTACAATTTCTTGGCTGTATTGATAAAAGGTTTTTTCAGGGAAGCGTTGACTTAATTTCACCATGATTACCCCTGCTATCATGGTGATTATCCCCCCTAAAATAACAGTTAGCCAAACATCTGGTGTTTTCACTTTTTCCGCAGCTGCCCGGGGCAAGGTAAGAATCCCTGTTCCGAGGATAAAGTTGGTAATAATAATAGTTGTTTGAGGCGTCGTAATACGATCTTTTGAATTTATCATTTCTAACAGCCCATTTCCTTTCATCATAAGCTACCCTTTTCGCAGAGGATCTTTGGTGTGCATCATCTTTGGACGCCGTTTCATCATCATCAGAGGCATACGAACTACCAAGTCTTTCCATTCACTTAAACGATAAGGAACAGCTGGACTCATATAAGGTACGCCGAAACTTTTTAGTTTCACTAAATGGCTCATCATAAAAAGGAAAAATAAGATGACGCCATATAATCCAAGTATGGCAGCACAAAGCATGGCTACAAACCGAAGAATACGCAATGTGATTCCTACACTATATTGCGGAATAGAAAACGATGAAATGGCAGTTAACGCCACTACAATCACCAAAATAGGGCTAACGATTCCTGCCTGCACCGCAGCTTCTCCAATGATTAACCCACCGACAATCCCCATTGCTGGACCAATTGGCTTCGGCAACCGGAGTCCGGCTTCTCTCAAAATTTCGATCGATAGTTCCATAAATAAGGCTTCGATAAGGGCGGGAAACGGAACACCAGATCTTGATCCTATAATAGAAATAGCTAACTTAGTCGGAATTAATCCTGGATGAAATGAAATAAACGCAATATACAAAGCCGGGGTAAAAAGGGAAAGAACCACTGCAATATAACGAAGAAAACGAATGAATGTACCGGGAATCCACCTTTCATAATAATCTTCCGGCGACTGTAACATCATGCTAAACGTAACGGGAGCAATCAAAGCAAAAGGCGTCCCGTCTAATAAAATGGCTACTCTCCCTTCCATCAAAGCAGCAATTACACGATCGGGACGCTCCGTATTCTGTACTTGAGGAAAGGGACTAAGGTAATTATCTTCAATGAGTTGTTCAACATATCCAGACTCCGGTACATTATCAAGATCAATTTTTTTAATTCGTTTTTCTACTTCTTCAACTAGTTCTGGATCAACAATTTCCTTTATGTAAGCAACAATTAAATCTTTTTTGGAACGCTTTCCTACTTGAAATTTCACCAGCGACAAATTTTCAATATCTCCGCTTCCTCTTAATAAAGAAGTATTATCACTTAACGATTCAGTGAAGCCTACTCTTGGCCCTCTCACTAATGCTTCTGATACGGGCTCTTCAATCGTCCTTGTTTTTACTTTGCTTGTACCAAGAATTAAGGCAAGTGATAACCCGTCAATTAAAAGAGCCGTAGATCCTGTTAAGACTTTTGATATTACGTCTTTAATAGAATGGGCCTCTTCTACATCACTAATTGGTAATACTTGGCTTTTAATACACTTTTTTGAAAGGCTTCCCTTTACGTAAAGCTGATCCTGTTGATATTCTTTTGAAAAATCAGCCATCAATGATGACAAAATATGTTTTTCAATAAGATCTTTATCTGAGAGCCCCTCTACAAAAATAATAGCTGCCTGAATGCCGGTGCGTCCTATAATAAACTCACGAAAATGAACATCGGAATTATGACCAATTTCATTTTTAATTACTTCTAGAGTTAAAGCTAAATGATTCGTAACATGATTAGATGAATCTTGGTGTATAGATTCCTGTTTGTTTTCCTTCTCGTTCGCATGGTTGCCTATTTTTTTCACTGCCGATTTCCATTTTTTCACTTCCATCACTCTTCCTCTGAATTACGAATCCCGCTTAATAATTTGTAGATTATATATGGGATGAAAAAAACCAGAACTGCTTGTATAAAAACTGGCCCTTCTGGAAGATAGGAAACAACTAATTTCCACATGATAATCACCCTATTTATGTCTATGTCAAACCAATTTTAGAAATAAGCACCCGTAAAATATCAGTGTTTACTTCATAAAAATCCTTTTATTTACCAGGTAGTATTATTCTTCTTTTTGTTTCTTATACAAAGGAATACAACATCCATCTTAAAAATGAAAAAGAGCTGATTACTGAAAGATTATACATGCTGGTTTGCCGCTCAATGTTTTGGTGAATGCTAGAATAATTAAAGTTTTACCGCTCAAAAATTCCCTTAAATGGTTGACGAGTGCTTAAAGTGTCGGTTACACTTTATGTTTGAAATATTGTATTCATATCGCTCTTATCTCAAAAGAATGGTATAATTTTATAGATATTGAATTTGGAGGACTGCTCATACATGATTACAGTTAGTAATGTAAGTTTACGATTTGGCGACCGAAAGTTATTTGAAGATGTGAATATTAAATTCACGCCTGGTAACTGTTATGGATTAATCGGCGCAAACGGTGCTGGAAAATCAACGTTTTTAAAAATTTTATCTGGTGAAATTGAATCTCAAACTGGTGATGTACATATGGGCCCTGGCGAACGCCTTGCTGTCTTAAAACAGAACCACTTCGAATATGAAGATCAAGAAGTTATGAAAACCGTTATTATGGGGCACGCTCGCCTTTATGAAGTAATGCAAGAAAAAGATGCTATTTATATGAAAGCAGACTTCACAGATGAAGACGGAATGAAAGCAGCTGAGCTTGAAGGTGAATTTGCTGAATTAAACGGTTGGGAAGCAGAATCAGAAGCAGCTATTCTTTTAAAAGGATTAGGTATTTCTGAAGATCTTCACGCCAAAAAAATGGCTGAATTAACGGGTAGTGAAAAAGTAAAAGTGCTTCTTGCACAAGCTTTATTCGGAAAACCTGATGTATTACTTTTAGATGAGCCTACGAATAACTTGGATATTCAAGCAATTCAATGGTTAGAAGAGTTCTTAATTAACTTTGAAAACACAGTCATTGTTGTATCTCATGACCGTCACTTCTTAAACAAAGTATGTACGCACATTGCTGACCTTGACTTCAGTAAAATCCAAGTCTACGTTGGTAACTATGATTTCTGGTATGAATCAAGTCAATTAGCACAAAAAATGGCGTCAGATGCGAACAAGAAAAAAGAAGAAAAAATTAAAGAGCTTCAAGCCTTTATCGCTCGCTTTAGCGCAAATGCATCGAAATCAAAACAAGCAACGTCTCGTAAAAAATTGCTTGATAAAATTTCATTAGATGACATCCGCCCTTCTTCTCGTCGCTATCCGTACGTGAACTTCACTCCGGAACGTGAGATTGGAAATGACGTTCTTCGTGTTGAAGGTCTAACAAAAACAATTGACGGCGTAAAAGTGCTTGATAACGTAAGCTTTATTATGAATAAAGATGACAAAATCGCTCTTGTAGGCCGCAACGAACTTGCAAATTCAACATTAATGAAGATTTTAATGGGTGAAATGGAAGCGGACAGCGGTACGTACAAATGGGGTGTGACAACGTCTCAAGCCTTTTTCCCAAAAGACAACTCCGAGTACTTTGAAAACGGAGATTTAAATTTAGTAGACTGGCTGCGTCAGTATTCACCTAATGACCAAAGCGAAAGCTTCTTACGCGGTTTCTTAGGCAGAATGCTATTCTCTGGTGAAGAAGTGTTGAAAAAAGCCAACGTTCTTTCCGGAGGAGAAAAAGTTCGCTGTATGCTTTCTAAAATGATGCTAAGCGGTTCAAACGTTCTTTTACTAGACGATCCTACGAATCACCTTGACTTAGAATCAATCACAGCACTAAACAATGGACTTATCAGCTACAAAGGTTCAATGATTTTCACATCTCATGACCATCAGTTCGTTGAAACGATTGCAAATCGTGTAATTGAAATTACGCCAAACGGAGTAATTGACAAGCAAATGACGTACGATGAGTACTTAGAAGACAGCAACCTGCAAAAACAAGTAGCTAGCATGTACGCTTAATAAGAAATCCCCTTTCTCTAGAGAAAGGGGATTTTTTTATATACGCACCTCTTGATTTAGCGATGATTTCGGAGAATACGTTAAAAACGCTAAGCTAGCAAATACTAGTGCTGCTCCACATATGTTCACCAAAGTTAGAGATTCTCCTAAGAAAAAGACGCCAAGTAAAAAAGCGGTAACGGGCTCTGCTAACGATAACGTCACGGCGGTAGACGCATGCACCGACTTAAGCGCTGTAGAAAATAATACATAAGCAAGAGCCGTCGTAAGTATTCCTAAGTGAAGAGCAATGCCCATTCCGTTTAAAGAAACTAGCCAGCTCATATCATAAATAAACCAGCATGGGATTAGTAGAACAGCAGCGGCTGTGAACACAAGAGAAGCGCCTACTTGCGGATCAACATGCTGAACAATTTTTTTATTAACAGTCGTATAGCAAGCAAAAGACGCCCCTGCTCCTATCGCCATACCTAAACCTATCACGTCGATTTGACTATCTTTTTTTAACAACAAGCTGCAGCATCCTATAATACCCGTAAACGTAGCAAGCAACCACTTTTTTGTAGGTTTCTTGCGGTACACTATGTAATCTAACACTCCTGACAAAAGCGGCGCACTCCCAATTGCCACCATTGTTCCTACTGCAACACCCGTTTTGATAACGGCTGAAAAAAACAGCGGCTGATAAGCGGCCATACTTGCTGCAGCAACCGTAAGGGGCAGAATAGGAAGGTTTCTTACGTCCACTTTCTTTTTTTGAATAAGACAAGCTGCAAGAAGCGATAGTCCCCCTACAGCTAAACGCACCGCTCCAATTGCCACGGAATGTGCTTCAGCAGATGCTAAAGCTTGGGCAGTCCCTGTTGTTCCCCATAGTACAGCTGCACATAAAATAAGTATTTTTGATAATGAAGTATTCATATTTCCATCTCCTTTCTTTTATCATAGCTAAAAGAAAGAAAAAAGTTTTTCCGCTTTTATGATATTATTTGTCTGTTTTTAAGATACTTCGATATTGCGTGGGTGAGACTCCTTCTTGTTTTGCAAACCATTTAGTGAATGAAGACAAGCTGTGATAGCCGACTTCGTGCGCAATATACGTTATCGAATAGCTGCTCTCTTTTAACAATTCTTTTGCTTTATTTAAACGTATATGCGCTACATAGCTTTGAGGCGAATAGCTCGTTTTTTGTTTAAACCAAGCAGAAAAATAGGCAGGATGGTAATTTTCCATCTTGGCAAGACTTTCTATGTTTAGCTCTTGATTAAAGTTAGCATGAAGATAATCAATGGATTTAAACGTTTGTTTCTTTGGCAAATAATGCTGAACGTAACGGACTAAATCTTCAAGCGCCCCTCTGTCAGTGTTTTTTTGAAGCCCATCAAGTAAAAGGTAGCGAATTGCTTTCCATGTTGAATCCCATTGAATAAAAGCGGCTTCTTGAGCAAGATGCGCACTTTCTGTAAATTTCAACGGAATATCAACGACCAGACATTCATTTGTATTTTTAGCTTGATACGTATGAAGCTGACGAGGTGGAATATAAAAGCATCCTTCTTGCAGCGTTAAGTGCTGCTCACTTGCTTGAATATCAAGAGCACCTGCTAGCGGAAACAAAAGCTGACTGTAGTTATGATCATGAGTATGAGGTGAATAGCTGTAGGCTCTTTTTTCGCAAATAATTTCACGTAGCGTATCCATTTTGTACTCCTTTCCTTATTTCCTATCTCACAGAAGTTGTTCTATGCCATTCAAAACGGTTTCCAGCGCCTTTAACGATTCCGTAGGATTATACAAAACGTCCAATGAATGATCGGCATTTTTAATCACTTGAATATTCATTGTGTTTGTTTTTAATTGATAAACTTCTTCAGTATAATAGTGATCGCGAGTTCCTATTACAAGAAGACCTTTATAAGTGCTTTCTAGTAAGCTTTTAAACAGTTCCGATCTGGTTAAAAGCGGCGTCAGTAAAAGCATCACTGCATCTTTGTAGACTTCATCTTTCATAACCCGCTGAATCAGCGGAATGGTGCCCAGCGATTTTCCTGCAAATATGATATTTTTATAGTCATTATGAGATAAAACGTCTTGCAGCACGAGATCAATGTCTTTCATCATAACATCTGCAATCTCATCTGTAGACTTTGTCATGAGCTCTTTTGGATATGTATAGTGAATATGAACAACGTCAATTCCGTGTTTTAGCATCAGCATCGTTACATAATACAATAGCGGCTTTTCGTACGTATAGCCTAGCCCTGAAAACATAAAGCAAATGCGAGGCCCTCCTGTTTTAATATGTGTATAGGTAATCTTATTAGTTTGGTTGCTTACACTTTTTTGATCTACGTGCATGTCACTCCTCCTTTTTAAATATTCTAACATTTAATTCCGTAAAAAAACCCCATCTTTTTCTTAAAAAAATGAGGGTTGAGGAAATAGCTCTGCAAGCAGTTCATAAGACTTCTTTTTTGCTTCATAATCATGGATATTTGTAATAATTAAAAATTCGTCGTTATCGTATTTTTGCTGCAGCCCGATTAATCCTTGTTTTACTTCAGCTGGATTTCCTACGATCATACGAGGACGATTGGTGCTTATTTTTTTGAGCTCTTCTTCTGAATAAGAACGATTATGCACTTCTTCTATCGATGAAACCGTTGTATCTCCGCCTTTAGCTACTTTCAACAGCCAATCATCTAACGTTTTAGCGTGTTCCTCAGCTTCTTCTGTTGTTTCTGCACATACTACAAATACGCATACGTTGGTTTTAGGCTTTGATTGATACGAAGAAGGGATAAATTCTTGTTTATAATGACGAATGGCTTCTTGTCCTCCAACTGAATAAATAAAGTGTCCAAACGTAAAAGAGATGCCCAGTTCAGCAGCTGATCTCGCTCCTCTTTTATTAATACCAAGATGCCACAGTTCTGGCTTTGTTTCGCTCAGCGGATAAGCCGTCACGCCGTAATACGGATGATCCGACGGCAAATTATGCTCAAGATGTCCTTTTAACGCTTGAATTTGCCGCGGAAATTCATTGAGGCTTTTACGAACTCCATCTGTCAGCGCTAGCCGGGTAAGCGCATCTCCTCCCGGTGACCGTCCAAGGCCTAAGTCAATTCGATTCGGAAACAGATTTTCAAGCAGCTGAGCATCTTCTGCTACTTTATACGGACTGTATTGAGGAAGAAGGACTCCTCCAGATCCAATTCGGATCCGGCTCGTTTGAGAAGCTAAGTGCGTCATTAATAGTGTCGGAGATGAACCCGCAAGACCATTCGTATTATGATGTTCCGCTACCCAAAAGCGATGGTAGCCCAACTCTTCCGTTAATTCAGCCAGCTCTATCGTGCGTTTCAACGCTTCCTTTGGTGTTGATCCGCTTGAAACAGGAGACTGATCCAATACGCTTAGCTTAATCATAAGTGATTCTTCCTTTCGATTTTCAATTTCTATTGTCTCTATTGTAGGAGAAAAATATGAATTCGTCTTGAAATTTGCTTCACGCTCATAGAAAAAGCAAACGCGAATTAGCGTTTGCTTTTTCTTTTTCTTATTTTGCTTCGTGCATTTCTTTCACACGCTTATCGCTCGGTAACAGCCATGTTAACAGCCCTAGAATTGGAAGATAGCTGCAAAACAGCATAATAAACTGAAGGCTGAAGACATCGGCTAATTTACCGAATACAACAGCTCCTAAAGCTCCCATTCCAAAAGCAAGACCTACAATTAAGCCGGAAACCAAGCCGATTTTTCCCGGCATCAGCTCCTGAGCATAGACGACCGTGACGCTGAAACTTGACTGAAGAATAAAGCCGATTAGTACTAAAAGAGGTGCTGCCACTCCTAGAGAAACATGAGGCAGTAATAAAGTAAACGGTACTGACCCTAACATAGAAAACAGTAAAATATTTCGTTTTCCGAAACGATCGGCAAGCGGACCTCCAAAGAATGTTCCAAATACCCCTGCAATCATGAATAAAAAAACGTAAAGCTGAGCGCTTTTGATAGGCAAATTAAATTTTTCAATGATATAAAACTGAAAGAAATTAAGGATGCCTGCTCCGTACCATGAACGTGCAAAAACAAGAAAAATTAAAAGTCCAACCGCGAAAATAATTTGCTTGTTCATCGTAAATAAAGCATCTGACTGCTTTTTCTTTAAGCGTTGACGAGTAGCTAACTCCGATTTATACCATTTAGAGACGCTATACAAAACCACTACGCCGATACCTGCAATTAACGTAAACCAAATCGTTCCAAACTGACCAAGTCCGATAAAGATAAATGCCGTAAATAGCGGAGCCATCGACTGTCCTGTATTTCCGCCAACTTGATAAATAGACTGCGCCAGCCCCCGTTTTCCTCCTGCTGCCATATACGCCACGCGAGAACCTTCCGGGTGAAAAATAGCGGATCCGAATCCTACAAATAAAACAGATATAATCACAAAATAAAAATTTGGCGCTAAAGCGAGCCCAACCATACCGATCATGCTTAAACACATTGCAATTGGCAATAAAAATGGCGAGGGACGCTTATCGGCAAATACGCCGAATACCGGCTGCATAATCGATGACGTCATGTTTAAAGCAAAGGCAATCCAGCCGATTTGCGTGTAGTTTAAATTCATCGATTTTTCAAGGACAGGAAAAAGTGCCGGTATAACGGATTGCATACAATCATTTAGGAAATGTCCTAAACTAATAGCAAATAAAATACGATAAATCGTCGCCGGCTGCGCTTGCTGCGTTCGTGCTGCTTGCATTCATAACCCTTCTTTCTTAATTTAATCTACATTATAATTGTTAAAGTCTTACAATGTCTTTTTCTATTATACAGTGAAAAGTAAGATTGTAGTTGTTTTCTTTTTTATAAAAAAGGGAAAATTACCTGTGAGGTGAAAACAGTGAAAAAACATGTGCATATGATTGTAGACGGACGCGTTCAAGGAGTTGGGTTTCGTCACTATACGCAGCTAAAAGCAATGGAATGCTCCATTAACGGATGGGTGCGAAATCGAGACGATCAAAAAGTGGAAATTGATGCTGAAGGTGAAGAAAGCAACATCCAAAAATTTATTGAAGAAATAAAAAAAGGTCCCTCGCCGTTCGCTTCTGTTAGCAATGTGGAAGTAAAGATAGTAAACACCCCTTCCCACACCCATTCTTTTCGCGTGAAGTACAGTTAAAAAACTCGCTAAATTAAGATAATTTTTGATAAAATGGAAAAGTAAGCGATTTTATATTTTCTACATATAAGGGGGAAAAAACGATGGTTGAAAACAAAATTGTGTTAATTACAGGTGCAGCTCAAGGTATTGGTTATCAAATTGGTGAGCGCTTTGCTGAAGACGGCGCGACTGTTGTCTTAACTGACTTAAATGAAAATGGCGTTAAGAAAGCAGCAGACAAATTGAAGGCAAAAGGCTACGAAGCATTAGGCATTAAAGCAGATGTGACAAATGAAAGTGATATTGAACAAATGATTGCTCAAACGGTTGAAACATATGGCCGCCTTGATGTATTAATTAACAATGCTGGCATGCAATTTGTTTCCCCGCTCGAAGAATTTCCTACTGAAAAATTTGAACTTTTAACGAAAATTATGCTTGTTGCACCTTTTGTTGCGACTAAGCATGCGTTTCCTATTATGAAAAAGCAAAAATTCGGCCGCATTTTGAACATGTCTTCCATTAACGGTTTGATTGGTTTCTCAGGAAAAGCGGCATACAACAGCGCTAAGCACGGCGTGATTGGCTTAACGAAAGTGGCTGCTCTTGAAGGTGCAGAGCACGGCATTACGGTAAATGCGATTTGCCCTGGTTATGTTGATACGCCGCTTGTTCAAAATCAATTAAAAGATTTGGCACGTACGCGAAATGTAGCGCTTGAAAAAGTACTAGAAGAAGTCATTTATCCTCTTGTTCCTCAAAAGCGCTTGCTTGCAGTTGATGAAATTGCAGATTATGCAATGTTTTTAGCAAGTGATTTAGCAAAAGGCGTAACCGGCCAAGCTGCTGTGATCGATGGTGGATATACGGCTCAATAAAAAAAAGAGTGTCAGTTAGACTGGCACTCTTTTTTTATTTATTTAATTTCGAATTCTCCTAAAGAACCTGTCGTCTGACCTGCTTTTACTGCTTCTGCGTATAAATAATACGTTCCCGCTGGAAGAGTTTCACCATTAATCTTTCCGTCCCACGTTGCGCTAGAGAATCCTTTTTCTACATTCGTATACGAACTTAACAATTCCCCTTTTTCTAATGTTGCATCGTAAATGTAATAGCTAAGCTTCTCTGCTCCGCCTGGTAAATAACTGCCGTATTCAAATGAGCCATTTCCTAGTACATCTACATACGCAGAAGTAACGCGAGGATAATCCGGCTCTTTTACAAATAAGATGGTTGGAACATCGTACGTTTCTTTATTGTTACTTACGGTAATTGTCCCTTCGTAATAGCCAGGAGATAATTTCCCTGCATCTACTTTTACATTCAGGTTTACTTTTTGCGTTTTTCCTGCATTAACAACTAAATCATTTGTTGATTTAACGTCAATTGCCTGATGGCTTTTCTTAAATTTTACTTTGACCGAGTATTTTTGACTGTGATTTGATAGATTTTTAATCTTAAAGCTTTGTTTTTCTACTTGTTTCCCTTTATCTTTATAAAAGACGCCGTACGAGTGACTTCCTGGTGTAATAAGCGTTTTTGCTTTAATTGCATCTACTACGCGCATGCTTCCTGCACCTTGCGTATTATGAGGGTAAACCAGCCCGTTGCGGTCACGAAGCAGTTCGGTTGTGTTCATTAAAGATGCTTTTACATCTTCTACTTTATAATTTGGATGCGCCTGTAAAATTAACGCTGCTGCTCCTGCTACGTGGGGTGCTGCCATACTTGTTCCTTGCTTTGATCCATATCCATGAGGGTTGCTTGGATCATTGGTTGGCACTGTGCTGATAATATCGACTCCCGGTGCCGAAATATCCGGCTTAATCATCCATGTATCAACAACCGGTCCGCGAGATGAAAAGTCAGCCATTGTTTCATCAACTGTCTGATCAAATGTTGCAGTAAAAGAGCCCGTAACGGATCCTTTTGCTAAAGAAGCTGCCAAAGCTTGTCCATCGGCTTTTGATAGGCGAATACTTGGCAAAGATGTGCCTGGAATATCAGGGATTGTTCCTTCTACGTTGTTGTAAATCACCGTTGCCACAGCACCGGCTTTTTTCGCATTATCAACTTTATCTACAAACGCAATGTCGCCGCGAGAAATAACTGCTACTTTTCCTTTTACATCCTTTCCTTCAAAGTCTTCTGGTTTACCGAGTCCGACAGGTACAAATTCATACTTTTTACCGCTTGCATCCAGTAGCGCCTTGTCATTTGGAAAGCCCATTACTTCAGCTGAAGCATAGCTTGCGTTATCTACAGTTAATGTCGTTTTATACAAATTGTAAGGAAGCTGAGTTGCCCCCACTGAAATAGCTTCACGAGACGTTCCCGGAGACCCTACTGTCCAGTTAGCTGGTCCACTGTTTCCATTTGACGTAACGGCAACTACTCCTTCTTCCATTGCCCAATCTAATGCAATACTCGTTGCCAAGTCCGGATTATTAATCGTATCTCCAAGCGACAGGTTCATTACATCAGCTCCGTCTTCTACCGCACGTTCAATACCGGCGATCACGTCTTCTGTTGTACCCGTTCCTCCTGGACCTAGTACACGATAAGCAAGTAAATGAGCATCAGGAGCTACCCCTTTAATTTTCCCGTCTGCTGCAATTGTTCCTGCTACGTGCGTTCCATGCGTTGTTGCTTCGCCTTTTGGATCTCCAGCAGGCGTTTCTTGAGGATCTTTGTCATCATCTACAAAATCCCATCCTTTATATTTCTCAAACGCTGGCTTTAAATCTGGGTGGTCGTAATCAACGCCTGTATCGATAACGGCTACGGTCATATTTTTGCCTGTATATCCTGATTTCCACGCTTGATCTGCTCCTACATAGTAAATGCTTTTATCCATTTCAGAACCGTATTCTTCGGCGCTCACTTCTTTCGATTTCACTTCTGTTGTATGATATTCAACGCTTGGGTAAATAGCTTTTACTCCCGGTAAACTTGCTACTTTTTCAAGGTCATTAGCCGGAAGTTCCGCTGAAAACCCCGAAAACACTTGGTCATATTCACGCTTTACTTTTGAAGTTTTAGAAGCTTTTGAAAGCTCTTTTTTCACTTCGTCACGCGCTTTTTTAATCTTTCCTTTACTTTGCGCTACTCCTTTTTTCTTTGCTTCCGCTACAGACTCTTCATTTAACTCCACAATAACTTTTACTTTTTTGGCTGATTTTAAGTTATAGTCTCCTTGAATTTTAACTAAAGATGGTTCAAGCGCCGGTTTTGAATTTCCGTTGGCGGATGCTCCCATTGCAAAAGAAGATAAAGCAACCGAAAATGCTACTGTACTTAATACAGACCGAATTGATACTTTTTTCATTGTTTTTTCCCTCTCCATTTCTCTCTATACTTCGTGCTACTATGTATGCCTTCATCCCCGGAACATACGAATCTTTTGCTTAGCTTGTGAGCTAAAAACTAGAATAGTATGGAAGTTCTATATATTACTATAAAATCCTTGAGTCTATGGAATCATTTTATATATTCGTGCAAATTAAGCACTAATACTCAAAAAATGAAGGATTTTGTCTGTTTCTCGTCTTTCCGTAACTTTTTTATTCCTAAAATTATGAAGAGATTAGATGAATATACAAGAATACTGACGAATTTCTGTTAATTTAGCTATTTTTATGAGGGACTCATCCCTACTTTCTCTTCGGTTACTTATAAGGTTTTTTATTATTTTAAGAAAATTGTTCTTATAAGTGCTTTTTATTTTATAAATTATTATTTAGAACATAGTTTAATTTAATATAAAATATACACTTAATTAAATGAAATTTTAAAAAATTAAGAATAATAAAGGGAGATCTTGCAGATACTAACGTCAACGCTCGCACAAAGGGAGGCATGATTATGATAGATTTAAATTTCATCCTACTCATCCTTGATCTTCTCTCATCTCTTGTCACTATTGGCATCTACTTTACAACTAAGTAAGTACCTAACCTTCTCTTTACTCTTCTAGCGCATGCACTTAAGCTATTACAAAAAAGAAGCAAGCCAATTTTTATTGGCTTGCTTCAGCTATATAATAAAGTAGTTAAACTGGAAGGGATTTATCCGCGTCTTCCGCCTCTGCCACCTCGTTTTGATTCAGTGCTGCGTTTTAGTGTAGATAAATTATCTTCACTATCTTTTAAGAAACGCGCCATTTTTTGTTCGAAGTTTTCCTTTGGTTGGAAGTTGCTTTTAGAACGATTATCATTATTTCTTGCCTGACGTGGCGGGCGTTGTGAATAAGAAGATGAGGGTCTTTCAGGTTTATCTATTGCTTTTTTAATCGATAATCCAATTTTTCCGTCTTTCTCATTAACGACTTTCACTTCAATCTCTTGACCAACTTTAAGATGGTCATTAATATCTTTTACATAGCTGTCAGCTACCTCACTAATATGTACAAGCCCAGTTTGACCTCCAGGTAATTCTACAAATGCTCCAAAATTAGTAATACCTGTTACTTTACCTTGTACCTTGCTACCTACTTCAACTGCCATAAAAAATGTTCCTCCTCAATAATATTAAAAGCACTTTATTATACCAAAGTGCGTAAGAATAACAAAGTGTGTATGAGAAAACAATTTGTTAAATTGCACTTTTTCCGCCTCTTTTTTAGTTTATGAAAGAAATCAGTCAAAATAATGCCCATATTAGATATACCTAATATGGGCATTTCTCTCATTTCCACCATTCATCAAACATGCTAGCCGGTAACTGACGTTTATGTTCAGTAATACGATAGCGCTGTTCAATTTTTTCAGCGGCTTCTTGTGATACTTCTTTTCCTTCCAAATAATCGTCTAGTTCATCATAAGAAATTCCTAGTTCCGTTTCATCAGATTGACCAGGACTATTATCTAACAAGTCAGCTGTTGGTACTTTTTCATACAATCGTTTATCTGCACCTAATTCTTTTAGCAATGCTTTTCCTTGACGTTTTGTTAGTCCTGTTAGAGGCAGCACGTCTGCTCCGCCATCTCCGTATTTCGTAAAAAAGCCTGTTACTGCTTCTGCTGCATGATCGGTTCCGATAACTAAAAGGCCGTTTTCTCCTCCGATTGCATACTGTACAATCATACGCGTACGTGCTTTGACATTTCCTTTATGAAAATCAGACAGGGCTATATCTGTCGCACCTGTAAACGAACTTTCAAATGCTTCCACCGTGTTTTTAATATTAAACGTATATGTTTCATTAGGTTTAATAAATTCTAGTGACGCCTTCGCATCCGCTTCATCATGCTGCGTGCCATGAGGCAAGCGAACGGCTACAAATTTTGCTTCATATTCTTCTTTTCGCAATTCGTCTACAGCAATCTGTGCTAATCGTCCAGCTAAGCTAGAGTCCTGCCCCCCGCTTATACCTAATACAAAGCCTTTTGCATTTGCTGACTTTAGGTAGCTTTTCAGAAAATCAACGCGGGCACGAATTTCTTGTGCTGGATCAATTTCAGATTTCACATGTAGCTCTTTTCTTATTTTTTCTTGCATGTCTGACATGATACATGCTCTCCTTCCATTATATGTAGATTTCTTACTGATACAGTCCATGTTTTTTACTATAAAAATAACAGAGATCAGGCATTAAATATCTTGGTTCTCCGCCCCGGGCAAATTCTTGACGAATATAAGTAGAGCTGATTTCCATCGCCAGCCCTTTATCAAGAAGCTGAAACCGGCCGTCGTCATAATTTCGAAGCAAAGGAGAATGACTAATAGCTTTCAACATGTCTATTCCCTCTCTTGCCATGATGATAAACTGGTTTTTACTAATAAGTTCATCTGCTTTCTTCCACTTGCCTTCACCAATATCTTGCAATAAGTCGGCTCCCATAATAAAAAATAAATCAGCGTGTGGAAGCAATTTTTTAAAGTGCTCCATAGTGTAGTATGTGTAATGATAGCCGGGCAATACGTCTAGCTCATACGTATCGAGCAAAAATTTTGGGTTATCTTTAATCGCTAAGCTAACCATATTTACACGGTGCTCATCCAACGTCTGGAGCTTTTTATCTGTTCGTTTGTGCGATGAAGGCAAAAAGATAATAGCATCTAGCTTCTTTCGATGCGCAACCGTTGATGCCGTCCAAAGGTGAACATTGGTAACCGGATCAAAAGAAGAACCATAAATACCAATTTTCGCTCCTTTTTCTAAAAGCTTATCTATTTTTTTATCAGGGTTTAGCTGTTGAAAATAAGCAAGCGTATTTGACATGTCTCCAGCTCCCTACTATTTTTTATTTAGGGCTTCTGCTACTTTTTGTTTTACGTACGCAATTTGACGCGTTTTATTTTCCCAACATTTTTCGCTTAAATCTACTGGATATTCTTCAGGATTGCGCGTGCGCTTATATTCATCCCAAAGCAGCTCTAAATTATCTTTTACGTACTGCTGAATTTCCTGAAGTTCTTCTGTTTCATACACAAGCTCTCCATTTACAAAGATATCATGATGGAGTTCTTTTGCTTCAAAATTTGTGACGAATTTACTGATAAACGTATGAACAGGATGGAACATTTTTAAACGTTCTTCGCTTTGAGGATCTTCGTCTTCCATCGTGATATAATCCCCTTCAGATTTCCCGTTCAAATTATTAATAATACGATATACGCGCTTTAATCCTGGTGTACTCACTTTTTCAGGATTTGCGCTAATTTTAATCGTATCCATCATCTCGCCATTTTCTCCTTCAATAGAAACGAGTTTATACACTGCACCAAGCGCGGGCTGATCATACGCAGTAATGAGCTTAGTACCAATCCCCCACATGTCTATTTGTGCCCCTTGCGACTTTAAATGCATAATCGTATCTTCATCTAAATCGTTGGAAGCAACAATTTTTGTCTCTGTAAACCCTGCTTCATCTAACATTTGACGAGCTTTTTTAGACAAATATGTTAAATCGCCGCTGTCTAAGCGAATCGCTGTAAAATTAATTTTATCGCCTAATTCTTTTGCTACTTTAATGGCGTTAGGAACTCCTGATTTTAACGTATCGTACGTATCAACTAGAAACACGCAGTTTTTATGGCGACGAGCATATTTATGAAATGCAATGTATTCGTCTTTATAAGCTTGCACCATCGCATGAGCATGCGTTCCTGCCACTGGAATTCCAAATTTCTTTCCTGCTCGCACGTTAGAAGTAGCACTAAATCCGCCAATATAGGCTGCTCTTGTTCCCCAAATGGCAGCGTCCATTTCTTGAGCGCGGCGTGTTCCAAATTCCATTGCCACTTGATCTCCTACTACATGTTTGATTCGAGCTGCTTTCGTTGCAATCAGCGTTTGGTAATTCACAATATTTAAAATCGCTGTTTCTACGAGCTGAGCTTCAATTAATGGTGCTTCTACGCGTAAAATTGGTTCATTATGAAATACAAGCTCACCTTCACGCATACATCGAATCGTTCCAGTAAACGTAAGGTCTTTTAAGTAAGCTAAATAATCTTCTTTAAAACCTAATTCTTCGTGCAAGTAGGTTAAATCTGATTCGCTAAATTTAAATGCTTTAATATATTCAATAATTCTTTCTAATCCAGCAAAAACAGCATAGCCATTTCCAAAAGGAAGTTTGCGGAAGAAAACTTCAAAAACAGCCTTCTTTTGATGAATGTTATCTTCCCAATACGTTTCTCCCATATTAATTTGATATAAATCGGTGTGTAGCATTACGCTGTCATCTGTAAACATATTCATTGATTTCCTCCACTTTTATGTCCTTAAATAATTTCTGCTCCGAGGCAAGATTTAAAGTGTTCAAGCGCCCACTCATGGCCTTTCTGATTAAAGCTCGCTACGGCTTTTTCATAAATATAAATAGTAAATCCTTTATTATAGGCATCTACTGCTGTATGAAGTACACAAATATCCGTACATACACCTGCTAAGTAGACATCGGTAACCTGTCTTTCTCGCAGTTTAATCTCCAGATCTGTTCCAGCAAATGCGCTGTATCTCGTTTTATTCATCCATTCTACATTTGCCTGTGATTGATACACATTATATAAATCATTTAACTTTCCGTATAGCTCTCTTCCTGCAGAGCCTTCAACATTATGAGGCGGAAACAGCGCTGATTCTGGATGCAAGGAATCATTTTCTTTATGAAAATCAATGGCGAACACCACATACTCGTTTTGCTCAATAAATTGACGCGTAATATCGCTTATAAATGTTTCAATTTGTCGCCCTGGTTCTCCGCATGTCAAAGCTCCGTTTTCAGCTACAAAATCATTTGTATAATCGATGTTAATCAGTGCTTTTTTCATTATGTTTCCCCCTCATATGTAAAAATTAACAGTTAACATATTGTTAATTATTTGAATTGGAAGTTTTTCTTTTAATAGCGTGCTGTATAGATTGGCTTCATCACATTCATTTCAACAAACCGGTAGAGCTTTGTTGGTTTTTTAGACGTTCTCGTCGTTGTTTTTCCGTCTACTTCTTCAATAAATGGCAGCATTCTTATTTTTCGTGCAAAGGCCTGATCACTTTTAATCGCTGCATCATCCGTTACGGTAAGCAGCACAGCCTGCAGCTCAGAGTATGTAAACTGAGAAGGCAGAAATTTCTGGGCAATGGTCGTTTGCAATAAATCTTTCTTAATTTCCTTGATTGCGTCTCGAATGATGATTTCATGATCAAAAGCTAAAGGCAATGAAAAAATTTCATCTATTTTAAACAACTCAACTCGAGCAGCATCATCATTCGCTTTTCGCTTTATTAGACTATCTTCTGGAACGATTGCATAATGTGCGTTTGTAATGACCCATCCTCTATCGTCCCTGCCAGGCTCATCATAGACACCATAGTGTTTTAAATGAATATCCTTTACGCCCGTTTCTTCTTCGAGCTCTCTTTTAGCCGCTTCAAAAGCTGATTCATCAGGATGGACAAATCCGCCGGGAAGCGCCCACTTTCCTGCTTCGCTGTTCTTCTCTCCCTCTGCATTCACCATTGCTCGTTGGATAAGCATTAATTTCAAACTCATTTTAGGTGGTTTGTAGGGTTCTTTTTCTTCCGTCACAATCGTAAATACAGCAATATCTGACGTATAGCCATAGGGTTTAGGGTATTCTTTTTTCGTTTGATTCGTCATTGCTTTATTGTTCGACATTCATCATTTCTCCTGATCGCTCTTTTTTACAATTAACAATATGATTAATGTTAATTATATTTGTTTTATGGAAAATGTCAATACTTTTCCCACTAATTATAAAGAGAAGGTAATTTATGTTGTAAATAACGTTATGTTTCGTATTTTTTAGATTTTATATGCATAAAAAGCTGAGTGAAGAAGTTCTAATTTGCCTCCTCCCTCAGCTTTTTTTCCCTTTAATTAGCGTGCTGCTAAACCAATCATCATTTTACCGTCTTTAAAATACTCAATTACATAGTCAACAGACGGACAGTAAATAAATGCTTCTTCTGTCAGATCAGCTGTTTGTTGAAAAAACAGTAAAGCCTGAGCTAAATCGACGCTTACAGCTTTAGTTGCTCGTTTCCAGAATAAAACAACCTGATGTTCTTTTATATTCATCTCTTGAAGCCATTTTTTGATTTCTTCAATATGCCGGGTGGACTTTTTAATTAGTACTTTTCTCCAATTAATTTGCATGATTGTTAAAAAAGGAAAGGTGTTTGAAAGTTTTTCGAAGTAAATGCTTGTCTGCCTTTTTGTTAGCAAATCTGCACTGTTACCCAATGTTTGAATATAATGTTCTACTTTTGTCATAATCATCCTCCAGTCGAAATTGGAGTTTGCTAGAATTTTCAGGGACGATCTCTACTCTTCTTGCTAAAAATCCTGCAGCTTTCCAACCGTGCTTTTTCTTAACAATTTTGAAATTTCACCTTTTTATACAAATTATTCAAAATAATTTGTGTATTTTAGTTTACCATAAAACTTAATCTTTGACTTTGATTATGTAAAACCTTATTTGTGTTTTGTCCAAAGAGCGAATTTCATAGAAGAAAAGCTATAAAAAAGTTGACATTAACATTTATAAAAGTTAATATACTTACTAAAAGTAACTTAATTGCATATAACAAACAAGGTGAAGAAAATGAACTATCAAACAGATGTGTGTATAATAGGAGCCGGACCAGGCGGTGCTCTACTGGCCTATCTACTGGCTAAACAAAATATATCAACTATACTGATAGAGAGATCTGATGAGCTTGGAAAAGAATTTCGAGGCGAACATTTAAATGAAGATGGAGAAATGATTCTTAAGAAACATCATATATTTGAAGAAATTGAAAGCTTAGGCCTCCTTCGAATGTCTAGGGTCGAATACTGGAAGGATGGACATGTATTCAAAACGATAGAATCTGAACTTGGACATGCAGGAATTCATGTTCCACAGCAGCATCTCCTTCAGTCTATAAATAGCCAAGCAAGCATCCACCCCTCCTACAAGCTTATGCTGGGCACAAAAGTAACAGAGCTAATGCAGAATGAAAAAGGACAATATACTGGAATAAAAGCTCAGCAAAAAGGCCGGGGTGAAATAATAGTTGAAAGTAAAATCATTATTGGAGCAGATGGTCGATATTCAACTGTTCGCAAACTCGCGCACATAAAAAACAATATCCACAATCATGGATACGATTTGCTTTGGGCGAAAATTCCTGCACCTGCCAATTGGGAGCCTACTATTCGCTTTACGGTAGTGAACAATCAGCAAATGGCACTGTTTACACAGACAGGCGGCTTTATTCAAATAGGCTGGAATATTAAAAAAGGGTCCTATACTTCTATAAAGAAGCAGTCTGTACAGCCTTTTCTTGATCAGCTAATTCTGGCATTTCCTCAATTAAAAGAAAGTATTGAGCAGAACCTTCATTCATGGAAAGATTTCATTTTATTGTCTGTTTATAGTTCTCGCTGTAATACTTGGGTAAAAGATGGATTAGCAATCATAGGAGATGCCGCGCATACCATGACTCCAACCGGTGCATATGGTATGAATGCTGCTATAATGGATGCTGAAGTTCTTTCTCAGATTTTACCTGAATTAATTTCTCAAGGTTCCTTAGAAGCAGGACAATTAAAAGAATTTGAAAATGCGAGAAGAAAAATAGTAAAAGATTTGCAGGAACAGCAAATCGTGGCCGAAGCTTCTTTTTTAGAAAATTTTTCAGTTCCTTTAAAGCCTGAAGAAAAAAGGCTTCCTCTTGTTCAATAAACTAACAAGAAGCTACCTCCTTGTTGAGCGTAGCTTTATTGTTAATGAACCTCATAATTTATAAGCAGATTGTTCAAATTCCGCTCAACACTTTTATTATTTCTCACTCAGTTTTCCCATTTTTAAATGTTAGTACGTTGATTTCAGGTGGGTCAAAGAGCCGAAAATTCAAAAATGGGATGGGGCCATTGCTTCCTAATCCTGCACTGACATATTGCTTAATATGTTTGTATTCCCACAGTCCTTTAACTCGGTCTTGCGGAGGAAACAGACCGCTCTTTTCATACCAAGCTTCCGGAACAAAGAGTGCGCCGAAAAAAGGGATACGAAATTGCCCCCCGTGATAATGTCCAGCCATAATTAAATCGTAATACCTAAATGTAACGCTGGGATCTCTAAGAAGAGCATCGATGTGAGAATCAACTAATGGAAAGTGATTCAACCCAATAATAAGATCTGAGGTTTCCTTTTTTGGATACTTTTCGTTCTTTGATAAAAAATTTTCATTGATTTTTGATTTATTCTCTGTTTTTAACGACCACTCAAAATTAACAAACTGGACATGGAAGTTTCCTCGCTTTACTGTATACGTGGAATCAAGCAACCTGACGTCTTTCTTTTCCATATTTTCAATAAATTCACTTTTTGCAAGATTACCTGAAGAAGTACGATAGCTTTTAGGATCTGTGTTTCCGGGTACAAATAAAGCATGTTGTTTATTTTCAATACCTTCTATTAACGTATAAAACGGCACGGCATTTTTACTGTTATTTTTCATCATGTCACCTGTAAAAACAATAGCATCATAAGGAATAGAATTAATAGCGTTTATTAGTCTTTCTTGATTTTCCCCAAATTCTTTTTCGTGTAAATCTGTAATTTGAACAATAGAAAAGCCTTCAAGCTCTTTAGGAAGATCTTCAAT
Organism: Priestia sp. AB; assembly: GCF_028369225.1. Classification (NCBI taxonomy): domain Bacteria; kingdom Bacillati; phylum Bacillota; class Bacilli; order Caryophanales; family Bacillaceae; genus Priestia; species Priestia sp. AB. Next base: position 264,661 of record NZ_JAQMYN010000003.1, read on the forward strand.
TATTACGTCTTGCTTAGCTATAGTGATTCGTTGATTATCCCAAAATGTATATCCCATCAATACAACAATTAAAAAGAAAGAGGCTGCCATCACTTTTCTTTTCATCTTTCTCACTAGCATCCCCTCCAATATATGAAGATTAAAATCTCTATAAATACGAACCTTAAGACCATAGAGCTTTTACCACACTTTTACATCTTTGCTTATATAAAATAACTAAACTACAAAAGTAAGAATACTGTCTTGATGTCTCTTTTAACTGAGAAGTTACTTCAAACCTATTCGGTAATAACCAGGTGCGCATTTCACTTAAGCTGTGCCGAATGGAATCATAGCTGAGAAATTGATAATTCATAAAGGTAAAATATTTTTTGATTCCTTTCTTTTCTCGTTCCAATGTTAAAGGCATGGAATCCTTAAATTGATTTTCAATAGAACTTAATTTTTTTATATCGTCCAACATGCTGTACTGGCTATACACGATGGACAATGTTCGAACCATCCTTTTATATGTTCGATGACGCTTTGCATCCTTAAAGAGGGTTCTGTAGCTTACCTTATCTTTTACAACATCAATCATTTGAATAATATCTAAAAAATGCTTAGGCGAATCTAAATTATGCCTCCAACCGTGAAGGCATATCATATAAAACGTATGATAGTCGGATAAAGCCTTTACAAACTGAAAGCCTTCTAAGCTTACTGCTTCATCCCAAAACTCTTGAATGTTGAAATTAGCGGTTTTTTCCTTTAATATATCCCAATGAATTTCCACTGTTAATGGGATAGCGGATCCAGGAATTTCTTTACTAAAACTGCTGTGAAAGTGAGAAGGAATAAATTCTTCTTCAATTTCAAAATTCATGGATTTTACCACTTCTATTGCTTTATTGATATCTTTCCTTTTAACTAAGATATCGATATCTGAAGTTCCTCTAGCACCTATATGACCAAAATACTTTTCAGCAAAGTAAACTCCTTTAAGAGGTATTACTTCTATCTGTTCTTCTTCAAGTTTTCGAATAATATGATCCGTTTGACTTTTAATAAATAAATTTTGATATAATGTTTCTTGATATTTTTGCTTGAGTCTTGTTTGAAAAAATAAAGGAGTGTTTTCTAGATTTCCTTTTTCTTTCAATAAGGAGTAGACTTGTGGCGAAATGAAATATAATTCAATCTCTTTGAGCACTTCATAATAAAAATCAGCATGACTTGGTAAATCGGCGTTAGAATTGTAAAGGTATGTTATGAGTTTATTAAGCAAAGCACTTCTTCCTTCCTATTATCTAGCTTTCAGCATGATTGGCTTCTGTTCACTGATTTCTTGTGCTTTACGTAATCTGCCGTACATTCCACCTTGTCTCATTAACTCTTCATGGGTGCCTTTTTGGACAACTTCTCCTTTATCCATCACCACAATGAGATCTGCATGTTGAATTGTAGACAAACGATGAGCAATCATGATAGTCGTACGATTTGCCATTAAGCGGTCCAATGCTTCTTTTACCAAATATTCCGTTTCACTATCTAGTGCTGAAGTGGCTTCGTCTAATAGAAGAATAGGCGCATCTTTTAAAATGGCTCTTGCAATGGCTAATCGCTGTCTTTGTCCTCCTGACAGCTTAGCTCCTCTTTCTCCGACTTGTGTCTCATAGCCGTTAGGCAGCGTCATGATATGATCATGAATATTTGCATGAACAGCGGCTTTAATCATTTCTTCTTCCATAGCCAAGGGTCTTGCTATCATTAAATTATCTTTTATCGTACCGCTAAAAAGAAATGTCTCTTGAGGAACATACGCAATTGAACTCCTTAGTTCTGAAATGGTTAACTCGTCAATTGGATGCCCATCAATAGCAATAGTGCCAAATTGAGGTTCATAAAAATGTTGAAGCAAATTAAAGAGCGTTGATTTTCCGGCGCCGCTTGGGCCAACTAGCGCTACTGCTTTGCCAGCAGGAATATATAGATTAAAATCTTTGAATACAGTCATGTTCTCATCGTAACTAAATGTGAGATTTCTAACCTGTATATCCTTTTGAACAAGCATTGCGGAAGTATAGTGAGGCAGCACCTTTGCTTGAGTTGGGTAATTCAATAGTTTAGTAATTCTTTCCAACGCTGAAACAGACCGCTGATAGCCAGCCCACTGTCCAGCTAGTCCTGTCAATGGAGAAATCAATTGGTTCACAAGATTGATAAATGTTAATAATGCACCAATCGTAATAATTTTATCTGTTACAAAAAAAGCACCTATAATTAAGCTAATAAGAAACGCAATGGCTCCAACTGCCTCGCTTCCGGCATAAAACCAGCCTCTTAACTTTGCCTCTCTCATTTCCAATGAATAAAGCCGTTCATTCTTTTGTCTATAATCTCTATAGAACAGCTTTTCTAATGTAAAAGATCGAATCACAGTAAAGCCGTGAAACGTATCATTCAGCTTTTTAATAATATTGCTAATTAATTCATTCATGACGCGGCTATTATTTCGAAGTAAAATCCCGAATATAGCTCCACCAGCAATCGCAATAGGAGATACGAGCACAATTAATAATGATAATTTCCAATTAATTTGAACTAAATAGATAAATGCAGCGATAGAAATGATTGGAAATCTAACTAGGTTGATTAAACCTCGTCCAATTACACCTTCAACATTATGTATATCGTTAGTGAAATGAGACAACAATTCGCCGGAATGCAAATTTGAGACGTCTCGTTCTCGTAAAAGTAAAATGTGTTTATATAAATCCAAATTCAAGTCTCGCTTGACGGCATTGACCGCAATCGTTTCTAGATATGTATCAATAAAATTAGCTGTAATACTTGTTATTGACAACCCTACACCGATAGACACTAACCACTTAAGCCGTTCAAAATTACCATGAACAGCCGCATCGGTAATGTTTCCAATAAACCATGCAGATATTAAAGTAAGAGTAATTTCAACAAATAACAAAACAAACAGTCCAACATAAGCACCTTTATGCTTCTTTACATATGGCCAGAGCCACTGAACAATGTTTTTTGTCTCTTTAATAGAAATATACTCGCGGATGTCGAATTGCTTTATCCTTTTTAAACTAACCATGATGACATCCTCCTTTCAATCTGCTTTTTTCCATTCTTGATAGTTTATATACTTCCGTAACAGTACTGATAGAATAGGAAAAGCAAGAATAAGCTTTCCCCATAAAACAGCAGCTACATTTTTTTCTTGAATAGTAACTGATTTTTTTTGAATAGCAACAAGCTTCCCTATGATCTTTTCTCCCGTAATAAGATCGTCCAACCCATAGTTCGTATCACCTTTGAAAATATAACATTCTTCTTCTTGAATATAAGCGCAGTTTAAAAATCGATGAGCAATGAGTTTATTAGCTGGACTTTCAAATAAAACAATATCCCCTCTTCTTAACGGAGAATGCTTTATTGAAGTAAACTGGCAAATATCTCCTTTTTTAATAAGAGGATACATACTCATTCCTTCAGCGGGAAGTTCAAGCGATCCATTCCGATCAATCAAAGCTTTTAATATATGCCCCTGCTTATCATTAGCTTGCATACTGTTTAACAAGGCCGTAATCAATTAACTTATTTAAAAATTGCTGTATATCTGCTTCAATTAATTCACTTTCTGTACTATAATGAGTTGCAACAGCTTCAATAATTTCAGCAAGCGTTTTTTTATTTTCTATTACCTTCCAACAGTAGCCTCCTACTTCGTTTAAAGTAGTCACTGTGTATGCGTGCGAATTTAAAATCACCCATTCTGAATCTATTTCCATTACCTCATATTCGCCTTTTTGAATATAACTTGTCACGATAACATCAACTCCCAAAATGTATTATTTTTTTGAAAATGAAGCTCATACACTGGCACTTGTTTAACTAACAATTGTAACAGGCTCATTATTTTTTTCGTTTCTTCAGGTTTATAAGACCAGTAAAATACTTTATCTATCAGCTTCATCAACGCTTCTATTCTCTTTACTTCTATCCGTTGATTAGATAGTGCCTGATGTAATAGCTGAATGCTTTTTAAAGATGTGGGTTTTTCACTTCCCTTGGCTTTTAACTCACTTCGAAACGGCGAGTTAAAAGCTATCACACTCTCTTCGGTAATTTTTAAAATGGTAGCTTCATCAGAAAGAAGTTCCCTTGGCATTGAAAGCTTTGCCGCGGTCGACTTTCCGGCTCCTGAAGGTCCTGTAAAGATATGTGCCTTATCATTGTTAATAACACACGATGAATGAAGGAGAATCCCCCAGTTATGATAAACAATAAACGAACTGTACAAGTTCATAAGAGCATGCTTTAAAGCTAACTCATCGTGGATAGCTACGTTAGCCCATTTGTACTCTGAATCTACTTCAATAAAATAATCTGCTCTTTTAAAAGTAATTGTATTGAGTTTTTCTTCTATAGCGACTTCATAATTTTTAAAAGAGACACCATACCCATTTGTGATTGTAATCGTAATATCCGGCTGGTTTCCCGCTATACTAACACATGAAAAATATTGATTAATTATTTTCCATACATCATCAAATTCTGTTTGAATATCAATATAGTGATCCCCTATTTTTGCATGCAGCGTCTTCATTATTCGTCTCCTCAATCAATTTCTCTTAAAACAGCAGTCAATGGAAAACCATTGACTCTCTGTTTTATTTGCTGTATTAAGTAAATAAAACAGCTGAAAAAAGTATTTATTTTATTTATTTCTCCCTTTTCCTTTCCCTGGAGCACCTGCACCACCTGGAGTAGGATTTGGATTAGTAGACGGCCAGTTAGCGCCATTGTTTCCTGTTCCTGAATGATCTAAGTTCCCTTTCCCTGGATTCCAGCTTTGAGCTGTTTCAAATCGGATTGGCTGGTGATTTAGAACTTCTGGAGCTCTATAGGTCTTCTTTTGCATCATGTCACCTCCTTCAGTTCAGTTCTTTATTAAGAACAAAAACCAAAAAAATTTAAAATATTGCTGTCTTATATCAAGTATTGTTTGAATCTGGTATTTATTTAGTAAGCTTCTAATGAACAGCTTCCATTTGTTTTCCTAGCAATTTACTAAACGTATTACTCTTTTCTTCAGCGAGCTGAGCAAATCCACCCTGTTGAATAATCTCGCCTTGCTCTAGCACAATAACCTGGTCAGCGTTACGAATTGTAGACAAACGATGAGCAATGACAATAATCGTCATCTTTCCTTTTAATCGTTCTAATGCTTCTTGAATTTTTGCTTCATTTTCTGTATCAAGCGCGCTCGTTGCTTCGTCCAAGACAAGAATAGATGGATTGCGTAAAATAGCGCGGGCTAGCACAAGCCGCTGCCTTTCTCCGCCTGAAAGCTTAATTCCCCGGTCTCCGATTAATGAATCAAGTCCTTGCGGAAGCCTTCTTACGAATTCCCCAGCAGATGAAAACTCCAGCGCTTCCCACATTTGCTCCTCGCTTGCATGAGGTTCCACCAATAATAAATTTTCTCTTATACTTGCATTAAACAAAAAAGGATCTTGTGGAACATAGCTAATAGCTCGTCTTAATGATAATAAATTATTCTTTGATAATGGAATTCCATCAATTAAAACCTGCCCTTTTTCAGGCTGATTGAGTCCCATCAACAAATCTATCAGCGTGCTTTTCCCCGCGCCGGACCGACCTACAAAAGCTGTCATTTGATTAGAAGGAATGATCAAATTAATATGTTGTAAAGCGTAAGATGCATCTTGATTATAGCGAAAATAAACGTTGCGACACTCGATGTCTTTTACAAATTGAATCGGTTTAATACGCTGATTAGCTCCTTTTTCAAACTCTTTTGCATTTCTGCATTCATCTTGCAAAGCTTTCACAGCTTTAAATGCTGGAAGAGTTGTCGCGATTTGTTCCATAGAAGCTTGAATACCAGCAACTTTTGGCCATAATCTTGAAAAAATAAGAATGATGAGCACTAATTGGCTTGCTTCAGCATGAAACAACTTCACTGCAGCATATATAAAAGCAGCAACTAGTACAGCAGAAGAGATTTTATAATAAGATTGTGATGTTGTCTTTAGCTTAGTATATTCAACCTGCTCATTTTTCATTTCTTCTGTGATCGAGCGATACCAGCTCATTCTGGATTCTTCTAAAGTATTACTTTTAATATCCTTGATTCCATTAATTTGATCTGTTATCCCTGCCAGATAACTTTTCCCTAATTCAAAATTTCTGTTTCCTAATGCCAGCGACCTTTTGAGAAACTTACGGTTTAAAAAGATGATGGCTAAACCGCAAAGCAATACAAAAAGGGTTATTTTAGGTGAAAGCCAAAGGGCCAGTCCGATTTGTATACACGTAAATATAAGAGATGCTACAAACTGTAAAAATGAAGTTGTTCCTCCACTAGTGCGAGCAATTTCTGTAAGTACTATGTTAATAAGATCTGATTTTCTTTTTTTTATAAAGAACTCCCAGTTCGCATGAAGTAAGGTACTATAAGTCTCAAGTTGCATATGTCTAAGAAAACCAAGCTGAATGACTGTATTTTGAACTGTTACGTGTTGTTGTAATATATTTTGACCAGAAACCATCAACACATAAATGCCCAAGATGAGAATCAAACTTATGGCACTCGGCATATCTTGCAAAAATGAAAATATCCTAAAAATAGGTGATCCTTCTGTATCCAAGTTCACAATACCACTCAAACTAAGCATTGGAATTAATAATAAAATTCCAATGCCTTCAAGTAAACTCATGAACACTGTTGCCAAAAGGTTCACATAGAGCTTTTTTCCCGCAAACGAATGTATCTGCTTTAAAAAGTATAAGAGGTGTTTCATTATTCTGCCCCCCTACGTAATACATCTTTCCTAGACTTCCTCCAAGCCCATAAAACAGGTCTTAAAGGAAAATATAAGAAATGAAGCTTTTTCGGTAAAGGTAAGGTCTCTGCATCTTCTGGATAAGGATGCAATAAACTTGCAGTAAAGAAAAGCTTTTGTTGAGCAGACATTAATGAAAACAAATGACGACTATGATATCTGGATACATATTCTGGAACAGAATCATCATGTAAATTTACCATAGTTTCGAGATAAAAGACTGCCTCTTGAGCTAGTTCTTTTGGACGTCTGCTTATTAGTAAAGGTTTCATTTCTTCTTCCACTCTTATATTTAACAAATGTGAGGCTAAAATAATTGCTTGTCCTCCGACATAAGGATTATGATAGGCCTTAAATAAAATATAAAGCCTTGCCCAATCAATTCTTTTTTTCATTATTTGCTGAATATCAATCAGCCAGCGAAGTCGAGACCAGCCATGGCGTGCTCCGTGAGAAACAAGAAATTGAAATAGGTCTTCTGTTCCTAATAAATAGACAGGATAACTGGTAATTGAACTTCTAGTTTTCCGTTTCCATAGTTCATCAAAGCTTGGTTCCTTTCCTGGCCCGGGGTGTAATCTCCAGTGAATTTCAAGCTTCATTTCTTTATTGGAATGAATATATGTGACATGGTGATGTCTCCACTGCCAGTCATTTAATACCGTTTGAATATAATCATCTTTTTCATAGCCAAGATTCAATAAAAGCTTCTCTGCTTTTTCAAGGTGCTGAATTGGAATAAGAAAATCTAAATCACTAGAAGTACGCAACGAGATATCTCCATACAAATCTTGGGCCAAAACTGGGCCCTTTAAGAAGAGAGTGGGTATCTCCTGTTTAGAAAAGAGCCTGCTGACTTGTTCCATTTCTGCACTTAAACGAAGCATTTGAAATGTATTTCTTTTATATTGTTGGTGCAAAAATTGAACTACATGGGTTGGAACTATCTCCCCGTCCAACATCTTTATTTTGAAATTTATCAATGGATAAACACGGTGATGCAGCGTAAGTTTGATGAAAAGATTCCAGTCAATATCTCTACATAGTACTTGGCTATGTTTTTGAAGATATTGTTCATTCCCCTCTTTCAGTAATTCAAGAATTAATTTTAATTCCTTAGGGATGCGGTCCAAGTTGAGCATATTATCCATAATTTTCTCCTTCACGCTTTTTCATACTGATCTCTTTTGCAAACTTAGCTACAATGGTAAATTTTTCTTTGCCTTCTGCACCTGAAATAAAAAATGGACCGCTGCGCAACCATGCATGTGCAATCAATTTTCCGTTCTCATCTTTAGCAGTACCTAAATAAAGAGTACTTTCAACTTTCCGTTTTTCTAACATCTTCATCCCTGCGATTGCTTTAACTAGACATTGACTTTCCCAAAAAGTGTAACGGCTCATAATATGAATAGCCTGAGCTACATCTTTTAGAACTTTATCATTAGATAAATTAACAGTGAGAGGCGTTTCTTTCATTTGGTGTCCTAAGGAAGGAGATATTTTCGAAAACGGTAAAGTTTTAAGGAAACGGGCCCATCCTAAATAAATAAAAGCCTCAATAAATAACAGTTTTGTTTTCATATTCAGTTTTAAAAATACGCTTACTTTCTTTAAAATGTTCATCTTTCCCTCCCACAGCTAGAAAACATTGAAACTACGAACGGTTATTCTCCTCAAGTTGAATTAAATCTTCTTTTATTAATTGACTTAAAAAGGCGATGACTTGTTCCTCACAATCAGATTGTGTCACATTATATTGGGCCACTAACGTAGCAATTAATTTCCTTACTGAAATCGGCTCTTTAATTTGTTCCCATATTTCACCACCTATTTCACCTAGATTATAATACTTACCATTATGAATACTTAACATCACTTTTTCTCCATCCATGTCACTAACGATATGACCTGTTCCTTGATTAACTAATTGATCCATTGATATGAATTGATTTTTAATCATTTATTTTCTCTCCTTTTTTATAGTAGTTAAAATTAAGTCTGTTAAATCATGAGCCGTAAAACAAGATGTTGGTCGACGTAACTGGTAAAGATCAATTTTACTAGCAATTCTTGCCGTAGTAGTAAAGTGCCACTGCATTAAACCTGAACGTTCAATAAAAAAATTACGGTATGTATGATTGAACAGCATATGAAGTCTTTCTAACTTTTTTATAGAGTGCATTTCAATCTCATTATTGTCCGTTTTAATTAATTCGAATACACCAGCAAGAGGATAAGCTTCAGTAGCAAACTGAGATGCTACCGGAACAGCAAACTTGGTTTCCCGGTCAAAGATTGGACGGTAACAATTTGATTCCAATCCAAATTGAGTTAAACTTTCCAACCACAATTTTTGTTGCGGATACCCTGGTGTTACAACTGGAATATTCTCCTCAGTAAAAGTTATGGGTATGACATCATCACTTAGGAGCTGATATCCTCTTTTTAAAAAGGCAGAAGCAAGTGTTGATTTTCCTGCACCGGATTCACCTACTATTGCATAGGCCTTTCCATCAATAGCTATAGCACTTCCATGTAACGGAAGGACTTTTCTTTGCATTAATAATGCTCCCATGCATGTACCAAGGATATACAGGCGGCTTAAATCTTCACTGGAGTCTTTTATAGGAGAAACAGTAATTTTTTTGCCATCTTGAATTAAGTAAATAGCTAAATCAGGAACTTTAAACATACATAGGTTTTCTTTTACAATAAAATATGTGTTTGATTTATATATTTCAGACCATAATTTTGTTAAATCATCCTTTTTAATTATGATTTCACCCAGTTCTACTGGTATACTTATTTGAGGCAGCTCAGGTAGGGGGATTTCACTTATTATATTTAATCCAAATGCCTTATAAGCAATCCTTTTTGTAGTATCTATCATTTGACTGTACCTTTGTGTATAAATAGTTTTTTCATAATAGCTATCCTCCTGCACTTTTTTCCATAACATGGTGATCACCTGATAAAACATGTATTTAAGTTCATTATAAAGAACAAAAACACAAAAAATATTTTATATAATAGCGAAAATAGCTGTTTAGTTTAAATATAAAGTATTCTTTATAAAGAACATTGTCTAGAATAAAATTATCACCTTTTCTTTGTAGTGTCAATCACTTAAAATTATTATCTAGGCAATATCCAACTAACTGTTTATCTGCTTATTTTACCTATTTCATTAAAACATAAAAAAACAAAAATTTAATTCCTCACTCTAATTTTCTTACAATAAAAACCCCATATACACATTTAATGTATAAGGGGTATTCAAGTTTCCAAGCTTTAGAGTATTGAAAAAGAAGAAGTTGATATAAAAAACAAATTTTATATTTGCTACTAATTTCTTATTCTTCTTCTTAACTCGTAAAACGTCTCCAGGCACCAGGGTTATCTTTATCAACATCTTTACCAGGTACATACGCTTCATCCGTATAAGGACCATAGACTGTAGAAGCCATTGTCATTGTAACATCTAGTGTTTCCAATACAGGTTTTTGCCATGCTTTTTTCATGATTTCACCTCCTCTCAATTAAATTTTTTTATAAAACGATATACGATTAAACTGCGCATCATAATCTTATAATAAGGATTAATTGCATACTTTGCATGAGTGTCTTCATGAATGTTAGACATCGCTTCCTCTATTCCTTGGCCATCTAGAAATTCAAGAACTCTTTGATCTTTACTAAGTTGACGTAGCTCATCCGTAAATTCACTCCAATGCGGCATCATACGATGAACCCAATCTGCCCCTTGAACACCGCGAATTCGTTGATTTAATCTGACTGTATCAGGTAAAAGATTTTCTGTTGATCTTCGGATGAGTGCACGATCCATTCCATTTTGAACATACTGCTCCTCTGGTAAAGAGAGGCAAAAGCGAATCACTCGAAGATCATTGGTTGGATCACGTTTCCATAATCCATAACGCAAAGATAGTTTAGTTGCAAGTGTATTACTTGCATTCCAATGAAAAACATCTTCAAAATGTCTTCTTCTTTGTTCATATATATTCGTTGTGGAAAACCATCCTGTTTCATCCATACCATATTTTTGGAGTTTGCTAAAAACGCTGGTTCTTTTTGCGAATTCTGGATTTATTAGCATAGGAAACTCATACGAATCACCTAACGGAAAGAGTCGGTCAATCAAAGGAAACGCTATCCTTGCAATAACTGGGATCCTTCGTAATCTATTTCCACCGGCTTTTTGGCTGTATTGGTGAAGTTCACTAGCTAAGCGAACCCATTTTAATTTTTTTAAAAGGAGAGCATAATAATCGATAGCTGAACCCCAGGATATGCTCAAATTCCCTCTACCGCCATTTAGTAATACTCCTACCTCTTCCTCGCCAGCCTTCTCAAACATCCCCTTTAGCCAGAAAGAGTTTTCAAAAAATTTATAAGGCATTTCCATAGTGTCGAGAAAATCGTCAATTTCAGAAAAGGAATCCCTTCCCTCAAAATCTAGATAATGAGCTTTAATACCACCTATATATTGTACAGTTGATTGAATAAAAGGCGTCTCATTCGTCATTAAGTGTTTAGGCGTAAAATCTTTGAAATCATTAGGAGGGACATAACTAAATGTATATAGTTGCTTATCTGTCCCTTGAAGACCTTTTGCAGCAAAACTAACAATTGAACCTGAGTCTAAACCTCCACTCAACTGAGCTCCAACTTGACGATAAGTGCGCAAGCGTGAAGTAACTGCTTCTTGAAACACTTCTTGAAATGCTTCTACATACTCTTCAGTAGATTTCAATTTTAACGTTTTCACGGAAGTTAATGTACAATACTGCTTAAGCTTGATTGTTTCTCCTATTACCGTAATACTATGTGAAGGAGGCACCTGTGCTATATTTTTATAAGGAGTTATTGATGCATCTACTACATCAATCATTCCAGAAATCGCTAAAAATTCTGCAAGCCACTGTTCATTTAGCTTCTTTTCTACATAGGGTAGTGACAATAATGGTTCTATTGTAGTGCAGAAAGCAAATCTATTTGTATTACGATAAAAATAAAGGGTTCTACTTCCTGAAAAGTCTCTCGCACCAAAAAGCATCTGCTTTCTCTCATCCCAGATTACGAAAGCAAAATCACCTACCAAATGCTGGGGAGATTCCTCTCCCCACTTGTGATAGGCAAGTAAAATCAATTGACTATCTGTCATCGTTTTTCTTTCAATGCGTTTAACCTGCAGTTTTTCAAATAATTCATTTCGATTGTCAATAATGGCATCAGCCGTAATTGCTAGCTGCCTTTCATAATCACAATATGGCTGCTGTTCTCCAGCTGACTCCGGTGTAATCCATTGTGCGTGGCAACCAAGGAAAATATTTTCTTTATGTGATATTTGAATATCATCGGCAGGGTATTTTTGTAGAGCTTTCATAATCCTGCTAACATGCTCTGCAGGTACAGGTTCATTATTAGATTGATAGATGCCAGCGATTGCACTCATGGTTTTCTCCCTTTCACATATGTATCATGATAGACCTGTATTCTTTTTAAAGAACACCTATTCAAAACAATGTTTTTATAGCTTAACCCGACTTAGTTTAACTTTATAAATTAAGAAGTTGATTTATCTACGCGGCTCATTTGTTCTTTATAAAGAACATCCTAAGTAAATTATATCCTATCTATAACAGATGTCAATGACCCAGAAGAAAATTTCAATGATTTTTCTATATAATCTTTTTAGTTAACGTATACTTATTATTTATTTACAATTGTTTCCATTTAGTCCAAGCAGTAAGATAAAATTTTGAATTTAATATTATAAGGAAAGGATAAAGATTAGCATTTCTATTTATGATGCAAACTTCTTTACTATTCTTATTAAAGCTATAACAATTAATGGGGGGGCTTTTATTGGCTTATAAGATACAAATCAGTAGTAGTTTAAAGAAGGATTTACCAAGTTTAGATATTGGGGAATTCGGATTATGTACGGATACAGGTGAATTATTTATTGGTTCTGATTCTGGCAATATCCAAATAGCAAATAAAAATGAAATTGGCTTTTTGTCAAACTTAACAACTACTGATAAAGAAAATTTAGTTAATGCAATTAATGAAATAGAAACAAAGCTTATTAACAATCACGGAGCTAATAGTTTAGATGAGTTGAGTGATGTAGATATATCTACATCATCACCTAAAAATGGAGATGTGCTCAAATATGAAGCTGGCATTTGGAAACCTGCAACAAATTTATCAGTTTCAACGTTATCATCTCCTTATGTAATTGAACTCAATAGATGGAATATTAAAAACGATGGAACTTCTTCTGAGACTACTACCCAAGGTATCAATGATGCAATTATTTGGGCTAAGTCTCAAGGCGTTAATCATGTAATATTACCTAGTGGTTTTTATAAGCTAAAGCTAAAACCATGGGTATGGCAAGATGCTGCTTCATTGTCCTTTACATGTATCAATATGGTAAATGACATACACTTTGAAATGGCAGATGGTTGTATACTGGAATTAGAAGGTAATGGGTCCCCAGGCTACAGCATTTTTCAAGTTAAAGATGTCAAAAACGTAAAGATTTCTGGCGGTAAGATAATTGGAGATCGAAAAACACATTATTACGAAATTGGTGTAAAATTTGTTCGAGGTGGAATAAATCCTGATGGATCATTAAATGATAATCCTAATTTCATAAGAAGTGAAATAATGGATAGATTTAAGCATCCAGGACTTTTAAACAATTTTAGACTATGGAAAATCGACGGGATAGATGTATCTAAAGGCTATAGCTTTTATCAATACAGGGACACAATTTCTAGTAACACATTAGTTGGTTTTAGAAATAATGGACAATTTGCTCCATCAGCACCAACAGGCAGAGGGTGGATCTTACAGCCTAACATTGAAGCAAACAACAAAATGATTTTCACTATTGATATTACTAATAACCCATTAACAGATAATCAAATTGCGGCTATTACTGCGAAAGTTGATAACGAGAGATATACACATGAATGGGGACAAGGAATTGAAATAGCAGGTTCAAACCATATAGAAATTAAAAATATAGAGATATGCGATTGTACTGGTGATGCTATTTCAACAGGATGGTTAAAGTACCGGACTAACTCAACTGATTACACACAGAATGAAATGGGACACCATATTTGGATTCATGACTGTGATATACATCACTGTAGAAGACAAGGTATTACTCTTGCTTCAGCAAATGATGTTTGTGTTTATAATAATAAGATTCACCATATAGGTAAAGCAGATGATAATGTTACATCAGACTTTCGCAATGGAATTCCTCCTATGTTTGCAATAGATATTGAGTCTATGGTAGGTGAAAGCAACATACCATATAAACAGCCTTACTATAATAAAGATGGTCTAGAGCTGAACTTTAGGTTATACATTTTTAACAATCATATTCACGATAATGAAAGAGGCCACTTTGTGAACGCAGATGGTAACCATGTAACTGTAGAAAATAATGTTTTCGAAGGTTGGAATGTTGGAGGAGTTAGTTCTTATCCTACAAACATGTATATAAAGTATTTAAATAATACTTTTATTAATACAGAATTTATTGTATCTGGTGACAATTATGTAAATGGCTTAGTTGGTCAACAGTCTAATCTTAGATTAATGGACGTTAGAGGTTCTGTTATTCAAGACGTACGTTTAAATAATGGCATTTTTTATGGAAATGCCAACTATGGTTATTTTGGTACGCCTACAGTTGATGTTTCAACGAGTTCTTTTATTATCAATAATCATGGTATGGGAAATACGGCTAAAATTTGTTTTGAACAATGGGTAGGAAAAGTTCCTAGCAATATTAGTGTCGACAAAATATACTATGTTGTAAATCGTACTACTAATTCTTTTCAAGTATCTGAAACTGAGGATGGCCCTCCTGTCAGCTTTTATGATTCCGGCGAGTGGGGATTTAATGTTAGTCGATTTAATTATGGAAGGTGCTATATTAATAATGTTGTTATTGAAAGAGACTGGAATATTGGTGGAACAACCCCCGGCTTTGCAGTAACTGCAGCAGGTAGCATTATTCAGAATGTCACAGTTAAAAATCATAGTGTAAGTATTAATGGAAACGGATCTAATATTTATGTAGGCAGACCGTTAACAGTTGACGGTTTAACTATCATAGACGGCAGTGCGAATATTAAAGATTGTAATGTATTAAATAGTCAATTCATCAGAAACAGAAACAAGTCAATTAGTCCTGACTTAAAATTTGGTGATTCAGCTTTCCCAGAAACAAAAGTTAATATTAAAAACAGCCTATTTAAAAATATCGATGCAACTTTAATAAATTCTACTGTAGATAATTGTTCATTTTTTAACGTAAAGCTCAGTAAAACTGATAACAACACCCAAACAATTTTGAACCATTGCTATTTAGAAAATTCTATAGTTGATGGGTACTGGCTAGAACTAAAAAAAGGATATTTAATTACAAGATGTACCCTTCTTAATACAATTATGACTGTAAATAAAAATCCTGGAACAACCTTGTTATTAGAAAACATTGATATCACTAATTCCACAGCTGACCTTAATGCGCCTAGGGTAACTGTTAACCCTAATGGCGGAATATATAATACAGATAAAACGGTAACATTAGTAGCAAATGAAGATGCAATTATTTACTATACCTTAGACGGAACGCTTCCAACTACATCTAGTATTCAATATTCTACGCCCCTTAAACTTTCAAATCCCACTACCCTAAAAGTTATTGCAGTAGATACTGCTGGTAATCAAAGTAAAGTTAAATCAATCCAGTTTAATATAGATAAAACTCCTCCAACCAATGTTACAAATTTAACTGCTACACCGTTTAATGATAAAGTTGACTTATCCTGGATAGCTAGTGCTTCAAACGATGTATTAAATTATGAAATATATAACGGGGATACACTTACAGGGTCCATTAATAGTACTACTTACACTGTTACTGGTCTTCTAGCTTCAACTCAGTATTCATTTACTGTTAAAACGGTAGACAAAGCAGGAAATAAATCATCCGGTATTTCTATCACAGTTACTACTTCACAAGATACCACGCCGCCAGAAGAGGTTTCAAATTTATTAGCAAGTAGTATCACTTCAGATTCGGTTGGATTAACTTGGACTCGAAGCTTGTCATCTGATGTGGCAAGTTACGAAATATACCAAGACTCTGTCTTATTAAATGAAAATGTTACAACTACGAATTATAGTGTAACTGGATTAAAAGCAAATATACAATATAAGTTGACTGTAAAATCAAAAGATATAAACGGGAATGTTTCTGATGGTATTAGTGTTACAGTAAAGACTTCAGCCGTATCAGCTAACTACGTAACAAATGGCCTTATTTTATATAAAGATAATCCTTCCAACAATTTGATTATTGAAAATCCGAACAGCTATTTTATGGCGAATGACACATTTACCGTTTCCTTTACTGCAAAAGCACCTAAATTTGGTGACTTAATTAGCAGATATGAATTGGGTGGATCTCAAAATAAAATATTGTTAGAACGCAATGGAAATAATGCTTTTGGGTTTTCTATATGGGGAAATACCGCTAACGCAACCGTTACCTCTCCTCAGTATGCAGATGAATCTTTGTATTATCACATTGCTGTAATAAGAACCGGCACAGCATTGTTAATGTATATCAATAATGTTAAAGTCTCGGAATCAGGAATAGCTAATAACGTTTATACTAAACCTTCCTCCCTCCCGCTCATTATAGGCGATAAAGCAGTACCAGTTTTATTTAAAAATGTAGCATATTATAATAGAATATTAACTCCTGAAGAATTAACCCTTAACTTTAATGCGCTTAAGTAATATGATTACATTTTTAATTTCCCTAAAATAATAATTCAAAAAGACTAGAATACCTTTAATAATTAAATCATTCTAGTCTTTTTATATTTCTGCAATTATTTCTTTACTCTTTTCTTTTTTAATTTTGCCACTTTTTCTACAAACCATTATGCGAATATAATCTAAACTTGAAGTTTTATTACTTTTCTTGATTTTAGTATATTCCTCATTTTTCATTTACAATAATGAGTACTCTTTTATCTATCTTATTGCTTTTATTTATTACATACTATATACTGATGAAATTATTATTACCGCTAAAACCAGCATTTAACTTTTATAAGTAACTTTTTTATTTATTTTAAATCGTTCTAATATCGTCCCCATTATGTTTTTAATTATATTAAATAAATATTTAAACTCCTCTGTTTTGTAAAAAACTAATATATATATCGTATTGATAGTTATTAAACAGATAATCCCCTTTAAAACTAATGTTACGAAAGTGTCGGGTTCTATAAGACTCCACACTAAATTTGTCGTAAAATAGGTTCCTGTAGCTATAATTGTAAAGTGAAAATATTTTGCGAAATACATTATTATGGGTTTATTAAACACTTTTTTATAGACTAAATAAGGTGTTACCCAAAAAGGCACGACTAGGGCACTAATAAGAGTTCCGATAAAAACACCTGCAATGCCTATGTGCCGAACCAAAATAATTGAAATAACTAGATTAACAGCCGCCTGAAATAAAGGAGCAAACCTGTCTTCATGAAAAATTCCTGAAGTTGTTTTCACTGTAGAAATTGAATTTCTCATGCCTCTTTCATAAAAAATAATAATTAGTATTACTACTACACCTTTACTCATTAAAAATTTGGATCCTATCCAAATAGCAATAAACGGTTCTAACATGATTAGTAGCAATATACCCAGAGTTGAATATAGCCAAAAGCTCAGTAACATAGTTACTTTATAGATGCTATAAACCTTCTCTTTAGTTTCTTGTGCTATTAAATTTCCAACGCTGTGGTAAATATTACTAAAAACTTGATTTACAAAAGTCCTGCAAATTTCTATTAGCATATTATAATTAGAATACAACCCAACTGCTGTGACACTTACAAATGTAGATATAATAATATTATCAGTACCAAACACAAGATAGGTTCCAATATTCTGCAAGACAATAGCCTTTATATTTTTAATAATGTTGCTTCTAGTTTCGCTGTCTAATTTCCTGGTTACTTTATTTTTCAAAAATGGATACATTCTATTTACAATAATAGCTAAAACAGCAGATGTAACTATTGTTATAAAACAATCTGCAACTAAGTATAAAATAAAGTTTTTTGTATAATATAATATACCTATTTTAAGACAAACAGATGCAATCGAAGATATAGAGTAGATTCCTGTTATCATATATGTTTTTTGACATACGCTTAAAAAGTTGTTTTTGTGTAAGTACAAGTATGGTAAAACAGTATTAATTAAAAAGATTAGATAGATTAAATGAATGTTTTCTACACTAGTATCCTTAGTAAAAAGTTCAAGAAATGGCATGATCGATAAGCCCACCAGTAATACAATTAAGGCAATCACCATATATGCTTTCTTATATAAGTTCATTAGAACATTTATTTTTTCCTGATCATTTTCTGCTACTGGTTTATAAAGGCTATAAACAATACTTGAGCCTACACCCGCTTCAGCTAATGCTAACATTGCTAATATACTAGTGAATAGCCCACTGATTCCTAAGTATTCGACCCCTAAATATGTTATAAATACCGTTCTTGAAATAAAGCTTAATGATGTAATAATAATTTGATTCCCTAAACCCGTTGCTATGTTAATAATTGAATGTTTAGTTCTCATTTGCTCTCCTTTAGGTCACATGTATAAGAAATATAAAATTTATACTCTCCTGTATATTTAACAACCTATTTAATAAAAGCTATTTCATCTTTTTAGCTGTTCATGCATTTTATTCTGACTGATACGTGATACATTTTCTTTTATAGTATAATTACTTTCTTATATATTAGCTTTAGTATCATTAAATTTTTAGGGATTTTTTCTAGGTTACGTTTCCTGTTACAGAATTCGTTACTATGATCCCATAAATTCCATGTAATAACTATTGAATTTTTATTATTAGTTACTTCTGATATAATTAAAGCTCTAGCACCGCTAAATACACTTGAGGTGCTGGAAGGACATTGTATATGAGAGTAAACAAATATTATTCCCGTCTTAATTAACCAATTATCACCAAGTTTCATTCCTGTTTCAATAAGATTTTCTATTCGAATTTTACTTCTTTGTAATAGATATAGCATTTATCATTCTTATGCAAAATCCTTGCGTAAATGGCAGTATATTGAATAACATTGCATACACCCCTATATCTTTTGTATCTCCTTGAGAAAAATCAACTTCTCCAGTTCTTCTTGTAACGCTCATCAGATAATTTATGGCTTTGGTAGTGCTGTCTAGACATTCTTTTGAAATCCCATCAATTTTTGAAGCATTAATTAAAAACCAGCCTAAGGTAGCGGTAGTAGAAGAATCCGCTCTAGATTCATTTCTAGTGACAGTCCAGTTCCAGCTTCCGTTATCCTGCTGAAAGCTCATAGCAGCTTTAGCGAAGTTTTTCACACTTTCTTCTAGTATCGATTTATGTCTACTATCGGTTGGCAGTTCGGCCCATGAATCTATAAGACCGATAGCATACCAGCCAAGACCTCTTCCCCAACCGTATAATCCTAAGGGTATTTTATTATCTACCTTATAAGCATGACACGGGATAGAGTATATTTCTAACATGCCATATCGTTCGTACTCTTTAATTTGTTTTACTGCTAATTCTATGCATTCACCTTTATTATATTTTGTTCCATAAGCAATTAAAAAAGGACATATGAAACCTATCGTATCTACATATCTGTAGCTCGGCATAGATTTCCTATATTCAACTGTGCCTTCTTCGCCTATATGCTCTTTTATCATTTCCCATGTATAATCCAATGCTTTTCTGTACGTATCAGTTTCTATAAAGTCCAATTTCATGACAGCATAAGCCAATATTGCCCCATCTACATGTACAGGCTTCTTTATCCATTGACCTGCACTATCAAACTTTTTGTTTAAAAACTTTACTATCTCATTTTCAGCTTTGTGATCTTCAATACTTTTTAAATATTCTGATAAACCTAATAATATTGATGCCTCTTGCCAGTGCTGTATAGCACTTTTAGTATAATTTCCTTTTAACATATCTAATACAATTAAGCGTGTATTATCGGTTACCTTTATCTTTGGGGTATCATTTAACCAACTAACTGCTTTCTCAGTAATTAATTTATTCCAGATGTTTTTATTGTCATATCTCCCTATGTGAATCCGCCCCAACCAGTCTTTAAATATAGGAATAATATCTATTAGTATAACTATTACTATTAGAGTAATTAATAAAAAAACACTTGTTTGAATAATCATTTCTATGTCCTTTCCTATCCTGCATTAAACAATTTATATAACTTTTCTATTTCAGACTCAGTTCCCAGCTTTTCTTTTGACAAATTGTTTGTTAATTTTCCTCTTAAATGATCATCATCAAGCAATCTTTTGATTCCCTCAGCAATTGATGATGATGTCATATCTACAATTAATCCAGTTTCCTGATCTTTAATTTGATCTTTAACTGTAGTAAAGTTAGTTACTACGATTGGTTTATTAAGTATCTTTGCTTCATCAATAGCTATAGATTTACCTTCAAACCTTGATGTTTGTGCATATATATCGGCTTGTTTTATGTAGGGATATGGGTTTTCTTTAAGACCTAACAGTATAAAGTTCTCTTCAAGCCTATTGGCTTTAATTAGCTTTTCTAGCTTAGTTCTTTCCTCCCCTTCTCCAATTACATGCCACTTTATTTTATAACCGCTATCAATTAAATTCTTACATGCTTCTATCGCCAACTCAAACCCTTTTTGGTGATGTAACCTGCCTAATGAAACTAAATTTACTCCACGGTATTTTATGTTCAAATGATTCGATGACATTTTATTTATTACTTTCGGTGAAACAATATTATACATCACTTCAACTTTGTCTTTATATACAGGAAATCGTTGTTTTAAAACACTAGCACATTCTTCAGATACTGTAACAATGTTGTCCAGTTTATCGAAATATTTTTGATCAATTTCAGGGTCCATTCCAAGTTTGTCGTAATCATTATGAATAAATCCTATTTTCTTTTTTGCATTTACTTTGTCTACACAAAAGTAAATGGGGGTTTTTTCTAGGTAACCAATTGCAACATCATACTTCTTATTTATACTTTTTAAAGAATTACATATATATTTCCAGACTCTTTGTTCACACCTAGCTCTGTTTTGTTCAGTTTTAAATATGAAACCAGCTTTTAACCTTGATAAAGCTATGTCAAGTCTGCCTTTCTTAATACAACTTATTATTGCTCTTTTTATAGGCATGTCATAATATTTATATTCATAAGGCTCTTTTAATAAATTTACTTGTTTAGGTATTTTCGAAAAAAATAAACCTTCATGTTTAAATAAAAATAAGTCCACATTAAACTTAGAGTAATCTATGGTTTCTAATAAAGAAATAAGAGCCTTTTCGGCACCCCCACAGCTTAAATTATTCATTACAAATAATAGATTTTTTTTCATTAATAGTCACCCTCTATAATATTTCATACAACTTATTTATTTCTTCTTCTGTACCTAATTCTTCTTTAGATAAATTACTTATTATGGTTTTTTTGAGTTCAAAATCTTTTATAAGTTGTTCAATTCCTTCAGAAATAGCTATTGAATTCATATCTACTATTAGTCCATTGACACCGTCTGTTATTTGGTCTCTAGCTGTGCTGAAATTAGTAACAATAATAGGTTTTTGAAGGATCTTAGCTTCATCTATAGCTATAGATTTACCTTCAAACCTTGATGTTTGTGCATATATATCGGCTTGTTTTATGTAGGGATATGGGTTAGATTTTAATCCTAACAATATAACATGATTTTCTAGCTTATTTATTTTAATTAACTTTGTAAGATTCTCTCTCTCTTCGCCATCACCTATAATATTCCATTTTATATTAAAACCTTTATCTACTAATTTTCTACATGCTTTAATAGCCAACTCAAATCCTTTTTGATAGTGTAG
The DNA here is from genome assembly GCF_028369225.1 of Priestia sp. AB. Lineage (NCBI taxonomy): Bacteria > Bacillati > Bacillota > Bacilli > Caryophanales > Bacillaceae > Priestia > Priestia sp. AB. The sequence goes on from NZ_JAQMYN010000003.1 coordinate 286,587, forward strand.
CCTTCCTATAGACAAAATGACAACCTCATTACATTTTTTATCATAAACACCCATTTTAACTTGTTTAGCCATCTTATTTATCAATTTTGGTGAAACGATATTGTACATGATTTTTACTTTATTGCGTTCACTAGGGAAACGACTTTTCAGAATATTACCACATTCTTCTGAGACGGTAATAATATTATCGAGCTTTCTAAAATATCGTATATCAAATTTTGGATCCATACCTAATTTGTCATAATCAATATGAACCCAACCTATTTTTTTAAAAGCGTCTACCTTGTCTATACAAAAGTAGGTAGATGTTTTCTCTAAAAAACCTATAGCTGCATCATATTTTTTATCAATTTTTTCTAAAGATTCAGAAATATACTTCCAGCCATATTGTTCTTTTTGAGAAATGTTTTTATTATTTTTATTTATTAATGCAAACATGATCCTATTAAATAGTAAAGATATTTTACCTTTTAGTAGAAGCTTCTTTATTGATTGATAAAATGGTAAAGAAAACAGATGATAAGATTCAGGTAAGCAAAGAACTTTTACCTCTTTTGGTATATAATCCATAAAAATCCCATTGTGATTCAATAAAAATAGATCCACATTATATGAATTATAATCAATTTGAGACAGTAAATTTACTAAACTTTTTTCTCCCCCGCCGGCAGATAAGCTTGGTATTACAAATAATAGATTTTTTTTCATTTTACACCTCAAATTATCTATTTAATTTACTTAAATAATCTACTGCTTTATACGACATTTTTTTAATTCTTGGTACTGATTGCTGTAAATGTTTTTTTATTATCTCTTCTTCTTCCACCATTTGATCAAAATTAGCTTTTAACTTGACACTATCCGAAATATCATCGATTCCTAAAACTAATTTTTCTTCTCCGAAGAGATCTTTAGCGATTCCTTTCGACTTTACACTATACCCCAATACCATAGTAGGAACATAAGAAGAGTAAGCTGCTATTGTTGCATGTGTTCTTGCTCCAATAAAAAATTTCATTCTTGCTATATAGCCTTTATATTGTATTGCGTTTAAATTCTCTGGCAATAATAGAACTCTTCCTGTATTTTTAAATTCCTCATAATAATTTTTTAGAACTTCATAGTCATTATTTCCTTCTTGAATGACATGGGGAGTCAAAGCAATTGTTAGCTCTGTAGTATTTAGTATGTGATTAATAAGATCTCGTACCGCTGCCCGGGACTCTTTATTTCTATTCCAAACAAGCGGACTAAAATTTAACCCTATAGTCTTTCCTTCTTTCCAGCCTTTAGGCAACTCCAACTCTTCTTTTTCCATTGTAAATGCAGGATCTGCACATAATTTAACATTAGTAAGTCCTTGATTTTTTAACATATTATAAGTAAGAGTTTCCCGTGCTAGTATTAAATCAAATAATTTTAAATCTTCGAGTTTTTTTGGTGATATGTCTTCTTCACCAATAGAACATCCCCATAAAACCAATTTCTTTCCCTGTGCCTTTATTCTTCTATCTATCTCATACCAGCCGGGTTGCTCTCCATAACAGTAGTTATCTCCGCCAATAGACAAAAATACATCTATATCTTTTATATGCTTAATTATGTTATGTTCAATTTTACCTAAAGCATAAGACTCGTCATTGAAAAACTTCACTTTAATTGACGACAATAACCAATCAAGCGAATACTTTTTTATATTTTCCTTTGAAGCATCATAGATACCATCTAAATTAACTAATATCTTATCTGTTTCAGGCTTCCCAGATGCTAAATATATTTTTGTTCCTTTTATTTTTTCTTTTATTATATCGTTAGAAGACCTGACAATAGCTTCACACCCTCTATTAAGACTGCCATCATGGGCAAACATCATAACCTTCATTAAAAATACCTCCAAATATTATTTATTCCGTACTCTGCTGTACGCCGTAGCAAAATATAGTCCTAAAGTTGATTCTCTTTTTATCATATTAATGATAAATTTTTCATAGTTTCCTATTGTATTGTAATTTTCGTTACAATAAATCGCTAACGCTTCTTTAACGCATTTATTACTTATCATTTCCTTTATATATCTGTATCTCATTTTAAAACTTAATTCTTTACCTGGATCAAAATATACATGTATGTATGACATTACGCTTCTTATAAGCTTTAATGATTTGAACTTTTGTATTTTAACTTTATTAATGTTACCTATTAAGCTTGTAGGTAATTCTAATCTATAGACCTCCAAAGCTCTTTGAAAATAGTCCTTTTCCACTACATTTCTAGTAGCACTTCCTTTAACCTCTCTGTAATGATATCCCGTATAATCTATATATATCATAGTATCGATAGACCCTATAAAGCTTATATTAAACATCCCGTCTTCACCAAGTGAAACATTTTCAGGAAATCTTATAAGGTTTTCTTTTAACATTTTATTCCTATATAGTTTATTACAGGCAGTATTTAAGTCATCGGCCTTAAGAAAATAAGGCAATATTTCTCCCTTTATATAACTTTCATCTAGAATGCTACCAATTGGAAAAGAATATTTAGTGATTAACTTATGCCCTTCTATCTCACTTTCAAAGTTTGATAAAATAAGATCACAATTGTATTGTTTTGTATAGTTATATAATGTTTCATACATGTCTTTTTCTATATAATCATCTGCATCCACAAATCCTACATATTCCCCTAAAGCTATTGCTAAGCCATTATTTCGTGCAATACTGACCCCCTGATTCTCTTGATTAATTAATTTTACCCTATTGTCTTTTTTTCTGTAGTTCTCTATAATTTGGAAACTATTATCTTTTGAACCATCATTTACGAAAATAAATTCGCATTGTTTAAGCGTCTGGTTTAAGAGTGACTCAATGCATTCAGTAATATATTTTTCTGCATTGTATACAGGTATAACAACACTTACTTTTACATTCATCATTAAATCACTCCTTTTATAGAATCTTTCTTTGTACCTAAAAAGCTATGATTATTATTTATATCCATTATTTTGTATAGCTTTTCTAATTCATTACTGTTGTTGAAGTCTGTAGTCTCACAGTTATTAGATAAGGTGTTTCTCAATTGAAGGTTCTTATATAATCTTTCTATTCCTTGTGCTATTCCTTCAATAGATAATGCACAAATATATCCATTAAATCCATCTTTAACTTGACTTGAAGCAGTTGGATAGTTAGTTATCATAATAGGCTTTGTAAGTATTTGAGCTTCTCCTACAGTAACGGCCTTTCCCTCATACCTAGACGGTTGAACGTATAAATCAGCCTCTTTTATAAATGGATACGGATTTATTTGTTTACCTAGCAGAATAAAACTATCTTCTAAGCCATTCTTAGATATTAATTCTTTGATCATAGCTTCGTCTCCACCATATCCAACTACATACCAAGAAATATTACTGTACCCTTTATCTCTTAATAGCTTTAACGCTTTAACAGCGTTATCAATTCCTTTTGCATGCGATAATCTTGCTACTGTTACAATTTTAAACCGGTTATCCCTGATCATTGGGTTTTCCAGTTCTTCATTTGCCATTTTTTTAATAAAACCAGGAGAGGTAATATTTTCTATAACTAAAACTTTATTCTCTAATTCACTGTATTTTTTTAAAAACGAAGTCTTGCATGCTTCTGAAACTGCAATTATATGATCGAATTGCTGCCACATTTTCAAATCCATCTTTTTATCCGGTTCAATTGTAGAGTAGTCTGTATGAATCCAAGCAATTTTTTTCTTAGCTTTTACCTTTCCAGCGATAAAGTAATGAGGCCATAGATAACTAATTGCTACGTCATACTCTTTTTCCACTTTAGGAAGAAAAGGTAATGCATATTTCCACATGAGTTGCATTTGATAGTAACCGGGTTCTGCGATTCCTTTCAGTCTTCCTTTGAGATCAGCATTTATCTTAGAAAAAACTCTTGATATTCCAATGGAATAGTGCCTATCCTTTATCGTTTCACCTATAGATTTTCTGAACGTTGTATATTGAGGAACTTCCGTCAATAGGCTAGCTTTATTTGGAAGTAAATTCAGAAAATCCCCTTGATGTTTGTGTAATATCAAATCAACTGTATAATTTTTGTAATCAAAATTTTCAAGCATGCTGATTAGACTTCTTTCGACTCCTCCAACTTCCATATCAAAAGAGGCTATTAATATATTATTCATCTTACCCCCCTATGTTCTAGAAACTATCTTTCTAATTCTGGCAATATTATCTCCACCTATTACTTTAGCAGTTAAAACTTTGAGGTTACTTTTTAATCTGGCTTTAGGCGGCAACCAACTTTTATAAAAGTGGTGCATAGCATATGTGTCTTTCGTAATTTGTTTCCTGCAATTTATATAATCATAAGGAGAAAAATATGTTTGAGGATAAAAAGTTCCTATACCATAGATTTCTTGATATTCTCCGTTCTTTTTCAGTCCGATATTTTCTAAAATCTTGGTTACGATTGCTACATTAGTTGATTGATCAAATCTTCCATCCTTTTTGATGAAGCTTTTCTCTTGATATGAATCCAAAAATACCTTTATTATTTTATTTTCTTTAGCTGCTCCAATTGTACTCGTAGCTATAAAATTCTCTTGTTCAAATCCCCAAAATGAGTCATGATGTAGTAGATTATCGAAAGATTTGAAAACTTCAACATCAGTATCTAAGTAAATTCCTCCACGATTATACAAAGCATGTACCCTAGCGTAATCACTAACAAAAGCAAATTTTTTAGAGTCATACGCCTCTCTCACATACGAATTACAATTTATATCGAAGTTCTTTTCATTCCACTCTATTATTTTGTAGTCTGGTAAATGTTTTCTCCAGGTATCTATACACCTTTTTACTATATCTGGTTTTTCTTTCCCTCCAAACCAGCAGTAATGAATAATTTTTGGAACTTTAATAGTCTTACTCATCCTTTATGCCTCTTTTCAAAAAATATTAATTGCTGGTATATTCTATTTTTTATCTTCTGCTTTCTCATTCTGCCATTTTATAAACTCAATAATGACTTTATATTCTCGAAGCTGTTCTTTTCGAATCCCAGATTTTTTTAATTCGTTAACAAAATGAAGCCATTCACTCTCTAAAAAATGTGAAGGTTCATGTTTGATTTCGATAAGTGTATGTAAATCTATATTTAAAACAGCCGCAATTCTTTCGACTACTTGTATAGAAGGATTATCATTTAAATTACGTTCGATATTACTTAAATAGGACTTGGACATATTAGCTCTTTCGGCTAGTTCAGATAATGTAAGTCCCTTTTTTTTGCGGATTTTATGAATTTTTTCTCCAATCATTCATCAATACCTCATATTTTCTAATATTGGACGATCCCTTCCTTATTTAAGACTCTACTTAACGCTTTTTTAAGACAGTTAATGACTCTATTTTGGTCATCTTCCGTCATATTTGAACCTGATGGAAGACAGATGCCTGTTTGAAATAATAGCTGGGCTACATCATCATTTTCACTATGCGGATAGTAACGTACTCCTTGGAAAAGAGGCTGCATATGAAGCGGCTTCCATACGGGACGCGCTTCAATGTTTTGATCAGTGAACGCTTGTACTAACTGTGCTGCAGAGATTCCCGCTTCTTTTTCATTAATAGTTAAAACGGTAAGCCAGCGATTTGTTTTTGTGTTTGATAGCTCTGGCATGAATGTAATACCTGTTAAGCCTGCCAACTCTTGATAATAACGTTCAAAAACCTGTCTTCTTGCTTCTACTCGGGTCTCTAATACTTGCAATTGCGCTCTTCCAACTCCGGCCAGAATATTACTCATTCGATAATTGTATCCAAGCTGGCTGTGCTGATAGTGAGGTGCTGAATCACGTGCTTGAGTTGCTAAAAAGCGAGCTTGTTGTAAAGCAGCCACATCATTCGAAACAAGCATTCCTCCACCGGATGTCGTAATAATTTTATTTCCATTAAAAGAATACACGCCGAACTTGCCAAAAGTACCGCTTGCTTTTCCTTTATAGGTAGACCCAAGTGATTCAGCTGCGTCTTCAATGACGGGGATATTATATTGATTACATAGCGAAAGAATCTCGTCCATTTTTGCGCTTTGCCCATATAAATTTACAACGATGACGGCTTTCGGAAGTGCTCCCTCTATAGAGGCATCCTGTAATGCTCTTTTTAATGCTTGTGGTGACATATTCCAGGTTTCTGGCTCTGAATCAATGAATATCGGATCAGCTCCTTGGTAGATAATAGGATTCGCACTAGCTATAAAGGTAAGCGTTGAACAAAATACAGTGTCTCCTTTTGTTACGCCTAATAAAGAAAGAGCCAAATGAATCGCTGCGGTTCCTGAACTTACTGCAACAGCTTCACTGACTCCTACATAAGAGGCAATCTCTTTTTCAAAACCATCTACATTGGGCCCTAGAGGGGCAATCCAATTACTTTCAAATGCTTCATGTATATATCCTTGCTCATCTCCACTCATATGAGGCGGAGAAAGATATATTCTCGATTTGGTCATTAAAGTCATCACCTTTTCTACTATATTTTCTTTAATCCTTATGAATGATTCTTGTTGGACACCCCACCGCTTTACAATGAGAAGAAATATGCTGAATAACAGTCGAGCCAGCTCCAATCACTGACCACTGACCAATTTTCATTCCCGGAATAATGGTGGCGGATGCCCCTATATGTACACCTTCACCGACCGAAACATTGCCAGTTAGTGTAGCATTAGGTGAGATATGGGCATAGTTTGCAATTTTATTTTCATGCTCAACAATGACTCCTGTGTTAATAATACAATGCTCCCCAATTTCAGCATCTGCATTAATCACCGCATTCGGCATTACAACCGTTCCATTTCTGATAATAGCTGTTGAACTTATAACTGCTGTTGGATGGATAACTGATAAATACTGGTCTGTTCGTAAATTTAATGTTTCGGCTAACCTTTTTCTTACTATGTTGCTGCCAATCGCAATGACAACTTTTACGTCTTTATCAACCAGCGCATTTAAAGAAGAAAAAGGAGCGTAGACTATTGCATTTTTTTCTTTCCGTTCTTCATATCTATCATCTAAAATAGCGATAATTTCGTGATCATGCAAAGAAGAGATCATTTCTTGAATGACCTTGCTATGTCCGCCATTGCCCAATACGATAACTTTCACGTCATATCACATCTTTCGTTCCCTTAAATTTTTCTATCGTTATATGGCCTTGCTGAGTAACCCCCTCTTTTTTCACAACTTTAAAAACCGTGAAAAGTAAAATTTTAAAATCAAGAAACATACTTTGATTTCTTACATACCATGTATCCAGTTTGAATTTTTCTTCCCATGCAATTGCATTTCTGCCATTCACTTGAGCCCATCCTGTAATTCCCGGTCTGACATTATGCCTAAGCATTTGCTCTTCCGTATAAAGAGATAAATACTCCATTAACAATGGTCTCGGCCCAACTAAGCTCATGTCCCCTTTTACTACATTGATAAGCTGCGGAAGTTCGTCTAAGCTGTACTTTCTAAGAAACTTTCCAGTGCCTGTTAGGCGTACTTGATCCGATAGCAAGTTGCCTTGCTTGTCCTCTAAATTAGCCATTGTCCGAAATTTATAAAGGTAAAATGGCTTGCCATCTTTTCCGGGCCGTTGCTGCTTAAACAAAACGGGAGCGCCCATTTTTAACCGGACAAGTATGGCAGTAAACAACATAACTGGAGAGAATAACGTTAATAAAGCCAATGAAGTGACTAAATCCATTACTCGTTTCATCATGCATACCCTCTATTTCTTTTTTACTATTATCTTCTTATTTATCTAATTTGAAGAGTAAATAGTTAATATAGTTTGCTTAATATCATTTACGATATCTGTTGGTTTAATATCGATAGATTGATTTCCTTTTTCATAAATACTGATTAAAATTTCCTGCAATTGTTTTTCAGTAAGGATATTAGATATATTCATCGAAATGTCTCCTTAATTAGACACTAAAAAATCCGCTGCAGAGGTAAGCACCGGAAAGTTATGTTCGATTAAGTTGTCCTGTTCTTCCTCATATCCATTTGGGTTATTCTTCTGCCATCTCCAGGTGTCCTCGCACATTTCATGGATTCCTTTAGCTGCAACCCAGCCAAGTTCATTTTTTGCTTTTGAAGCATCCGCAAAGCAAATAGCGGAATCCCCCGGACGACGGTTCGTAATAGTATAGGAGACTTTTTTTCCAGAAGCTATTTCAAATGCTTTAAGCATCTCTAGCACACTATAACCTTTGCCTGTTCCGAGATTATAAGCATTCACACCTTTTGAAAATTGCACTTTCTCTAAAGCTTTCAAATGCCCTTTTGCCAGGTCAACAACATGGATGTAGTCTCTAACTCCTGTTCCGTCTTTTGTTGAATAATCACTTCCAAATACGTTCAAGCTCTGTAACTTGCCGACTGCTACTTGTGAAATGTACGGCATTAAGTTGTTTGGAATTCCATTCGGATCTTCTCCAATCAATCCGCTTTCATGAGCACCAATCGGATTAAAATATCTTAAAAGAGCAATACTCCAGGTCTGATCTGAAATATATAAATCTCTTAAAATCTCTTCAATCATCTGCTTTGTACGTCCATATGGATTCACTGCTCCTATTGGTGCGTCTTCAGAGATAGGAACTTGATTTGTCGATCCGTATACGGTTGCCGATGAACTGAATACAAGGTTTTTTACTCCGTATTTTTTCATCAATTCACAAAGTATAAACGTACCCGTAAGATTATTGTGATAATACCAAAGAGGAATGGATACAGACTCACCTACAGCTTTGAGTCCTGCAAAGTGAATGACTGCCTCAATTTTATTTTCGGAAAATACTCCTTCAAGTTCTTTTTGATTCAGTAAATCTACATTATAAATTTTGAATAACTTTCCCGTTATTTCAGATACGCGCTTTAATGATTCTAGTTTGCTGTTGGAAAAGTTATCTACAACAATGATTTCATGTCCTTCATTTAATAGTTCTACGCACGTATGACTCCCGATATAGCCTGCGCCTCCTGTAACAAGAATTGCCATTCATTCATTCCTCCAATGTCTAAAAAATAAAAGGAACTAACTCTAGCCTCTAACCAAGTTAGTTCTTCATAGTTAAAAGCTTGATTATTTTATTTCCATATCAAGTAATCACTTTTGTAAAATATCCCCAAACTAATTACATTCTCGTAATAGTAATAGATAAAGTAAAGAAGCAAGATGGCATAATAAATAACCTTTTCATCTTTTTCTCGAAATAGCTTTACAATCCATGAAATCACTATCAATTGATATAAACTAAAATAGATAGAAAACCTCGCAAAGATCCAATTTTGAGTTGAAATCAGCATGAAAACACAACCGATTAAGGCCATATTTACAATAGCATCACTGTTAGGAAATATTCTTCTTAATTTGTCTCTTCCTAAAAAAGCAACTAGTAAAGGCCCTGCATTTACTGCTACTCTCAGAATATTAGCTCCACCTTCGTTGACATTCTGATATTCACTATATTGCGTATCCTGAATAGCCGAAAATAATAGTGATGAAAATTGATTAAACCCTAAAACAATTATAACGGCTAAAGCCACGAGAGCAATTGTAGCTTTAGACCATGCCTTACTTCTAACGACAAAATAAATTGGGATTAATATAAGTGCACTTTGATGAAAAAAGGATGCAAAAATAATAACTAAGAAATATCTTTTCCAGTCTCCTTCCATTAGAAACTTTGTCGCTGTGAAGATAATGGCTGCTGCTAAAGTTTGTCTAACCCCATTCATTGTTACCAAAAATAAACCACCTGTTATATATATATATATACTCAACTCTAGCATTCGTGAATACCTATATAAAACAAACACAATAAGAACATTAGTTATTAAAGCGGTGGTAAAAATCAATATCTGTGGATCTTTTGACAGCTTCTGTAATAACATTTGGAGAATTCCAAAACCTATATCTTTCCCTTCTTTAACAAAATCCCAGGTATAATCATTTATTTCATAAGAGTGCATATAAAAGAATGTATCCCCTATATTGTTCCGAAGTCCAGATATTAAAATTAAAGATAATAATGCGCCGAAAGTGAGAAATTTGTTAGGCTTTATAGAAACTGTTGAAACATTTGCAATAACAGTATTCGCAAAATACCTTCCAAAAAAAGAAAATATAAATACTAAGGAAAGGTTAATCCAAAGGAACGTCATATCATGTACCCTCTCAAAGTCAAAAACAAAGGTTGTTAAAACTAACTAAATTTTAACAGCCTTTGTTTTTGTCGTGATATAAAAATACAATGCTATCCCTAAAGGCATTGCTAAGATTATTAAACTTTTACTAGGTGTCTCTTTTAAAAGCTTCCAATTTTTACTCATCAAGCTGCTTGATACATAATGAATAGCTTGCTTAAACTTGAATGAAACATTACCAAAAGGCAATTTCATCAATTCCTTACGATAAAAGGCGAACCCTTTTGGATTTTTACGATATTGGTTTAGCATGTTAAGGGATGATCCATCTGGTAGATATTCCACACAGCATAATACTTCATTCATGAGGAGCAGTTCATATTGCTTATCAATCATATGATACTTATAGGCTAAACCTACATATCTCTCATTCTGGAACAACGGATATGGATGTGGTTTTGTTAGTTCAGTTCGATAAACAAGCTTTTTATCACCCTTTACACCGTGCTTGTTATATAAATCGAACAATGTAGAATGTTTAATATGTTCTGGCAGCCGTGTGCCAACTATTGCATCATCATTATAAGAATCCAGACCGATTACTCCACTGAATTTCTCACTTCCGTATTTGTTCCAAAAGTTTATAATTTTTGCAATAGCATCATCTGGCATATAATCATCCGAATCTATACAAACATTCAACTCTGTGTCGATAAGCTCATATGCAGCATTGTGGGCTCCGTGCATTCCTTGATTTTCTTGATAGTGATATCTAATTGGTATTTTACTATCCGTCATCCAGCTCTCTACCAATTCCCTCGTGTTATCGCTTGATCCGTCGTCAATAATTAACCACACAAAGTCTCGACATGTTTGTCTCATTAAACTTTCGTAACATAAGTGAAGAGTGTAGGCTCTGTTATAGGTTGGGGTAAACACTGTTAAAGTAGGTACCATTTTTCTTTCCCTCCTAATTTCGTCGTACACTCACAATGTATGATCCATATAATAGTTTGTCAGCCATTTAGACATTGTTTCAGTGTCATATCCTCGTTCATTTAGTATGGTTGAAGTATCCTTATGTTCATAAGAGGTGGACAGTATTTTATCCGCCCAGTCTTCAGGAGATTCTCCTAAACTTATGTACTCAACATTTCCTGTTATGTTTGATTCTTTTGTAATTGTGTCTGAAACAATACAGTTTAAACCTGCCGCTTGTGCTTCAACTAAAACAACCGGTAATCCCTCAAATAAAGAAGGAAACAGAAATAAGTCCATTGCTTGCATTAAATTTGAAATGTCACTTCGAACTCCTAAGAATTTAACATTCGTAGAGAGACCTATACTTTCAACCTTTCTTTCAATAGCTTGTCGTAAGTCTCCGTCACCAATTAGTGTTAATATTGAATCAGGCCTTTGTTTGTAAACAGCATGAAATATGTCAATTAAGTACTCATGGTTTTTTTGCTTATTAAACCTGCCAATATGTCCGATAACCAGCTGGTTTTTATCGATACCAAGCTCATTTCTAATATCATTTCGTATGTTTTCGTTATATCTAAACTCTTTAGTATTCACAGCATTATTTAAGACTATCACTTCTTTAGGGCTGGTAGACCTCTTATTAAATAGCCATTGACCTGCCTTTACAGAACAAGCAAAATAATTATTAGGATAATCTTTCATTGAGTACCTGGCGTATAAACGAAAAGGCAGTTTAAAATCAATACTTAAATCACTTAAATGGCTATGTGCAATTCTGCAAGGAACCCCCGCTCTTTTTGCTGCTCTTAATACAAAGCTGCTATTCTCATTAATATGAGAATGTACTACTTTATACTCTTTATAATTTGTAAAGAACTCACTTAGGAGCTTAAAGTACCTACGATAGTTACCAGGTTTAATCTGCGGCATTCGAAAAATCTTTCCGCCAAGTTGTTTAATTTCTTTATCATAATGTCCTTCTTCCGTACGATGGACCATAAAATCAAATTGTATTTTACTTCGATCAATTTCACGGTAATAATTCATTAACATCGTTTCAAGTCCACCACGGTTCATGATGGTTACTACTTGAAGGATCCGAATCGGTTTCAAAAACTCCACTCCTATCTGATAGTCTTTCTAAGAATCTCTATTGCAACTAATAATAAATAAAATCCTGTTGCAATACGCATTTTCGCACAGTAATAAAACACCTTCCAAATGGCTGGAAAGTGCGACAGTTGAAATTGACTAAACGAACGTTTTATTCGATAATCGTTTAAGAAGGAATTTATATACTTTATTTTTAACAAAGCGGACAACTTATTACTTTTGCTAATTGTATTTAAACCAAGACCTAGTGTATTTAAGCAAATCCGGTTATTTAAAGCTAAATAATACTCTTCCTCCATATTTTTAGTTTTCAGGAAATTTTCTATTATTTCATACAAATTAAACCACTGTTCCAGTAAATCCGGCTTAAAACCTGCTGTTACAGAAGAGGCGTTTGCTCGCCAGTAATGATAAAAAGGATGATTTAAAAAAACAAAGGAATTTGAGTAATATACTGCCTGGATATTAAACAACGTATCTTCATTCGTTCCAATCTCCTTAAGATCAACAAATTTAAGGTTCTTTTGTTTAATAATATCTGTACGATATAGCTTTGACCAAACGGTGCCCCACGCATCCAACAACTCTGGATTTGCGACTTCTTGGTTTAAAGGTCCGATTAAGCGTCTCATTACGTTTACTTTAACTTCTTCATTCATATACTTGATCTTATTAGGCAGATTGAATATTTTTTCCTTTGAATGATTGCCGAATTCACGAGTATACGTGCACATTACAATATCTGCTTTATCTTTAATTGCTGTATTGTACATGGTTTCGTACATCCGAGAATCTATCCAGTCATCTGGATCTACAAAACCTATAAAATCTCCCGTTGCAGCCTTTATTCCCTCGTTCCTGGCAGATGATACACCCCTGTTGTTTCTATTAATTATTTTAATGCGATGGTCCTTCTTAGCGTACTCATTAAGAATCTGCAAAGTAGAATCTGTTGATCCATCATTAACTGCGATAATATCAACTTCTCTAAGATTCTGTCCTAGTAAACTATCCAAACATCTGTCCAAATAACTTTCCATATTATATATAGGTACGATTATACTTACCTTTGGATTCATCTATATCCTCCGCCATGTATCTTAGATAAACATTACTTAATTCTTTAGTTACTTGATTGAGAGAAAAATTCCGTATTATCCTTTTACTTTCCATTGACATTTTTCTATAAAGTTTTTTTGAACGATATATTTCTAAGATTCTTAATGAAAAGGTCTGATACTCATTTGCAGGTACTATGTATCCATTTAAACTCTCCTGTACAAGTTCTATATGCCCTCTATTTGAACAGGCCACTATAGGTAAACCACAAGCCATAGCTTCCATAATATTTACAGGTAACCCTTCACGAAGACTTGATGCTACTGCGACATCACACATCGGGACAATTTTCTGAAGATCATTTCGATAGCCTAAAAACTCAACCATATGAAAGATTCCAAGATTTGCGGCTAGTTCTCGGCAGTTTTCCAACAAAGGTCCCTTACCTGCCAAGAGAAGCTTTGCATGTGGAATTTCATCTTTTATAAGTGCCAGCGATTGAAGAAGAAGCTGTTGGTTTTTATTTTTATTAAATTCTGCAGCATAAAATAATAAAAAATCATCTGGATGATACCCGAATGACTCTTTAAGGTGAATTTTTTCTTTTTCATTTGCCGGTTTAAAGTTCTCCGTGTTGATTCCCACTCCATGTACATGTTCAATACGTTTTGCTTTGAAATGCTGAGTTGCCAATTGATAATCTTCTTGATTAATTGTGATTAAGCAGTCCGTATAATGGGCCAGCGTTTTTTCTATAGGATAATAAAAAAGCCAGTTCACAGGAGGTGCACCTTTGCAAAAATGAAAACCGTGAGCAGTGTAAATAACTTTGGTTCCTTGTTTCCTTGCTTTTCGTGCTGCCAAACGGGCTAACACGCCGCCCATTGGAGTATGACAGTGAATAATATTATATTTATTTTCGTTTATTACTGTTTTTAATTCTCTATAAGCTTTCATATTTCCCATATGAAAAGGTGATCGTTGAATGGAAATGTTATATTTTTGATCTGCATAAGGAAGTTTCATGTTCCCGCTTGCGGCTACATGAACTTCCCAGCCTTGTTCTTTAAACCATTTCATATAAGGCAGATGAAATGCTTGAAAATGAAAGTCAACGGTTGCACAAAACAGTACTTTGTTAGACATGTGTATCACCTATATGCATAATGTTCATTCTCCTCCAGCTTCTTCAACTTGAAACAGAGACAATTTGTTTAGAAGTAGAAGTCAAATTATTATTTGCCAAGTTTAGTAGCGCTTGTCTTAAAGTTTCTTGGTCTAGGTTCTCGTACGTCGAAATGATTTCATTGATTTCTTCTAAATATAGTTCTGCTGTTTTTCCCACATAGATCTTTGGATATACTTGCTGCTCATGAATTTCATCTTCTTTCAACAATTCTTCAAACAGCTTTTCTCCTGGTCTCATACCTGTAAATTCTAAGCCAATTTCGTCAATTGAATTTCCAGATAGCTTTATTAAATTTTTAGCAAGATCAACTATTTTTACTGGTTCTCCCATATCTAAAACAAAGATTTCTCCGCCGCCGGCTAATGCTCCGGCTTGAATAACGAGTCTTGATGCTTCGGGAATTGTCATAAAGTAACGAACCATGTCCGGATGAGTTACTGTTACTGGTCCTCCTTTTTCAATTTGTTTTTTAAATAACGGGATAACACTTCCTCGACTTCCTAATACATTACCGAATCGGACAGCAACAAATTTTGTAGCGCTATGTGCATCCATTCCTTGAATAATCATTTCTGCCAGCCTTTTCGTTGCCCCCATCACACTCGTTGGATTTACTGCTTTATCACTGGAAATCATGACAAAAGTTCCTACGCCATGCCAGCTTGCTGCTTTTGCAACATTCATGGTTCCAATTATATTATTCTTAACAGCTTCTTCTGGATTTCGTTCCATCAGCGGTACATGTTTATGAGCTGCAGCATGATATACAACGTCCGGATTATGTATGTTCATCACCGACATCATTCTCTTGGTATCTTGCAAATCGGCAATCTCGGTTGTAAATTCAATACGTGTCTCTTTAAACTTATTTTTCAGTTCCATTTCAATGGAGTAAATACTGTTTTCACCGTGACCGAGCAAAATGAGCTTTTTCGGATTAAACTTTGAGATTTGTCTGGAAATCTCAGAGCCAATTGACCCGCCAGCTCCAGTCACTAAAACTACTTTATTCGTAACATAATCCGATATACTTTCAACATCCATTTCGACAGGTTCTCTTCCTAAAAGATCTTCTACTTGCACATCGCGAAACTGATTCACTGAAACTCTTCCTGTAACGAGATGCTCAAGCATTGGCAAGGTTTGAGTTCTCGCTTTTGTCTTAGCACATTCTTGAAAAATAATGTTTAATTCCTTTTTGCTAAGAGAAGGAATCGAGATGATGATATTTTCAATAGCGAACTTTTTGACAGCTTCCTCTATTTTTCCTATCCCACCTAGTACAGGAATGCCTAAAATATCAAGATGATGCTTTTTTACATTATCATCGATAAAGCCCACAGGGAGAAGATTGCTTCCATTTTTCTTTAAAAGCTGTCTGGCTACCATGGTACCAGCGGATCCAGCGCCAATAATTAATGTTCTTTTTTTATTGCTTGATTTGTTTATAATGGAATCCCGATACATTCTCCACACAAATCGTGACCCGCCCATTAATAACATATGAAGCAGCCACGTCACAGCCAGCAGTCTAAAAAATGTTTCTTTAAAAACCAATTGCTGAATGATCGCGGCACAGAGAATAGAATAAGAGACAACTTTAAAAATGATTACTAGCTCTCCAATACTTGCATACTCCCAAGATTTTTTATAAAGTTTGAACCTAATTGAGAAAAAATGATGACTAAGCAAAAATGTAAGTGAACTTACAACGACAGGAAAGGTGATCACGTAAATACTTGCGTCTACAAGAAAACGGCTCATAAAAATGGCCAACATCACAATAAAAGAATCAATTACAATAAATAAAGACAACCTTTGGCGATAAGTCATACACGTTCTCCTTTCTTTAGCTGATAATTTTTTGGTTGTCTAATTCAAGAGCCTTTATCCTTTTTTGAATGGTATTATCAAACAGTTTTTTAATTTCAATCAGCTGCTCTTTAGATGCATCTTGTTTAATGTATCTGACAGCTTTTTTAATGGATTTCGGCTGATTATCAAATCTTTCCATCTTATTTCACATCTCCTTCACTATAAAAATAATAAAGCCCTTATGTATAAGGTTTTTGTAAAACCATATACATAAAAGCTTTATACAAGTTAAAACGGGCATCTAACCCAGCCTCACACCACACTTTCGACGACTTGCGTCTAAGGTTTCTTTCAACCCACAGCATGATCGAGTGCCTTCGTTGATAACGGTAAGTAGGCATCACCAAACTATTTTATTAAATCAACCTTTAAAGAACACTAACGTTCTTAATTAAGAACATTAGTGTAAAAAAATATAGTTTTATTTTTCATTAACAATCACGCCTACTAGTCTAGCTTCAGCAATGTCTAGTACTCTTTTTGCTTCCTCAATTTTTTCTATTTCTGTTTTGCCCCGCTTTAAAATTAGTACCACTCCTTCGCAGTATGTTGATAATACTCTCGTTTCAGGAGAAGCCAATACAGCAGGCGAGTCAATTAATACCGCATCATAGCAATCAGTAAACCTAGTAAGCAAACTTTCCATCTTCTTATTGCCTAATAACTCTACAAAATTAGAAAGAGCAGCACCACTAGTTAAAATATCTAGATTGTCAATTCTTGTTTGATATACCGCTTCTTCAAAAGTTACTTCATTTTCCAGTACACCTGTTAATCCGCCTGTGTTCTGAATGTTAAAAATATCATGGATAACAGGTTTCCTTAAATTTGCATCAATTAATAGGACCTTGTCTTTCTGCTGAGCCATGGAAACAGCTAAATTAGCTGCCATGGTTGATTTTCCTTCTCCTTCTTTAGGAGAAGTTATGAGAAATAATTTACTTGTACTTTTCTTCGTAAGAAAGTGAAGATTTGCTCTAATTGTGCGAAACTGGTCAGAAATAACGGAATTAGGGTTTGAATAGGTAACGAGGCTTTGCTTTTTCAACGCCGCTCCTTGAGATTTTTTATTTGCTGCCAACAGTCTCACTCCTTAATTCTACTTCTGTTTCGGTTTTATTAGATGATTTTAATTTTTGTTTGTTCATATTAGAAACTGTTCCTATTACTGGTACACCTAATATTCGTTCCGCTTCACTGTCTTTTTTAACTTTTCCATCTAAAGAATCCAATAAGAAGGTCAACCCAATGCCTATTACAACCCCTGCAATCAAAGCAATCATGATGATACGATTTTGGTTTCCATCAACAGGAGAAGCATTCTTTGCTGGAGATAATAATTGAACCCCTTTAATATTTAGAATATTTCCTACTTCCTCTTTAAATACTTTGGCTGTAGTATTGGCAATTTTAACAGCAGTTGCTGGGTCCGTGCTTGTTACAGAGAGACTAATGATTTGTGAGCCGTCGAGACTCGCCGCTTGTACTTGACCTGCTGTGGCTTCTGCAGACTGCTGTAAATTTAACTGTTTTGTTACTTTTTCCATCACGACCGGATCTTTAACCATCACTAGAAGCGTACTCATTTTCTGAGTATCTACATCTACAATCACTCTTGTGGAAGCTTGATAAAATACTGTATTATTCTGATGACTATAGAAAAAGCCTGCTAGTGTGGTAAGAACAGTAACAATAACTACAATCCAAATACGTCTTTTTATGACTTCATAGTATTCTTTTAAATTAATATCTTTTCCCTTTAGTTGCTGGGAAAAATTTTTTTGTTCCATTGTACTCATTAGAACCACCTTTACTTTAATGATATTTTCTACATATCGTTGATATTAAAGCCTAATATTCTTTATAACGAACATAAAGACCACTAAACTTTATGTCTTAGGTATATATCTGCTACAAACCCTGGTTATTAAGTTCTATCTCATTTTAATTCTTTATAAAGAACAAGTCAATGCTAATTTAATTTTAAAAGTTTAATTATGTATCTATAGTCCCGTTTAATTCTTACTACAAAACCAAAAACCATTATTATTATCACAAAGAATAAACTTGTAATAATTTATCGTTTTTTATAAAGAACGTTTTTTATTATGTTAATAATTAAAGTGGCTTAGCATACTTTATACTATGCATATTTTAAAATAACAGTTGTGAGAAAACGCAATCATAGTTACTGGCTAGTAACTAATCCTGAGATTGATACCTTGAGCAATAATTAGCGCAAAGGTATAATCCTATTTCTAAATTCAAATTATTACAGCTTAATACTTCTTAACCATAGAATTTATTGTAATTATAAAATCTAGGTGTTATATGAACTTTTAAATTATTTGAAGTGAGAAAGCACTATACCATTTAAACTATCATGTATTTTCTATACCAAAACATAAAAGCTAGCTCCTTAAGGTCACGAGCTAGCCTTTTCAGTCATTGCTGTATAAATCCAAATTGTTTAAATACCGCTAACAAACCTATCTCTTTCCAATTTAGACCATTATCCAGAGTTATTGTACCAGAGACTTTAGAAAAGTTGGGAACATTTAAGCCAGAAATTCCATTGTTCTGAGCTTGATAAACATGTCCTTGGAAGTAAATAATAGTATCTTTAACATAATTAGTGGAAGGTGCCCATAGGCTGTTGCTAGCACGGCCCGCTGTTATACAGACCCATCCCAGATATCCCCCCGCTACAGGTGTTGAATTATATATTAACTCACCTAATTCATAAGTTCCAGAGGTAGGTTGAGAAGGTGCAAAGGACGCCAAAGGATTATTTCCACTCATTTTCTCTAGTTGGTTATTTAAGTTAGCAGTAAATAAAATATCTGAGTTAATTTTGGTATTATTTTGATTGATTATAGTTGCTTTAGGTCTGGATACAGTAGTACCTGACCTATATGCATAGTCAAGTGTAATGGTTCCTTTGGTATTGTTTTCTGAAGTTTTGATAGTAGCAATTATATTATTAAGAAAAGTTAAATGGTTTTCCACAAATATACGCATAGTATATAAGGAGCCAAGAGAAACATTTTGATCAATTATTTCAAGTCTATTATCTGACACATCCAATCTCGGTATTAACCCTATTCCTATACCTGGCCCTAAAAGTTCATGTACGTAAGTATTACTACTTCTCGTCCAAATAATTTTGTTGTTTTTAAAATAGTGAGTAATGTATCCTTTGTCTACTGCAAGTATATTATTAAGATAGTCTCCGCCTAAAATACGAAAAGAATGATTTTTAAAGGTGTTATGTTCAACTCTCATCTGCTCTGTTGCATAAACTCTAGTATAGTTTGCTTTAGCACCTGTATGAATAAATTCGCTATCTTTTATTATTACTTCTTTAAAAGAACCTAGTATACCGCCTACCGTTTCTCCCGTAAAAAACTGAGAATTAGATATCAATAAATAATCATTAGGTGCTAAAAATGCTCCGTATGCATTCCCGCTTCTAATATCAAATAAACTATCATGTATCTCTACGTGTTTGCCTGATAACGTCAAAGCTGATATGGTTGTACCTTCTTGTTCATACGTAAGCTTACAATTGATAACTTTTACTGTTTCTCCTCCTAATTGCAGCGCAGTTTTCGTAAATACACAGTTTTCGAGAGTAGTATTTCCTCCATCCAGACCAACTTGTGTTCCAAAAATACTGTCGTTTTTAAATGTACAAAAAGTTCCGTCTTTTTCAACTCCACTGGTTATAGACTTACCTCTAATCGGACCGTGATATAGGTTCCCTTGAGACAAGTAGTCATCACCTTGACCATTAAAGTAAACTAATTTTTCAAACTTATTATTTTCTAATGTTACCCCGCGTGTACTAACACAGATAAAATCTCCCGCTCTGTTATCATGGAAATTACAGCTTCTGATAAGTATCCTCTGATTATTCATATATCCATCTTCAACATCTATCCCATACCCAGGATTACACCCTTTAGAAACAATCAACTTATTGCTATTGTTATGAATTTCACAATTTTCATAAGTTATGAACCTCCCTCCCATAACAGAAGCACCTAGTCTTCTATTTTTGTGAGTGTTGCATCCCCTAAACGTGATGTATTGAGGCGTCTTTGCACAAGAAACATAATGTAAGTTACCATCCATCGCATCAAAATTTCCTAAGAAAGAAAACCTTACAAATTTTGTGCCCAGTGGCATAGCATCAATATAGATATATTCATAAGTTCTGTAGGACCTGTTACCTAAATAAGTTTGATTTGAATCATAGAAATGAACTTTTATGGGAACTTTATTTAAATTCAGACCCGATCCGTATCCTCCGTATCCATCTCCAGAATAAAAAATATATCCTACTTCTTTTGCTAAAGGCGTTGTTATATCAAAAAATTTATTTACTGTCACATATTGAATTTGCGTATTATCAATATTTCCGTTAGCATTAATATCACCTTTAGAGAAATGACCTCCATTTGTTTTATTATGCTGAGCACCGCCAAGTGCGGAAAAATCTGCGCTAATAGCAAGTCCATCACCTGTGCATTCAAAAGATTCACAATTCCTAATCAAAATATTATAACATAAGTTTTTTATTGAAATTCCATATCCCCACTCATGCGTGCTATTTATTGAATAATCATGGGTTTCTCTATCCCCTTTTACGGTAGCTCCTTCTATAATCGTATTTTTAATATCAATACATGTTAATATTTCATATCCTGTCAAGTTATTCGATTCTTTAACAAACAAACATCCATAAAGTTTATAATGGGTATCGCTCCAGAACTTTATAGATGAATTTTTTTCTATAAGATAAGTTCCTTCTGGCAAAATAACTTCCCCATACTTATTCTCTTTAGCCCATAGGAGTGCATTATTTATTCCATTGGTAGTTTTTAAAGGTTCTGTTCCGTTATTTTTAATTTCCCACCTATCTAACTCAATTACGTATGAAGATGCACGGTTATTATTATCTAACGTTGTAAGACTTTTAGGCACCCATTTCAATGTAGCACTATCATATGCGAGTACGTCATTGTTAGCTGGGAAGTTCGTTTTTAAATCTACGTCTCCTAAATTTTCAAGATTGCTCATTGTTCTCCTCACCACTTTTCCAATAATACTTTATAGTATGCAAAAAAAAGATAAGTGATTAGGTATATTAATTATAAGTATAAGGAGTTTTTCAGTAACAAAATATATTTCATAGATGCTTAATTCAGAAAGCTTCTCTCCTACTAATTTCTTGTATAAGCACAATTGAAGAATATAATTCATACATTTCCTATTTTTTAGAATGTTGCTGTTTCAAAAACTCCATAACTTTGCTCTAGTAAAATTCCCTTTAGCCTGACCTGTAAAGCTTCACATTATTTTTATTCTAATTATTATAAAAACGACAAATTGTGACACACTTACGTCTTTTCTTGTAGTAAAATAATCATAATACAAATGATTCAGAAAAGAGCAAACTGTTTGAAAGAACAGGACGCAAAGCCGCAGGTCTAAGGTCTTGAAATTAAATATAAAAGATTATGATAGCTGGGTTACCTGATAGAGAATAGCTGGAGGTAGAATAATGCTGAATCAGATTAAAATGGGTACAAAGAGTGAAAAAGAAGAGAAGCTGGATGAAGAATGGATCGAACTTATGCAGGCCGCATATAAAATGGGAATTCCTATTGAAGAAGTAAGAAGGTTTATCTCTTATAACAAACACAGCTAAAAGTTAAAATGCGGATACGAGGGATTTAATTCACATAGGAATTAGATTCTTTTTTTGAGCTGAGAACTATTAAAAGAGTATATTCATTATTAAACTTGTTATATTTTAGTTTTTAACTATCAAGAAAAAAAGAAAGGGAAAAGCTTGTAATAGTACGGTTAGATAAAAAGAAGGAAAGGAGATGAGGTTAAAAGCAGTTGTCTCTTACATCATTGAACTAAACGGAGGGACTATCTTAAATTTACTTAATAATAACTTTCTTTACTACTCATGCAGAACCTTTAGGGGCAGTTACAATTAATCAGTTTCTACTGCCCTTTAAAACAGATGATTTAGGGTTCACTGATTTGAGCTCTGCCACTTTTGGAATTCAAGAAACTGTTTGAACTGTTCTTTACTTATACCAGATTCAGCTGCCTCTTTTGCTAAATCTAACCATTCACTATCTATTACGATTGAGCTATCACTTTCGGAAGAGTCATGAATTAATTTATCTACACTGACATGTAAAGAGGTTGAAATCTTATTTAAAAATTGAATAGATGGATTTAATTGAATATCTCTTTCAACAGAAGAGATATAGGACTTAGCTACTCCCGCACGGTTAGCAAGTTCAGTTAATGATATTCCTTGTTTCTTTCGAAGTTCTCGGATACGTTGACCAATTGTCATATTTATCACCCTTAATAAATGCTTGTAGGGATAATTGTACCACAGTTCTATCCTAAATCCTATCACAAATTTAATTATTGTTAGACTATGAAAACCTGGTTAAATGGCTTGGAATAGCCTTCTTATGTATTCCAAATAAGATATTAGTTATCTGTTTTACAAAAGCAATTGTAATTATACAGTAAAATTTTTTTAGGGGTTATAATGATAAAGAAGAGGTATCCTTCACCATCCCTGCTAAAATAATAAAAGGAAGCGGATTATATTGAGCTATCCGCCTATGATAGTCTCTTCTGTCTTTCCCTACTGTTCATCAAAATTAACAACATGTTGTGAAACTGTATACTCTTAAATATCTGAACGAATGTAAGCTAGATAGACAGTTTATACAGTAACTAACTTCTCATTTATTATATTTTTTCTTATGGAATTGGTTTGCATTCAAAAGAAATTCCTTAACTTCTTGTATGCTAATCCCCTGATTTCGAGCTTCTAGCATTAAATGAATCCATTCTAAATCAATAGTACTTTTATCATCCACGCCCATCATTCCAGTCTCCTTCACCACATCTTTGGTAACGTTTTCTAAAAAATGTTTCAAAACAAAAGTCCTTATTTCTCCTTGTTACTTTACAGTATAATGGATATTACTAGAACATTCGACTACTTTTTCCAAAAAATCATTATTTTTTAAATTTTTTGTCTATTTCACTCATAATAAATATTATAAAACTATAAAAATGTGATAGATCAAGAATCATGCTTTACCTTTTCTCTATATGTATGCTGGTAAATTGCCCTTAAGGCCTACCTGCCAGCATGCGATGAAAAGACGAAAAGATAGAAAGAATCTATTGTTTACAAACTATTTACGATAATTAGTTTCCTAATATACGTATTAAAATTGAAATCCATTCTCTAACCGCAATCATTGATAAGGTTACAGAAGAAGAGCTTGCTTATCGTCTCCTCCCTCACAAGCGGTCTATTCAAGAGCTGCTGCAGCATTTATGTCTCATTTGCAGTGCAGACTATTATATTTCCTTAGGCTACTCTGCGGATAAAATGAATGACTTTTATCTGCAGCATCCACCTTATACAAAGCTTGAACTTAAAACAGCTTTAATAGATGGTTTTAACCAGCTAAAAGCAGTCTACTCTTCTTTTGACGAACGAAAGCTATTTTCACTGCAGACATCCTATTGGGGATGCGCGTATACACGTTTTGAGTGGCTGCTTGAAATTCAGTCTCATTTATATCATCACCGTGCAGAACTGTATACGCTTCTAACCTGTTACCGCAGAAATCGATTGGATATAGTGCCTTTTGAGTAATGTCATTTTGAAATAGAAAAAAGCAGTGAAGCGCTCGCTTCACTGCTTTTTCTTACTCTCTATATTAGATAACCTTTACTTTTGTTTTAATTGTATAATATGTATCTGCTAAGAGTCCTACTGCAAGTCCGCTAATCATCCCGTATGGTAATACACCCGGTACATTTTGATAAAAAGTGCCGATTAACATTGCAGCTAGGATGCCGAAAAGTACGCCTATCACAATATGCGAACCAAACTTCACCTGTTTTGTGGTATACATTCTTCCTCCTCCTCACTTTTTTTCCATTATATCACAACAGAATCGTTTATTTAATGATAACTGAGCGAGGAATGCGAATGTAATAAAACTGTAACCTTATATAACTATTTTAGTACTATTCTTCTAGCGAACAAAATGTCATATGAGGCTTTTCTTCTTGATAATACGCTAAACGGTCTTGAAGCGTACCGGTGTGAAATTCAAATTTATGACCGTCAGGATCCGTAAAATAAATAGATTTTCTGTCTCTTTCGTCGCGGTTTCTTCCCGGTAAGATGGTTACATTATGCTGTTTTAACAGTTCTCTTGCTTCGTCAAAGTTTTCAATGGAAATAGAAAACGCTAAATGAGTATACGAATACTGAATGTCTGATCTAGGAATATTTTTTTCTTCGTTTAGCGCCAGCCACAGTCCCTTAAGACTAAAGTAAGCGGTGGACTTTCCTTTCACTAAAAGTTCCGCTCCTAGCACTTTCTGATAAAATATGATAGATTGTTCTAAATTTGACACAGAAAAGCACATGTGATTAATTCCTTGAATCATCTTTACCCCTCGCTTTCTAGAAAAAAGTATTACATAACTTTCCTTTTAGCACCTATTTTACTGAAAAAACATACTTTTTGCCATGTAAAGAGCTACTCCCCAAATCATACATGCAGAAGCCTTATTGACCCAAATCATTATTTTTCCATTTGAATCCATTTTTCCTGCTGCTTTTCCTGCAAAAGCTAGGGATAAAAACCATATCCACGAAACGGATATCGTCACCAGCGTAAAAACCCATTTTTCTTTTCCGCTGTACAGTAGAGAATTTGTTCCGATTACACCCATAATATCCATCAGCGCGTGGGGATTTAGCAGAGATACAGAAGCAGCAAATAAAATTTGTGCTTTTAGCGTCATCCCTTCCTTTAATGACGTTTTTGACGGTTCGCTCTTCCACGTCACAAAGCCCATATACGCTAAAAAAAGAAGACCTATTCCAAAAATAAGCGTTTGAAAAAATGAAAAAGCAGCGGCTGCTGCTGAAACGCCCAGCACTGCTACTAGAATTAAAATTGTATCACAAACAGAAGCCGTTACCACTACAGGAAGCGCCTGTTTGATCGTTCGTTGATTTGCTCCTTGGTTAAAAACAAACACATTTTGTACCCCTAAAGGTAAAATCAAACCGAATGCTAACAACAAAGCATGTATAATCACTGTAAACATATTACTCTCTCCTTTCTCTTTTATCCTACAATTGACATCCCCTGTTGTCTCCATCCAAGTTTTGATTTATAATACCAACCAAATTATAAAAAGGTGGTCTCACATGAACTGGACTCCAGATCCGGCTAATAAAAAGCCAATGCACAAACAAATTCAAGAGTATATGAAAGAGAAAATTACAAATGGAGAGTGGCCTATTGGAACTAAAATTCCTTCGCAGCGCCATTTAGCTGCTAGCTTTTCTGTAAATAGAAGCACGGTGGTGACGGCAACCGAAAACTTAATGGCTGAAGGACTGCTCAGCGGAAACAAAGGGGGTGGCACCAAGGTCATTAATAATACGTGGAGCTTACTAGCATCAGGTTCTAACATGAACTGGAATTCGTATGTAGAAGCAGGAATATACCAACCAAATTCTCCTACTATCCGCCATATTAACGAAGCTGAATTTCAACCGGGCATTATTCGTTTAGGTACTGGAGAGTTAGCATCTGACCTGCTTCCTTCCTCTCAGCTTTCGGAACTATTTAGCAGAATTAATCGTAGAAGCGTACACTTGGGCTACGAGCACCCAAGAGGAAATGATGAACTCCGACAAGAGTTAGTGAAGCATGTAAAAAAACGAGGCATTGAAACGTCTCCTTCATCTATTTTAATTGTATCCGGTTCACTTCAAGCCCTTCAGTTAATTTCAATTGGCCTGCTGCCTCCAGGTGCCAATATATTAGCTGAAAAGCCTTCTTATCTTTATTCTCTACCGTTATTTCAGTCCGCACAAATGAAAATAACGGGCGTTTCGTTAGATGAAGAAGGAATACATTTAGCTTCATTAAAAGACCAGCACGAAAAAGAAAAAGGCACAGCTTTATATACAATACCGAACTTTCATAACCCCACCAATGTAACGATGAGTGAACAAAGGCGCGAAGCACTGCTTCGCCAGTGTGAAAGAATGCATTTGCCCATTATTGAAGACGATGCTTACGGAGAGCTTTGGTTCCATTCACCGCCTCCACTTTCATTAAAAGCTCAAGATAAAAATGGAATGGTTCTTTATTTAGGAACGTTCTCTAAAACATTCAGTCCTGGATTTCGAATTGGATGGATTGTAGGGCCTGAACATGTAATTGAGCGATTAGCTGACCTTAAAATGCAAGTTGACTACGGAGCCAGTTCCTTATCTCAATGGGCCGCTGCTGAAGCTCTCAAAACCGGAATCTATGACAAGCATGTGACCAGCGTACGCTATAAATTAAAAGAAAAATCTCAGCAAACACTGACTATTCTAGAGAAGTACTTGAAGAATCTCGCTGTGTGGAATACTCCGAGCGGAGGTTTTTATTTTTGGCTTACGCTGCATAAGCCTGTTTCGATGCAAAAGTTATTTAAGCACTGTCTCGACGAAGGAGTTCTTTTAAATCCAGGCGCATTGTATGACCATGAGACATCACAGCATATCAGAATATCCTTTTCTTATGCGACGCTTGCAGAATTTGAGTACGGCATCAAAATAGTCGCAAAAAGCCTTAAGAATCTTTACAAGTGATTCTTAAGGCTTTCTTGTGTTAACGGCAGCTTTATAAAAAAAGTGAGCTTATTATGCTGACGATCCGCTCGTATCTCTCCTTGATGCAGCTGAATAATTTGTTTTGCAATAGCCAGTCCTAAACCTGAACCATTCGCGTCCGTTCTTGATTCATCACCTCGATAAAATCGATCAAACAACTTTTCTACCTCAATTTTTTCACTGATGTTAATGCTGTTCCTAAAGGAAATAACTATGTAACCCTCGTCAATCTCCTGATTCACCTCTAATAAGGAAGGCTTTTTGCTGTATTTCTTGACATTTTCAAGCAAGTTTTGAAATACTCTTACCATTTTTTCCACATCAATAAATGCATTCCATTCACAAGCAAAGTTAGTCTGAACATCAATGCCTTCTCTTGTTAAAATTGGCTCGTACTCTCCTATTACCTGTTGAAGCAAACGTTTCATATCGACCTCATTTCGTTGAAGCTGAAGATCAGGACTCGTTAATTTTGTATAGTCGAACAATTCTTCTATTAAATCAGTTAAGTATTTTGCTTTTGAATCAACAATATATAAGTAGCTATATAATGTTTCATCATCCATACTTTCTCTTTTTTTGATTAAATCTAGGTACCCAACGATGGATGTTAACGGCGTACGCAAATCGTGAGACACACTGGATATTAGCTGATTTTTCACTTGCTCCAGCTCTCGTTCACGATCAAATTTTGTACGGAGCTGCGCAGACATTTTGTTAATGTTTTGACTTAATTCAGCCAGTTCGTCTTTTCCTCGTACATGGATGGTTGCGCCTAAATCTCCATTTGAAATTTTTTGAACTTGTTTAGAGATTTCTTTCAGATAACGAATATGGGAACGAATAAGTGCTAAAAAAACAAAAACAAAGACCACAACGGCGATAAAGAAAAGTCCAAACGCCAATACATTATATGCAGGGACATTCATTTTCTCTTCTTGTATATACCTGCTCAAAACAAGCCTAGCAATTAAAATAAAAATTAAATTGGTAGCCAAAAAACTTATAATGATAGCAAAAAGAAGCTTTACACTTATTCTTCTCATATTCTGTATCCTACGCCCCATATGGTTTTAATATAAATTGGCTTTTTCGGATTATCCTCAATTTTTTCGCGAATCTTTGTAATATGAACCATTACGGTATTATCCGATTTAAACGCATCTTCTTGCCATACGGCTTCATATATTTTCCCCATACTCATCACCGTTCCTTTGTGGCGTACCAGCAGCTCTAAAATATCAAACTCTTTTGGTGTTAAACGAATCTCTTGGCCGCGCACAAAGACAAGCCGGGTGCTGCGGTTAATTTCCAAATCGCCAATTTGAATAATATCGCGCTCAGCACGTTCATTGTATTTTTTATAGCGTCTAATTTGTGATTTTACTCGTGCGATGAGCTCGAGAGGATTAAATGGTTTTGTTAAGTAATCATCTGCGCCTGCTGTTAACCCAGAAATCTTGTCCATATCTTCTGACTTAGCCGACAGCATAATAATGGGCATGTTTTTTTCTTCACGTATTTTAAAAGCAGCATCGATTCCATTCATCTGCGGCATCATAATATCTAATATAATTAAATCTACTTCTTGTTCCTCTAAAAGCGCTAATCCACATACAGCATTAGAAACTTTCAGCGCTTCAAACCCTTCATTTTCTAAGTAAATAGCAATTAAATTACGAA
This sequence comes from Priestia sp. AB, assembly GCF_028369225.1. NCBI lineage: Bacteria > Bacillati > Bacillota > Bacilli > Caryophanales > Bacillaceae > Priestia > Priestia sp. AB. The sequence continues at coordinate 315,467 of NZ_JAQMYN010000003.1, forward strand.
TTTGCTCATCGTCATCTATAATTAAAATTCTGTCTTTCATTTACAAACTCCTTATATCCCATTCTTTTCGCATGTAAAAATATATGCAGGAGGAACATTTCTCCACTCTTTTTCCACTTTAATCTGAGGGAAAAACGAGCGGATCAGCTGTTTTTTTAAATTCGTATACTGAAACGTAATAAATTTCCCTTCCTCCGCTAATACGCTGCGCGTGTTTTGCAAAATACAGTCCGACACTTCAGACGTTAAAGAAGCAAAAGGAAGACCTGATAGTACGTAATCCACTTTTGGAATATCATACTGTATCAAGTACTTTTGAACATTTTCAGCGGATCCGTGTATCACATACACATTTTTTTCATCTCTTACTTGTTCCTTTACTTTTTCGTAAAAATGCCGATTGTATTCGATAAGAAGCAAAGTTGTACAAGCGCTTCGTCTTCTTATTAATTCACGGGTAAAAACTCCGGTTCCTGGCCCGTACTCTACTATACAGTCTGCATGTTCAAAATCAATCCCTTTTACCATTTTTTTCGCTAAGTGCGTAGAGCTCGGCAAAAGTGCGCCTACCGTTCGCGGCTGGTGAAAATATTGATACATAAAAGCTAAATTCATTTTCTATTCCTTCTTTCTACTCTTTCTTTCTAGAATAGAAAAAAAATCTAAAGAAACGTTAAGTAAATTTCTTAAGAATTCTTCAGAAAACAAAAAGGAGGATGGGATATAACGGAATTAACCCAATCTAAAGACGAGCAAATTGGATTAATAAACTCATATGGATTGCTCTTGACACCGCTGTTGATTTCCATGCAAGCCTTCGCCTTGCTCTTTAATCAACAGCTAGAAGCAACGAAATCCATGAAGCCAGCGTTCACAATAACAACAAAAAATTCAAATGATCAACCAATAACATCGGTTGATCATTCGAATTTACTTTTAACTAAAAAATTTTTGTCCCAGCCTCTTTTAAAAGGTCATTTATCGCAAATAACATCCGCTGTTCAGATCAAATGTGGCTCCTGTATAATGTTTTGCTTGAGGGCTCAGTAAAAAAAGAACCGTATCTGCCACGTCTTGAGGCGTAACAAAGCTTGGAATCAGCTGATGAGCGATGTATTCATTTTTGCGCCACTCTGGAATATTTTTCATCATATCGGTATTTACCATTGTAGGTGCTACGGCGTTCACCCGGATATAAGGAGAAAAATTCATCGCACAGCTCTTAGTTAATCCTAGTATTGCTGCTTTAGACATTCCATATATAGCATCGGAGCTTCCTTCCATTCCTGACACGGACGATATATTAATAATCGCTCCTTCTATTTCCTTTTTCATTAATAATTCGCCAAAGTACTTGGAGAAATAAACATATCCTTTAATATTAATATCCATTACAAAATCTATTTCATTTTCTTCATAGTCCAATAAATTTTTCCCTAAATACACGCCTGTATTATTAACTAACCCATACAAACTTTTATCTTTTATTTGATAAAAAAGATCTTTTACATCGTTTCCTTTTTTAACATCTACTACGTGTGTTTCAATATGGCCCTTTGTATCTTCAGCTAGCTGTTTCAAAGCTCCATCGTTAATATCACAAGCAATAACTGAATAGCCCTTCGACACACACTCTTTTACAATTTCTTTGCCAATTCCAGAACCTGCACCCGTAACGATTATCCATTTTTCTTTCATCTCGACACCTCTTATTCACTTCTGTTAAACATACTTGTTATGTAAATATTCAAACATTTATTATACCATTATTTTCTATATAGACATCCCTTTCTTGCGTTCTTTTTTAGCTTTCCTGACAAAGCGCGTATAGTTTTTTATGGGAGTGATAACGATAAGACAGTACATTATTCCAAACAAGAAAGAGATGATAAGACGTGGCAAAAGTACTTTATATTACAGCTCATCCTCACGATGAGTCTCAATCATTCAGTATGGCAACTGGAAAAGCATTTATCGATGCTTACAAAGAGCACAATTCAAGTGACGAAGTTGTACATATTGACCTTTATAAAGAAAATATCCCTCATATTGATGCGGATGTATTTAGCGGCTGGGGCAAACTTCAGTCTGGCTCTGAACTTTCTTCTCATGAACAGGAGAAGGTCAATCGCCTTGCAGAATTGAGCGAACAGTTTGTATCAGCGGACAAATATGTTTTTGTAACGCCTATGTGGAACTTTTCGTTTCCACCGGTTATGAAAGCCTATTTAGACTCTGTAGCCGTAGCGGGTAAGTCATTTAAATACACGGCAGAGGGTCCGGTTGGGCTATTAACGGATAAAAAAGCGCTTCATATTCAAGCGCGCGGAGGCATTTATTCTGAAGGCCCTGCAGCTGATATGGAAATGGGGCATCGTTATATTGGGATTATGATGAATTTCTTCGGAGTACCTTCGTTAGACGGTATTTTTGTGGAAGGGCATAACGCAATGCCAGATAAAGCCCAAGAAATTAAAGAAAAAGGAATAGCAGAAGCAAAAAAACTTGCCCAAACTTTTTAATATAAAGAGGCTGTAACAAAAATATTTTAATTGAAGGAAGATCCGAACGAGGACTCGAGACTCTTAATGGAGCATCAACTTTGTTCGGATTTTTCTGTTGGTAAGAAGAACGTAGCTTTCATGCATGGTGGCTGCTTCCAGTAGTTAATTGGAGGGCAAGGCGAAGACTCCTGCGGGAAAAGCGGAACAGACGAGACCCCACAGGCGCGTAAGCGACGAGGAGGCTCATCGGCCGGCCGCGGAAAGCGAAGCCTTGCACGGAAATTAACTGCGATGTAACAAGCCATTCATACTAGATCATTTATCCCGTTTGTTCGTCTTTCGATGGAAGTGATTTCGTTATGTCTAAGTCTCTTTTCTACGCAAAAAAACTTTCTCTTTCCTTTTCGATCCACCTGTCCATTTCTCTATCACTTTTTTCTACAAGTCTGTTAACGAGAATATCATGCCAAATATAATTTTCAAGTAAATTAATGTTGACTGCGTTATTTGTATAGTACGCCATTTCTTTATGACCATAAATCATTTCACTGCTGTCAACAGATATAATAAACCAGTTTTGATTTCCAATGTTTTCGGTATAGCTTGTATGGCGGTGCCGGTCAAATTCCTCCATCGCTTCATCTTGTTCAAACACAATTCCTTTTAGTGTGACGCTCTCCCTTAGCTGTAATAAAAGAGGCTTCAACTCATTATAAATATCGGGCCAAAGCGAGATGACAATTTTATTTTTTGCTTTTAACAATAGCGACTCACAAAAAGCAAGAATGGCTCTTTCTCCTTTCATCGTCATAACCCGGCTTTCTTCTATAGACTCTGCAGCTTCAAGACGTTTAAGCGTTTCGCTAACGTCTTCATACGTTTCGTTCCATTTTTTTTGCAGCGAATGCAAAAAAGCATCGACGGGCAACGACGTGTACTGGGTGCCATCATTACTCTCTTCTTTTAACACCATGCCTTTTTCCTCTAGTGTTTGTAAAATATCGTATACACGCGCTCTTGGCACACCTGAATGTTTACTAATGCTATAAGCAGTGGAAGATCCTTTTTTGACAAGCGTCACGTATACTTTTGATTCATACTGATTAAATCCAAGCGACTGCAGCTGCTGAATAATATTTTCCATAAAGGAAACCTCCCTGTTTTTTAAGTTATTTGAAATTTTTATCATTTACATATTTACAACTGCTTTTTATATAGTTACTATTTAAGTAGTCACTATATATTATGACATGAGGAAGGTGCTTTATGGAAGAATTAAGTTTACAGATTGTTCTTTTGCTTTTACTTTTTGGTTTTTTAGCCGCATTCATTGACTCTGTAGTTGGCGGAGGCGGTTTAATTTCAACGCCTGCTCTTTTATTTTTAGGCCTGCCTCCCGCTGCTGCCTTAGCTACAAATAAATTAGCCGGAACGATGGGCGTATTAACGAGTACCATTCGATTTGTAAAATCCGGAAAAGTCGACTTTCGCGTCGTAGGTAAATGGTTTCCTTTTGTATTTATTGGTTCTTTAGGAGGTTCAATCACCGTTCATTTTCTATCCTCTGCTTTTTTGAAACCTGTTATTTTGATTCTCCTTGTTTTAGTTGCTATTTATACAATCTTCAAAAAAAACTGGGGCACCACGTCTACGTATAAGCCGCTGTCTATTAAGAAACTTATTTTCTTTACCGCACTTATTTTTATTATTGGCTTTTACGATGGATTTTTAGGAGCAGGCACAGGTTCATTTATTTTATTTGCTTTTTTATTTATGGGATTTGATTTCCTGCAGTCAGCAGGCAGCGCAAAATTTTTAAATTTCGGCAGTAACTTAGGTGCTTTGCTTGTGTTTTTATATTTCGATTCTGTTGTATTTTCTTACGGATTAATTATGGGGGTTGCGATGATCGCGGGTTCTTTTGTCGGGTCAAATGTCGCTCTATCAAAAGGCGTGACGTATGTCCGAACGCTTTTTATCCTTGTCACTTTAAGCCTTATTAGCAAAAACATATTCGATTATGTGAATCAGTACAAATAGATCAATAGTTTCTTTAGAACCATAACAATGAACCTATATATCTATTAGATTAATAAAACCACCTCTTACTATTTTCTTATTTTTGGGTAAATGTGTAAAAAAACACTAAAATTGTTGTATACTGGTCCATGTTGTTTTACATAATTTAGAAATATTATACAGAGGTGAACATTTTGTTTAAGAAATTCAGGTTTTTATGGTTTATTTTGCTGATCTTTGCACTTATTTTTGTCAAAAATACGTGCTTTTCTTCTTCAGAGAACGCTGCTGAGACTCTAGCAACGTCAGATGTTCCAAAAGCCGCGGCTACTTTCAAAGAGGGAAACAATCAGCAGGACGGAGTCATTATTCAAAAATATCGCAAACAGCTAGATGCAGCGCATAAAAAAAACGACGAAAAAGCGACGAAAGAAATACAAGAAAAAATTTATGAAGACGGAAGACAGGCGGCACTAAACTTTTTACCGCGCAATAAATTTCAAAGAGCTTTTTCCCAGCCTTCTAAAAAATCGGCCGATGACATTTATAATTTTCTAATTGCCCAAGTGGGGTTTGGAGGATATGATTCTCTTTATCAAGAAGCAATAGCCGCAAAAAACGATGCAGCTTCTTCTACTGATGAATTAAATATGAGTGGCATTCAAGCTAAAACCGCTGCACTTACATACGGCACACTAGCACAAAGAGAGCAACTGCTTGTTACAAGTCTTACCTATGACTTAAGCAGCGTAGGCGTCATTTCTTCCGATACAGCTAAAGATATTGATAAAAAAGCTACTCATATGCTAGAAGTTAGAAAAGAAGGAATAAATGCCGCGATGCAAAAATAGTTTTGTGAAGTGAAAAGCAGCAGGTAAAAACTGCTGTTTTTTTATTCTAACGTTCAGGTATTTCACTATTTTAATAGCCGATCATTTAATAACACTGGTTAAAGCTTTCATACAATGATATAAAAATGGAGGTAATTTCTATGAAAGAAGCGATTGTTTATCAATACGATGCGTTCAGTACGCGCCCTGATAAAGGAAACCCTGCAGGAATTGTGTTTAATGGAGATGATTTTTCAGCTGAAGAAATGCAGATGATTGCTTATCAAGTACAGTTTAACGAAACGGCTTTTATCATGAAGTCTTCCCGCGCTGATTTACGAATTCGATATTTTACACCCGGACAAGAAGCAGATTTGTGCGGTCATGCGACCGTCGCTTCTCTTTATGCTTTATACAGTAAAAACAAACTTCCAAAAACTACATTTACAGTGGAAACAAATGCTGGAATTTTGCCGATGACTGTACAGAATAGAAACGGACAACCTGTTATCACCATGAGTCAAGCTTCTCCGCAGTTTCATCCGTTTTCAGGTTCAAAAGAAAAACTGGCAAAAGCTCTTAATCTTCATATTGATGACCTTGATCAAAGACTTCCTATTGTATATGGAAGTACAGGGAACTGGACGCTTATTGTACCTTTAAAAAATTTAGATGCCTGTAAAAAGATGAAGCCTAATCAAGAAGATTTTCCTCATATTTTAACGGATATGCCAAAAGCATCTATTCATCCCTTTTGTTTTGAAACGATTCACTCAGAAGCTCATATGCACGGAAGACATTTCTCTTCACCATTTTCAGGTACAGTAGAAGACGCCGTAACTGGAACAGCATCAGGCGTAATGGGCGCCTATTATGCGAGATATGTGGACCAGCAAGATAACGGCCGCTGGCAATTTGTCATTGAGCAAGGACAGGAAATAGATAAAGATGGCTTCGTTCATGTAGAAATTACAAAAAAAGAGAATACGTATGGTGTGGTAATCGCAGGAGAAGCTGCCTATGTAACCAAGCAAATCGTTTCTCTTTCCTAATAAAAACGTGTCCGCCTATTTGGCGAACACGTTTTTTGTTTAGTAAATAATAGCCTGTACGCTCATTATTGTAACGGTTAAAATAAGAATCACATTCCCTATAATTAACCACGGCTTTGCGCTTCCTCTTCTACCTTTAATAGCCGTGATTAGTCCAGCAATGGGCAATAAAGCCATAACGATGACCCAAATTTTACGAAGAATGCTGGAATCCAAATAAAAACCAAACTGCATCATCGCAAATAACACGACTGTGATAAGGAAGAAAAGTGTAGGCACAGCTAAATGAATACCTCTTGGTCTCATTGAGTAGTACACAACATCACTTTCTTTCTATGTAAAATCTTACGTAAAATAACGTTATCATTTACAAAGAGTTTTGACAACTTTTTGAAGGATTTTGTCAACAAATTTTAATAATCTAGAAGAAATTACTTCTCACTCAGCTGCCCTAAGACTGCCGGCAGTGCAGAAATAACGTCGCTTGCTAATATATCCATCATTGTATGCCCCTGATCGAGCAGCACATCCGCTGCTTTTCCGTGAACATATACCGCGTTGCTGATTGCTTCTTGAAGAGAATCATGCTGCATAATAAAAGCGAGGATGATCCCTGTTAACGTGTCACCCGTTCCGCCTTTTGCAAGTCCCGCATTTCCAGTGGTATTTACGTATTGTTTTCCGTCAGGTGTTGTAACAATCGTGTTTGGACCTTTTAATACAAGGTACACACCATTTTCTACTGCGTATTGCCTAGCTATTGAAAATCGATTTGCTTCTACTTCGGCGATTGTTGTGTCCACGAGCCTTGCCATTTCTCCCGGATGAGGCGTTAAAATCGTTGCATGTTCTCTTTCTTTTACTTCTTTTTCTAAATATGGAAGATGAAAAAGAGCATCGGCGTCCACCACAACAGAAACCGGCTGGTGAAGCACTTGTTCGACGACTTTCTTCGTTTCTTTCGTTCTCCCAAGCCCTGGTCCGACTGCAATTGCATCATACTTCCCTTCTTCTAAAGGAATCTCGCCTGCAAAAAATCCATCTTTGCTTGGACATGGTTTATACATCACTTCCAGCATGTGAGCAGCTGCAATAGCATGAATATCGCTCGGAAGCGCAAGCGTTAAAAGTCCCGCTCCGCTTGTGAGCGCTGCTTTTGACGTTAGCATCGGCGCTCCGGGTGTTTGAAGCGAACCTCCTATTACGATTCCTTTTCCATGTGTACCTTTATTAGACGAAGCGTTTCGAATGGGAAAAGATTGTTTAATATGCTGAGTGGACCATACTTCCTTAAGAGATGAACTTTTTTCAATTGCTAGCGGCGGAATACCGATATCTACTACAATCAATTCACCGTAACTTTCTTTGCTCGGGTATGTAAATGCCGTGACTTTCGGCTGCTGAAGCGTAATCGTAGCATCTGCACGTACCGTAAGCTCTTGCTTCTGTTCCATTACTCCACTTGGGACATCGATGCTGTATATGTAAGCATTAGAATCGTTTATTTTTTTTATAATGTCATCGTAAGGAGATTTGATGCTGCCTTTTACGCCTATACCTAATAAACAATCAATAAGAACCGTATACTTTTTCACAGAGAAGTTGTCTCCAGCCGATTGCCACGTGAACCCAGCATTTTCATAGATGATCATGGCTTTTTTAGCCGCGCCTTTTATTTTTTCCCGTGCAGGAACTACCCAGACGTCAACTTTATAGCCTTTTGACTTCAAAGCACGGGCAATAACAAAGCCGTCTCCTCCATTGTTTCCCGTTCCTATAAGCAGCCCTATGTTTTCATGTTTTTTGATTCGCTCACTCAGCGCGTTGGCAGCAGCCTGCCCGGCATTTTCCATAAGGGACTCTTCACTCATCCCAATTGTATTCATCACATAATCATCCACTTGATACATCTCTTGATTCGTTACAATTCTCATTATGCTGCTCCTTACTGAAACGGAAATGGTTCATCTGTATTTACCGTTCCTTTTATTTTCGTTATAGTTAATTGTTCTCCTTTCACCCAATCTTCAAACGAGAAAATGAGAGGCTTTGCTTTTCGTCCAATCCCCACAATGACTTGCAGCGTCTCCGGTACATATGCTACTGTATGAAGCGTTCCAGCAGAATTCCGGTAATCTTCTTTAAAAATACCGTATTCATCTTCATTAAATAAAGAAAAAGCTTCAAGAGGCGATAGCTTTTTTTCAATATGATCTCGAATATGATCGAGCCTTTCCTTTGACTCTACCAAATGATGACGATTTTCTTCGACCAGCTGATTAAAATGGTTCGTACACCCCATCATCGTCCCTCTTTGTACATGAACGCCTCGTCCAGATGCTTCGACTACTGCTCCCTGTCCACTGCGGTCATAAATGGAATAATTAAACGCATGACGATGCGGTGCTCTTTCTAAAATAGCAACAGCCTCTTCTGTCGTTTCACATGTTTCTAAAATAAACCGAGCGAGCGTACAGCAAATAAATCCGTTTGTTTGACGGCGGCGATTAACAAAATGATAGCCAATTGCCAGTCCTTTTTCATTCATTCCATCCATTCGCCCAATCATTCTTGTTCCAAATCCGACGCTTGCATATCCTTCATTTGGCTGAAAAAGCAAAAATCGACCTTCGTACGTTTTAGGATGATAATCATAGTTCCGTACATACACGCCGTGCTGCATAAGAGCCGAACATCCCGTTTTTTTCCACTCTTGCTGATACCCGCTGTACTCATGAATAACGTCTTCAAGAGGCCAATCTAAGCCTTCTGCTAAGCCCACTAGCTCATCCCACAGTCCCCGAGCAAATAAGTCGTAATAATGACGAGCTTCTTTTGCTATCGTTTGATAGCTTCGTAATGAACGTTTTCTTCTTTTTTGATGATTTTCAAGCAGCTTTGTTCCTTTATGTAATTTCCCTTGCATTTCACCAAGCTCTCGGTAAGAGCCTCGTCCTTGAATGACTTCTACCTGTATTTCTTTCACTTCTATCACTCCAATTTTCCAGTACCTCTATTGTGCAGCAAGCGCTCTATTCTTTGCAACTTTCTCCTCTCATAGAACTCTCTTCCTTTGAATACAGTTATAAAGAAACAGGTCGAAAGATTGAAAAGCATTATCATAAGAGGTGATCATATTGCTAAAGGAAGTTCAGCTAGAGATTCAGCGAAGAATCGCCTATCTGCGCCCAACACAAAAAAATGACGGGTCATTTCGCTACTGTTTTGAAACAGGCGTTATGCCTGATGCGTTTTTAATTATGCTTCTTCGCACCTTTGATTTAGATAAAGAAGTGTTGATTAAACAATTAACCGAACGGATTGTTTCCCTTCAAAATGAAGATGGTCTTTGGACGTTGTTTGATGATGAAGAACATAACTTATCCGCCACTATTCAAGCTTATACAGCTCTTTTATATTCAGGATATTACCAAAAAAACGACCGGATTTTGCGAAAAGCAGAAAGATATATTATAGATTCAGGAGGCATTTCGCGCGCTCATTTTCTCACAAGATGGATGCTTTCTGTTAACGGTTTATACGAGTGGCCAAAGCTATTTTACCTCCCGCTTTCTCTTTTGCTCGTGCCTACCTATGTACCGCTTAACTTTTATGAATTAAGCACTTATGCCAGAATTCACTTCGTTCCGATGATGGTAGCAGGAAACAAAAAATTTTCACTTACTTCTAGGCATACACCTTCTCTTTCTCATTTAGATGTAAGAGAACAGAAACAGGAATCGGAGGAAACTACTCAAGAATCACGCGCTTCAATTTTTTTAGTCGACCATTTAAAACAGCTGGCTTCTTTACCTTCTTACATCCACAAACTTGGTTATCAAGCAGCCGAGCGTTACATGCTAGAAAGAATTGAAAAAGATGGAACACTCTACAGCTACGCCACCTCTACTTTTTTTATGATTTACGGTCTTTTGGCTCTTGGCTATAAAAAAGATTCATTTGTGATCCAAAAAGCAATTGACGGGATTTGTTCACTACTTAGTACATGCAGCGGCCACGTGCACGTAGAAAACTCCACGTCAACCGTTTGGGATACCGCGCTGCTCTCTTACGCTCTACAGGAAGCAGGTGTACCGCAGCAAGATCCCATGATTAAAGGCACAACTCGCTACTTAAAGAAAAGACAGCATACAAAGCTTGGAGATTGGCAGTTTCATAACCCAAATACAGCACCTGGAGGCTGGGGGTTTTCCGATATTAATACAAATAACCCTGACTTAGACGATACGTCTGCTGCTATCAGAGCTCTTTCTAGAAGAGCGCAAACCGATACAGATTATTTGGAGTCTTGGCAAAGAGGGATTAACTGGCTGCTGTCCATGCAAAACAAAGATGGGGGTTTTGCTGCATTTGAAAAAAATACCGACTCTATTTTATTTACTTATCTGCCGCTTGAAAATGCAAAAGATGCAGCGACGGATCCGGCTACTGCCGATTTAACCGGTCGAGTGCTTGAGTGTCTCGGAAACTTTGCTGGTATGAATAAATCCCACCCTTCGATTAAAGCTGCAGTAAAATGGCTGTTTGATCATCAATTGGATAACGGGAGCTGGTACGGCCGGTGGGGAGTTTGCTATATTTACGGAACGTGGGCCGCTATTACAGGACTCCGTGCTGTAGGGGTTTCTGCTTCTGATCCGCGTATCATCAAAGCTATCAACTGGCTCAAAAGCATTCAACAAGAAGACGGTGGATTCGGAGAATCATGCTATAGCGCTTCTTTAAAAAAATATGTGCCACTATCGTTTAGCACCCCTTCTCAAACGGCTTGGGCTCTCGATGCTTTAATGACAATATGTCCGTTAAAAGATCAATCCGTTGAAAAAGGAATTAAATTTTTACTGAATCCAAATCTTACAGAGCAGCAAACTCATTACCCCACGGGAATTGGTCTTCCTGGACAATTTTATATTCAGTACCACAGCTACAATGATATTTTTCCTCTTCTTGCACTTGCCCACTACGCAAAAAAACATTCTTCGTAAAAAGGCTGGGACAAAAGGAGTTTAGCTGAAGGAAGATCCGAACGATGAATCGAGATTCTTGCTTGAGAATCCAACTCGTTCGGATTTTTTTATTTGTAGGATGAACGTAGACTTGCTCCATATATGTAGAGCAGTTAATGGGAAGCCAATTCTTGCACGGAAATCAACCGCGGTGTAACAAGCACTCCATACTAGCACATTGATCCCATTTGTTTGTCTTGAGATTCGATGGACGTAGTTGTGTCTCAATTTCTTTTTATACGTAAAAGCAGGTTTTTTAAGAAACAAGTGGAATACCTTTTTAAATGTTAGAAAAGAAAGGATGCATCAAATGAATAATGTTTCACCACTTTTAAAAGGAAAAAACGTGATACTAAGAAAACCAAAGGACAGCGATGTAAATGACTATCTAGCATGCAAACAAACAAAAGAACTTATTCGCATGTACGGAGGCGATACCCGAAACTTAAAACCTCTTACATTACAAGATGCCAAGCGGCACGTCGAGTACATAAAGTCTCAAAAGCTGAATTGGTGCATTGAATATCAGCAGCGTTTTGTTGGAGAGGCCCGGCTGACCGTTAACGAGTACGACCGGCGCGCACGGTATGCAATTGGTTTATTTGATTCTTCCGTTTGGAATCAAGGGCTCGGCACTGAAGTTACAAAATTGGTACTTGCGTACGCATTTGAACACCTTCACTTGCACAGAGTCGATTTACGAGTGCTCGAATACAACCATAGAGCCATTGCTTGTTATGAAAAATGCGGTTTTGTAAAAGAAGGAATAGAGCGTGAAGGCGCTTTTATTGAAGAAGCATTTCAGACAGATCTTATCATGAGTATACTCGAACAAGAGTATTATCAGCTTTAGAGGAGAGAACCAGCTGTCATCATCGTACTTCTTTAAAAGTTCGTATAGCCCAAGCCTTTTGTGAATAAAGTAACATAACGATATAACCAAAGGAGCCAACGATGACAGCTTATGATTCCTCTTCTTTTGTATTTGTAACCATTGATAAACATGACATTGCTGCTTTTTTACTAATTGATATTATTTGCGGCACCACTATTTATGTAGCATGTAAACATTATCTTCACAATGAGCTTATTTCCATTGCAAGCAGCGCCCTTTTTCCCATGGTATGCAAGAAGGTTTCTCGACGTTAGATCAGCTTTTTACCGGTACCGGTTCTTTTAATGACAGCCAAGTGCGTTCCTTCTGCTGCTGAATCTCTACGGAGTGATTAAAAAATTTAGAAAGATGCGGCTCAGTGAGCTGGTCTTTCGTTTTCCCAGAAGAAAACACTTCTCCTTGGCGCATACAAAGCGTATGGGTAAAGCAAGGCAAAATTTCTTCTACATGGTGAGTAACATAAATAAGCGTAGGCGCTTTTGGCTGATCTGCCATTTTTGCAATCAGCTGAAGAAGCTGTTCTCGGGCCATTATATCTAGACCTGTACATGGCTCATCAAGTATTAAAAGCTTTGGTGAAGCCATAAGAGCTCGGGCAATTAGCACTCGCTGGCGCTCTCCTTGAGAAAGTGTTCCGTACGCCTGATTTTGTAAATCTGCGCAATTTAGCAGCTGCATTAATTCTATGGCTTGGTTCATATCTTTTTGCTCCACTTGTTCATATAAACCAATAGATGCAAATTTTCCGCTTAAAATCATTTCTACAACCGTATCGTCATCTCGAAACCGCTGTTGAAGCGAAGAGCTTACCCATCCAATTTCTTTTCTGAGCTCAGACAGATTTGTTTCTCCAAATTTCCTTGAAAGAACTTCTACTTGACCTTTTGTAGGCCAGATATATCCGTTGATTATATTTAAAAGCGTCGTTTTTCCGGAACCATTTAACCCAAGCAAACACCAATGTTCCCCTTTTTCCACTAACCACGACACGTTTTTTAAAATTTCTTTTTCTGCTCGTTTTACCGAAACGTTCTTAATTTTGATCATGCTAACACTCCTATACTCTCATTTTTCATTATATATACTATAAAAGAATAACGATTTATCCCATTTGTTAACTTGCTTTTCTTTTTTCATGCCAATTCTTTCAGCCACTTTAATCGATGGGAAATTGTCAGGATCTATTAATGATATAATCTTCTGAAATTTCAGCGTATGAAGTCCATAATCTAAGCAAGCTTTTGCTGCTTCACTCGCATAGCCTTTGCCCCAGCGGCTGCGTAAAAATAAATAACCAAGTTCTGGATCTACCTTTCCGTCTACTTTTTGAAGAACCATGCCACACTGCCCTAGAAACTCTCCTTTCTGCTTATCCTCAGCGATCCACATGCTAATGCCGTACGTTTGATAATGCTGCTTCATCCATTGAATCCAGCGGCGTGTGTCTTGTTCGCTTTTAGTAGAAGAATAATACTTCATTGCTTCAGCATCCTCAAAGATTTTCAGTAAATTTCCTGCATCGCTTTCGGCCATGGCTCGCAGCGTCATTCGTTCTGTCTCAATAATCGTATGAATCCTCTCCTTTCTTACATTCCAACATCTACTATCTTTATTATCCGCTACTATTTTCTTTTCGTAAAGTTTTCCTTTTTTTATTTAAATGAACGAGAAAAAACGCACCAAAAAAGGCTGCTACACACAGCCCTTTAATCTGGATCACACGTTTTCCCGTACCGTAATACGTTATATATAGCACGTCCATCACTTGCAGTTGTCTCTGTATATTGAATTGGCAGCAGTGAGAAAATAACATAATAGACTGAAAAATAAACAAATTGATAGCAAAATATATCTTCAGGCAAAATATTAGCCATAATTAATCCATTTATTATAAAAATAGTAAGCAAATTAAACAGTACACCGCCAGCATACACCACTGCATGAGAAATGCGACTGTCATTCTTAAGATTTTCATATTTACAAAACGAGTCTAAAAAATAGACTGACTTAATTTTAAACTTCCCCATTTTAAGAATCGTTTTCCCTCGCCCAATAGTAAAATCGACCTTCCCTCCGAAAATAATTGCCATGACGGAATGCCCCAGCTGATGAACAAATGATACAAGTGGCAATACAAGACAGAATGACCACACAAATTTTGGAAGATCATTTAACCCAAACACCTTTATCCCTCCTTTTTGTTTCTTCTCTCTACTTTTCCTCCCCGTTTTCACTTAAAACTACATTTAATTTCTTTTTTAAAACTCATACGAAATAACTAGCATATACATCATGTCTTATGAACTAGATAAAACCCGATATATGTAGCTTATGAAAAATACATTTTTCGAAAAATAGTTGGCGTAACGTTTTCCTGTTCTTTGAAACGCTTGATAAAGTAGCTTGGATGTTCATACCCTACTTGTCTTGCTATATCTTGTACAGAGATTTGGTTGTTTTTAAGCAGCAGTTTCTTTGCTTTTTGAATCCGCACGCGCGTTACGTATTCAAACGGCCGGATGCCAAGAGATTGTTGAAAAAGCAAACACGTATACTGCTCCGTTACGCTGAGCTGCTGCGCCAGTACTCCTAGCGTTAACGGCTGATGATAATATTCCTCGATATAACGAAGGACTGGGTTTAGCTGAGTAATTTGCTGCAGGCGACTTTTGCTTTCTATATATACGCTGTCTTGGCGAAGTTTTAAAATGACGCTGTATAGTAGTTCAGAGCACTGCATGGTGCTAGAGGTATGATTTTCTTCTAAACGATTCATTAGTTCTTGAAGCATCCTGTAAAGACTTTCAGCATTTGTAAGGACGATTTTTCCCGAATTAATAAATTGAAGAGAAAGCATAATATCATCAATCACACTTCCGTTAAAAGAAACCCAGCATACTTGCCATTCGCTCGTAACGGGATAGTATTCGTGCGGAACGTGCGGCGTCAGAAACATCCCTTCATTTTCTTTTATAATATAAACCTCGTCATTTACACGAAGTTCGCCTCTTCCTTTTATACATTGAATCCATTGATAATCAGGAAACTCTCCCTGACGCTTAATATGCGTTTGGTGTCTCCAGCTTCCAGCGCTTGTAACATAGAATGGCAGCTTCATATCTTCATCTGAAAGAGCCGGAAAGTACATACAGTCCATATTACTTCCCCCTTTTTATGTGAATATAGTTATATTATCATGAAAATAATTAGATTGATAAGGTTTTCAGAAAACGTTATCATTTTCATATAAACTAATAACCTAGTACTTTAGAAATGAGGGATCGACATGTTAAAAACCGGCAAGAAATTTCATTATACAGCACCTGCAAACGGATACCCTGAATGGAATAACAACCCTGAAATTTTTCAATTGAACCGTTCAAAAGCACATGCTTTGCTTATGCCTTATCAAACGGTCGAAGAGGCCTTGAAAAATGATAGAAAATCTTCTGTTTACTATCAAAGCTTAAATGGCAGCTGGTATTTTCATTTTGCTGAAAATGCAGATGGCCGCGTCAAAAACTTTTTCGCTCCTGAGTTTTCATATGAGAAATGGGACTCTATTTCAGTCCCTTCACACTGGCAGCTGCAAGGATATGACTATCCTCAATATACAAACGTGACATACCCTTGGGTTGAAAATGAAGAGCTCGAACCTCCTTTTGCACCGACTAAATATAACCCTGTCGGTCAGTACGTCCGTACTTTTACACCTAAATCAGAATGGAAAGATCAGCCCGTGTACATCAGCTTCCAAGGCGTCGAATCTGCTTTTTACGTATGGATTAACGGTGAGTTTGTTGGATACAGCGAAGACAGCTTTACTCCAGCTGAATTTGATATAACTTCTTACCTTCAAGAAGGTGAAAATACGATAGCAGTAGAAGTATATCGCTGGAGTGATGCAAGCTGGCTTGAAGACCAAGATTTTTGGCGAATGAGCGGCATCTTCCGAGATGTGTATCTTTACTCTACTCCACAGGTTCACATCTATGACTTTAGCGTTCGTTCGTCGCTTGATAACAACTACGAAGATGGTGAACTTAGCGTTTCAGCTGATATTTTAAATTACTTTGAGCACGATACTCAAGACCTAACATTTGAAGTCATGCTGTATGACGCGAATGGCCAAGAAGTACTACAAGCTCCGCTGCAAACAAATTTAAGTGTGAGCGATCAACGTACAGTCTCCTTGCGTACACACATTAAAAGCCCTGCAAAATGGAGCGCAGAAAGCCCTAATTTGTACACCCTTGTACTCAGCTTAAAGAATGCTGCTGGTTCTATTATTGAAACAGAAAGCTGTAAAGTTGGCTTCCGTACGTTTGAACTAAAAAATGGCCTCATGACAATCAACGGCAAGCGCATTGTACTTCGAGGAGTGAATCGCCACGAATTTGATTCAGTAAAAGGCCGGGCAGGCATCACGCGCGAAGACATGATTCACGATATTTTGCTGATGAAGCAGCATAATATTAACGCGGTGCGTACATCCCATTATCCTAACGATTCAGTATGGTATGAACTATGTAATGAATACGGACTGTACGTTATTGATGAAACCAATTTAGAAACGCACGGAACGTGGACTTATTTACAAGAAGGTGAGCAAAAAGCCGTTCCAGGAAGCAAGCCAGAATGGAAAAAAAACGTATTAGATCGCTGTCGTTCCATGTACGAACGTGACAAAAACCACCCTTCTATCATTATTTGGTCGCTTGGAAACGAATCATTTGGCGGAGAAAACTTTCAGCATATGTATACCTTTTTTAAAGAAAAAGATTCCACGAGACTTGTTCATTATGAAGGAATCTTCCATCATCGCGACTATGATGCTTCAGATATAGAAAGCACGATGTACGTTAAGCCAGCAGATGTAGAGCGCTATGCATTAATGAATCCGAAAAAACCTTACATCTTATGTGAATACAGTCATGCAATGGGTAATTCATGCGGAAATCTGTACAAATACTGGGAGCTGTTCGATCAATATCCGATCTTGCAAGGCGGTTTTATATGGGACTGGAAAGATCAAGCTCTTCAAGCAACAGCAGAAGACGGTACTTCTTACTTAGCTTACGGGGGAGATTTTGGTGATACTCCTAACGATGGTAACTTCTGCGGAAACGGCTTAATCTTTGCTGATGGGACCGCTAGCCCCAAAATTGCAGAAGTAAAAAAATGCTATCAGCCCGTAAAGTGGACAGCAGTCGACCCTGCAAAAGGAAAGTTTGCCGTTCAAAACAAACACTTGTTTACAAACTTGAACGCCTATGATTTTGTTTGGACTGTTGAAAAAAACGGTGAACTCGTTGAAAAGCATGCATCTCTTTTAAATGTAGCTCCTGATGGTACAGACGAACTGACGCTTTCTTATCCTCTTTATGAGCAAGAAAATGAAACTGATGAATTTGTTTTAACTCTTTCTCTCAGATTGTCTAAAGATACAGCCTGGGCTTCAGCTGGATATGAAGTGGCGTACGAACAGTTTGTACTGCCTGCAAAAGCCTCTGTGCCTTCAGTAAAAGCTGCTCACCCTGCTTTAGCCGTTGACCAAAATGAACAAACGCTTACGGTTACTGGAACTAACTTCACGGCTATTTTTGATAAGCGAAAAGGGCAGTTTATTTCTTACAACTATGAGCGCACCGAGCTGCTTGCGTCGGGTTTCCGTCCGAATTTCTGGCGTGCAGTAACCGATAATGACCTCGGAAATAAACTGCATGAAAGATGTCAAACGTGGCGTCAAGCAAGTTTAGAACAGCACGTAAAAAAAGTGACCGTTCAGCCGCAAGTTGACTTTGTTATCATTTCGGTTGAACTAGCTTTAGATAACTCTCTTGCTTCTTGCTATGTAACGTATACGCTATATAACGGTGGTGAAATGAAGATTGAACAATCTTTAGCACCTTCTGAGACAATGCCTGAAATTCCTGAAATCGGCATGCTGTTTACGATGAATGCGGCTTTTGATTCTTTAACGTGGTACGGAAGAGGACCTCATGAAAATTATTGGGACCGTAAAACTGGCGCTAAGCTGGCCCTTCATAAAGGCAGTGTAAAAGAGCAAGTTACACCGTATTTACGCCCTCAAGAATGCGGAAATAAAACGGACGTTCGATGGGCCACTATTACAAACGATCAAGGGCGCGGCTTTTTGATAAAAGGTTTGCCAACAGTCGAGCTGAACGCTTTACCTTACTCACCTTTTGAACTGGAGGCTTACGATCATTTTCACAAATTGCCGGCAAGCGATTCAGTAACCGTGCGGGTTAACTACAAGCAAATGGGCGTTGGCGGAGACGATAGCTGGCAAGCTAAAACACATCCTGATTACACACTATACGCTAACCGCTCATATACAAACACGTTTACGCTAAAACCTCTATAAAAACAAAAAGGACTTTCATTTGAAAGTCCTTTTTACTTATGATGTCACCTCTGGCTTTCGCTGAGAAAGTAAAAATACCGTAGCGATAATAAGAATCGTACCTAACCACTCCGTCCATCCAAAGGTCACATGAAGCCATAGAACAGAGAGCGCCGCTGCTGATAAAGGTTCTGCTGACGCAAGAACAATGGCTTCAGAAGCGCTAATATGCTTCAAGCTTTCCAAATAGCAATAAAATGCAATGAGCGTTCCGAAGATGATTACAAATAACACCGCACACAGCGACAATAGCGACCACTCACCTGCTATATGCCACGGCGGGTGAATAAATGAAAAACTTGCGCCGCCTATCACCATTCCCCAGCCTACTACTTCAATTGAGCTCCATTTCGCAAGAAGACGCTTAGGCTGAAGCGTATAAAAAGCAGACGTCACAGCTGCCCCAATTCCCCAAAACAACGCCCACCCTGTAATAGACAGCTCGTTAAAATTCCCGCTTGTTGCAAGAAAAAAGGTCCCTGTTATGACGAGCACAACAGAAATCATTTCTACTTTCACCGGCCACTTTCTTGCTTGCACAGCTAAATAGCCAATAATAAATATTGGCGACGTATATTGAAGCACTGTAGCTGTAGCAGCGTTTCCTGCTTCAATAGCTGCAAAATATGTATACTGCACGCCGAGCATACCGATTACACCAAACAAAAGCAGCGAAGTCCTCTCTTCTTTTGTTTTCCAAATTGCAAAAATATTGCGCTGCTTAGAGGCTATTGCCAAAAGCAGCAATCCGGATACTAACATACGAACGACGACCAGCCACTCTGCGTTAAAACTTTTATGCTGAAATAAATATTGAGCCACCGTGCCAGATACTCCCCACATTGTGGCACCAATGATTACAAGCAGCAGCCCCCATGCTCTTCTAGATGACGTTTGAACTCCTTCCACTTGCCATTCCTTCTCTCTTTTTCATATATATTTAACTTACCTCGCTCTTCTTTAACGGTCAATAGCAAAAAAAGTCGAAGCAATATGCTTCGACTTTTTTAAATGCTTTTATGAAGTAATTTCTTGAGTAAAGGAAATAGCACATCGGGAAGTTCTTCGATGTTTGGTACTAGAATACTATATTTCCCGTACATATTTTGAATGGTTTTCTTTTGTCCTTCATCAATTTCCCCGTTGGATAAAAAGACGTTGATGACTTCAATTCCGTGCTTGCGTGCTTCTAATACCGCTTCGTGCGTATCTACAATACCATTTTGTTCATATCCCATAGCGGCTGGTTCACCGTCTGAAAACACAAGTAAAAACTTCTGCTGTTCAGAACGCTGAAGCAAGCGGCGTGTCATATGGCGAATGGCAAATCCATCACGGTTGTCTTCTTCAGGCTCAAGCTGCATAATTTCAGGACCGCTTTTACGCTTTAACGATGCTTGAAAGTCCATAACTGTCTGCAGGTAGTTAGGCTGGCTCGTTTCGGTGGCATCATTTGTATCTTCCCAAAATCCTACAATTTGATGAGGCACCATAACAGACTTTAACGCTTCATGAAATAGCGTAATCCCAAGCTTCGTTTCATCCATTTTGTCGTACATTGATGCGGAACAGTCAACTAAAAGAGAAAAGACAGCATCAATTTGCGCAGAATCTTCATCTTTTTTATAAAACAAACGAGGATTGTCGTCTGTCCATAGTTTTAGAAGCTTTTTATTTAATCGGCCAAAGTGCAGCTCGCTTCTAGGAAGCGTTTTTTTATGTTCAAGGGTTTTTTCAATCATTTGCTTTAATTTTTTTTGATACGATGCAATAATTTTTTTATTCTCATCATACTGAACAACGTGATCGTCGTTCGGAAGTTTAGAATCTATAAAAACAGCATAGGCATGCTTATTTTCTTTCCCATACTCATAATCCGCTTCCCCGTCTTTTTCCGGATGCGTTTGCTCCATGGCTTCGATTTGAGAATAATCGTTCCGCGATGTTTTTTGAGAAGACCCTTGCACCATGCCCATTGCTTGATCTCCATCGTCGCCTTCACGAACACCATCGCCTAGCATGTCTGTTTTTGAGCCTTGATCCATATCAAACTGTAGAAAACTTTGCGTCGCTTCGCTTGTCTCTCGATGCCACATTTCTATTTTCTCTTCGTGAATGTCTTCATCTCCGTCTTTTTCATGCTCTAAAATATCATCGTTCACTAATGAATCTTTACGCTTTAAATCTTCAAATGTTAACCCTTCTTCTAACTGATCATACTGGAGTTCAGCCAAGAAGAAATAAGTATTAAGCATATCTTTTTCAATAATATCATCAAAAACATCTAAAAGTTCAAGACAGATGCGCGATACATCTTTTGTTGTTTTAGCTTCATATACATTTGTTAGCTGTCTGCGAATAAAAGGCATCGCTAAATTAATCGATTCACTCATTGAAGGAATTTCTTCAAATGGATTTTCGGCCGTCAATAGCAAGTAGATGCCGTTAAAAAGTGCATCCGTATACACGCTTTTTGTTAAATTTGCGCTCATTTGTGTAGCAAAATATTTTCTGTAGAGCTGTCTTCTGACGGCGAAGGCTTTTTTCGTTCCAGGACGTTCGCGTTTGCATACTTCTTCTAAACGAATATCTTCAAAAAGCATAAACAGCTGCTTAGCTAAGCCAGGTACCGAGGTTTTATTTATTTTCTTTAAATATGCATTAATTTCTTTGAAGTTTGAATGCTTATAGCTTCCAATACTTCTTAAAAATACATCACTTTTTAAGCCGTACACTTTGTCTTCTTCTGGACGGTTATCCCAAAAGTGACTGAGATAAATAATGCCGTGTACAGGATCATAATAAGAAGAAACGCGATACTCTACTTCAATTTCATCATTTTTTGTTAAGGTTTTCGTTAAATCTGCCAGCTCCATATAGAGAAAGGAATCTACATTTTTATCGTTAAATTTAATAAATCGCATAGCGCCACTCCTTACTCAAATAATGTTTCAGCAATATTTTGAATGGCGGCTTTTTCCCTTTCATCTTCTAGCTTTTCAATAATACCGCGTCTAATCGCGCGAAGAGGCGGCATATAAAGAGCTAAATCACACGTATCGATAAGCGCACGAATAGACGCAGCTTCTTCTGATACATGGCCGCTTTGAACTTGAGTAATTAAATCCGCAGAGAGCGTGACAAATTTATCAATTAATTTTTCGTCTTTTAACTGAGACTGAGACATCAGAACTTGCTTTAAGCTGCCTCCTTGAATATACGGCACTTCAATAACAACAAAACGATTTTTTAACGCTTCGTTTAATGGAACAGTACCAACATACCCCTCATTAATAGCCGCTACTACGCCGAACGTTTGCTGACCGCGTACTACATCTCCAGTGAATGGGTTCGTAATCATTTTTCGGTAATCAAGAACCCCGTTTAAAATAGGAAGTGTTTCAGGTTTAGCCATGTTAATTTCATCAATATATAGTAAATGGCCTTTTTTCATTGCCTGAATAACAGGTCCTTCCACAAACTCAATACCTGTTTTCCCTTCTTGTTCAGCAATTGTTTTAAAACCAAGCAGCGCTTCTGCATCTAAGTCAACCGAGCAGTTAACGCTATGCATCGGCTGAGAAAATAAATGCGACAGCGTTTCAGCAAGCTTTGTTTTACCTGAACCTGTTGGTCCTTTTAAAAGTACGTTTTTCCCTAGTGACAAGGCAATAATGGCATCTTCTAAAATATCTGCTTCTTCTGCTGTATAGCCGCCTTTTCCAATTAATAGCTGATCAGCATCGGACAAGTTTTCATATTTACGATTCGCTAAAAGCGAAAGAACCTCTTGTGGTAATGATAATTGTGATAGTTGAATTGACATAACAAAAATCCTTTCTTTCTGCATACTTTCTATAGTTTACTAAAAAACATTCTTCTTCTCAAAGAATTGCTTTAACTACGCTTTTCTCTAAGGTTTCCGATAGAAAAACCGCAGTCTTTAAACATATATTCAGTAAAAAAAAGTAGGTTATTCACCTACTTTTTTACGATTTTATAGTTTTTATGATTAACGACTGTTTTCATGGATTCGCCCGTTTCAGCATCTTTTCCAAAATCTACGATAACCGAATTGTCTCGCACTACCATAACAATTCCTTTAAATCCTTTATAGTCGCCTTTTTTTGGCTGAATTGTATCGCCAACTTTAGCTGCTTTGACTTTAGGTGCTTGTTCTTCTGTACCTTGTGTATTTTCTACGTCCATCATGACCCCACCTTTTCCAATTTACCGTGTTTTTTATAAGTGAAAACACAATTTAATTTACTTTTTGTTGAAAATACTTAGTTTATTTTCCCACAAACATCCATGGTTAAACACCATGTGTTTGTCCATTTTTATTTTGCAAACAAACGCTGTATTTTTTATTATGTATGTAGCTGTTTTTTGTAAGAGCACATCCTTGTTCTATCATAACATTTTCTGTTTCCTTCGAACACCAATTACCCTTTAGTTTTTAAAAAAAATGAAAAATCACACGGAATTATGTCGAATTTCATATGGTTTTCTTTTTAATATGATAAGCTATATATCGTATTTTAAGCATCTTTTATCTATTACATACGATTTTTGATAAAAAAACCGAAACTTTTATCCACAAATTGCGTTGATTAAATGAAAGGGGGAGAAAATGGCACAACAGCATAACTTTGAACACATTTATAAACAGCACATGCATGATTTGCTGCGCTATCTTCTCTCTCTTACTCGCAGAAAAGAATCAGCGGAAGATTTAATGCAGGAGACCTTTTACCGGGCACTTTTACACTTAGAAACATATAAAGGCGAGGAAGTGAAACCTTGGCTGTTCAAAATTGCTTATCACGCCTTTATTGACTGGTATCGAAAAGAAAAAAAACGCCCTACTGTCGAAATAGAAGAATGGCACTTTACTCCTCAGCCAAGTGCTGAAGAACAAGTGATGATTCAAAGTGAAATCGACGGCTGGCTTTCTGATGTATCTGCTTTGCCTCCGGCTAAGCAGAATATTGTACTGTTACGAGATTATCACGGCTTCACATATGAAGAGATTGCAGAAATGACTGGCTATACTCTGTCAAAAGTGAAAATGGACTTGTATCGTGGTCGTCAACAATTGAAAAAAAGAAAGGAAGAGGACGGATGAGCTGTCAAGATATGAAGCATCAATGGGAAAAATATAAAAACGGCACTTTGACAGACAAAGAAGCAGAAGCACTTGAAGAACATACGGAAAATTGCGAAGCATGCTCAGCTCATTTGGAGCACTTGCTAACCGAAGATGAACCGTTACCGCCAACTTCATCAGCTACTTCACTAAGTGACGATACGATGTGGGATAATAAAAAAGTTAAAAAGTCCATTTATATCGCCAAATGGAAGCAGCGCCTTTCAAATGTGACAACTGTCATTGGCTCTGTCGTTCTGCTATGGATAATCGGCAGCTTTTTATCTATTGTATATTATCATCAATCAAAAACCGAATACATAAACAGCGTGAATCAAGCGGCTATCGAATCTGCTTTTCCGAACGTTCATATACGTGAAACCACTTCTGATACACAGTCCTTTTTCCGCATGCAGTCGCAAATGGAAGCTTATAAGCAAATTGGACGTGAAGAGCAGGCCATTGGGACATTTACATTTCATCAGCTGTTTGATAAAACAAGCGGTGTAGAAAAAGCATTTTCCGGCGGCAAATACGATCTTAACCTTTCTTTTGTCTATCCTGATCCCAAAAAACTAAAGCTACATGCAAAAGAGTATAAGCAATGGACAAACGAAACATGGAAAGCGTTAGAAAATCTACCAAAAGGAACGGTAAGCGAAGTGGCTATTTCTTTTGATGATACGTATTCGCTAAAAGAAGTTCAGCAAAAAATGAACGCCATCGACAGCCGTGATTTTTCTACCTCTTGGTACGCGCTTAATACAGGGCACGAACAAAAAACAAGCACAAAAGATGAGCCATTAATTGACTTAACATCAACCTTTGGCTTTCCAGAGTTTTTAGACTTACCTTACGATCACAAAGGAAATCAAACCCACTCTACTAGCAAGTCGAACGTTTTAAATATGATGAGACTATTAGCCGATAATGAAGAAACGGTCCAAAAAGTTCGTCAGCTAGACCATTCTGATCTGTTGCTAAAGCAGCGATATTCTTATGTAAAAAAACATGGCGTCGGTGTGTACGGCGTTGTGATTACAGGGCCTACAAAAAAGCTTCTGAAATTAAAAAATGATCCGTCGATCACATATGCGTCACTTGGAGATGTAGAGCTATGGAATTGGTTCAGTCGTCCCTCATCAGGTACCTTAATGAATCAGTAGAGGCTGAGACAAAAGTATAGCAGTGGAAGAAAAATCCGAACGATGAATCAAGACTCTTGATGGAGAATCAAATTCGTTCGGATTTTTTTATGGATAGAGTGAACGTAGGTTTCATATATGCAGTGATGTCGTTACGTCTCGGCCTCTTTTTTATTCATTCGTTAATTGTTCAAACCTTTTCACCGCTTCGCTTTTATCAAATGAACTAAACCATCGATAGTCTTGGTCATCTAAAATGCGATAGTGCTGACTAATCATATTTTGCTGCAGACGAAAAGAGCCTTCTTTTTGAATTTCTTTCCACCATACTCTTCCTCCGAGCGTTTTATCTTTTGGAGAAGATACGCCGTTATGAGCAATGATTTCTACTACTTCTAAAGGAACATCTCCCAAAACCGATTGAAGGATTTCACTGTCACCAAACAAACCGCATACTGCAACAGTGGTCGTCCACCCTGCTTCCGTGCGCCCTTTTTCAATTTGAACCAATGTTTTTTTGGAAATACCAATGACTTCAGCCATTCTGTCTTGTGAATAGTTTCTTTCTAAACGAATTAATCGTATTTTATCCGATACTGATTTAATTACTTCTTGTTTATTCATTTTCACAGCCCTTTCTTTCTATACACGTACATTTCTTTAGTGTAATATTACACCTAACTAAAGAAGAGTTTCAAGCGTTTCCCTTCGTCACAAGACGGGGAAATATACTGAAATGGTTTTTGTACACTAAAACAATTAAAAGGAGTTGAGAATATGTATATCATTGTATGGGCTATGCTTGTGCTATACGCCTTGCTGCTAGCTCCGGGAGCAAGCGCCGGTAATGATTTGCTGTTTAAAAATCTTATCACCGGAAATTTTCAGCAGGTAGATCCGCTCGTGGTTATGGTATTCTCTTTTTTAGGACTTTTCCCAGTATTGTTTATGGTAATGATCTGTAAAAAAGATACATACAAACTGCCTGGATGGCCATTTTCTCTTCTATCATTTGCGCTTGGAGCTTTTTCTCTTTTGTTCTATTATCATTGGAAAGGACAAAAAGTTCGAACACGTTCGCGTATTCCTTCACGTTTCATTGCTATCATTTCTTCTCATTTATGGATTGGACTATGCTTAGTGCTCACGATTGCAGGTTACGTATACGGACTATCCGTAGGTTCAATAAAAGCTTATGGAGATGCTTTTATGCAGTCACAGCTTGTTAGTGTGATGACCGCTGATTTTTTTGTTTTAACGTGGCTTTCTTATTCCGTTATGACAAAAGAAAGGATAGCATCCCGGCCTTACCTTCTTTTATGTTTCATTCCAGTTGCGGGCCCTTTTCTTATTTTGTCACTGCTTCCCCGCCAAGATGTTAGAGAAGAAAAACTTTAAATAAAAGTCTTGCGTTCCATTCATTATTCCGTTATAATCATTTCTTGTACGATGAAAGTTGATTAATTAGAAAACATTTATATATCGGCATCTTATTTACATTTGTTATACATACCTGCGCTGTGCGTATACTCATGTTGTCTTAAACCTTTGAGTGTTAAAAGGGAGCTCAAAATTTAGCTGCAGATAGCACGCCCTTCTTGGGACGCTAAACCCGGCTATGAGGGCACCCACCTAGTAGATCTGGGTATTTAAGACACTTAGGGTTACGGCAGTGCGGGCTTATTTTTTAGTTAGCTGTAGCTAGCTTTTTTTATTTTTCATTTTACTAGTTTACATAATTATTTTATTGTTAACTTATATTTTTTTTAGACATGTATGTTTTATTTATCTTCGATTGAGGAACATAAAAAGTAATAAAGGAGATGAATAAAATGAATGAACAAAAAATTGCTAAAAAAGTAAACGAAGTATTAGAAGGAAATCGTGTAGGAACATTAGCCACAGTTGTAAACAACAAACCCCACTCTCGCTATATGACATTCTTTAGCGATGAAGATGGTATCGCTCTTTACACACCAACAAATATCAATACACATAAGGCAGAAGAAATCGAAGCCAATCCGAACGTGCACGTACTATTGGGCTACAGCGGCGAAGGATATGGCGATCAATACTTAGAATTATCTGGTACAGCTGTTCTTCGTACTGGTGATCAATTAAAAGGGCGTATATGGAACGATCACATGAAAGAATGGTTTGACGGTCCAAATGACCCTGAGTATGTTGTTCTTGAAATTACGCCGAACGAAATTCGCTTTATGAATGAAGGCGAAGAAACTCCCCAAACTGTTCAGCTATAATAAAAAAGCGCACAGTGTGCGCTTTTTTTATTTTCCTACCGCTTCTTTCAATTGAGCTGCTTTTTCTTTTGGAGACGCTGCTAAGCTAATCGCGGTAATAATAGAAACGCCATCTGCACCTGCCTCTACTACTTGTTTGGCATTTTCAGGCGTGATGCCACCGATTCCTACAATTGGAAAGTCAATATTCTGGTTTCGCACTTCTTCAATTAACTTTGTACCTTGCACTGCTTTTGCGTCTTTTTTTGTAGAAGTAGGAAAAACAGGTCCCATTCCTACATAATCTGCCCCGTCTTTTATCGCTTGCTGCAGCTCTTGTACATTATGAACAGAGACGCCTACAATTCCTTTTCCTATTTTCTCTCGAACAATATGAGCTTTTTCATCTTCCTGTCCAATATGAACGCCATCTGCTTGTAAGCGGATCGCTAAGTCAAGATCATCATTCACAACAAAAGGAACGCTGTGCTGCTGACAAATTTGCTGAAGTTCCTTCGCAAGCTGATATTTCGCTTCTCCTGTTAGGGCACCCTCGCCTTTTTCACGAAATTGAAACACGGTAACTCCGCCTTCAATTGCTTCTTTCAACACTTCTTTCGGATCTTTTGTACAGTTATTGCTGCCCATTATAAAATAAACTTGCAGCAGCTTTTTGATTTCTTCGTTTGTCATTTTCCGGCTCCTTTTAACGTTGATGTACTCTTGCATATGATTCAATATCCTGCCCAGATAAAAGATGAAGCTGATTTAACAGCTCAATTTGAAAGCTTCCCGGTCCTTCTTCACCTTTTTTCGCTGCGGCGATTTGACCTGCCACTCCGTAAAAACTTAAAGCAGCAACGCTTGCCTCGACATATTCTTTTTCTACAGCAGCGAAAGCTCCTATAATTGATGTCAGCAGACACCCAGTCCCCGTCACTTTCGTAAATAACGGGTGACCGTTGTCTACTGTATACGTTGTGTTTCCATCTGTGATTACATCTTGTTTACCCGTGATAACAATCACTGTATCTAATTTGTTCGCTGCTTTCTCAGCAAGTTCAATGACGTCTCCTTGCCCTTCTAATGAATCAACGCCTTTAATGAGCCATGACTCGCCTACTACATTCGCAACTTCAGCAGCGTTACCACGAATAACTGCAATATTTAATTCTTCTACAAGCTGACGTGCTACTTCTGTACGAAACGGTGTCGCTCCGGCTCCTACAGGATCGAAAATAACCGGCACGCCATTTTCATTTGCAGATTTTCCTGCTATTCTCATCGCTTCTACTTCTTGAGCCGTCAGTGTACCCATATTTAAGACAAGCGCTCCGGCGATTCGTGCCATGTCAGCCACTTCTTCCTTCGCATAAGCCATAACAGGTGAAGCTCCTAGTGCAAGCAGGCCATTTGCTGTAAAATTGGTTACCACAACATTCGTAATATTATGAACAAGCGGACTTGTATCTCTTACTTTTTCTAATTGAGCTGAAATTTTACTAATATCCATATTCTCTCACTCTTTTCATTTAGTTTTAACACAGCAAAAAAAGACAAAAAAGCACCTTGCATGCGCAAAGTGCTTTGGTATGTACTCACATTCCCTGCGCTGGCATTATCCAACAGGTTCAAATGGTCAACAGGCGTCCCTGTACTCTCAGCCTGCCCCGCACAAGCTCCCATACTATTCTTGTTACGTTTAAAGTTTACTATTAACCTTTTTTATTTGCAACCATTACACTGTTTTGCCGATAAAATAAAGCTTCTCTATAGGCTGAGTGCCATTGTAAACCTTACACCTTTACTAAAAGAATAATCAAAAGACCTCCAGTAAGCTACTCGAGGTCTTCAATTCCCTAGGAATTCTATCATTTTTTCCTTATGGTTATTTCTCTTGAACCGCTTGATTTCTCACAGCTGTTTTTCTGTCCTTCCCTGCTCTTAAAGATAAAAGAAAACAAAGCAGCAGTACAAGTGCAGCTGATACGTACGGATAATTAATGTTTATATCAAAGAGAAAGCCTGCTACAACTGGTCCAATAATATTCCCAAGACTTGTATAAGCAGAATTTAGTCCGGCTACATACCCTTGGTCGTCTTGTGCCATCATCGACATTTGCGTGCTGATTGCCGGACGTAAAATATCTGTTGCTAAAAAGACGATGAATGTCACAACAATAATAAGCCAGTACGTGTGCACAAACAGCGTAAGTAAAATAAAAAGTCCCGTCATCATCAAGCAAAACGAAATCACTCTTTTTTCACCAAACTTATTTAAAATCCAGCCAAAAATCGTAACCTGCACTACAGCCCCCGCAATAGAGCCAAACGTAATAACAAACGCAATATCTTTTGGCGTAAAGCTAAATTTATGATCAACAAATAGTGAAAAAATCGTTTCATAATTGGATAATCCAAACGATGTCACAAAAACAATAATTAAACTTAGAAAATAAGGTTCTTTATAGGAATTCATAAGCTGCAGTAGCAGCCGATCTTCTTTTGGATTCTCATTGTTTGAAACAGCATGATTTTGTACAGGACGAGACTCTGGCAAAACAAAAAGCGTAATCACTGCAGCCAAGCCTCCTGCTACTGCGGCCATATAAAATGGTACACGCATGCCGTATTCAGCTAAAAAGCCTCCAATACCGGGCCCAATAATAAATCCTGTTGTAATCGCCGCCGTCACATAGCCCATTCCTTTAGCGCGTTCTTTAGCAGACGTCACGTCCGCTGTATAGGCCATAACAGCAGGCATAATAAGCGCGGCCCCGACCCCGCCTAACATTCTCGATACAAATAATAAAAGAGGTGTACTCACTGAACCAAAGAACCATTCAGACAAGGCAAAAACAATCATTCCCGCTACAATAATTTTCTTTCTCCCTAACGAATCTGATAACCGGCCCGCTAAAGGTGAAAACAGAAATTGAGTTAGTGAAAACACCGCTACTAAAAGCCCCATCACGCTGCCGTTGATATGAAGCTCCGTCATATATGTTGGCATAATTGGAATAACGAGACCGATTCCTGTAAAAATAATAAAAATGTTTAGCATGAGCAGCAAAATCGCCGCTCGATTTCTTAACAATAATGACATATAAACCTCCTGATTACAAAAATACTGAACGTTCGGTCTATAAAAATACAAAATAATGAGGGATTACTCATTACCGCAATAAGCATCCCCGATTATTTAAGAAGACCTTGCTATAATTCCGTTTAAAAATACATCGATTGCTGAATGATAAAGCTGCAGGGCATTTTCCGTGTTCGTTTTTCGAGACATGCGGCTCATTCCAACAAACAGCCCTTCTAAAATCACTGCAAGCTGTTCTGCATTTTTAGGAGAAAACTCTCCTTCATCAATGCCTTTTTGCAAAAGTTCCCGGTTAAACTCCACGTGTCGTTTCACCATCTCATCAATTCGCTCTTCGATGTCGCTGCCCTTTTCCTCGTTGTTAAAAAACTCATCGGCCGCTTTCGTAAGAGGATGATTCAAATCATCTAAAATGATTTGCTCCGCAATTCCAAAAAGCTTATCTCTTGTTGTTTTGTAAAGAGACTCTCTTTCTTTCCAGTTTCGTTCCCACTCGAGATCCCATTCGTCTATTAAATAGAGAAAAAGCCCTTCTTTACTTTTAAAGTGATAATAAATATTCCCTTTACTGCTTCCCGTAGCTTCTACAATTTCCTCAATAGATGTAGCTTTATAGCCTTTTTGAGAAAACAATGCTTTAGCGGCATCTGCCACTTTTCTTTTGGTTTGTTCACTTTGAATCTTTTTTTTATTCAAGCTATTTCCACCGCCCCGCACATTTATTATTTATACTGAACATTCGTTTTGTATTATCTGACACCTATACTACATAGGAAAAACCTTTTTGTCTAGTGAAAAAACCTAGTTTATACCTTTTTATATGAATTATGACAAAACAAAAAATAAATAGGTGGAGACATAACTCAATCAACCGCTTGAAGCAACTACATATATGAAACCTACGTTCACCATCACCATGACAAATCCGAACGAGTTGGATTCTTCATCAAGAATCTTGATTCCTCGTTCGGATTTTCCTTCAACTAAAATACTTTTGTCCCATCCTCTTTTAATCATTCAATTTCTTTGTCATAAATACACTGTATGGGTCTTCTTTGTAAGTAGAAAACGGTTCGCACTCGTAAAATCCAAAACTGGCGTACAGCTTTCTAGCCGGTTCAAAAGCAGACGCGGATCCTGTTTCTAAGCTTAAGCGTCGGTACCCTCGTTTTTGTGCTTCATTTATTATGTACTGCAGCAGCTTCCTAGCAATTCCTTTTCGCAAATGAGCCGCGGCTGTTCGCATCGATTTAATTTCTCCGTGGTGCTCATCTAACTCTTTTATAGCCCCGCATCCTGCTAGCTGGCTGTCTTCCCACACGCTCCAAAACGTAATATCACGGTGTTTTAAGCTTTCAATATTTAGAGCATGAATACTTTCAGGGGGTGAATGTAGGTTCATTCCTTGAAGGTGAGAACTTACTAGTTCAATAACTTCATTGTTCGTTAAGTGGTCTCTTTTTATTTTAATCATTTTCTCTTCCTTCCTGCTACTAAAGGGTGGTCAACTACAAACCGACTTATGAATAAATTCACTGCCGACCTTTAAAAATCCTTTTATACACTCCCTTCTTTTTCTCCAGTTATTAAAACCGACTTTGCCAAGCAGATATTTCATACATTGTTAAACGGAGGTGAAATTCGTTGAAGAAGGTTTTATTTTGTCTTGTCCCTCTTTTGTTTTTATTATCCGCCTGCTTTAGTGATCCTGTTCAAGATGATTTAATCGACTATAACAACCAAGATTTAAAAAAAGCCGCTCAGCTTGAAAAAGAAGCGATTGACGCATACGATTCTGTTACAGGCGCTAACTACACAAGTGACGCGGTGATGTATGATACGATGACGAGTGAAGTCATTCCTACCTATCGTAAATTTGTTGACGAACTAGAAAACATCGATGTAGAAACCGACGATCTTCGAAAGGTTCATGAAGGCTATATAAAGGCTGCCAATACCCAGTATAATGCTTTCATTAAAATTGTCAGCGCTTTAGAAAAGCAGGACCGCAACCTTATTGCTGAGGCAAACGCTATGCTTGATAAGGCACGAAAAGGCATACGCGATTACAATGCAGCTATTAAAAAGCTGGCTAAAGAACATGATGTGAAAATTGAAGAACCAAAAACACAGCGAGAAAACAGCCTATAGTTTTGATACAAAAAGAAGGTCTCTAAAAATAGTAAGAGACCTTTTTTCGTATGCTGTTTCAATTTCTCCACGTTCGTTCGATAAATGAAGAAGAGTATTAGGAAATATTGCTTAACGATGCATAATAAGAGGCAATAATTTCTTCATCTGAATGCGGAATTTCGTTGCCTTTTACAAGCTGAGCGCCGTTAATACAGCCGCTTGTGAGTAAAATAATATCATTCGGCTTTCCTAAAGAAAGCGACTTTAATACTCCTTCTGTTCGAGTAGGGGCACGGTGAATATTACTTGCGCTTGGATTTGAAAAACCCGTCATTACTTGATCTACAATTACGTTCGGATCATGATGACCTGGATGATCAACAGTTACGACAATTTCATCAGCATTTCCTTCAATGACACGCGCCATTTTAGGCATTTTATTAAAATCTCGAATGCCAATCCCTGCAATCATGACAATTAGCTGGTTATACTCCATCTTTTTTACTTCTTCTACTAAACGCGTAAGGGCAACAGGCGTATGGGCATAGTCTAAAATCACTTTTTGGTTATTAGGACCTTCCATCACTTGAAAGCGCCCTTCTGGACTTTCCAATTGAGGAAGCACGCTAATAATATCCTCAATATGGTATTCAAAGTGAAGAGCTGTACCAATGGCCGCTAGCACGTTAGCAATGTTGTAATCGCCATATACAGGCACTGCTACTTTGTATGACTGTCCTTTATACAGTAAATCAAAGAAAGAGCCCCCTTCTTTGACAGTAATATTTTTTGCTTGCAGAGTGGCCTCCGCATTATTTAATAAGCTATACGTGACTTTAGGTCCTTCAAATAGCCTGCTTAAGTCTTTACCCATGTCCTGATCATCTATATTAATAACGGCATGTTTTGCCTGCTGAAATAATTTCATCTTGCACTTTTTATAGTGTTCAAACGTTTTATGATACTCTAGATGCTCTTCTGAAAGATTTGTGTGAATGGCTACATCAAAATAAATATTTTCTACTCGCTGCTGATCAATCGCAATTGAAGATACTTCCACCACTGCCGCTTCGTCGCCTCTTGTATACAAATCATAAAAAATTTTATGCAAGTCTACCGATTCAGGTGTTGTAGGCGTACTTTTTTTATAAACTAACTTCTTCTTTGATGACCAAATGCCGGTCGTGCCAATCGATCCTGTCGGCAATTTTAAAAGGGTTAAAAGCGACCTTACGTAAGCTGCTACGGTTGTTTTACCATTTGTACCTGTAACGCCAATTGTCTCAATTTTTTCATCCGTATAATCAAAATACATTTTAGAAAAAGATGCCATTACTTTGCGAACGTCGTCAACTGCTAAAAACGTACAGTGAGAATACTGAGTGCTCAAAAGACGCAGCTCCTCAATGCTTGTCCCAAAGACTGCTACGGCTCCTCTAGCTATAGCTTCTTTAATATATTGATGTCCATCTTCATTTTCACCTTTTATACTAAAAAATACTGATCCGTCGTGAACCTGCTTTGAGTGATATGTCAGATAGTTGATCGTTTGAGATGCAGGCCCAAAAATATGTTTAATTGA
This sequence comes from Priestia sp. AB, assembly GCF_028369225.1. NCBI lineage: Bacteria > Bacillati > Bacillota > Bacilli > Caryophanales > Bacillaceae > Priestia > Priestia sp. AB. The sequence continues at coordinate 349,579 of NZ_JAQMYN010000003.1, forward strand.
TAAGTTCATTAATGTATCAAAGTGGATGTTCATAGCTATTCCTCACAGTGTATAAATTTTATTTTTAATGTGTTCTAAAAGCCCTTAAATACTCTTTGAAGGATACTTTTTCTTTATTTCCATTTATAAAGAACTTTCTACAATTCAATCTTTTTATTTTGCTTTCATGTGTAGAACGAAAATAAAGAAAAGACGGATCACTATTTTTTAAAACTAAAAGTATATAAAATATGGATGAACTGTGTATATCATACTAGCAGCAAAAGCGAAGTATTGTAGTAAAATATTCCCCCTATACGTGCAAAACGAAACCATTCTCTAAAATAAAATAATTTCATAGAGTAAGTTGAATCATGATAAATACTTGAACGTGGGGTAAGAAAGATTACTGTATTAATCAGTGCCTTCCTTTGCAAAATAACAAAGAAAACATCATAATAAAAGATGCGCATAACAGCGTGAATGACTCTGTTTTGAAAGGATGGACTACAGCAAATGACGCGTTCTCTTTTAGACATTGAACCACTTCCTCTTTTATTTTATCAACAGCCTACACTTGAATTAGCTCAGTCGCTGTTAGGATGTCTTCTTGTTCACGAAACGGCGGAAGGAACTGCATCTGGTTTCATTGTAGAAACAGAGGCTTATAAAGGGCCTTTCGACCGAGCAGCTCATAGCTTTAATAACCGGCGCACAAAAAGAACGGAGGTAATGTTCGGTCCTCCTGGTCATGCCTATACGCATACAATGCATACACATTGTTTACTCAATGTTGTAAGCAGCGACATCGATTGTCCAGAAGGCGTCCTCATTCGAGCTATTGAGCCATTTAGCGGAAAAAATTTGATGAAAAATAGACGTCGAGGGATGGAAAACGAAACAAATTGGACAAACGGTCCTGGGAAACTAACAAAAGCACTAGGGGTTTCAATGGATTTGTACGGTCATGATTTAACCAGCCCTCCTCTTTATATTGCTCGTGGCTTCACTCCTTCAGAAATTTCCGCCGGACCTCGCGTTGGCATTGATAATTCTGGTGAAGCGAAGGATTACCCTTGGCGCTTTTGGGTTGCCAATCACCCGTTTGTATCGAAATTCAGGTGAACAAAAGGCGAATTGATTTATTAACGAAAATAAAAGAAGCACCTCTTTTTAGAGATGCTTCTTTTTGCTTACGCCCACCACATTTGTGAGGGAGTTTCTTCAATTAATACACTTTGTAAGTTTGTAACCGCGCGTTTAAATCCTTCCTCAATCGACATGATTGGATCTTCGTGCTCAATGCTGACTACATAATCGTATCCGTATGTGCGAAGTGCACTCATCATATCAGACCACTCTTTTACATCATGTCCGCATCCTACGGATCTAAACGTCCATGCACGCGTTTGGACTTCTCCGTATGGCTGCATATCTGTCAGGCCGTACATGTTAATATTATCCTGATCCAAGTACGTATCCTTTGCATGGAAATGATGAATGGCATTTTCTTTTGCTAAAATTTTAATAGCTCCTACCGGATCAATTCCTTGCCACCATAAATGACTTGGATCAAGGTTAGCGCCAATCGCTGGACTTGTTTTTTCTCGAAGCTTTAGGAGCGTATACGGAGTATGAACTAAAAATCCGCCGTGAAGTTCTAAACCAATTTTTACATTATGCTCCTCCGCTAGTTCTCCAATTTCTTTCCAATAAGGAACAAGCTTATTTTCCCATTGCCAATTCAATACGTCTCCATACTCGTTAGGCCAGGGAGTAACAGGCCAGTTTGGGTACTTCGCCTCTTCGTGATCTCCAGCTGTTCCAGAGAAGCAGTTAACCACTGGAACATCTACTAATGATGCTAGTTGAATGGTCTTGCGAAGCGTTTCGTCAGATTCTTTTGCAAAACTTGCCTCAGGTGAAATAGGATTGCCGTGGCAGCTAAATGCGCTGATTGTAAGTCCGCGGTCTTTTATCTGCTTCATATATGCTTCTCTTTTTTCTTCATCTTCAAGCAGCTCATCTAGCGGACAATGGCTGTTTCCCGGATAGCCGCCCGTTCCGATTTCAACAGCATGAAGACCTGCTGCTTTTACTTTATCTAACATCTCTTCAAAAGAAAGATCCGCAAATAAGACCGTGAATACTCCAAGTTTCATTTTAATTTCCCCCTGTGCGATATATTTCGTCAATAATAGCTGAGACTTGAAGCGCTTCTTGTGGCTTTACCACTAATTCAGCATTTCCTTTACACGCTTCAACGAAATTTTCAGCCTGACTCAGGCTGTAATCATCTTCTCCATCTATCCAAGGTGACGTACTGTTCATGAGCATACCGTTTTTAGACGTGTATAGTTCAAATGGAAACACGCTTAAACCGCCCTCTACCCCTGATATGCTTACGTGCTCTTCATCATCTTGGATATTAGCAGCCCAAGAAGTTTCTAAAAGAAGCGACGCTCCATTTTCAAATTTAATATAGGCCGTTACATGATCATCCACGCTGAATGTTTCATGATCAAATGCTCCCCATTGATTTAATTGGTTAGGCGTTTTACTCAGGTCATTATATGTACTTCCCAGCACTTCAGTATGCTCTGGGTTTCCCATCAGCCAAAGCGTTAAATCAAGCAAATGGCAGCCGTAATCAATTAAGCTGCCTCCTCCTTGAAGATCTTTGTTCGTAAATACTCCCCAACCGGGAACCTTTCGGCGACGCATTGCTCTGACACGTGCAACTAATGGGCGCCCTACCTCTGTCATCATTTTTTTCGCAGCCTGCGCTTCTTTCATGAATCGGTAATGATACGCAATCGCTAACTGCTTACCCGATTCTCTAGCAGCAGCAAGCATTTCTTCACCTTGCTCTTTAGACATTGCCATTGGCTTTTCACATAGGACGTGAACGCCTGCTTTTAGCGCTTCTACTGCAAACTCGGCGTGAAATTTATTCGGTGTACAAATACATACAGCATCCACTTCTTTAAACATATCTTTGTAATCAACAAATACGTGAGGGATATTATGCTCATTGGCTACCTCTGTGGCTCTTTCACTATTAATATCGCTCAGCCCCCAAATCACACATTCATCACCGAGTTGTTTGAATGCCGGGATATGCCTGCTTACAGCAATCCCTCCTGCTCCGATTATGCCAATTCTCACGTTTTTCACCTCTTACACGCGCGTAATTTGTTTCGTTTGACTTGATTTTAAAGCTGCTAAAATAACAGCAAGTGATTTTAATCCTTCTTCACCAGGAACAGGAGATTCTTTATCTTCTGCAACTGCCTCTACAAATTGTTCAATGACGTGAGAATTACTTTGTCCGCCTTCATCGTTCGACTGGATTTTTCCTAATTCATAGTTCACCACTTCACCCGTTGCATATTGTGCAACTAATGAATACGTCGGATCGTCCTCTAAACGAAGAATCCCTTTCTCTCCGTAAACAATCGTGGAGTTATCTTCTTTTCCATTGTAAGCCCAGCTTGCCGCAAGCGTCCCGATAATCCCGCTTTGCGTTTTTAATACGCATACAGCATTGTCGTCTACATTTGCAAAGTCTTTTGCATTGCTTTCTACAAATGCACCGACTTCTACAATTTCTTCATTCAATATGTAGCGGAGCATATCAGTTTTGTGAACTCCTAAATCCCCCATAGCCCCAATAAACGCTTCGTCTTTTTTGAAGAACCAGCTGTCTTTTCCATCCACGCTCCAACCTTCAGGACCACCGTGGCCAAAAGCCGTACGGAAACTGTAAATTTTACCGATTTCCCCTTTTTCAATAAGTTCACGAGCTTTTTGATGAGAAGCTACAAAGCGCTGATTATGTCCGATCATTAGTTTTTTACCGTTTGTTTTTGCTGCTTCAATCATCGCTTTCGCTTCTTCTTCTGATGTTGCCATCGGCTTTTCACACAGGACATGAACTCCGCTGTTTAACGCTGCAACCGAAATAGGCGCATGAAGATAATTGGGCGTACATACGCTCACTGCTTCCACTGTACCGCTTGCTAAAAGTTCTTCGTAGTTTGTGTAAACTTTTACACCGTACTGCTGTGCTACGCTGTTTGCACGTTCTGTGTTTATATCGCAAACGGCTACTAATTCTACTTGTTCATTCATCTTATATTCTGGTAAGTGACGGTGTTGCGCAATGCTTCCGCACCCAATAACGCCAATTTTTACTTTTGCCATCTTTCCTATCCCCTTTGCTTAAGCATTATTACTTAGTTTTTAACAGCGATTGATTCAAGCGGTTGCGCATTGCCGTAAACAGGACGTTTTCTCTCTGCTGGCTTCGCCCATTTAATAGCATTCATAATGACACGCTGAATGTCTTTGTTATGGTATGTTGGATATGTTTCATGTCCAGGTCTAAAATAAAATACTTTTCCGTTTCCGCGTTTGTACGTGCAGCCGCTTCTGAAAATTTCTCCGCCTTCAAACCAGCTCGTGAAAATCAGTTCATCAGGTGCTGGAATATCAAAGTGCTCTCCATACATTTCTTCGCGCTCAAGCTCGATAAATTCACCAATACCTTCCACAATCGGATGGCTCGGTTCTACTACCCACAAGCGCTCTTTTTCATCTGCTTCACGCCATTTTAAGTCGCAGCTTGTGCCCATTAACGTTTTAAAAATTTTAGAAAAGTGACCTGAGTGTAAGACAATAAGCCCCATACCGTCTAGCACGCGCTGCTTTACTTTCTCAACGATGTCATCTTTCACTTCGTCATGTGCTAAATGACCCCACCATACTAAAACATCCGTTTGATTTAATACTTCTTCAGTTAACCCGTGTTCTACTTCGTCTAATGTTGCGGTGTGTGTACGAAACCCTCCTTCTTCTAAAAAAGAAGCGATGGCACCGTGAATGCCTTCAGGGTAAATTTCTCTTACAACCGGATTTTTCTGTTCATGACGATTTTCATTCCATACTGTAACATTAATCATTTTCATATCCCCCTTTTTTGTGAATGCTAACTTATATCCCCTTTTTTTATAAATGCTAAACTTCGGTTAACCGGTTAACTTACTGTGATTCACCCGCGCTTAGCAGTCGAATCTCGAATAATAAGTTCAACCGATAATTTCACATGCTGCAGCGTGCTGAAACGGTGTTCAATTGCTTGAATAACCGACGTCGCGGCGACGACTCCTTTGTTAAATACATCTTGACGAATGGTTGTTAGACTTGGAGATGCATAGCTACTAAACGTTATGTCATCAAACCCTACGATTGAGTAGTCCTGCGGAATTTTTTTCCCCTTTTCTTGCAGTGCTTTCATAATTCCAAGCGCCAGCGTATCAGAGGATGCAAAAACTGCCCGAATGTCCTTATGATCTTGCAGCAGCTTGTTCCCTAAATTGTAACCGTTATCAAACGAACTTTCGTTCACTTCAAAAACAAACGTCTTTGATGGCGTAATGCCCGCTTCTTTTAATGCTTTCTCGTAGCCTATATACCTCTTTTTATCCACTGGACTATTGACGAGGTGATGAGCAACAAAGGCAATTTCTTTGTGCCCCAAATTCACTAAATGGGTTGTAGCTAGATATCCTCCATACTCATCGTCTACAGAAATATGATGATAATCACGTTCGTACCTTTCATATGTATCTACTAGCACAACCGGATTCGATAACGCTTTCATTTTCTCATACAATCGATGCGGGAAGGCTCCTAAAAACAGAAGACCATCAATATTTCTCGTTCGAATCCATTTTAGGCAATCAGCCGGGCTACTCGCTCCAGATATGACTAGATCATAACCATGCTTACGGATTACATATTCAATTCCACTAATCATTTCACTGTAATAATGGTTATCTTTAAATATAGTAGAAAGTGAATCATCTGTAAGCGGGAACATAACGCCAATCATATTTGACTTTTGTTTCGAAAGACTAACGGCGGTTAAATTTGGTTCGTAGTTTAATTCTTTTACCGCTGTTAAAATTCGCTCTTTTGTTTCATCGGATACTTTGTTAATTCCGTTTAAGACGTAAGATACTGAAGCTGCAGACACCCCTGCATGCTTTGCTACATCACGAATCGTTATCTTTTCTCCCATAAAATCTCTCCAGTTAAACGGTTAACTATTTACTCGTTCATTATAATTCACTCCTTTATTATCAGTCAATGTATTTTTCAAATTATCTGTTAACTATTATAATTTCTTCCTAGATTGGTATGTTTTAAGCAGTGACAAGATGTATTGACACCTGTTAATCTTTGAAACGTACATATAAAGTTCGGTGCACAGCACGCACCGATCCGTGATAAAAGGGGCGTTCAAAAGGATTTCAGGAGGTACTTACTTTATGTTTAAGAAACTAGCAATTATTGGAGCACTAGCAGTTCCTATGTTCGGCATGAGTCACGGGGCAAATGCCGCTGAAACAAGCCATCGCGTAAAAGCCGGAGAGACTCTTTACAAGATTGGCGCTGAATACGGAGTTACGGTTGAACAGTTAAAAGAAGCGAATCACAAATCTACCGACTCTATTAATGCAAATGAAACACTAACAATCCCTAACTCTATTAGCGAAAGTGATAAAGAATTGTTAGCTCGCCTTGTACAAGCTGAAGCAAAAGGCGAACCTTACGCCGGCAAAGTGGCTGTAGCAACAGTTGTCTTAAACCGCGTGGATAGCGATTCTTTCCCAAATTCTATTCATGATGTGATTTATCAAGGTACACAGTTTACACCTGTACAAAACGGTGAAATTAATAAAGCAGCGGATGCTGAAGCAAAAAAAGCTGTAAATGAAGCACTAGCTTTTAGAGGCCAAGGAAAAGGTTCGTTATTCTTCTTTAATCCAGATAAAACAAGCGACCAATGGCTTCGTCAAAAACAGGTTACGATTACAATCGGAAATCACGTTTTTGCAAAATAAACAAAAAAAGCACTCAGATGAGTGCTTTTTTTTAATATGCAACAAGTAAGCTTAATAGAACAGCTATAATAATAATAGGCAATACGTATTTAACTAGAAAGAACCATGCGTTGAATAATTTAGGGCCTTTTGTACTTCCTGAAATAAACTCTTCATACACGGCTTCTTTTTTCATTTTAAATGTCACAAAAATCGCAATGGCTAAACTTCCCAGAGGCAGCATTAAGTTGCTCACAAAAAAGTCAGCTACGTCAAATATACTTCTGCCAAAAAGTGAGACATGTTTTAGTACACCAAACGAAAGCGCTGATGGGATACCTACCACAAACACAAGAATCCCTGATAAAGAAGCGTAGCGAGTTCGTTTTGTCTGATCGTCTTTGGTTAAAGCAGCTACGATAATTTCCAGCAGTGAGAAAGCAGACGTAAGCGTAGCAAATAGAAATAAAATTAAAAATAGTGCTAAAAAGACGGTACCAAACGGCATTTTCTCAAATACTGTTGGCAAGACCACAAACAAAAGTCCAGGTCCTTCAGTTGGCTTTAATCCAAATGAAAAAACGGCTGGAAAAATAGCCAAGCCCGCCAGCAGCGAAACAAACAAGTTCAAAAGAGCAATAGTCCCAGCTGAACGTGTCAAGCTTACTTTTTTCCCTAAATAAGAGCTATATGTCACCATGCAAGATAATCCCACGCAAAGCGAGAAAAACGACTGACCGAGCGCATAGAGAACAGATGACCCTGTAATGGCTGAAAAATCCGGTTTCAAAAAGAACTTTACTCCGTCCATTGCTCCGTCTAATGTTAAAGAACGCACCACAATAATGATAAAACAGATAAATAACAGCGGCATCATGTATTTATTAGCACGCTCTATTCCTTTTTGTACGCCTTTTGAAATAACAAATACTGTAATTAATAAAAACAGCGCCTGTGCACCTAATACTACATAAGGTTGGCTAATGACGGCATTGAACAACGAACCGTACTCTTTTCCGCTTAGCATACCGGTTACGCTCATAATCGTATATAAAATCACCCAGCCGCCAACGACGCTGTAAAAGGAAAGCAAAACGACACAGCTCAGTACTCCAAGCCTGCCAATCCATACCCAAGCGGATTTTGGAGCAATTGCCTTATAAGCACTAATCGCTTCTTTTCCCGTATGTCTTCCAATGATAAATTCTGCCAACAGAAGCGGCAATCCAATAAAAATCGTAAATAAAATAAACAACGCAAAAAATGCTCCACCGCCACTGGTTCCCGTTACGTATGGAAACTTCCATATCGCTCCTAGACCAATTGCTGCCCCAGCAGATGCTAAAATAAAACCGAGGCGTGAAGACCACTGATTTCCTTTACTCATATAATGTTACTCTCTCCTCTTCTAAACTCAAAACTCACCTGATTAGTACTGTACCATAAATGCAGAAGAAAATCATTCCCGTTTTACTTTTTTCTATAAAACGATATCTATATAGAATAGAAAAAATGAAGAAGCAGCTGCTTCTTCATTTTAAGTTTGATGTTTCTATTCAAAAATCATTCTCTGTACGATGATTCGTCTCCGCGATAGGCTTCTTGATTTGATATTTCTTCAATATGCATATGCCCTTCTCTCTCTAAACGAAGAACCGTACGCTCTGCATCTTCATAGCTCTCGCATGTCACTTGTTTATATTCCATATCATCTTTATCTGTGTAAGCAACTAAATATGTTTCCATTTTAACTCCTCCTATATAACCTATATGTAACGTATTTTGCCTTTTTCGTTTATTTCTAAACATATAGGCTCCAAACATAAAGCCTAGCATACTATAATAGCGGAACTTCAATTTAAAAAAGTTGAATTTTTCATTATGCACCGATGCAACATGGAGGTTACACTTATGACATTTATTTTATCATTCGTACCAATTGTTGTTCCTTTTGGTATTTTAATTAGCTTAATTGCTTTTACAGCTGCTTTTTTACAATCAAAAGAGCATCATAAAAAGCTCTAGCTTACAAAAGCTAGAGCTTCTTTTTAAAAACGTCTATAGCGTTTAATCAATCCCACAATAATGGCAATTGCCAATAAAACAACTGAAATGATGACAGTAATGACAATTGGCTGATTTCCACTTTGCTGCACTGCAATGGCAATATAAGCCCAAATAAAAACAAGCGGATAAACAGCGTCTCGGTTTTTTAATGTAAACATAATGCCCAGCACAGCTCCTACCAGCAGCATAATAATCGTCCATGCTAACTCGTTTAAGCCAATCAAGTGCTGTATTCCATTTGCTTGAAATACGACAAACACATTGACAATAGTCGCAACAGAAATCCATCCAAGATAAAGCGAAATCGGCAGACGCATAAACCATGTCGTCATTCGAGAATGCTGAATAGTGGAATACACAATCATTAATGTGCCTAGAATAAAGAGCATAACTAAAAGAGATAACTTATAGTAATCGTTTTGGAAAATAAAGATCCACGCACTATTTAACAAACAGTTTAGAAAAAACCAAATGCCGATACGTGCATATATTTCCTTTTGATCTTCTCTTGCAAAAAATTGGCGTATAACCCAAATGGTTAATAATAAATAAATAACGCCCCAGATAGCAAAGGCATAACCCGCTGGTGTAAACAACGTAGGAACTTGCGCAGAAGCTTCTCCCGTTGTTTTGCCTCCTATTGGAATGGCATTTGCTAAATAATTCACAAGCAGTGTAATAGCCAAGCCTACTGTATTTAATACAGCATACAAACGAAATTTCGCCATTTTGTTTTCTCCTTTCTTCTATTTATATGGGAGTGTTTCGGAGACGAAAACGGCTCTTCCCTTCATTAATACCTCTTCTTCCCTAAAAATATGCATTTTTAAACAAAAATGATTAAAAATAGCTTTAATAAATTTCCTCTTTAAGAAAGAAAAGTTGTTAGCACACAATTCCCCATAACGCTTTCTATTTTTCAGAATATATGGTAAGTTAAACGTAGATTAATAGGAAGTCCACTAGGGGTGCCACCGGCTGAGACAAGTTTTCTTGATCCCTTTGAACCTGATCTGGCTCATACCAGCGTAGGAAAGTGGCAATGTTCAGTTTTTTACTGTCCTTTGCCACTCCGTTTATAAACGGAGTGTTTTTTATTTCCTTTATGTGCTTGTTTGTGACTTCCTCATATTAAAGGAGGATTTTGATGTCATTTTCATCTCAATTAAGACAAGAAGCAAACTATATTTACGAAGCCATTTTTAACCATCCTTTTATTAAAGGAATTGCTGAAGGAAACGTGCCAAAAGAAGCGCTTATTCACTACGTTTCTCAAGATTACGAATACTTAACAGCATTTGTTCGCATTTACGGCGCTGCTTTAACAAAATGCCGCACGCGTACCGAAATGGAAGCCTTTAATGCCGGCATTTCTACGGTATTACATAGTGAAGTACACCCTCACAATAATTTTTGTGAAGTAGCAGGCGTACGTTATGAAGACCTTCACACTGAGACGCTTTCACCGACGGCCAGCCACTACATTAACCATATGACAAGTGTTGCCCATACAGGCAGCTTAGCAGAAATCATTGCAGTGCTTCTTCCATGTCCATGGACGTACGTTGAAATTGGCCAGCGCATTACAGAACAAGTAAATCCATCTCCTTCTCATCCTTTTTATGAATGGATTCAGTTTTATAATAATGAAGAAATGAATGGCACAACACAATGGTTTTGTAACAAGCTTGATGAACTCGCCGAACAAGCGACTGAAGAAGAACGTAACCGTATGAAAGATCACTTCATCAAAAGCTGTGAACTGGAGTATTTATTTTGGGAAATGGCATATACCCAAGAAAAATGGCCGCTTTCTCAGCTTTCACTTTCAAAATAACGAAAAAGCCTCCTATCAGGAGGCTCTTTTATTTCAATAGTTTTTTGATCATTTTCAAGCTTTGTTTTTCCGAAGGATAGCGGAATGACAAATCAAACTTGGTTGTTTGAGACAGCATGCTTTTAAAATGAGTGAATGTCTGAAAGCTGTCTTTTCCATGATATTGACCCGTGCCGCTTTCTCCCACTCCGCCAAACGGCAAATATGGCGTAGCGATATGCATAAGCGTATCGTTTATACAGCCTCCTCCAAATGAAAGGCGCTCCGTTATCACGTTTTGCACATCTTCACTTTCTGTAAATAAGTAAAGGGCTAACGGCTTAGCTTTTTCTTGAACTTTATGAATGACTTCGTCTAGTGTTTCATATTCAATCATAGGAAGAATAGGCCCAAAGATTTCTTCTTGCATAACATCTGATGTCCAGCTTACTTCACTTAACACCGTAGGTTCTATTGTTAGCGTGTTTTTATTGTACCCGCCTCCAACTATAGCATTTCCGTCTTTTAAAAACTCAACTAGCCGAGTAAAATGACGCTCACTGACAATACGGCCGTAGCGGTCGCTTTCAAGTGGATTACTACCGTAAAATTGAGAAATTGCTTCGCGAAGTTTCTCTACAAGCTGCGCTTTCACTTTTTTATGCACGAGCAAATAATCAGGAGCAACGCACGTTTGGCCTGCATTCATCCCTTTACCAAACATAATTCGCTTCGCTGCAAGATCTAGGTTTGCGTCTTCATGTACAATGCACGGACTTTTTCCGCCTAGCTCAAGCGTGACTGGAATAAGCTGCTTCCCTGCTTCTTGCATAATAATTTTCCCTACATTTACACTTCCCGTAAAGAAAATATAATCAAGCGGGTGTTTTAAAAGCAGGCTTGTCGTGTCTACAGCGCCTTCAATCACCGTCACAAATGCTGGGTCAAAAGCTTCAGCCAGTAATTCTTGTATAACGCGAGATACGCTAGGCGTTAATTCAGAAGGTTTTATAATCGCCGTGTTTCCAGCAGCAATCGCTCCTACTAAAGGAGACAGTGCTAATTGAAACGGATAGTTCCATGGAGCAATAATTAACGCGACTCCATACGGTTCAGGAACAATTTTCCCTTTAGAGCCCACATGTGTTAAAGCAGTTTTTACTTTTTTAGGCTTCATCCATTTTGCTAAATGCTTAAGCGTAAACCGAATCTCCTCTAGTAAAATCCCAATTTCCGACGTGTAAGCCTCTACTTCAGATTTATTTAAATCTTGTTTTAAAGCATCCATAATTCTCTGCTCGTTTTGTTTGACTGCGTCTCTTAGCTTATTCAGTGCTTGAATGCGGCTGCTGATACTCTTTGTCTTTTGCGCATAGAAATACTGCTTTTGTGTAGAAACAATATGTTCAATGACCGTTTCATCTGTGATATAGAATCGCTCGTGGTTCATTCCTTTCATCTCCCTATAAACATTCGGCTTCAACTGTAGCAAGCAAGTTTTTTAATAGCTCAACTGCCTCATTCAAAGCTAATGAATAATATCTCTGCGTTCCTTTTTGCTCAATTTGCACAAGCTTTTGATCGCGTAGAATTTTTAAATGATGAGAAATTGCCGGTCGTGATAGAGTAGACTCGTTTGCAATTTCATTAACGGTTAAAGGCTCTTTTTCGGCGAGCAGCAAAATAATATCTTGTCTTGCTAAATCACTTAGAGCCTGAAAAATAGGAATGCTGGCACGAAATAACTCGACTGCTTTTTCACTCATATAGATTCTCCTTTATTTAATTTCTTGTGTTCTGCGGACAACGGATGTAAGCCACTTTCTTGGCACGAAGCGCGGGATGAACGTAGCAAGACGAAACTGTACTCCTGGTACGATAACCGTCTGCCCTTTCATAAATTTTTTATAGCCAACTTTCGTTACTGTTTCTACATCCATTGCACCGCTTTGAAAAAGCTTGGAGTTGCTTAGCTGGGCTCGGTCGCTAAAACCCGTTTTAGTTGGACCCGGGCATAGAGCACTTACCGTTACATTGGTACCTCTTAATTCATTTTCAAGGGCCTCTGTGAAAGATAATACGTACGCTTTCGTTGCGTAATATACCGTCATAAGTGGACCTGGCATAAATGCAGCAACAGATGCAATGTTTAAAATTTTTCCACGATTTCTTTTGACCATATCCGGTAAAAATAATTTTGTTAAATGAGTTAATGCTCGAATATTTAAATCAATCATGTTTAACTCTTCATCTAAAGCTGTTTCAATAAATTTGCCGTATAGTCCAAAACCAGCATTGTTCACTAAATAATCAACGTGCATTTTTTTATTTTTAAGTTCTTCATATAATGACTGTATCTCTTCTTCTCTTGATAAATCCTTAACAACCGTTATGACTTCAATATTATAAGTAGATTTTAAATTCTCTCCAATAGCCGCTAGTTTATCAGCGCTTCTGGCAACTAAAATTACAGGATGCCCATCCTTTGCGAATTGATAAGCTAACTCTTTACCTATTCCTCCCGACGCACCGGTGATGAGCGCATAATGCTGTGACATAGTGTTCACTCCTTATGTTTAAATGTTCAAGAACTTAAACATTTAAACATATCTTATAGGATTCATTTTTTCCCGTCAACTGTTTTCTATACTCTTCTTTTCTTTTGTATTTTCCATTTTTGCCATTTACGCATTTCTGTACATTTTTTTACAAAATATGCGTTTTCTTTACATAGAAGGCTAATGTCGTCTAGTTTTGACAACCTTTGTCACCTAGCAGGAAAACAAGTGAAGATATGGTGAATACAACATACAACAAATAATCCATTACATAGTTGGATAAAAATAGATAAGGGAGGAAATGAAAAATGATGGAGACATATACAATTAAAAAAGTAAGTGATCAATTAGAGGTAGAAAAGAAAACGCTAAAACAATGGGAAAAATTATTGGGCAGCTATTTAACAATTGAACGAGTAGATGGGGCCCGTGTCTATACAGAGGAACAAATTGAATTATTTAATGATATTAAACAGCTGTTTGATGAACAATGTACGTTAGATGAAGTCAAAGAATACGTTCAGCTGCTGATAAAAGAACAAGAAGAACAGGAGCATTTAGTGATGGAATCAGAGGCAGCGGTTTCAAAAGAAGAAGAATCGGCACAGTTGAAAACTGCTAAAAAAGAAAACGTCATTGATTTTCAAGAACATTCCAATAAACAAATGAAGCAAGAAAAGAAAAAAGCTGCTGAAAAGCAGGAAAGCATTTCAGGAAATAAGCAAGAGAAGACCCCTCCTATACCTGAAGCACGATTAGCTACTGAAGAAGAAAAGCAGGCTATTTCTGCTTCTATTGAAGAGCCAAAACCAAACGACCTTGTTGTGAATGAAAAAGAACTGCTTCAAGGGGAATTAGTAGAAGCTGTTCGCCGCTATGAAGATGTGTTTGAAGTGCTTGATACGTTTAAAGCTGATTTGTTAAAAGAAATGCGCGAAGGAATGCGAAATGAAGTTCGAGAAGAAATTGTCGGAGAAGTAAAAAGAGAGCTTGAAAAAAGCGCTACTCAAACTGTAGAAATGGTGGAGTCTGTCGGGGCATACATCTCTGAGTCTTCAGAACGGAGCGCAAGAGATGTAGAAAATATGTCTAAAAAAATTATCCGTTCTAACGAAAAATCGTTTGATGAAGTCACTTCTTTGATTGAAGATTATTCAACAATCGCTGAAGAGAAAACCGAGGATATGCGCTTGTTCATGAAAGATGTCATGGAAAATGCGGATGAATCCTCTAAAGAAATGCAGTATTTATTAGACCGATTCTCAAGCAATTCCACCGTTGCGATGAATCAAGTAAAATTTATGGTTGAAAAATTAAACAATTCTTCAACTAATACAACAGAAGAGCTTCGTGATTTAATTGATTCAATGAATGAGGAACGAGTCTATTATTTAAAAGAAATGGAGAAAGAACGTAAGCTTCATCGTCAAAGCGTAGCTGAGCGCGAAGAGATGTTTAGTGATTTTGTCCAAACCTTTAGACAAACCGCCGCTGCTGATATGAAGCGAAAACGGAAGTGGTGGAAGCTGTTCCTCTCCTGAAGACACCGGCCCTATGGTAATGGGGCCGGTGTTTTTTAATGGTATGAACAATAGTAGCTTGTATGTAAGAAATGTTAAGGTAACGTATGGCGATGAGACGTTATACTTTGAAACACATGATAGCCGCTTACCGATACACCTATAGTTCCTGCGCCTGGAAACACTGTATCTCCACATAACCACAGTCCTTGTAAGCCAGATCGATGCGAAATGCTGTTGAACAAGGCATGATCTAAAGTTTGCGGAAAGCCTCCCACTCCCCCGTTTGGGCGAGAGGTGAACCTTTCCCATGCTTTAGGAGCTCCCGAAATTTGATGCTCTGCTTTTTCAATGCTAGGAATAATGGTTTTAATGCCTGCTACCATTTTTTTCTCAAGAACTTGTTTTTGAAGGTCATAGGCTTCTTTGTTACTCCACTTGCTAAGATCAATGTGAGTAGACGCTGTAATTGTACGCTTGCCTTCAGGCGCTCGAAAACGATCATCAGGATGAGAGACTGAGAGAAATAAATGATTTCCTTCCGTCATTTCCCCTTGTTCGGATTGAAGTACTTGCTGAAACAACTCTACCTTTTGCGGCAGATCTCTTTCATCAATCGCAAAATACATCGAAAACGTTCCCCACTGCGGAAGCTCGCTTTTTTCTTTTGCTCGCTTATGAATATGTTGGTAATCTTCATCATACAGCAAAGACTTTAAGCTTTGAACCGGCGCGTTGCATACAATGTCTGATGCACGGTAACGATTACCTCTATGATCATGCACGATCCACCCGTCATTATCACGTTCTATCTTTACTACTTTCCTTCCTAGAATCGTTTTTCCTCCGTTGACTTTAATCGATTTTTGCAGCGCTTCTGCGACTTTGTATAAGCCACCTTTTACATAAAAAGCTCCTTCGTGATAAATATCTAACGCTAAACATCCAATAAGCATTGAACAGTTCTCACTCGTTGTCTGCATGCTGTCTATTAATTGACCATCAGCAAAATGAAGAAAGTCCGCTTCGTCTAGCAAGCTGTGTTTTTTTAGTAAATAACTAAACGATTGATGAAAATAAGGCAACAGCTTCACAGAACCAAAATTCAACGAACTTACCAGCCTGCTCCACTCACCGACTGTTAGAGGAGGAAGAACCGGCAGAGACTGCATAAGCTTGCGAATTTCTTTTGCAATTCTAAAAACATTTTCATAAAAACTCCTAATATTTTTTGCTTTATGAGGAAATTGTTTTTGGAGATAGGAAATATGCTGATACCGGTCTTGATAATAAATCAGTGTACGATGAGGAAGATGAACTTTCATGATTTTCTCAAGAGAAACCTTTTCAATTTCTAGGCCAAGGTACGTGCCGATTCGCTCATGTATCCCTCCGTGCTCAAATCCCATTCCAAGCGTCGCCCCAACAGGAAACGTATACAAATGACGCTGAAATTTCCCTGCACAGCCTCCCCATTCTCGAGAAGCTTCTAAAACCGTCACTTCATAGTCATGTTTAGCTAAAAGCGCTCCCGCTGTTAACCCACCTATTCCTCCGCCTATTACGACAACTTGCTTATGCATGTTTTCACCTTCTTTAGCTCTTTCTTCTATTGTGCAAAAAAAAGAAGCTCACCGCAATTTAGAAGCGGCTCGTTACTGAAATAAAAAAGCCGTGAATGATCTCACAGCTTTTTGGCTTATTTTGTAATCACTCCACAAACAATCCGATCTCCTGAGTTTCCTGAAGGATCCGTTGTGTAGTCGTCGACTTTATCATGTATCACTAATGCCGATCCATCCATATCCAAAAGAGAATTCAGCTTTCCTTCTTGCAGCGTGACAAGAGAAGCAAAAATTTCTGTATCTACTTTGCCATTTGGAGCAACTTCTAGATTGGGCAAATCACCTGCATGCGGGCCTTTTGTATTTTTAAGGCCGTGTTCACGTTTAAAAGGATTAAAATGCGCACCCGCTGTTTTAAAATCCGGCACCTCACATTTTCCTATTTCATGAATATGAAATCCATGTCTCCCCGGTGAAAGACCTTGAGCAGTTAATTTAATGTGCACGCCGTTCTTTGCTTCTGACAGGGTAGCCTCTCCTACTTTTTTGCCCGATGTATTTGTTAAATCCACTTTAACAGGTTCTACCGATACTTCGCTTGTTTCTTTCGCTTCCTCTGTTTTCAGGTGGTTTTCATGAGCGGTATTTTGCTCTTTTACCATGCTGCATGCTCCTAACAATAACAGCACACAGACTACGCATCCGTTCATTATCAACTTTTGCATCCGTGATTCCTCCTTTTTCTTATTTATCACCATCCTTTCACTATTTTCCTTTTTTTAGACATCAAAAATAAGATTGAGACATACGTTCACCTTGCCAATGAAAAAATCCGAACGAGTTGGATTCTTAATGAAGAACCTCGATTCATCGTTCGGATTTTCCTTCAACTAAAATACTTTGCTTTAACGTCTTACTTCTGTTTAAAGTTGTATTCTTTTTCCGTTCCGTTTGAAAAACGAACTTCTAATTCAAACGACTGAAAATCTTTTTTTAGACCAAACGCATCGATTACTTCCTTTTTTACATCTTCATCGGGCGTGCGCTGATCAAAATTTAACTTTTTAAATTTTGAAGATAATTTATTAAAAGCTTTGTCTCCGTTCAAGTGCTCATCGTTAATATTATCATCCACTTTGGCTTCTATCTCATCATTTTCATTTTCGTAGTCGGCTTCATAATCATTGTTGAGCCCCTTATAGTCTACTTCTAAATCAAATTTTGAAAAGTTAAAAGATGTGTTTTCGCTTTGATTATCATAGCTCATCGGCGTTCCGCCATTCGTCACGCCTTGTTTATTTTGAGCTTCTTTTGCTGGTGCTGCATCATCATTGTGGCATGCTGAAAGTACGCTAATACTTATAAGGGAAAAGAATATGAAAAAGGGTCGTTTCTTCACTGTATTTCCTCCTTTGACTTCACTCTTCCTTCCCTTTATGTCCACAAATTTGATTTTTATACGCCTTCACTAGAAAACCCCGCTCTCTAAAAAGAAAGGGGGGTTTTTCGTCTTGTTTATTTTACATTCGAATAAGAAATACTGTACATGCTGTTAAAATACGTATTGTAAAGAGCTTGAACGGCACGGTCTAAAGCATCTGCTTTCACACCAAACATCATGCTCACCTCAGAAGAACCTTGGTTGATCATTTCAAGATTCACTTCAGCACGAGCAAAAGCTTCTGTAGCTTTTGCAGCAATTCCTACTGTGCTATTCATTCCTTCTCCTACTACCATAACCATAGCAAGATCACGTTCAATAAAGATTTCATCTACCTCAAGTTCTTTTTCAATTCGAGCAAATACGCGCTTTTCAACATCTGGCGTAAGCTGATGCTCGCGCATGATGACAGAGATATTATCAATTCCTGAAGGGGTATGTTCGTATGAAATACCTTCATCCTCTAAAATTTCAAGCAATCTTCTGCCAAAACCAATTTCACGGTTTAATAAGTATTTGCTCACGTGGATATTGCAAAAACCTTTGTCCCCAGCGATTCCGACCACCGGCGTATCTCCGTGAGGACGCTCAGCTACAATGAATGTCCCCTTTGCTTCAGGATTATTTGTATTCTTTACACATACAGGAATGCCTAGTTTATAAACCGGCTCCAGCGCTTCATCATGGAAGACAGAAAAACCTGCATAGGATAGTTCACGCATTTCTCTGTATGTTACTTCTTTCATTTCATGAGGCTTTTCCACAAGTCTTGGATCTACGCTATAAATAGCATCTACGTCGGTAAAGTTTTCATACAAATCAGCTTTTACTCCCGCTGCTACAATTGAGCCTGTGATATCTGATCCACCGCGCGAGAACGTAACCATGTTCCCTTCTTCAGAATAGCCAAAGAATCCTGGAATCACCAAAATGCCCGAACGCTCTCTTAGCTGCGGTAATTTTTCATAAGACAGTGGAAGCACTCTTGCTCTTCCGGGTTCATCAGAAACAAAAATACCTGCTTCTTTTGGATTTACATAATGAGCTTCAAAACCTAAATGGTTTAAATAAGCAGCCATTACCTTTGCGTTATTATCTTCTCCACTTGCTTTTAGGCAGTCTAATAAGCGAAATGGATCGTTTTTATGTAAATCAATAAGTGATTGTAAATTCGTAATAATGTCAGTAATAATCGTTTCTGGCATAGACAAGTCCACAACGATTTCACGATAGCGATCAATTACTTGCCCAAACTCGTCTACGTAATCTTCTCCAAGCTGTATTTTGGCAGAAAGTGCGATTAGCAAATCTGTCATTTTTGTATCTTCTCCGTATCGCTTACCCGGAGCTGATACGACTACCAGCTTTCTCTCTTTATCAGACGTTACAATATGCGCAACCTGTTTAAATTTCTCTGCGCTTGCAACTGAACTCCCGCCAAACTTCGCAACCTTCATGTGTGAGACACTTCCTTACTTTGTTTTTAATATTCGATTATTGTACCATATTTTATCAAGTAGAAAAGCTCATCTATCTAACTTTTCTAAAAATTAAAGGAATACTACCGTAATTGTACTCTCATAGAGAACAAATGTCTACCAGAAAAACACAAAAAGACTGATTTTACATCATGTAAAATCAGTCTTTATTTGTTATTCTGCTTTTGGCTTTTTTAATACCCCTACAAGAACCGCCGTTACAATTGCACCAATTAAAATTGCTAGTGCATATAAAAGAGGATTTCCTTGTACAATTCCGATAACGAATACACCGCCGTGTGGTGCTGGTAAACCGATGTGGAACATCATTGTTAAAGCACCTGCTACTGCAGCACCGATAACCGATGCGGGAATAACACGGCCTGGGTCAGCTGCTGCGAATGGAATCGCACCTTCTGTAATAAATGACAGACCCATTACATAACACGTTTTACCTGTTTCGCGCTCTTGGCGAGTAAATTTGTTTTTGAACAAAGTTGTCGCAATAGCCATACCTAATGGTGGAACCATACCGCCTGCCATAATCGCTGCGTGTGGTGCATAGTTTCCAGCATCAATCATTGCAATACCAAATGTAAAGGCTGCTTTATTAATAGGGCCACCCATATCAATTGCCATCATACCGCCTAAGATAATACCTAATAATACTAAGTTACCTGTACCAAATCCACTTAACCAGTGCGTTAATCCTTTGTTAATTGCACTAACTGGCTCGTTTACAACATAAAGCATAATCAATCCTGAGATAAAAATCCCAAATAGCGGATAAAGAAGAACTGGCTTAATTCCATCAAGCGCTTGCGGTAAACCGCTGAATAATTTCTTTAATCCCACTACTACATAACCCGCTAAGAAACCAGCGATTAAACCACCTAAGAAACCGCCTCCACCAGAAGCTGCTAAAAGACCTGCAACCATACCAGGAGCTAAACCAGGACGATCAGCAATACTCATTGCAATGAACCCTGCTAGTACCGGTACTAGTAAGAAGAATGCATTATCTCCGCCAATTGTTTTTAGCGCCGCTGCAAATGCATTGTACGTCGGATCTTTCGGTTCTGCTGAGTGAATGCCAAACATGAATGAAATAGCAATTAAGATCCCGCCCCCTACAACAAACGGAAGCATTGCTGATACACCGCTCATTAGGTGTTTGTAAAACCCTGTACGCTCTGATCCTTTACTTTCTCCGCCTTCTTTGCTGCCACCGCCGCCGCTGTATATAGGAGCATCTCCTTTTAACGCGCGGTTAATTAATTCTTCAGGCTTGCGAATTCCTTCAGCTACTGGAACTTGAATAACTTTTTTACCTGCAAAACGTTCCATTTCTACTTGCTTGTCCGCTGCAACAATAATAGCGGTAGCGTTTTCAATTTCTTCCTTCGTCAACGCGTTTTTAACACCGCTGGAACCATTTGTTTCAACTTTTAGCGTCACGTTCATATCTTTCGCTTTTGCTTTTAGGCTGTCCGCTGCCATATATGTGTGGGCAATTCCTGTTGGACAAGCCGTTACAGCAAGCACTAATTGATCTGAAGCCGTATCCACTTCTTCTTCCGGCGCTTCATTTTCAGTTTCTTTATCATCAATTGCTTTAATGACTTCATCAATCGATGATGCCGTTAGCAACGTTTTTCGGAACGATTCGTCCATTAATAACGTAGACAAACGAGATAGTGTTTCTAAGTGAGCGTTATTTGCGCCTTCACTCGCTGCAATCATGAAGAATAGATGTGCAGGCTGTCCGTCTAATGATTCATAATCGATACCTTCTGTTGAGCGTCCAAATGCAATGGCCGGCGTTTTTACCGAGCTTGTTTTCGCATGCGGAATGGCGATGCCTTCCCCAATTCCCGTTGTACTTTGAGATTCACGGTTTAAAATTGCTTCTTTATAGCCAGCTCGGTCGCTTAAGCGACCAGCTTCGTCTAATTTTCCAACTAACTCATCAATAACATCAGCTTTTGACGTGCTTTTTAAATCAAGAATGATTGTATCTTTTTTTAATAGTTCTGTAATTCTCATTCTCGGTTCCCCCTACTCTACCTTTGTGATTGACACTTGTTCACGAAGCGTCTTTACATCTTCTGCTGTACATAATTCAAGTGAGAATGCTGTGGCACTTCCTGAAGCAACTCCTGTTTGAAAGGCTTCTAATAAATCCCCTTGCTTTACATAAGAAGCAATAAATCCAGCTACAAGTGAATCGCCAGCTCCAACAGAATTTTTCACTGTTCCTTTAGGGACTGTGGCACTGTAGACACCGCTTTCGTTAATAAGAAGTGCTCCATCGCCTGCCATGGATACAACGACGTTTTGCGCTCCTTGTTCCACGAGTTTTTTACCATATACTAGCGCATCTTCTGCACTGTTTACTTCTACATCAAACAATTCTGCAAGTTCATGATGATTCGGTTTGATAAAAAACGGCTTGTGAGACACGACGTCTAGCAAGGTTTTTCCACTTGCATCTACTACAACTTTTACTCCGTTCGCTGCAGCTAGTTCAGTTAATGTTTCATACACGGAACTTGGAAGCGTTTTCGGTATACTCCCTGCTAATACGAAGATATCGCCTTCAGTCATTTGCTTTACTTGAGTCAATAAAGACTGAAGCGCTTCGTCTGTAATAGCAGGTCCTTGACCGTTAATTTCTGTTTCTTTTTCCGTTTTTAACTTTACGTTAATGCGGGTATCTCCATCAACTCTTGTAAAAGCTGTTTCGATATTCTCCGCTTTTAAGTAGTCTTCAATATAGGTTCCTGTAAAGCCGGCTACAAAACCGAGAGCTTTATTATCAACACCTAATCGCTTTAAAACGCGAGAGACGTTAATGCCTTTTCCTCCTGGAAACTTGGCTTCATTCGTTGTGCGGTTAAGCCCGCCTTCTTCGAATGCTGAAACATGTACTACGTAGTCAACGGATGGGTTCAACGTACATGTATAAATCATGATTTCACAACCTTTATGTCTGTTTTGTTTGCATACTGTATAAGTACATCGCTAGGTACGTCATTTGTTATAATTTTTGCTTCATGTAAATCGGCTATTTTCGCAAAACTTGTTTCAAAAAACTTAGTAGAATCTGATAAAATATAAGATTCTCTAGACAGCTTCATTGCCGTTTGCTTGATTAATGCTTCTTCTGGATCGGGAGTTGTATATCCATATTGATGATGAATCCCATTCGCTCCCATAAAGCACTTATCAAAACGATATTGCTCAAGACTTAAAAGAGCTCCATTGCCAATTAAAGCGCCCGTTTTATGTTTAACGGATCCTCCAATTAAATAGAGGGTGATACCTTGTTCTAGCATCGGGTTTAAATGCATTAAACCATTTGTCACGACAACTACATCTTTTTGCTTTAAAAAAGGAATCATTTCATACGTTGTAGTTCCTGCATCTAAAAAAATACAGTCACCTTCATTTATAATGGAAGCCGCATACTCTGCAATGTTTCGTTTATCTTGAACATTTTTAGCAGATTTTTCGATAACGCTCAGTTCAATTCGTTTACTGCGAATAAGCGAAGCGCCACCGTGAACACGTTTGAGCATTTGCTCTTCTTCTAGTTGACTTAAGTCTCTTCTAATTGTGGATTCCGAAGCGCCTGTAACTTCGATAAACTCTTGCACTTTTACAAGTTCTTTCTCTTTTAAAAGTTTTAAGATTAGTTGATGTCTCTCCGGCGTTAACATGTTCTAGCTCCTTTTTCAAAAAAGCGTTTTCATTTATTTCATGTACTTACTTTATCACGGTTTACATTCAAAATCAATCATAAAAAATCAAAAACATTCATTTTTTTAATTACAAAATAAAGTTTTTTGAATGAATAATTAGTTTTGCATTTGTTTTAATGATAGTTTATACAAAAGGAAATAAGCTGGTAATTCGAGAATTTGTCTACTTTTCTCATTATATGTAAAGGTTTTCTTCTACCCAATTAGCTATGACTGTTTTTGACGATTTCTTGACCGATTGAATTTTTCTGACTGAATCACGCATAGCTTGTCCTGATTTCATAAAAGCCTACACACTAAAAAAGTTGTCCACCTTTTTGGACAACTCAAAGTGACCCATCATTTAAATAAAAACAGAAGCATATATAATATGGAAGCAAGGGCAGAAGAAATAGCTAAACTTGAGATAAAACGAACGAGTCTTTTTTTAATGAACTGCGTTAATTCGATTTCTCTTACTTGGTTTTTTTCATTTTGCATACAATAATCCCTTCTTTAATTAAAATTTCCTAGTAGCTAGAAGTTGCTACTCGCAGAATATGCTTTTATGTATTGTATGCATGCGTTAAAAAAAAGATACAAAACGAACAAAAAAGCTACTCTTAGCTAGAGTAGCTTTCATCTTTCCATACATCTGCTTCAATTACTGCATCCGCTCGAATCGAATATGTATAACAAGGGCCTGTAACCATCAGCGTATTCGACTGCAGCGAGACTTTATCAATCGTCACTCGTTCATACCTTTGAATATGTCCTGCTTCATAGACGTGAAGCGTTACTGGATGATGCTCCGAGTAACTGTTCATAATGACATTTTCAATATGCTCAATCTTTTCTTTTTTCAACCCTAAAGGCTGCTTATGCGCATCGGGACTGTACATTTTCTTCATTTTCTCTAAATGCTCGGGCATTACTAACTTCGCATACTGTTTTAATTCATCTTGATACACGTTCATTCTCCCCCTTGACTCTTGCTTCTATTTTACCGAACGAACATTCTCATTGCAAAACTTTTTAATCAAAATAAAAGCAAACAATTCATTTTTTCATACTCCATAAAAACTGTCAAAAGATTTTATGTTAATAGCAGAAACTGATTTTTTAAAAAATAATAATATCCCATCTTTAATTCGGTCTCTAGAGTTGGTATAATACATTGTCATGACTGTGTTTTCGGAGCTTTTGATGATTGGAGGTAACGTTCATGATTAATAAAATAAAAGAAATTATCCTCATTATTCTAGGGAGCCTCATTTTCGCACTGGCCATTAATTACTTTGCTATTCCAAATGAATTAGCAGAAGGGGGCGTAACCGGTGTAACAATGATTACCTATTATGTATTAGGCTGGTCTCCGGGTATCACAAACTTTATATTAAACGGTTTGCTGGTACTGATCGGATACAAATTGCTTCACAAACGTGTGATTGCTTACACAATTATATGTATTATTTTTACATCTCTATTCCTACATATAACTGAAGGACTGGGAAATCCTCTTGACGATACGCTACTGGGGGCTATTTTTGCTGGTATTTTAGCTGGTGTAGGACTCGGACTTGTGTTTAGAGGTGGCGGAACTTCCGGAGGCTCTGCAGTTATTGCCCGCTTAGCTAATCAATATCTAGACTGGAATATTAGCAAAACGATGCTGGCAATTGATTTATTAGTTGTAGCAAGCGCTTATTTTGTCATCGGTGGAGAAAAGACGATGTATACGGTTATTTCTCTTTACATCGGAACGAAGGTGCTTGATTATATCATTGAAGGACTCAACCCTCGCAAAGCAATCACTATTATTTCACACCGTTCAGCTGAAGTAGCCGAACAAGTCAA
Source organism: Priestia sp. AB (assembly GCF_028369225.1). Classification (NCBI taxonomy): domain Bacteria; kingdom Bacillati; phylum Bacillota; class Bacilli; order Caryophanales; family Bacillaceae; genus Priestia; species Priestia sp. AB. The sequence continues at coordinate 374,493 of NZ_JAQMYN010000003.1, forward strand.
TAAAAAGATGCAGCGCGGCGTCACTGTCTTTTCTGCTCATGGAAGCTATACAAAAGAAGCAAAAGACGTATTGTACGTAGTTGTGAACAAACAAGAACTGCTAGAATTAAAGCGTATTATTCATAAAGTCGACGAACAAGCTTTTGTGGTCGTACACGATGTGCGCGACGTCTTTGGAGTAGGTTTTACCATTCCAAAAGCCAGTTGAAAACCCGCTTTAAAAAAGCGGGTTTTTTCTATTATATATGTTTGCGCTGAAAATACTGCAAACACGCTGTTATAAAAAGAAAAAAGCTAAACGGCGACGCCTTTTAGCTTTTTTCTTTACACGTCCATTTAATTAACAGACCGCAGTGTGTTAATCCTCCTCCAAACCCATAAAGAATAAGGAGGTCATTACCCTGTACTTTTCCTGTCATTATTCCTTCGTTTAAAGCAAGCGGAATAGAAGCTGAAGATGTATTTCCGCAGTATTGCACACTCGTTAACGTTTTATCCATTGTAACACCTGTTTTAGCACAAATAGCTTCAATCATTCGAAGGTTTGCACTGTGCGGAATAAACCAATTTACATCAGAAAGAGAAATGGAAGTATTCTTTAATAATGCTTCTACTCCTTTTGGAATCGTTCGGACAGCAAAGCGGTATACTTCACGTCCGTTTTGAACTAAATTCCCGCTCGAATTAATTTCTTTTCCTGAAAGAGTATTAGATAAGTTAGAACGATATAAATTCACCCCTCCGCTTCCGTCCGTTCCGTAGTGACATCCTAAGAAACTCGGATTATGCTCATCGTACTCTACAAGCATAGCTCCCGCTCCGTCACCAAACAGCACGCATGTGGCCCGGTCCGTATAATCTGTAATTTTCGACATGACTTCAGCACCAATAACTAAAATCTTTTTATGCAATCCCGACGTCACTAAGCCGTTCGCCACATGAAGGCCATATGTAAAACCGGCGCATGCGGCACCTAGATCAAATGCAGCAGCTTGATCAATATGAAAGTAATCTTGAATTTGACATGCTACGCTGGGAAAAAAGTGATCCGGCGTTGTTGTCGAAACAATAATTGCATCTACATCTTCTATTTCTACAGCATATCGGTTAAGCAAATTTTCAACGGCTCGAATGGCAAGCGTAGACGTGTATTCGCCTTCACCAGCAATTCGTCGTTCTTTCATTCCGGTACGCTGTACAATCCATTCGTCACTGGTATCAACCATTTCTTTTAAATGGTCGTTCGTTAATTTTTGCTTTGGTGTATATATCCCCATTCCTGTGATTCTAGCTTTTGATTGCATCATTTCTCCACCTCAAATCAGTTGATACTCAATTATAACACCTGATTTTAATATCTGGTACTAATTTATTGTTAGATAAAAAGCGCAAAGGCATACCCTTTACGCTTTTTATTAAATAGAATAATCTTCTGGAATAAATACTTTTAGCTGCTTAGGCTTTACATACACCTTCTCTCCCACTTGAAGACTGAGGACTTTATAGTGCTCTTTGCTCAATTCAGCTTCTAAAAATTCTTCTGCATCTTCTCTTTTTAATTCAACTTGCACGATAGGTCCTATGACATGAATATGGCTAACGGTTGCAGAAACAGCATCTGCGCTTGTTTTTACCTTTTCAAGGTGAATATCATGAGGTCGTACATACCCAACAGCTGCTTCTTCATTTCTTCCGTTAAATTCTGGAACATCCATTTCAAAGCTTCCTTGTTTTAGTCTGCCTTTATGAATGCGGCCCTTGAATAAATTGACGTTTCCTAAAAAATCGTACACAAATGGACTGTTAGGATGATCATATACTTCTTCAGGACTTCCAATCTGCTCAATTTTCCCGTTGTTCATCACAACAATACGATCAGCTACATCCAAGGCTTCTTCTTGATCATGCGTAACGAAAATACTCGTAATATGAAAATCATTATGCAATTTACGCAGCCATCTGCGTAAATCCTTGCGAACTTTTGCATCCAGAGCGCCAAAAGGTTCATCTAATAGTAGTACCTTCGGTTCTACTGCTAACGCTCGAGCAAGCGCTACTCGCTGGCGCTGTCCGCCTGATAATTGAGAGGGATAGCGATTTGCAAGCGGCTCTAGTTTAACAAGCTGCAGCAGCTCGGTTACTTTCTTGGTAATGTCTGTTTTAGAAGGCCTTGTTTTTTTAGATCGTACTTTTAAACCATACGCAATGTTATCAAACACAGTCATATGCCTGAACAAAGCATAGTGTTGAAAAACAAACCCTACATTCCGCTCTTTTGGATTTATGTGCGTAATTTCCTTTCCATCAAATAAAATAGCTCCTTGATCAAGATGTTCAAGACCGGCAATGATACGAAGCAAAGATGTTTTTCCAGAACCGGACGGACCGAGTAAAGCTACTAATTCACCCGTTTGAATATCAATGTTAATAGAATCCAGCGCTTTAAAATCACCAAAGTTCTTTGATACGTGCTTAATATGGATACTCATCTCATAAGCTCCTTCCTTTTTAAATATGTTTGACTTTCCACTCAATAATATTTTTTATAATTAATGTAAAAATAGCTAAAATTGACATTAAAGATGCTACTGCAAACGCTGCTGCAAATTGATATTCATTGTAGAGAATTTCAATATGAAGAGGCATCGTATTTGTCATTCCTCGAATGTGCCCAGACACAACGGAAACAGCTCCAAACTCCCCAATCGCCCGCGCATTACATAAAATAATGCCATATAATAAGCCCCATTTAATATTAGGTAACGTCACTAGAAAAAAAGTTTTGAAACCGCTAGCTCCTAACGTTAACGACGCTTCTTCTTCGGCTGACCCTTGAGCTTGCATGAGTGGAATCAATTCTTTGGCAACAAACGGAAGCGTTACAAAAAGAGTAGCTAATATAATACCGGGAATAGCAAAGACAATTTTAATATCTTGATTAAACAACCATTCTCCGAATAAACCTTGTGCACCAAATAATAAAATAAAAACCAATCCAGCAATAACAGGCGAAACAGCAAACGGCAAATCAATAAGCGTAATTAAAATATTCTTTCCTTTAAAATCAAACTTTGTAATTAACCATGCAGCTACCACGCCGAAAACGGCATTTAAAGGAACAGTAATAAGCACCACAATTAGCGTTAGTTTAATAGCAGCCAAAGCATCCGGATTTGTAATCGCAGCGAGATACGTTTCCAACCCTTTTTGAAAAGCTGTCATAAAAATGGTGATGAGCGGGAGCACTAAGAATAGAACTAAAAAAGCCAGTGCAATAAATGTAAGCAGCCACTGGACGACTTTGGGCTCTTTTAAACTAGAATGATTAAGTTTAACAGTCGTTTTTGCATGCTGCATTGGAACATGTCCTGCCAATGTCATCCCTCCTTAACTATGTACAAATTTACGATTTGTCCACCATTGAATAATATTAATAAGTAATAACAGAAAAAATGATACAACGAGCATGACTGATGCAATAGCAGTAGCGCCCGCATAATCGTACTGCTCGAGTTTTGTCATAATAATAAGCGGCGTAATTTCAGTTTTCATCGGCATATTTCCAGCAATAAAAACAACTGACCCGTATTCTCCAAGCGCTCTTGCGAATGAAAGAGAAAAGCCTGTTAAAATAGCAGGCACCAGCTCTGGAAAAATAACTTTTCTGAACGTTTGCATTCGGCTGGCTCCTAAACTAGCCGATGCTTCTTCGATCTCTGCATTAAAGTTTTGCAATACTGGCTGCACCATTCGGACAACAAACGGCAGACCAATAAACGTCAGAGCGATAATAATTCCGATAGGCGTAAATGCGATTTTAAACGTAAATAATTGACCAATCCATCCTTTCGGAACGTAAAGAGTGGTCAAGGCAATGCCGGCAACAGCCGTTGGTAAAGCAAACGGCAAATCTACAAGTCCATCAATAAACCTCTTTCCGGGAAAATGATATCTCACTAATACCCATGCAATAATAGTTCCAAAAATAACATTAATAATCCCTGCCGCAAATGCTGCTCCAAAACTTAATTTATATGATGCTACTACTCTAGAGTCTGTAACAGTTTTAATAAAGTCGCTCCATCCCATAGATGCCGTATTTAGAAAAATCATAGCTAACGGAAAAAGCACAAGGATACTTGCATAAAACATCGTAAAACCTAAAGAAAGCCCAAATCCAGGTAAGATGCTTTTCTTTTTCTTCTGTCGTTGTAACACGCTCACGTCTTACACCTCTCTCTGCTTTCAAGATACATGTACACAGAAGATACGAATTACCATTCGTATCTTCCTCATTTACTTTTTTTAATGCATCATATTACTTTGGCTGATAAATCTGATCGAATGTTCCTCCATCGTTAAAATGAGTTTCTTGAGCTTTTTTCCAGCCGCCAAAATCTTTAATGGTGACTAGGTTAAGAGAAGGAAATTGATCTTTGTGTTTCTCTAATACTTTTTCATTTCGAGGACGATAGTAATTTTCCGCTGCGATTTCCTGACCTTTTTCTGTATATAGATATTTCAAGTATGCTTTTGCTACCTTTGTTGTGCCTTTCTTTTCAGCTACTTTATCTACTACAGCAACAGGCGGTTCTGCTAAAATACTTAATGACGGTGTTACAATTTCAAATTTATCTTTTCCTAGCTCATTTAACGATAAGTAAGCTTCATTTTCCCATGCAATTAACACGTCTCCAATGCCCCGTTCTACAAACGTAGTTGTCGCTCCGCGTGCGCCTGAGTCTAACACTTCGACATTTCCATAAAGTTTACTCATGAAGTCTTCAATCTTTTTGTTATCTCCGTTATATTTATTCTTCGCGTATGCCCAAGCCGCTAAATAATTCCAGCGTGCGCCTCCAGACGTTTTTGGATTTGGTGTAATAACGGATGCACCTTTTTTCGTTAAATCATCCCAATCTTTAATTCCCTTTGGATTTCCTTTACGAACTAAAAAAACAATTGTTGATGTGTATGGTGTAGAATTATGAGCCAATTCTTTTTCCCAGTCTTTGTTTAATAATTGGCGAGTTTGAGCAATTTCATCAATATCGTATGCAAGCGCAAGCGTTACGACATCCGCTTCTAAACCGTCAATAACTGCCCGGCCTTGCTTACCAGAGCCACCGTGTGATTGCTTGATAGTAACGTCTTGCCCTGTTTTACCTTTCCAATAAGATGCAAAGCTCTTATTGAACTCCTGATAAAGCTCACGTGTAGGATCATATGAAACGTTTAAAAGCTCTACTGGTTTTTTTGAATCGTTTTTACTCGCAGAACTATCTTTCCCTGCTGTTTCAGTAGATTTCCCATTGCCGCAACCTGCTAGCACGACCAGCAGTGCCGTTAGCACCATTAAAAACTGAACTGCTTTTTTCTTCATGTTTTACTCCCCTTTTTATAAAAAAATACAAAAAGGCCGCTATCTCTTTGAAAAGAGAAGCAGCCTTCAGTTAGTCTGATCAGCGTATATGCTCTTAAATTATTCTTATTAAATTTATTCGTAAGAATAAAAAGAAGATACTTTCTGAAAAGACAATTTATTCTTGTTTTTATAATAAACACACTTTACCTATTAGTCAACTAGGTTTTTAGTTTTTTTACACTTATTTTAGTTCTTTTTACGTGCTTTCCTTACTTACTGCGTGCCTGATACTCTTTTTCTAAGTCAGAGAGTGTAAGTTCAAAAAGATGATGGTTTTCTTTTTTGTAAATCCCTTTTTTCAGCAACTCTTCAATGAGGTATTGTTTTCTTTGCCGCACCGCTGCTCGTAATAAATTTTCCATCTTTTCTCCTCCTATTATATTAATTTAAGAATAAAAAAAAGACTCCTAACACAGGTCAGAAGCCTTCGGTAATCCGGTCAGCACAGGAATGAAACTGTCAGATTTTCATAATTTTAAAAAGTATAAAGCTGCTGCTTTAGCAGCTTTATACTTCTCATCGTCATACTCATACAACCTATGACACAATTTTAATTCAAAAAATTCTAAATCTTCTACCGGAAAGAAAGTCAATTTTAATTCGAATACGCACGTTTTCTATATTTAGTACAGTACTTGCTTGCCCCGCCGTCAAGCATTCGCTAGCTAAGCTGGCCCTTCAGTTTCTCTAAATACGTATTTAATTAGGCTTATTTGTGGCTTGCTACTTTGCTTTTAGCTAAAAAGCGGTTTTTTTCCGTGCTGTCCACTTGAGTAATTTGTCCATCGTGAAGAGTAATTAGTACAGATCCATAGTTGATTTCAGTTAGTAATTTAACAATATAATCTAATTTTTCTTGTGTAATTGAAGCCATTTTATCATTCTCCTATTCATAGATAAATTTATATTTTAGCTGCAGTTGAATAAACAAAGCGAACAACATCTATAAGTACTTGTATAATGTGCAGAAGATAAATACATGGTAATCCTCCCCATATGTTCAGTTGAAGATTGAGATTTTAATGACCACAACCAATGTACAGAAAAGGCCCACACTAGTAGCGAACAAGTATGAGCCTTCGGTTGACCGATCAGCTTCTTTAGCATCCCAATTTTTTCAAAAGATTTATACTATCTATATTATTTACACTTTACCTATATGTCAAGTAGGGATTAAAAAAATAAATAGATATTATTAATTTTTTTTATATCTTTGACCTAATAAAAAAGACTCATCTGCATGAACTTACACAAACGAGTCTTTTTTAGCCCTATTTTTTTGGATAGGCAAGGTTACCGTAAAAATGCTTCCTTGTTCTTTTTTGCTTTCAACACGTACCGCGCCCTCATGCAGCCGAACAATTTTTTTTGTAATGGCCAGACCGAGGCCGCTTCCTTTTAACGTTCTCGATTTATCTACTTTATAAAAGCTTTCAAAAATATATTTTTGATCTTCTTCGGCAATACCAATTCCATTATCCTTTATTTTCACGTCTATTTCCTCGTTTTTTTGATGAATAGATATTTTCACAAATCCATTTTCAGGCGTATATTTAATAGCATTTGTTACTAAATTCAGCCAAACTTGCTCTAACAAATCTTTATCTGCTTCTATTTGAACATTGGATAAATCAAGGTCAATTTCTATGTTCTTTTTTGTCCACTGAGGTTCTAAAGCCATGACCACATGCCTGATTTGTTCATCTAACCGGTATTGCTGCAGCATTAGCGTTTGATGTTCAGAGTCTAGAGAAGCAAGCTTTAGCAAATTGGAACTAAGCTGAGAAAGTCTTGTACTTTCTTTTTCAATAATCGTTAAATATTGTATCTTTTTATCTTCACTGACGATATCATCTTTAAGTGCCGCTGAAAAACCGCGAATAGAGGTCAGCGGTGATTGAATCTCATGCGAAACGCTAGCAATAAACTCTTGCCTCATTGTTTCTATTTTGTTTAATTCTTTAGTCATTTGATTAAAATTTTTAGTTAACAGACCGATTTCATCATTCGCTGCGTGCTCGACTTGCACATTGTATTCGCCTTGTCCGACAACTTTCATCGCTGTACTGAGACGCTTAATCGGTTTAATAATAATCATTGAAACATATGCAAATAATACAATACCCACTAATAAAATCGTAATAAGCTGGATATTTTGAACATCTTGAATAACTGAAAATTGCCGCTGTGGATGAGACTGAATAAACAGAGCATACGACCGTCCATTTTCTTTAAAAGGAAGACCCACTACGTTTGGCTGTGGACGATCATCTTTTTCCTCGTTTAAATTAGAATAACGCTTCCCGTCTAATACTTGATCTACTTCTTTCGGTGTAATTGGAATAGGTGGTCCTGGCTGTCCTAATACTTTTTCTTCATGCTGATCATCAATAATAATAAACGAAAAATGGATGAATGATGAATTAGATAAAAACCTTGCAGCTTTGTCCGAGTCTTCTGCTCCGTACAAATCGATAAAATCTTCTCCCATCTTCACCATATCCTGACCTAATCGCATTTCGAGCTTCTGCTTGCTAAGAAATGTCGTGACGACAACGGTAATCACAACGCTCAATAAAATTGTAATGATGAACGACAGAACCAGCTTTACATAAATTGATTTCACGTTAACACCCTTCTGCTCTATAGCCTAGTCCGCGAATTGTTTTGATTTCCATACCGACGTTTTTCATATGATTAAGCCTCTCTCGCAGACGTTTTATGTGAACGTCTACCGTGCGCTCATCGCCTTCATAATCATATCCCCAAATTAATTGAATAAGCTGATCACGAGTAAAAATTTTTCCTGGAGAACTAACTAACGTGAACATTAATTCAAACTCTTTTAACGGCAGCTGTTCGCTTGTTTCTCCTGCACTCATCTCTAATTTGGTACGGTCTAGTTTTATATTCCCCATATAGATTACATTGTTAGCTTCTACTCGGTACCTGCGTAAAAGAGCCTTTACACGAGCAACCATTTCCTGAGGATCAAAAGGCTTCACGACATAGTCGTCTGTTCCGATATCAAATCCTTTTAGCTTATCATGAGATTCGCCTCTAGCTGTTACCATTAAAACCGGTATATCAAAATACTCCTTAATTTCCTTTGTTAGTTCCCATCCGTCTTTAAATGGCATCATGATATCAACGACCGCTAGATCAATTCGAAACTCTTCCATTTTCGCCCACGCTTCTTCACCATCTGCTGCTTTTATAATTTTAAATCCTTGATTTTCTAAATATAATGATATCAGCTCTCGAATATGTTGATCATCATCTGCAACTAATATTTGAATCATACATGTCTCTCCCTATTCCTAAGTTTGTCCAGCTTTTACGCACAGTAAGCTCTCTGTTTATAGTAAACAGAGAGCCGCATAAGATCATACAATGATTTTAGACTTCAAATATGAACTGAATATGAACAAACTGATTAACTCTTATTAGCTGAAGTTGTTTGCTCGTTCTTTTTCTACAATTCCCTCCAAATACGATAAAAACGTTTGACGTAAATCTCTGCGCTTTAACGCAACTTCTACCATCGCTTTCATATAGCCTACCTTATCTCCAATATCAAAGCGCTGTCCTTCCAGTTCAAGAGCAAACAATCGCTCTTTTTCACATACCACACCCAGTGCATCTGTTAATTGTAATTCATTTCCTACCCCTCTTTCAATCGTTTTTAGATAAGAAAAAATAGAAGGATTTAAAATGTAGCGGCCCATAACGGCAATAGTTGACGGAGCTTGTTCTATCGATGGTTTTTCAATCAAGTCATTCACTTCATGAAGGCTGCCAGATTTATTTTTCGGCTGAATGATTCCGTATTTTGATACCTCTTCAACATCCACTTTTTGAACTCCGATAACTGATTGATTAGTCGTTTCATACGCTTGGATCATCTGTTTGAGCGCAGGTTCTTCAGAAGTCATAATATCGTCTCCAAGAAGAACGGCAAACGGCTCATCTCCAATAAACTGTTCGGCACAAAGAATAGCATGACCAAGTCCTAACGGCTCTTTTTGACGAATATAGTGAATGCTGGCCATTGATGAGATCGTTTGTACTTCTTTTAGCATTTGGAACTTGTGTTTTTCTTCAAGCATTTGCTCTAACTCAATTGATTTATCAAAATGGTCTTCAATTGATTTTTTGTTTCGTCCTGTAATAAAAATAATACTTTCAATACCTGATTTCACAGCTTCTTCTACAATATATTGTACAGCAGGCTTATCGACAATTGGCAGCATTTCTTTGGGCTGCGCTTTTGTCGCTGGCAAAAATCGAGTTCCTAAACCGCCTACTGGAATAACTGCTTTTTTTATGGTCATATATGAATCCCTCTTTCTTTTTTAGTAGTAAATACAAATAATTTAGTACCAATAAAGTTGATACCGACACTTACGATTGTAATTAAAAGTTTACTGAGTAGCAGCGCTACACCCCATTTATTATATAGAACAGTCAACAGAAATGATGTTAGAGATAAAGTGATCAAATTTACGATCACAAATGAAATCACTTCACGCTTACTGCTTTTTTCTTTTCTCTCAAACGTCCATTTGCGATTCATGACATAACTGTTTAAAATGCCCGCACTGTATGAAATCCACTGCGCTAGTATATAGTTAACACCGATTGTTGTTAAAAGTGCGTATACTACAAAATCAATCAGTGTATTTAAAACTCCTACTAACGCAAATTTAATAAAAGATATCCATTTGTTAGTCACGAAGTGATACTTCCTTGCGTGGTTCAAGCTGATACTTTTCCCGGACGATATAGAGTGGACGATTTTTTGTTTCATCGTAGATGCGGCCAATATATTCTCCAATCATACCAAGAATAATTAAAATGATGCCGCTAAAGAATAGCTGAATGACAATTAATGACGACCACCCTGTGATGGTGCTGTCTGTAAATAACTTCAAATACAGCACCACTAAAAGATAAATAAAACCGATACCAGATAGCGTTACACCAGCATAGCTAGCTAGCTTCAGCGGTTTATAGGAGAAAGACGTAATGCCATCCATTGAAAGCTTCAGCATCTTTTTCAAAGGATATTTCGACTCACCCGCCAAACGCTCGTCTCGCTCATATTCTACTGCTGTTTGCTTAAAGCCCACCCAGCTTACTAATCCGCGAACAAAGCGATTTTTTTCTTGAATGCTATTCATTTGATTGCACACTTTGCGATCTAGCAAACGGAAATCCCCTGTATCAAGCGGAATATCAATATCGGTCATCGCACGTAAGAAGCGATAAAACATAGCAGCCGTCTGTTTTTTAAAGTATGTTTCTCCTTTTCGCTTTGTACGCTTAGCGTATACAACGTCAAACCCTTGCTTCCATTTTTCAATCATCTCTAAAATCAATTCGGGCGGGTCTTGCAAATCAGCATCAATCACAACGACCGCCTCTCCTCTTGCATAATCCATACCAGCTGTAATAGCAATTTGATGACCAAAGTTACGGGCAAAATCTAATAAAACAACCGCTGGGTCTTGCTCACTGTACTCTTTAATGATTTCTGCTGTTCGATCTCTACTGCCGTCGTTCACGAAAAGAAGCTCGTAAGCTTCTTTCGTTGAATGCATCACTTCTGTGAGACGGCGGTAGGTTTCATGAATCACTTCTTCTTCGTTATAGACAGGAACAACAATAGAATATTTAACAATGGAACTCATGTTTATGCCCTCCTTATTTAAGCGTTATTTCGTATAGTGTTCCGTTTCCAGATGGCCCTTGCTGAGCACTTGATGAAGTAGACTGCCACTTGGAAGAAGGAATCTCCTTACTATTTTCTTTAATCCACGTGATAACGTCAGATTGACCTCTCTTGCCCATTCCAGACAAGTAGAAATATTTCACTTCACCTTTTTTAATCATGGCTTTTAATTTACTTACCGTTAAAATTGGATCTGAACCGCTAAATCCACCCATTGCCATTACTGGCTTGCCCGTTTTGATAATGTAAGGTGCAGCTGAAGTTGAATCCGTTGTGGCAAATAAATATTTTTCACCTGTATTATTTTTTGTTAAATAGTTTAGTAGCTTTTGATTTACTTCTGCGTTCATCCCTCCACTTTTTCGTTTTGAAGATGATGATTTGTTTGAAAAGCTATTTGGCATTTGAACACTGTTTGAAGAACCGCTTGGCGGCTGCATTTGACCATTATTGGACGAACCCCCCGGCATTTGACCGCTGTTCGATGAACCGCTTGGCGGCTGCATTTGATTGTTCGATGATGAATTGCCGCTAGAGCTTCCTGGAGGCTGCATGCCGTTAAAGCCAGATTGTTTGCTATTTGTAGCTGTGCTTGGAGGTCCTCCCATACCGCTTGAAGAATCAGGACCTGCTGATGGAAGCATGCTATTTCCACCATAAATAATTGGTGTCATCGCCCAGTACGCCGGCATCGCAAGTAAGACAACCATCGCTGCGGCTCCTAGGTAGTTCGTCAACGAATTTTTACGCTGTTTACGAACAGCTAAAACAAGAGCTAAAATGACGCCCAGTGCTCCTACACCTGCAATTGGCGCTACGCCGATTGAGCTGACATAAGGAGACATAATATATACTTGAAGTGCTGCCGTTGTTAAAATACCACCTGGCAGCAGCCATGATTTCCAGCCATTATGCTGTTTGTACATGCTCCATAAAGCTACTGCTCCCGCTCCGGCAAATGCAGCGATTGGAGGTGCCAGCATAATTAAATAATACTGATGGAAAAATCCTGCGATACTAAAGAAGACAGCTACTGGTAGCAGCCACGCTAACCAAAATAAACTTTCTTTTTGTTTTGTCGTGTAAGATCCTTTAAATTTTACTCCGGCAAATAAACCCACGATTGAAAAGATTACAAATGGTAATAACCAGCTGATTTGATCTGATAACCCTTTTTGGAATAGTCGAAAGGGACCAGGATTACCCGTGTTGAACATTCCGTTTTGATTCCCTCCGCCTGGAGCCTGCATCTTTTGGGAAGAGCTGCTTTTTCTTTGATTTGAGCTTTGTGAAGAATCAGCACTTGAATTACTATTTTGTTTTGTTTCACTGCTTGCTGTTTGCTGCTCAGTTTGAGCAGGCTGCTTATGACTGCTTCCCGTCACGCTTGTATTTCCAGTTAAACGATTAATACCGTTATATCCAAAAGCAAGCTCTAGAACTGAATTTGTTTGACTGCTTCCCATATAAGGTCGCTTATCAGCAGAAGTTGAATCCACTACAACTGCCCATGAGACAGAAACCGCGAGCATTAGTGCAGTCGCTGTTGTTAAAAAAGCAATTTTCTTTTTCCAATTTATTTTGGTTGCCACTACATAGAAAACATAAAATGCTGGTAAAACCATGTATGCTTGAAGCATTTTCATATTAAATGCAACACCAATCATCGCAAAAGCTGCTAACACCCAGCCAAATTTAGCCGTACGCACAGCACGAAATAACATCCACGTTGCTACTAATAATGTAAATACAAGCATACTATCGATATTATTTGTTCGGCTTACCGCAGGTACAATTGGCGTCAGAGCCATGGCAAGAGCAGCAAATCTCCCAGCCCATACGCCGAACGTACGTTTTACGAGTACGTATAGTAAAAGGACTGAACCGATGCCTGCTAATGCTTGCGGTAGAATGACGCTCCATCCGTGAAATCCAAATATTTTGGCACTAATTGTCTGAATCCAAAATACAACCGGCGGCTTATCAATCGTTACATAGCCTCCTGGATCAAAAGATGCGTAAAAGAAATTATGAAAACTTTGAAGCATACTTTTGACAGCTGCCGTGTAATAAGCGTTGGCGTATTCATCTGTCCAAATTTTAAATAAGTTCAAAAATGCTGCAATTAAAACAATGGGAACTAAAAATAAGTCTATTCTTTTTTTATTTGAAGTTCGTTCTTCTTTCACTTCACTGTTCATGTGTTTCATTTCACTCCTTCGTAATTTCTGACTTTAGTCTAACAAGCATATGTGAACTGATTATGAACAGAAAAAATAATTTTTTATTTTTCAAAAACCCATTTGACCTCTTACGCTCACCAATGAAATATTTTACAATTAAAGAATCAAGCACATGAAATAGAAAACGCATTTTTGGAATGCTGCAGCTTCTATGAAACATTATTATCAACACTTCATCCACTTCTTGCTGAGAAAGGAGACAACTTTATGATTCAAGTAAAAGATATATACGGAAATTTACCCACACTAGAAACCGAAAGACTCCGCTTGCGGAAAGTTACAAAAAAAGATGTGCGTGACATGTTTGAATATGCCTCAAATGAAAAGGTAAGCAGATATGTAAATTGGGAAAAGCACCGAAAGCTTCAAGATACAAAAGAGTTTGTTTCCTTCGTTTTAAAGCAGTACAGCAACCAATCCATTTCTCCTTGGGCTATGGAAATCAAAGCCTTAAAAAAATGTATTGGCACCATTGACTTTGTCACCTGGAACCCTACTCATCGCATTGCGGAAATTGGCTATGCGATTTCTGAAGAATATTGGAATAAGGGATTTGTTACGGAAGCAGCTGAAAAAGTAATTGCGTTTGGATTTGAAGAAATGGATTTAGTGCGCATTCAGGCGAGGTGCTTTGTTGAAAATGCTGCATCTGAGAAAGTAATGAAAAAAATCGGTATGTCTTATGAAGGAACGATTCGAAAAGCCATGTTTATTAAAGGAGCTCATCAAGACTTAAAGTTATATTCAATCTTGCGAGAAGAATATACACGCAACGCGTAGAAAATGTATAAAATACCTTCCATAACATAGGCTAACTTCAACACTAACTCTTTCTTTTGAGGTGAACAATGTTGGAGCAAGCAATTCAGCATTTAGACTTATCTGCACATGGTTTGTGGTTTCCGATTACCGTTAGTTTATGTTTATTTATTCTTGCCCTTGTTTTATTTAAACGACAGCTAACTTGGCGAGATTTTTATATCACGTTTTGCGTAGTTGGATTTGTCGGATGGCTTTGTGATGTTATCATTACGCGTGTTTTTAACATGATTGATTTGGGAGATCCAAAAGTTACAGGACTTGGAGATATTCTAAGCTATACATTTATTCCACCTTCCCTTTCCATTTTATTTTTGACTTACTTAACAGCTAAAAATAAATGGGTTTTATCACTTCTCTTTTGCGCTGGTTCACTACTCATAGAATACGGAATGATTAAAAGTGGCTATATGCATTTAAACGGCTGGTTTTTTATCTATTCAATAGTGGTATACTTCCTCGTTTATGCTTTTGTGCTACCATGGCATATGGCATTTATTAAGTAAAAAAGCGGATGTTGATTAACATCCGCTTTTTTACTATGCGCTTACTTTCTATCTGCTGAAATCCATATTTCATACCGACGTTTAGAAGAAGGAATATCTCCATTGTATGTTCATAACCGGTCATTTTATGCGCCGTGATGACACATGCGCACGGCTATGTTCTTCAGGACGTCTAAACCCAATTTTTAAAAGCGCTGCTTCTAAATTTGCTTCTGTTTTAATTTGATTAAAATTAATTCCCAGTTTCACTACCGTTTGGGCAATTTCCGGTCGTATCCCTGTTATAATAGCTTCCACTCCTACTAATTTGAGAGATCGATGAATTTTGAACAGATTGTCTGCTACCATTGTATCAATAATCACGACACCTGAAATATCCAAAATAAGATAGGATAATTGAAGGCTTGTCCCTTTTTTCAAGCAAGTTTCCATAATAACTTGCGAGCGATGAGTATCAATTTCTCCAATAATCGGCATAATAGCGATACCTTTTGTCACAGGTACGAGCGGAACTGACAGTTCTTCTAGTGACGTGTAAGCTAAATTCATCATATATCGATTATGCTCATCATAAATTTGACCAAAAACATATGTTACCGTATCTAAAAGCGGATCAATTCGCTCACTGACATGCAGCATGGTAATTGCAGCAAACTGATGCTCCTCTAGTTCTCTTGTAAATACATCCCAAATAACGCTGCGATATATTGGGAGGATACCGAGTGCTTTTTCTAAAGGAATATTTTTTTCCACTGCATATTTTCCCGTGTCAAGTGCCCATTCTTTAACAAGTTTAAGTACATCCTCTTGTTCTTCAAATAGCGCTCTTCCAAAGTACTCCATAATTGACACTCGCCATTTCAAAATTTTCTTTTCTTTTAATTCCTCTATACTTAGCGTATGTGTAGAATCTAAACGTTCGGCTAATTTTTCTGACAAGCTATATTTATGCTCAAGAATCTTTTTTCCTATATACACGAGTTCCTCTTTCATAAAATATGTTCAGCTCCTCTTTTCTGCTATTTTTACTGCGTATATAACCTTGACTAAGCCTACTTACCCAACCGACAATTGACTAGCCTTCCTAAAAATAACAAAAAAGCGGTTATTTTATGAATTTTCTTTCTTTTTATTATAGTACCAGAGTAAGAGCCGCACAACTGAAAGTTTGCTGCGAATAAAATTCGTAATTTGACATAGAAAACAACCCTGTTTGAACTCAAACAGGGTTGTTTTCTGTATTTACTTATCTCACTTTACACTTGGAATAGCCAGACAACAATCGGCCCAAAAACCGAGCCCAGTACAGCGCTTAACGTCATTGATACCGAGCTCATCGATACCGTTAGTTCACCGTATTCAAATGCTTTAGAAGTTCCTAGCGCATGAGAAGCGCTGCCTAGGGCAATTCCTTTTCCTAAAGAACTTTTAATACGAATCCACTTTAAAAGTAAAGGTCCAAGAATTACTCCCGAAAAGCCTGCAATCATAACAAATACCACAGTCATGGATGGCACCCCTCCTAGTCCCGTAGCAATTTGAATTGCAACGGGAGTGGTAATAGACTTAGGAACAATGGATAAAATCAGGCTTCGGTCAATGCCGAATACTTCAGCGAACACAAGTCCGCTAATCATGCCTGCAAATAATCCTACAAACACTCCTCCAATAATAGGAATGCTGTATTTCACTAGCATCTCACGCTGTTTATAAAGTGGATACGCTAATGCAACAACCGCTGGCCCCAGAAGTGAATTAATCCATTTGCCTCCAATCATATACTCGTCATAAGAAATATGAAAAGCAAGCAAAAGAAGAATAACGAATACGGTTGTAGTTAAAACTGGAATAAGAATTGGGTAGGAGAACCGTACGTATACTTTCGCCATGACTAGATACAGAGCAACTGTAGCTATGATTATAAAGAGCGCGATAAAGAATTCTTGCACTGTTGTTTCTCCTTTCGTTTGTTCGCTTTCTTTTCTAAAAGTTGGCTGGCAGCCCCCGCGGCAGCCATCGTAATGATTGTACTAAGCACAATAATTAAAAACAAAATCGCTCCGCTGCTTGAAAGAAGCGAAGGATAATTCATCACTCCTGCCATAGCTGGTATGAATAATAAAGGTAAAAAAGATAACAAGAAGCTTGCTCCGTCTTCGATCACTTTGATGGGAACAATTTTGCACGTTAAGCAAATGAGCATTAAAATTAAGCCTATAATACTGCCTGGGATAGGCAGGTGAAGTATGTGGTGAACAGCTTCGCCAACCATAGAAAAAGCATAAAGAATCGCGATTTGTAAAATGATTCGTATCACTTTCATTATAGGTCACTGTCCTATAGATAAAGAACAGCTGTCCTCCTCTCTTTATTTTGTCATGTTGTCTAACATTTAACTATATAAACATCCTTTACTTTACTTTACTTTACTTTACTTACTTTTACTTGTACTATACAACTATATATACATTTGTATTATACAAGTATATATTTCTTTGTCAATGAATGATTTTGTAAGGAGAGATTATAATGCAAGAAAAAAATTCAATTGAATTGATTGAATATGAACTTACTACCTTTATTAGACGAGCCGTCTATCTTGATAATTCTGAAAATAAAATAGGAAATCTAGAAAGATCAGCTTATTTATTATTGCGGCAATTAGATGAATTTGGACCAGCTCGTGTAAAAGAGCTAGCAGAAGCATTTAAACTCGACATTTCAACTCTGTCTAGACAAGCTGCTGTTTTAGAAAACAAAAAGCTTATTTCCCGCTCTTCTGATCCTTCGGATGGACGCGTCAGCCTATTTGACATCACACCACGTGGAAAACGCATGCTGCAAACTGATAAACAAATGCGCCTTGAACGCTATCATAGTATGTTAAAAAAATGGTCAAGTGAAGAAAAGGAGCTGTTTGGCAAACTACTAATGCGGATGAATGACGCATTTATCGATTAAATAGAAATTTATAAAAATTAGGCTGCTGCTGCAAGGTGTTTGTCCCTGTCTCTTTTCTCTTTCTTGCATTTAATGTAAAGAGACTATTGAAAAGGATGTATGATTATGTCTGTTCCGAACAAAAGGAAAGCCACGCCCTGCCTCTTCCCCGGCTATAAATGGTGTGGTCCCGGCTGCAGTGGGCCCGGCTGTCCTGTAAATGATGTAGACTGCTGCTGTAAATACCATGATTTATGCTATGAAGATTACGGATCATGCCGCTCATGTGATGAGCAATTCCTTGACTGTCTTTGCTCCAAAGCAAATCCGTACAGTTTAAAAGGAAGACAGGCATACGCCATGTATACCTATATGCGGCTGAAGTTAGCTTTAAAACAATATGACTAAGCATAAAAGAGGAGAATTGAAGAATTCACCTCTTTCTTATGCCATTTTATCCGTATGAATCCAAAAGCGTTGAACGACAGCTCCGTCCTCTTCTATATAATCCTCGTCTTGTATACCACCGTTTGCCAGAATAGTTCGACGAGAAGCAGTGTTCCAATCATCACACACAACTAATGCCCGTTGAACTCCCAGCTTTTTAATTTCTTGAAGAGATAACTTCAGTAGCAGCTTCGCATATCCTTTTTGTCTTTCGCTCGGCCGAATACCATAGCCTATATGTCCTCCGCTGTTTCTCAGTATTTCACTTAGCTCATGGCGGATATTAACTACGCCTATTACTTTTTTGTGATGCATTAGCCAGTAGGTGGAATCGGGTACATATCCTTTTTTTAATCCGATCCCTTTTTCTGCATCTAACAACTCTTGAACCATTTTTTCAAAGTAAGCAGGATCTTTAGCAATTACCCACGGAATCATTTTTTCTTCGCTTGCTTTCCATTCATGATAAAAGCTCATATAAGCCTCTTTATAAGCTGCATCTGGTTTCATTAAAACGGCGGTCTCCACGTGCCTTCCTCCTTTTTGTTTATTATGTTTATACTACCTAGTTTTTCCAACAAATAAAAGAGGATAATTTACGTTATGTGATAAGTTTATTTATTCACTTATTTATAAGATATGTAACAAAAAGCACTCAATGGATATACCATTGGATGCTTTTTGTTCTACTGCCGATTGTTTAAATAAATTCCTTAAAAAACCTCGTCACTTTTGCAAGGGCGTATAGGAAGGTTCGCTTCATAACAGGTTCTTCTTTCTTTTGGATGTCAGGAGATTTAATCCATCGCTTATGGTTGGCAATAAGGATGCTTTTATCCATTTTGTTTTCCATCGCCATCGTCAACTTTTTTGCAAATTCTTGACTATCGATAATGACCATTGATTCATTATTCAAAAATGTAGAACGAGAATCTAAATTAAAAGAGCCTACGGCGCTCAGTCTTTGATCATAAATCACAGACTTTGCATGGATGGAATAAGGTCCTTGGTATTCGTAAAGCTTTACACCTGTCTTCATAATCTTATCACGCATACTTATATACCCGGAAAAAGCCAACACATTGGGCGTAGATGTAACTGAATTTGTGAGTAGCGTCCATTGAACAGCTGGATTCTTTTTCATTGCTATATACTTTCTCATCGCATTGGTTGGCACCACATAAGGACTCTGAATAAGAACAGAGCGGTTAGCTCCTTCTGCCAGGTTAATAAACGTTTTCCACATAAAAGGTCTTTTATTAAAGCGTTCAATTGGATTATGAATAAAAGAAACACGCTTTGTAGGAACGGTGGAAGCATTCCAATCAATCTTAGGCGTCGCAAACGTTTCTCCTACTTGCTTAGCTTTATCATATTGCTGCAGCAGCAAAGCTTTCATTCTCTTTCCCTGATCGACCTGGTACTGCGTGAGATGATGAAAAGCTTTTTTAGTGTAAGGATGAGCCCATAATTCATTTATATAATTTTGCATTTGAGTGATAACGCTATCTTGTTTATGTTTGCTGTTTGTAATAAAGACATCACGATCATAGACGAAATCTGGAGGAGGCTTTTTAGCCAAATATTTGTCCCCTATATTCCGTCCTCCTATTATGCCTAGCTCTCCGTCTACAATCATTATTTTGTCATGCATACGATTTTGCCACGCCCAAGGTTTAAACAATTGAAGAGGTTCGTAATACTTCACTTCAATATTAGGATGTGAGGCTAATGCATAGAGCACGCCTCTTCGATTTCCCCGTAAGCCGTTAGCTATCCCATCTAAAAGAACGCGAGTATGGACGCCTCGATCAGCTGCTTTAAAAAGAGCGGCCATAATTAAATCAGTTGACTCTCCTTTTCCTATTGAGTAATAAGCAATATCAATCGATTTCTCAGCTTCTTGAATCATTTGAATACGAACTCTTCCTGCCTCATAACCATCTTCAAGAAGCCTCACTCGATCCGTAGACTCCCTGTGACCAAAAAAGCTAGCCGGTTTAATTGAGGTCGTTTCCTCTCCTGTTTTTAAAGGTACATAAAAGAGAACCACCGCGGCTATAACCACATACAGAATATATAGAGATAAAATAATAAGTAATCCTTTGACTGCTATTTTTATCATCGCAACTCCAGCTTTTTGTCTTTTTCTGTTATCGTTCACAAATAAGGATCATTACATACAGGAAACTGCTTCCTTGATTGCTTTGCGCTTTGTCTTTTTGACACATTTATTTTTTCTGATTCACTATTTGTATAGTATGCTAGTACATATCATAGAAAAAAGGATGATGGTGATGGAGGAATATTCTTTTCGTTTTCATATTACAGACTCTTACCCTTTGCAAAATGAAAACGATAAAATAGAAGCTGTTGTACGCACCAAAATCAAGCATGCGGACCGAGGATGCTTGTATGAGGGTTACCTTCGTGTTCATATCACTAATATTGGGGTATTTCCTGTAGCAAAAGATATTGCTGAAGCGATTAGCGTTCGTTCGCTTCGTCAGCAGTTAGCGGCCGAATTAAAAAGATACGTACGGCCGCACCGCAATTTTTTATAACTTTATCCAAACATTTGGCCAAGTGGACTTTCATCTTCAATAATATCTTGAATAGCGTAGATAGAAATAGGAAAGTAAGGAATTCCATATACGTAAGGAGCCAGGTCATACAGCTGATAAAAGAGTACAAGTGATTTGTCGGCGATATAAAAATCTTGATCTGGTTTAATTCCTTTATATTCTCCAAGAACCATAATATCGCGCTCTTTTATTTGCTCTCCTACTATTTTAGAAAGAATGCTCACGTAATTACTGTCTTTTTTAAATAGATCTTTGAGTTGATACGTTTTTCCAGTCAGCACATTAAACGTTAACGGAACGACCACGGTCAATCCATGCGCTCCCCCGGAATAAGCAAAATTGACAAGTGTTAAGCTGAGCACAGTTCGCTCGTTTGTTTTCAACTCATAATAACCCGTTTCTTCTGTATCCGGATTTTCTCCATATCCCTGCTGACGAATTAATTCATTCGTGCTCTGCAAAATTTTACTGTTCATGCTGTGCTGAACAGCTTGATTAGTCAAATATACAACTGGATAGTAAACGTTTAACTTTTTCTTCACCATTTGTTGAGAATATACGGTTGCAGGCAACGTAACCATCGCTTCCCCCTCTTTGTATACAGGTTGTTACATTCTATTCTGTTAGCCTCCATTCCATTACTGAAGCAAAAAAAGATTCAGACATAACGAAATCAATCCAACCTAAAGACGAACAAACTGGATAAATTCTCTAGTATTGTCGCTTGTAACACCGCTATTGATTTCCGCGCAAGATTTCGCTTTCCGCGGAAGTCTTCGCCTTGCCCTCCAATCACCAGCTGGAAGCACCTCCATACATGAAACCTATGTTGACTTTATCAATGAAAAAATCCGAACGAGTTTGATTCTCAATCAAGAATCAAACTCATTCGGATCTTCATTCAACGAAAATACCTTTGTCTCAGCCTTTTTTTTACTTTTTATTATTTTACGTTGTTAATTGTTTTAGCAGCGTCTACCGTATTTTTTAATAACATTGTGATGGTCATCGGACCAACTCCGCCTGGTACTGGTGTGATATAACCTGCAACTTCTAAAGCCGCTTCGTAATCAACATCACCAACGAGTTTACCATTTTCCATTGTGTTACCTACATCAATTACAATGGCACCCGGCTTAATATCATCTGCTTTGATAAGTCTAGGTTGTCCTACAGCTGACACAAGAATATCAGCTTGTTTTGTTAAAGCAGATAAATCTTTTGTGCGAGAGTGAGCAATTGTTACCGTTGCACTTTCTTGAAGTAACAGCATGGATACTGGTTTACCAACAATATTGCTTCGTCCAATTACTACCGCATGCTTACCTGAAATTTCTTCACCTGAACGTTTAATTAACTCAACGATACCGTGTGGTGTACATGGTAAATAGCACTCATCGCCAATAACCATATTCCCTACGCTTACCGGGTGGAAGCCATCTACATCTTTTTTAGGAGATACAGCATTTAATACTGCTTTTTCATCAATATGTTTTGGTAATGGAAGTTGAATAAGAATACCATGAACAGATGGATTTCCATTCAAGTGATGGATTTCGTTTAAAAGCTCTTCTTCAGTAATCGATACGTCACGTTTGATAATTTCAGACGCAACACCGATTTCTTCACAAGCCTTTGCTTTTGCTTTTACATATGATTGCGAAGCAGGATTTTCTCCTACTAAAATCACGGTTAAACCAGGAACGATACCTTTTGTTTTTAATTGAGCTACCTCTTCTTTTAATGCGGCGCGCAGTTCTTGCGCTACTTCTTTTCCTTTAATTACTTTCGCTGTCATGATGTTTTTTGCTCCTTTCAACTGTAGCCATTTAATAAATGTACGAATTATAGTTATTAATCTAACACAAAAGTTCGGTTTTGTTCAATGTTTTTATTATTTTTATTTTAAATAGATGAAAATAAATAACAAATAACGTATATTCCGTTCTTATCGTACTATAATATTTTGTATTCACCAAAGGTGTTTTTATTCAAACATTGCTTTTCCAAATTAAAAACCGCACCTTCGGCACGGTTTTGAACGATTTATTTTTCCGTTGATATGCTTTTCTTTGTAGTCAACGGCAGCACGTCTTCCTCTGTTTTTAGATCTTTTACATGCATTTCCTTGAGAGGCGCACTTATTTTCTTATTTTTCGGAGGTTCTTCAAAATTCTCCACCCAATCACATAGCAGTTCAAATCCTTGATACACATAAGGCAGGAGAGGCTGAAGCTTTCGATCTGGGTCAATTTGATGATTCCATACTAAGCTATCAATGTGGTTGCCATTTTCAATTACATAGTGACGATGAAGGTGCTGCTTACCAGAATCTTTTACCAGTTGTTCATAAGGATAAGCATGAATACCCGGAAAAATAAGAGCATCTAACGACCCTGTAATACTTATCAACGGAACGGAAATATCACCTGTATTTTCAATTTCACGAACTCTTTGCTTTACATCTCGCGGTCTTTCTTGATAATCATACTTTTCAAAAATAGAATCTAACGAACGATCTCTAACTCCGTTTTCAAAAAGAGTCAAGTATTTTTGCCATGGAATGCTTCCAGGTGCTTGACTGTCAAACTCATCTCTATATATATTAAGCGTTAAAAACCAATAATACTGGTCATGATATGGCCATAAAAACTCAGATCCTTTTGGCAACCCTGCTTGATACAAACGGTGCAAAGCTTCTTTTTGCGATTCACCTACGGTGTACAGTGCTTCTTCGGCATGATTTACAACAGGTGTTAAGGAAGTAATCAAGTTATCGTGATCAGCTCGCCACATAACCCCTTCCCATTCAACGCCTCCATTAAAAAGCTGAGGCTCTCCATTTTTTCCATCGTTTTCTAAAGCATAGCGAACAACATAACCCCCGTTAGAAATACCTAACGCATACGTTTTTATATCAAAATATTCTGTCACTTCTTTTTGAAGTTTGTGACGATAATTTTCAAACAAAAATCTCTGAGCTATTTTTGCCACTTCTCGGTATTGAATATGCCATTTTCTAATGGAGTCTTCTTCTTTCACTAGAGCGTTCTTTGCTTTAGCAAATGGATCATCTCTCACTTCTTCTCCCTGAGTTCCTTTATCAGAAGCAGCAAACGCAAACCCTTTTGCCAACACATAGTCGCTGAATAGTAAATCCGTTGATTTCTCATCTCGGGTAGCTGGGACTCCTGACATAACTAACTTTCCATTCCAATCATCAGGAATTCGAATGAGAAATTTACCACCATCAACTTCACCTTCTACTTGAACGCCCGTTATTTCTTCAGGCTGATACATGTAATACCATCCATTTTTTTCTTCTTTTGTTCCCCAATAGATAGGAGCCAGCCCAATGTTCCCATAGGCAGTCGCTGCTTGAAATTGAAGAGGATTTTTAGTCGTTAGCCAGTTTCCATACTTACCGTCAAACGTTGTGATATTCAAGTGATAACCTCCATTCACATTTGCTTTTGAAGACACTCTTGGGGACTATACATGCATAATTTTAGTTAAATATTACCATCCCTTTCTCAAAAAGTACATCAAAACGCCTTTCTTACAGAAAGAAAGTAGACATTTATCACAACTTAGCCCATAGCGCCGTATAATATTGAAATTTATTCAAAAAAAGGAGTGTCAATGACTATGAGTTCGTTTAATTCTTCAAAACTTTCTACGACTCTTATTCCACCTGCTACTTCCTCCTATCCGGTTTCCGGAAGAAAATATACTCTTACTCATTCTGATACAACCGGTCAGCTTTTTTTAAGCATCGGATGCTCATATAACAACAAGGCGATAGATAAAAATATGCGTGATGAAGTACTAGCTGCTCTTCACGTAACAGACCGACAAGCAGTTATTCAAGGCGAAGTTTTTGTTAGCGGAGGCGAGTTCAGCCGCGAGCAAGCGCAGCTTCGTTATCAGATTTTCCGTCGTGAACTCCCCCTTGCTTTAGAAGCAATATTTTACGGAGACCAAGCGTTTTTTCAACATTATCCCGACTTGCTAAATACACCGATTTACATTTATTTTATATCGACTTATCAAGAATTTAGAGGATGGTCCTATTATCAAACTCCTAAATTTTATTTAAAACAAACATGCAGCAGCTAGCACGCTCGTGCATAAACTAATGGGAAATGAACGAGGAAGGTGTGAATGTTTCATGTACAGTCAATGGGTTTACCCCTATATGCCGCGCTACTACCATCCAGTAGTTCCTACTACGAATGAAAATTATTTAGAACCTTATAGATACAATGAAGACTTATTTTCTTATATCCTGCATGAAGAAGAGGAAGTTAGATCTACACGCGATGTAGACAGAGTGATGAAAATTTTAAAACGACAGTATCAGTCCATCTACAGAGATGCTCAACGAGGCGGGATGGATAGCAAACTAACAGAATACTTATTTCGTTCCATTGTAAGATTTGTTGATGATAACTATAACAATTACAGCGGATCTATTAACGAACGCGTTGAAAAAGCCGCGCGACAGTTAAAAAAACGTGACCCCTGGATATTTGAACTTTTTAACTTATACAGCGTCTCCCCCGCTTCACAGGTTCGAATTACCAACACGATTTTAACCGTTTCATTTGAGAATTTACGTAGAGGAAATGAAGTTCCAAATCCTAGATAAACAAAAAACCGCCACAATTGTGACGGTTTTTTGTTATGGTAATACAGTTGCTCCCATTAGATGGCTATCAACTTGTTTAGCTACTTCACGACCTTCATGAATAGCCCATACGATTAAACTTTGCCCACGACGAGCGTCACCAGCAGCAAAAACACCTTCAACATTTGTTTTGTAATTTCCATACGCTGCATCTACGCGACGATTTTTCGTTTCAACACCAAACGCTGATAGAACCGGATGCTCTGGCCCTTCAAATCCAATCGCAATAAAGACAAGCTGAGCTGGCCATACTTTTTCTGTTCCTGGAATTTCGGTAAAGATGTACTGTCCATTTTCACCTTTTACTTTTTCCATTTGCACCGTATGAAGTTCCTTTAGATTGCCTTGCTCATCTGCCACGATTTTTTTCGTTTGAATTGAATATTCACGTGGATCGTCCCCAAATTTCGCCTGTGCTTCTTCATAAGCATATTCAAGATTAAATACATGTGGATATTCAGGCCACATATTATCTGCCGTACGTTCAGCAGGAAGCTGAGGATGTTTACCAAACTGAACAACGCTGCGGCATTTTTGACGAAGAGCAGTAGCTACACAGTCAGCTCCAGTGTCTCCTCCTCCAATAACAATAACGTCTTTTCCTTCAGCATCAATAAATTGACCATCTTTGAAGTTAGAGTCTAAAAGGCTTTTTGTTGAAGTTGTTAAGTAGTCCATTGCAAAGTGAACTCCTTTTGCTTCACGACCTTCTAGTACTAGATCTCTTTGCTTCTGAGCCCCTGTACACAAAATTACAGCATCATATTGTTCTTTTAACTCTTCAGCAGTAATGTCTTTTCCAACTTCCGTATTCGTTACAAAATCAATACCTTCTTGCGTCAATAAGCGAACACGTCTTTCCACTACTTCTTTATCTAGCTTCATATTCGGGATTCCATATGTTAATAAACCGCCAGCACGATCTGCTCTTTCATATACCGTTACTGAATGACCCGCTTGGTTCAGCTGATCTGCGCTTGCTAAGCCTGCTGGCCCAGAGCCGATAACAGCAATTTTTTTGCCTGTTCTTTTCTCCGGAATACGCGGAGTAATCCACCCATTCTCAAAGCCTTTATCAATAATAGCGCGTTCGATATTTTTAATCGAAACCGCTGGATCTGAAATAGCAAGCGTACAGGAACCTTCACACGGAGCAGGACAAACTCGTCCTGTAAACTCCGGGAAGTTGTTCGTTTTCATTAAACGCTCTAAAGCTTCTTTCCAGCGTCCTTTATAAACTAAATCATTCCACTCTGGAATTAAGTTATAGATTGGACATCCAGAAGTAAAAGCATTAATATCCATTCCCATGTGGCAAAAAGGTGTGCCACAATCCATACATCGTGCCCCTTGACGGCTTAGCGCTTCATCAGATAAAGGAGCAGCATACTCTTTCCAATCACCTAAACGTTTTAACGGGTCACGTTCCTTCCCTTTTTCACGTTTGATTTCCATAAATCCTGTTGGTTTTCCCATCGTACTCTCCCCTTTCTTACTGAGCTACCGCTTCTTGTTGTTTTGCCGATGCTTTCTTTTCTTGTTTTGCATTTTCCTCAAACGCACTCATAGCTGCTTCTTCTTCCGTTAGTCCAGCTGCCTTTTGCTCTTCAATGCGATTCATCATGCGTTTATAATCATTCGGAATCACTTTTACAAATTTTGAAAGTGATTGTTCCCAATTTTCCAAGACAAATGCTGCTTTATGACTGTTCGTATATTTCAGATGATTTGAAACCATCTCTTTTACTTCTTCTGCTTCTTCGCCTTTTAAGCCCTCAAACCCAATCATGTCTTTATTGCAAAGGTTTTTGAATGCTTCTTGATCATCGGCAAATACGTAAGCAATACCGCCTGACATTCCTGCACCAAAGTTTTTACCTACATCGCCTAATACGACAACACGTCCGCCAGTCATATATTCACAGCCGTGATCGCCAATTCCTTCAACCACTACGTTCACACCGCTGTTACGAACTGCAAAACGTTCCCCTGCTAGCCCGCTAACATAGGCTTCACCGCTTGTTGCACCGTAAAATGCAACGTTCCCAACGATAACATTCTCGCCTGACACAGCTGTTGTTTCCTTAGGTGGAGCAACAATGATTTTACCTCCTGATAAACCTTTTCCGATATAATCATTTGCATCTCCAGTTAGATACATAGACATTCCTTTTGGAACAAACGCACCAAAACTTTGTCCTGCTGAGCCAGTGAATCGAAGAGTAATCGTATCTTCTGGCAGACCTTTCTCACCGTAACGTTTTGTAACTTCACTTCCCACAATTGTTCCAGCTACACGGTTGATATTAGAAATTGGAAGTTCTAACTCGACTTGATACTTATGCTCGATTGCTTGCTGTACCGCAGGCAAAATCTTTTGCATATCAAGAGATTCGTCAATTTTATGATTTTGAGGTGTTTTAAAGGTACGTACACCTTCAGCTTGATATAAAAGAGTTGTTAAGTCTAAGTGCTGAGCCTTCCAGTGATTTTTTGCACGTTCGCTAACGCTTAATACGTCTGTACGTCCAACCATTTCATCCACTGTTTTAAATCCAAGTTCAGCCATAATTTCGCGCACTTCTTGTGCAACAAATTTCATATAGTTAACGATGTGGTCCGCTTCTCCCAGGAACTTTTTACGAAGCTCTGGATTTTGCGTCGCCACTCCAACTGGGCATGTATCTAAGTGACACGCACGCATCATGATACAGCCTAAAACAATTAAAGGCGCCGTAGCAAAACCAAACTCTTCTGCTCCTAGAAGTGCTGCCATGACTACATCTTTACCCGTCATTAATTTCCCGTCTGTTTCAAGCACTACTTTTTCACGAAGACCATTTAACATAAGTGTTTGATGAGCTTCTGCTAAGCCAAGTTCCCACGGTAGTCCAGTATGTTTAATACTTGTTTTTGGAGATGCTCCCGTACCTCCGTCGTAACCGCTAATGACAATAACATCCGCTACTCCTTTTGCTACTCCGGCAGCAATCGTTCCTACACCTGCTTTTGAAACGAGCTTGACGCTGATTCGTGCATCACGGTTTATATTTTTCAAGTCATGAATAAGCTGCGCTAAATCTTCAATCGAATAAATATCGTGGTGTGGAGGAGGTGAAATTAAGCCTACTCCTGGCGTTGACCCACGCACATCTGCCACCCATGGATATACTTTGTTTCCTGGAAGCTGACCGCCTTCTCCAGGTTTTGCACCTTGTGCCATTTTAATTTGAAGCTCATCTGCATTCACAAGGTAGTGACTTTTCACCCCAAAACGCCCAGAAGCGATTTGTTTAATCGCACTGCGGCGATTATCTCCATTCTCATCCAGAGTGTAGCGGCTAGGATGCTCGCCGCCTTCTCCACTGTTGCTGCGTGCCCCTAAACGGTTCATCGCAATCGCTAATGTTTCATGAGCTTCTTGACTTAAAGATCCAAACGACATAGCACCTGATTTAAAACGTTTTACAATCGAATCAACTGATTCCACTTCATCAATGGAGATAGATGAACGCGATCCATTAAACGAGAACAGATTGCGCAAGAAACCGATGCGTTCTTCATTAGCCGATTCAGAGAATTTTTTAAATAAGCTGTAATCTCCTTTACGGCAAGCCCACTGCAGCGTGTGAATTGTTTTTGGATTAAACGCATGATGCTCGCCCGTGTGCCTCCACTGGAAGTCGCTTCCTGACTCTAACGTTTGCTCAATTGATTCAATATAAGCATTGTCATGACGTGTTTTCGCTTCTTTTGCAATAACATCTAAACCAATACCGCCAAGCTGCGAGGCAGTACCTGTAAAATATTGCTCGATAACCTCTGCACTGATTCCAACTGCTTCAAAAATTTGTGCGCCGCGATAACTTTGCACCGTTGAAATACCCATTTTAGACATTACTTTTACGACACCTTCAGTAACGGCTTTTACATATTTCTCAACAGCATAGTCATATGATACGTTCAACGTACCTGCGTTAATTTCATTTTGGTATGTTGCAAAAGTAAGATATGGATTAATTGCGTCTGCGCCGTAACCAATAAGCGCTGCAAAATGATGCACTTCACGCGCTTCTCCTGTTTCCACTACAATGCTCGCCTTTGTACGGTTTCCTTTTCGCACTAGGTGCTGATGCAGCCCGCTGACCGCTAATAAAGCTGGAATAGCTACAGATTGAGCTCCCGCTTCACGGTCTGTCAGAACAAGAATGCTAGCACCTGCGTTAATTGCCGCTTCAGCTTCAGTAAATATGCGATCAAGATCTGCTTTTAAATCATTTGTAAATACAGCAGATATAACGGCACTTTTGAAATCTGGATGAATGGCAGACTTCAGCTGATGAGTTTGATCGTTTGTTAAAACCGGCGTCTCAAGCTGAATTCGATGAATGTTTTCTTTGGTTGGATGCAGTAAATTCCCTTCTGCACCAAGCAATGTCATTGTCGATGTAACCAACTGTTCACGAATAGCATCAATCGGTGGATTCGTTACTTGAGCAAACAGCTGCTTAAAGTAATTGAACAGCGATTGAGGTCGATCGGACAACACGGCTAATGGAGTATCGTTACCCATTGAACCAAGCGGATCTTTTCCTTCTGTAATAACTGGAACTAAATATTTATGAATATCTTCATACGTGTAGCCAAATGACTTCTGGCGAATAACCAAATCATCGAAGTATTCAGATTTTTCTCCTTGCACTTCGGGCAATGTTACCAACTGTTCATCTAACCACTCTTGATAAGGCTCAGCCTGTGCCATTTCAGATTTAATTTCTTCGTCTGAAATAATTCGGCCCTCCTCTAAATCGATTAGAAGCATTTTACCTGGACTTAAACGATCTTTATATAACACATTTTCATCTTCAACATCAATGACGCCTACTTCTGATGAAAGTATGATGTAATCATCTTTTGTAACATAATAGCGAGCTGGGCGTAAACCGTTACGGTCTAAAATAGCACCGATTTGCTTTCCATCCGTAAACGAAATAGCAGTCGGACCATCCCATGGCTCCATTAATGCGCTATGATACTCATAGAAAGCACGTTTTTCTTTTGACATGTGCGGATTCTCAGACCAAGGCTCTGGAATAAGCATCATCGCTGCATGCGCTGGCTTGCGGCCGGCCAATACAAAGAACTCTAGCGCATTATCTAACATGGATGAGTCGCTTCCTTCAGCATCTAAAATTGGAAGAACCTTCGGCAAATCCTTACCAAATGCTTCCGAAACAAACTGCTGTTCACGCGCTCTCATCCAGTTTTGATTACCGCGAAGCGTATTGATTTCACCGTTGTGAATTAAATAACGGTTTGGATGTGCTCTTTCCCAGCTTGGGAACGTGTTTGTGCTAAAGCGAGAATGCACTAAAGCAAACGCTGAAGTAAAGTCTTCATCTTGTAGGTCAAGATAAAAAGCATCAACTTGCTCAGGCGTTAATAACCCTTTGTACACAATTGTTCTGCTTGAAAGGCTCGTGAAATAAAAACGGTTCTGACGCGCCTGCGCCCAATTTTCCGCTTGCTTGCGAATAACATACAGCTTGCGTTCAAACGCTAAGTCATCTTGAATACTGTCATTCGCCCCAATAAATACTTGTCGTACGTACGGACAGCTTTCTTTTGCAACTTTTCCGATTTTTCCGACATTTACAGGTACACTTCTCCAACCTAGTAACGTTTGTCCCTCTTCTTCAATTAATTTATTAATATAAGCTTCGATTTCTCGGCGCTCGTCTTCGTTATTTGAGAAAAAGATCATTCCAACTCCATAACGACCTTTTTCTGGCAAGTTCAATTCAACGCATGTCTTTTTAAAGAACGCGTGTGGAATTTGTACCATTAATCCAGCTCCATCTCCTGTTAGCGGATCGCTTCCCTGTCCGCCTCGATGGTCAAGCTGGCAAAGCATATTTAGTCCTTTTTTAACGATATCATGTGACGCTACGCCTTTCAATTGAGCGTATAGTCCGATTCCACATGCATCGTGCTCAAATTCAGGACGGTAGAGACCTTGAGCTTTTGGCATTTGATTGTATGTCATCTTCTTCTCCCCCGTTCGTTTTCTTTATCTTTTTAAGATCACCTGTTTACATTGTAAGTTTTCAAATCAATATAAACAATATATAATTTAGATAAAACTAATCTAATTTTGATATATATAGATGGAGGATGCTTATGGAACTGCGTCAATTACGCTATTTTATGGAAGTTGCAAAAAGAGAACACGTATCTGAGGCGGCAGAATATCTGCATGTAGCTCAATCAGCGATCAGCCGTCAAATCGCGAACCTGGAGTCTGAGCTAGGTGTTAGTTTATTCAAACGCGAAGGAAGAAATGTCAAGTTAACAGCAATAGGAAAAGTCTTTCTTGAGCATACGGAGACGGCTATGAAAGCTATTGACTATGCGAAAGAACAAATTGATGAATACCTGGATCCCGAAAGAGGAACGATTAAAATCGGATTTCCCACAAGCCTTGCTAGTCACCTTCTTCCTACTATTATATCAGCCTTTAAAGAAGAACACCCAAATGTTGCTTTTCATCTTAGACAAGGTTCGTACAAGTTTTTAATTGAATCGGTTAAAAAAAGAGATATTAATATCGCTTTTTTAGGCCCTGTACCTGTAGAGGACCAAAGTATAGAAGGCCATATTCTATTCACTGAAAATCTTTTAGCCCTTGTTCCTTCTCATCATCCGCTCGCTGAACGGGATAACATCCGGCTGCGGGATTTAAGAAATGAAAATTTTGTGCTGTTTCCAAAAGGATTCATTTTACATAAAATGGCCTTTGACGCTTGCAAACAAGCAGGATTCATGCCCAATATTTCATCTGAAGGAGAAGATTTAGATGCGATTAAAGGTCTTGTATCCGCAGGAATTGGCGTCACGCTTCTTCCTGAAAGCACAGTGTCTGAAACGACTCCTCGTTTTACGACTAAACTCCCTATTCATACGCCGCAGCTTCAGCGTACAGTCGGGATGATTATTCCTCGAAATCGTGATTTAGCACCTTCTGATAAAATTTTTTATAAGTTTGTCAAAACCTTTTTTGAACGGTTGGAGCAGTATAAATAAGAGAGGCCCCCTGCCTCTCTTATTCTTTGCTTTATACACTATTTCTCAGCTGATCAATTCTATAAATAGATCTTCTTTTCCCTTAAAGCTAACAGGCATTGACGCTTACCGGACTCTTTCTTATACTGAAGTAACTGACTAAAAAGAAACAAGGTGACTGCTATGGATTTTAAAATTAATTTTTTATCATTTTACGTAATACGAGTAGAAGGAAAAGAAGAACAGGCTTCTAAACAATATAAGCATTTTCAAACGCTTGATACGGAAGAATATGAAGAAAGTTCCATTAAAGATTTTTTAGACGGTGAATTTAAAAAAATTGTAAAGCGCAAAGTAGAGCGACACCCTAAAGCAGAACAAGTGCCTACAAAGCTCGGGTATTTTATAGTTGAACCAGGACACGCTCTCGACTCAAACCCTAATTATAATTTATTTCACCGCACTCGTTTTGCCACAACCAAAGAAGAATTTGAAGAAAATAGCGAACAGTTTATCAATGCATACCTTGATACTGCAGCCGTTCGAGGAGGAGCATTTTTAGTTGTATCTGCTGTTCCAAGAAAATATTTTGATCATGCTTTTGTGTTTATTTTAAAATGTGACTTCGAACCAAAAGTGGCTTCAATTTCAGATGAATCAACCCTTATTCGCCACGTAGAAATGGCGATTACTACTAAAAACATGAAATCTATTCAATACCCCTACATGCCTGAAGAAGGAATGGTCGAAGAAAGTGAACTTGTCATCCACCAAGCCTCTCACGCTCGTTACTTTGAAGATTTCTTGAAATTCATTGACTACAACGAGCCGATGCCCGAGATTATGAAAACACAAGTGATGGATATGGTGCGTGAACACGTCAGCGAAACGTTTGAAGCAGAAAGCGTAGAACTCGAACAGTTTGAATCAGATATGGAACTGTGGGCAACAAGTGAAAAGCGTGAGCTTCAAGAACGTTTAGATACCCATCAAGTCATGGAAGCTGCTGCTCATATCGTCGAGCATACCCCTGATGCGGAGCTTAAAATGAAGCTTGGCGAAACAGAGATTAAAGGGCTGTTAGCTGATTTCGGGGAAAATATTCACTTAGCGAAAGTAAACGGACGCTACGTGGCGTTAATTGAAGCAGAATCGATTCTGTTTGAAAAAGGCGCGTCTCCGATTGAGTTTCATAAGCCTGGTGATTTGCACGGGATTATTGAGAAAATCAACAGTAAGAAATGGGAAGAATAAATAAAAGCCAGAGAGTACAACATAGCTCTCTGGCTTTTATTTAACTGAAAAACCAGCTCTATTTATCCACCTTAATTCTCTACTAATCGGCTCATGGAAACATTTTGTTCATTTTCCGGCTGACCTAGCGGATAAATTCTTACCGTATCATTTTCTTCGCTTACATGTTGAATATAAACGGCCGTATCGTTATACGTAACGTTAACCATAACGGGTGAATCAGCAATTTGTTTTGCTCGCTGCTTGTCCATGTTTCTTCCCCCCTCTATGCTGATATACATATAAGGTTTGCTCAAAGAATAGATGCTATCCGCCCCCTAGAGCAGTTCTACCGTTTTTTAGCGGTGCGGTAGCCAAGGTAAAAAACGAAAGAAGTATAGGTAATGAATGCAGCTCCAGCCAACAAGAGCATTTTGTGATGATGCCAAAGGGCCGCATATGTTTTGATGAAGATTCCCTTTGTAAGTAAAATATATTGATACACAATAAAAGCAACCACTAAAGCAAGAAACAGCACTCGAAACAAACGAATGAAATCAATGTTAGATAAAATGGAAGCAGCTTTTACCCAGGGCGATGTAGGAGGCTCCGCTTTTTTAGTGCTTCGGCTCTTCGACTTTTGTTTCTTTGCAGGCGGAGCTTTTGATTCTTCTATTTTAGGTGCTGGTTTTTGTTTTCCTTGAGCCATCGGTCACTTTCCCTCTTTCTT
The DNA here is from genome assembly GCF_028369225.1 of Priestia sp. AB. NCBI lineage: Bacteria > Bacillati > Bacillota > Bacilli > Caryophanales > Bacillaceae > Priestia > Priestia sp. AB. Next base: position 408,907 of record NZ_JAQMYN010000003.1, read on the forward strand.
AAATAAAGTGTCTAAAAAAGAAGCTTTTCTATTTTGCATATTCAAGAAAGGACCGGCTATCTCCTTTTGACTTTTAAAAATACTTTCCTTTTTAAATACAGAATGTCTTTAGGTATGTGCCCATAGCATTTTTCTTATCTTCGCATACGTTATATCGTGTTTGATTTGAAATTACTATGTAAAAGGAGCGGTGCCCTAATGAACCCTTATTATTTCAACCCTGGATACATTCCTCAGCAAGTTGATTACTCAGTTCAACAATACTATCCCCCTTACGTACCACAGCATGAAGAATACGATGAAAGACAGCAGCTTCAAAATCTTGGAGGATTTGAACGAAGAATTCGTGCCCTTGAGAGACAAAATGAGGAGCAAGTCAGAGAAATTACTCGTTTAAATCGTGTTGTGGAGCGACATACTGATCGTATAAACAGATTAAATCAGCGCTTACGCAATGTAGAAAGAAGACTTAACATTCCATTTACAGCAAGCCAGGACGGATTTTAAACTCACCTTAAGCATTCCCGTTTCTTTTGAGCGAGAATGCTTTTTTACATGTCTTCTGTCATTTTTGATAGCACACAGGATATTTGATTAAACTTTACATAAAATAAAATTTGACTATGAAAAAGAAAAGGAGAAAATCACATGAAATCCCCTGTTGTTATTTGTCCTAACTGTCATTCTCAAAAAGAGCTTGCTACCGTTTTAACTGCTCAGTCCAATCAAAACGTTATCTATACATGCTCAGCTTGCGGCTATAAGCTGACAAACATTAAAACAAGCAAAGGATAATCAGTATCTCTCACCTCACTTAGTACCTATATTCAATACGTTCTTCTGTCCATATACAAAAATTAACGTTTACGTAAATGTTATTATTTTTGTATACTGATAGTATTATGGGAAAGGGAGTTGAAGAAGTTGAAGTTTAAAATGAAGGAACGCGGGCAGCTGCATTTGAGTCCGGAAGGAAAACAATTAATTTTAGACTTGTACGAATCAAATATGATGGAATCTGTAAATGAAGCTTTGGATGCTGAAACAAGAAGCTTTCACAGTGGAAAAGCCGATGGAATACAGGCTATTTTACTTCTTTTAGGGGTACAGCTAGAAGAAAACACTTCACAATCATAAATGAATGCCCTATAAAAACCGTAAAAGCAGACGCACTCTTCTGGTGAATGCGCCTGCTTTTTATGATTCTTCCTGCTCAAATTTTACAATTGCAGTCTTAGCACGATCTCTCAATGACAGAAGGTCAGACTCTACTTTTAAGATATTTTTCTTTTTCTGTTCAATCAGCTTGAGCTGCTCTTCTACCGTATGTAACACTTGCTCTAACTTTTCTTTTTGTTGACTTGTTCCTTTCACTTGCCTATAATCCATCTTTTGTATTTCAAGAGTATCACTTAAAGCAAGAAATTCCTGTAATTCTTGAAGTGAAAAACCCATGACTTCTTTGGCATTCGTAATTTTCTTTAAGAATTCTACATGTTCTTCGGTGTACAGACGAAATCCACCTTCACTTCTTGGAGGTGCTGGCATCAGTCCAATTTGTTCATAATAACGAATCGTACGTTTTGTTAAACCGCTTTGCTTCGCTACATCATCTATTTTTAGTTCACTCATTTTTAAATCCCCTTTAATCAATTAACAATGTCAACTTTTCATACTTGTTACTATTATACACTAACGCTAGATATCTCAAAACAAATCTGAACAGCTGTGCACTTATTTAAAAATAAATAAGCAATTTCTTTACCCTTTTTTAGAGTAAAAAAATTGCTTATACAGTATATTATGCTGGATTCTTTTCTCTAAAACCTTATCATAAGTGCCGTTTTTGTTAATTTACGATTTAGCATACAAATTAATAAATTTGTTTTTGAGAGTTCTTATTTCTATCCACTAAATGTTTATTAACTTGTATGTAGCCTTCTCTTTCTGTACTAGCCCCGCCTGCGCTGAGTACACCGATAGCCACGCATGCTATCCAACCTAGTTTCATTATAGCAGAAAGCGCTTACATGATAAAGTGTTATGATTTAATTTCTAAAAAGTTATAAATAAAAAATCAGCAGGTCTTTTCCACCTCCTGCTGATTTGTTAAATAGAACCGTCAAGATACAGCTTTATCAAACAGTAAATAAGTCGTCCTAATAAGCTACTTTATAAATCAAAAACCGTTCATATGGGTTTTTACGATCCAACTCTGGCAGCATTACGTCTTCTTTTAAAATAAAAGAAGGGTGTTTTTCGAGATGATAAAGATAATCCTCCGAACTATAATATAAAATCAAATCAATCTCGCGCTTATTCTCTTCCCACGAAAGCAAAATATTGTTCACTACTTGGATAAAGATTTGAACTGAAAAAGGATTAAAAAAATAAAAGCAGTTGTCTAGTGGATGAATCTTATATTCCTGGGCTAAACAACACTGAAAATGAATAGGATGTTTGCGGCCCTTGGCTTTTTTCAAATAGCGCCTCTGGTTATCTATGGCCTGCTCATAAAAATGTTCATTCATTTCTATCCCTACAGCGGTGGTATTGCACAGGTAGTTCACATAAAAATTCAGCCTTCCTTTTCCACATCCGAAGTCGACAATTCTATCACTGCTTGTTAGCTCATACTGAGTGAAAAGGGTTTCTAATGCACTATAAGGCGTGGGTTCATAACGATGGTAATGAAATGAATCGTTGAATCCCTTTTGTTCTCCCGTTGTTTTTATATTTAATAAAGCGTCATAATATTGCTCATTCATGGCCAATCTCCTGTTTATAGTTGTTGAAAAAGAGAAAGAAGGACAGATGCCCTTCTTTCTCACTCTACTTTCACACGCATTTCTGATATTTTAAGACCAATCTCTTCGATTAACTGCACAGCTTCCGCTCGCTTTTGATCATCTAATATGCTGATTCCCCGTACGTCTACGCTTTTTAAATATCGATAAGAGGCTTTAAGACGTTCTAAGGTATCTTCTTGGTCAAATGTTTTCATCATTATCTCCTCCAGTATATGTAGTTACTATATGTATACCACAAACATGTCCGTAATAAATCTAACCTGTTTAATAAATACTATAACGTATCTGATTTATCTAAGAGGAAATGCACTTCTAATAGCTGATATATACTCAAAAAATTCTTGGGTTTTCGAATTTTTACGTTCATTTCTCGTGTTAGTTGCAAAAAAAGCTTCTCTTTGCGCTTTACTTATCTCAATTTGCACACCCATCTGCCTAGCTGTTTTATTGGTTATATTTCTAGGGCTTGTACCGGAAAAAGGGTCTTGATCTGATAAAATTTCTGTACTAAAACCTTTAGAAACAAGCGCTTCATACACTTTGGATCTTAATGCCTTGTCAGCACCGCCGATTTTAGTGTGTTTTTTATTTTTATCATTGTATCCATGAAAAGATACGGCATAGTCTTCTTTCGATATAATAGTTAGCGCATGAGGTTCATCAAAATGAGTGGATGTGATATGAAGATCGGCATTTCCTGCTTTCTTTAACCCTTCAAATATATAATACGAGTATTCGTTTCCTGCTAGCCCAACAGCAAGTTCGGATGTTCCAGTTTCGATACCTCCGCCGTGTATCGCAAGCATAATAATGTTAGAAGGTCTGATTTCGAATTGAATTTTGTAGTCTTGGTTGTATACTTCATGAGAGGCAAGTTCAGAGAAGCTAGCATATTTATCTGGCATCATATATCCTCCTTGTGAATAAGACATAGTAAACAAACTTATTAGTTCTTTCTTTAATGTACCACATCTTTTCTTTCATCACATACTATGTGATTGCAATTACCAATAAATATGGTACGATTAAGTTCGAGTTTCTTGCTCGTTAAAAGTTCACCAGATAGTCAAAATTTTCATTTTTAAGCATTCCATTTTTATCTTATAATAAAGGATGTACTTATTTTTAATTGGTAATTCGACATTTTTCTTTGTTTTTTTTAAAAAGTTCAAGGAATGTTAACAAATTTTACGAGCAACCTTGATGTAATTACGATATTTTTTTGTTAAAATAGTTTAGTTGATTAATAAAGATTAGGTTTATTCATGTAGGAATAAGCTCAAAAAGGAGAATTGCTGTGAAAAATACCGAAGTTATCACAAAGGAATCACTTCCTATCAATCAGTATTTTTCCCGGGAAGTAATCAGTGCTATTATAAAAACTGGGATTATTAAATCGAACTCACTAGGAATGGTTGCTGGGCTTTGTCTCGCAATTGCTGTTAATGACTTAAGCTTTGTGACACAAATTCCTATCATTATTTTGGCTTTAATTGGGACATCCTTTGTCGTAGGAGGAGCTGGGGCAGTTAATAACTTCTATGACCGTGATATTGATGCAATCATGAAACGTACGAAAGACAGACCGACGGTAACAGGAGCGGTCAACCCTAAATTTGCTCTATGGTTAGGACTGGCTTTATTTGTTATCGGTGTAGGTATTTTATTTTTAGTTTCTAACATGGCCGCCATTATGGGTATTTTAGGATTTTTCTTTTATGTAGTGCCTTATACTATGCTTACAAAACGTACAACCATTTATAATACCGAAGTCGGAAGTATTTCTGGAGCTATGCCTCCAATCATTGGCTGGGCCGCTATTTCACCAGACTTATTTCATCCGGTAGCAATTGGATTGTTTGTATTTATGTTTTTATGGCAGCCTCCTCACTTCTACGCTATTGCGATTAGAAGACTTGAGGAATATAAAGCCGCAGGTGTACCAATGCTTCCTGTAGTAAAAGGTATCCGTCGTTCCAAAGTCCAAACGCTTGTATACCTAGTGATTTTACTAGCGGCATCTTTCTTATTTTTATCGTTTAGTAAAATTATCGCATTTACAATGTTCGGTTTAACACTAGTGTGGATGCTTCTTGGGATTGTTGGATTTAAAAAATTAGAAGATACAAAATGGGCTACTTTAATGTTTGTGTTCTCATTGAACCATCTTACGATTATTTTTGCCCTGATGATTATACTGTCATTTTTTAAATAATAAACGTTCAAAAGCAGGTAGCTATCAGCTACCTGCTTTTATACTAGATACATCTTTTGCTTTCAGTGAAATCATTCCTCCGTATCTCGCCGAAACTGCTCCACCTAACGCGTTGGCAAACATTGTGTACTGCTTCCGTGACTCCTCACTTTCAGGTAATCCTTTTTCATGAATACACCAGAGAATTCCTGCCATAAATGCATCACCCGCTCCCGTCGTGTCTATCGCCTGCACTTCATTTGCACTCACATGAAGCGCTTGATTTGCAGTAACAGCTACTGCGCCATTTTCTCCTTGAGTGACCCATACGTACGGAATATGATACGCTCTCAGTTTTTCTAGGCTTTCTGTCAGGTCTGTTGAATTCATCAAAAATAGGAGCTCCTCTTGAGAGATTTTCAAAATGTCTGTTTCGGACAAAAACGGTGTCACGATATTTCTACATGCTACTTCACTTTCCCATCTTTTCATTCGAATATTTGGATCAAACGCTACAAGCATACGATGTTTTTTTGCGAGCTTCACAGCTTCTTTTGTAGTTTCCTGGGAAATCGGATGAAACAACGTGCCTGATCCAAAATAAAAAATCGCTGCCTGCTCAAATAAAGCTTCCTGCAGCTCATGTTTGTACACTTGCTCATGAGGTGTAGAATCTATGTAGGAATGGAAGTAACGATCTCCTTCTTTACTTTTATGTACATACACTTCACAAACTTTTTTAATCTCCGATATTACACAGCCGCTTTGATTCACTCCTTCAATTAAAATCTTCTTTCTTACAAAATCACTTGTTTCATCACTGCCTAACTTGCAGATATAATATGCTTTTGCTCCTAACTTCTGAACTCCGACTGCTATATTAACCGTTGTGCCTCCTAAAAAAGGGTCAAAGCTGGTGTTAAATTCGTTTTTAGCAATATAATCAATAAATGCCTCACCATATGAAATAACTCCTTTTTTCACGTTAATCCTCACCTTCTTTCTTCTGTCTCCCAACGCATTTGACGCATACACACGCTTTTCCTCTGCTTTCTAAAGGAATTTGTTTAAACAGATCAGAAGTAAAAACTTTCTGCATGCACCAACACTTTTCTATTTCTCTGCCTTGCACAGAAGCACAGTTATTTTTCTCTCCGCAGATAGGACATCTGCTATCATCGCCTGAAAATGCCATAAATTCCTCTCCTTTTTTCTATGCAGTTGTATAGGTTATGTTTATTAGTATACAAGAGGTAGTTAAAGCGCGCTTTCTACTTTTTGATATTTTCATTTTCAACTTCTCTTATTCTTGATACTATACATATAAAGGAAATAACATATTGAGAAAGGAGCCTTTATGACGACACATTTATTTCACCAAAAGCCCCTTGCTACATGGATGCGTGAATATCCTTTATTAACACCTTTAATCAATAAACAGGAAACACTTTGGATAAATCCTTATTTAAAACCTGCTCAAGAAGCATTTTCATCTCTTGCTTTGCATACCAAAGATATAAAAGATGCAAAAGAGCGACTTTCTTGCTTTTCTTCTTTTCTTCAAATCGCTTTTCCGGAGCTAAAAGCATCAAAAGGAATCATTGAATCACCTCTTCAAGAAATTACGCACATGAAAGACTATTTAAATCAACAAATGAATAACAAGCTGCAAGGGACATTGCTGATGAAATGCGATCATGATCTTCCCATATCAGGTTCTATTAAAGCAAGAGGCGGTATTTATGAAGTATTAAAATTTGCTGAAAGTCTTGCTATCAAAGAAGGACTGCTTACCGAGGAAGACAGCTACGCTCTTCTAGCTGAAGAACGATGTAAAAAGTTATTTTCTTCTTATTCTATTGCAGTAGGATCTACCGGTAATTTAGGTTTAAGCATTGGTATTATAAGCGCCGCTCTCGGCTTTAACGTCACCGTCCATATGTCAGCCGATGCGAAGAAATGGAAAAAAGATCTGCTTCGTTCGAAAGGCGTAACCGTTATTGAATATCAGTCTGACTACGGAAAAGCCGTGGAAGAAGGACGAAAGCAAGCCGAAGCAGACCCCGCCTGTCATTTTATCGACGATGAGCAGTCTAGAGATTTATTTCTTGGTTATTCCGTTGCGGCTTTACGTTTGAAAAAGCAGCTAGCCGAGCTGCGGATTCAAGTAGACGCCGAACACCCTTTATTTGTCTATTTACCTTGCGGAGTAGGCGGAGGTCCTGGCGGTATTACGTTTGGATTAAAAGCAATATACGGGGATCACGTTCACTGCTTTTTTGCTGAACCTACCCACTCCCCTTGCATGCTGCTTGGATTAATGACCGAGCTGCATGATGGCATTTCCGTTACGGATATTGGACTTGATAACGTAACAGCTGCCGATGGACTAGCCGTAGGAAGGCCATCTAGCTTTGTAGGCGAAACGATAAAATCGCTTATTAGCGGAATTTATACTGTAGAAGATGATCAGCTTTTCCGATTTATTTATGAGCTAGCCAATCGTGAAAATATGTATATAGAACCTTCAGCAGCGGCTGGTTTACAAGGACCTCTTCACCTGATGGAAAGCGGGTCTTCATATATACAAGCGCAAGCACTAGAAAACGATATGTCAAAAGCTACTCACCTTGTATGGTCAACTGGAGGCAGTATGGTGCCAGCTGAGGTGATGAATAGCTATTACGAGCAAGGAAAAAATTTAATGAATGGATAACGTCAAAAGGCATGGAGAACAATGATGTTCTTCATGCCTTTTTAGAAGAAGTAGCTTGCAGAAAGATAGGATGCCAAATTTCAAATGGAAAATATCCCGACTTATAGCTGCCGCTTGTACCCATAGTTGAAATTTTTATTTTCCTGTATCCTTTTTTCCATAAAAAGGTTCCTGCAAACACCTCAATTTGTTCCACTTTCTTTCTTCTTATAATCGTTGTTTTTCGTGTTAAAAACTGCGAGCGAATACTGACAAATACCTCGTCCATCATTAAGCCGCCTTGGCGATACCCTAACCAGTGAATAAATACGTACGCAAGGCATAGCATGGCAATAACCCACACAAACATTGATTTCCAAAAGCTGATGCCAATCCCTGCCGCTGCAAATAACAAGATCGGTAATAGTAATGGGTACCATGCATATTGAATCGCTGTATTTCTTGGACACTTTACATATTCATAGTGCGGGACATATACGTTCATTAATGCTGAAATCTCTTTTTGCTGGATAAACGGGTGTAAATAAACCTTTTCTTTTAAATCAGAGGTTACGACGTTTAACGAAACGGAAGACCATCCAAATAAGCGTCGAACCAACCCTTCCTCTATCGTAACAGCCTGTATTTTATGAAAAGGAATCGTAAGGGATTTCTTATTTAACAGTCCGTATTTAATATGTAGATAATGATCGTAGCGTTCTACTGTAAAACCGCCAAATCGTATCACATATAAAACGATAGACAGCACATAAGCAAGCACCACAATTACAGCCACTAATACAAATAAACCAAGCATCGATTGATGAATCACTTCTTCGTAAGCTGTCTTCACCCAGCGGTTGATATACGTATCAATATACTGATAGAGAAAACCAAGAGCAGCAAATATATAGCCAAAATTCCCTGAAAACGCAGCAGCTAACGCCAGCTGTTTCACCGACACTTTCATCATATGTTCAGGACTTTTTTCTCTTATTTCCGGCTGACTTCCCGACAGCTTTAACGTATCTTTAAGATGGTGCGCTTCTTTTAGTGAAATACCAGATAAATCAATTTCAGCATCCTTACCGCTGCTGGCCGTGTCAATACGAAGCCGGGCTAAGCGAAGAATTCTAAAAACAAACGGCTGATCTAACTGAATCGATTGAATGCGATTTCGTTGAATAAATCGTTTTTCTTTTTTAAAAATCCCTTTATGCAGACGCACTTCCGTTTCCGTTACTTCATAACGAAATTCCCTCCAAGTAAAAAAAGCAAATAAAGCGACTACGCCTCCTGCTAATAGCGTTGCCCACCAATATGTAAACAACAGGTGCCGATTGACAATAAATACAAATACAAAAGGCAGGATATTATTTTTTATATGTTCTATAAATGCTATTGCAATATATAGCGGATGCAGCCGCTTACTCATCTTCATCATCTACCTCTGCTAGTCTAGCAATATACTCCCGCAGTGCTTCAGCATCTCTTTGTCCAAGTGCAGGAATTTCAACACTTCCAGCGGCTGTGATGATTTTAACAGATGCCAAGTCAAATTTTCGAAAAATTGGCCCTGTCAATGTTTCAACGTGCTGCACTTTCATAAGCGGGATTTTCGTATGATACCAGATGAATAGCCCTCTTTGTACATCAATTTGAGTATCTGTTACTTCATATGAATATACATTCATATATACATTTGGAGCTATAATTGTATATATGATAAAGCTCACGACTAATAGTCCAGCTGATATCCATCCAATAATTGACCACCAATCAAAAAAATGAACGAGTAGAAAATAACCCGCTGTTGCTAGAAGCCAAAGGCTATGCGTAAAAATGGATTGCCAGCGCATCGCTTTTTTAGCCTCGAGGGGCAATTTGCCCTTTAAATGTTCAAACTCCATAAAAACTCCTTTCTCTACCTTTTTTACTGTTTCTATTACTATATTACGTTAAAAAAGGAAAAAAGTTTCATAGTTTGCTATTTTCTTATTATTTTTTGATGAAAAACAAACAAGGCTGCCTATTTCGAGGCAGCCTTGTTTGTTATCGATAAACTCCGTCTTACTCTCCGTGTACAACAGCCGCTCTTTCAACTGCTTCAGATACTGCTTCATGTACAGCTAGATTAAGAGGGTGAGGAACTAAATCGCCTGGACGCGTTGAATTCGCAATGGCTTCAGCTGCAGCTACAAGCATCGTATGCGTAATATCGCGCACCCCTGCATTTAACACTCCTCTGAAAATACCTGGGAAGCCAAGCACATTATTCACTGACCTTCCGTCAGTAGCGTAAATAGCTCCTGCTTCAAGAGCATCTTCAGGTTCAATTTCTGGCTTTGGATTAGAAAGTGCTAGAATAATTTGCCCTTTTCGGATCCATTCTTTTTGTATTAAGCCAGGTACACCCGTTGTCGCAATAACAATATCACAGTTCTCCATAAGCTCTTCTAATGAATCCGCTACTTTTCCACCGTAGCTGACTAAGCGTTCATTCGCTTCAGGAGACTTATCAGCTCCTATCACCTGTTTGACACCGTAAGCCATGAACATTCTGCAAGTAGCGATACCGGCAGCTCCTAAGCCAATCTGCCCTACTTTTGCTTCTTTCAAATTCACACCTGTGCTGCGACAAGCTGAGATAGCTGCTGCTAGCGTCACAACTGCTGTTCCGTGCTGATCATCATGCATAACTGGAATATCGAGCTCTTCTTTTAAACGTTCTTCAATTTCAAAGCAGTGAGGCGACCCTATATCTTCTAGTAAAATGCCGCCGAATCCCGGTGAAATATTTTTAACCGTTTGAATGATTTCTTCCGGCTCATTTACATTCAATAAAATAGGGATAGCGTTTACATTGGCAAGCTGATCAAATAACGCGGCTTTTCCTTCCATAACGGGCATTCCAGCAACTGGACCAATATTTCCTAATCCTAGTATAGCGGTGCCATCTGTTACAATTGCAACCGTGTTTCCAATGCTCGTATAAATCTTCGCTTTGTCCGGCTGTTCTTGAATAGCACGGCAAACGTTTGCTACGCCTGGTGTATACACTCTTCTTAAGTCAGCGATCGACTCAATTTTCATTTTGCTTTTCATTTGAATTTTACCGCCTTCATGCGCATGAAGGACTTCATCTGATACTGTATGTAAAATAATTCCTTCTAAACTGCGAACCGCTTCAAGCAATTCCTCAAGCTGGTCTTCACTTTCTACTTGAACCGTAATGCTTCTCATGGTGTAGTTATGTCCTACTTTAACAGTTTCAACCTCGCCAATGTCTCCTCCAACATTTCCGATAGCTGTTGCTACTCTTCCTAAGTTTCCGGGTACAGTCGGTGTTTGTACCATTAACGTGCGTATTAAATTATTCATCATATCCCCATATCCCCCTTGTCCTAATCCTGCAAGTACGTACGCTTACTAAATGAAGCGTTTAAAACGGTCGAATTCCCCATAAGTTCATGTTATCTACTTATCTTACAAGTAGATCTATGCATACTATCTTTTCCATCAAAGGAAAAGAAATAGATAACGCTTTCAAGCAGACGTTTCGCTTTGATTATAAGCAAAGTTTTTAGAATAATCAAGCGATGACATTGTGAAAATTCATAAATTATTAAGAAGGAATTTGTTCTTCATAAACAGAAAAGACTTATATAGAAAAGAAACAAAGGAGTGAAGCAGTTGAAATCAATTTGTGTGTTTGCAGGATCAAGCGCTGGAATAAAAACAGAATATAAAGAGGCCGCCGTCTCGCTAGGACGCTGCATGGCCCAAAAAAACTACCGGCTGATTTACGGAGGCTCACGAATGGGCCTGATGGGAGAAGTCGCAAATGAAATGCTTCAGCACGGAGGCGAAGTCATTGGCATTATGCCCCGCGGTTTGTTTAGCGGTGAAATTGTTCATACCGCGCTGACAGAACTTATCGAAGTAGAGAGTATGCACGAGCGAAAAGCAACTATGCACGAGTTAGCTGATGCTTATATTGCACTTCCTGGAGGTTTCGGAACATTTGAAGAGTTGTTTGAAGCTCTTTGCTGGGCTCAAATTGGTATACATAAAAAACCAGTAGGGCTATTAAATGTGAACGGCTACTACAACCCGCTTATGCAAATGGTTCAGCATGCCGTAGATGAAGGATTTTCTACGGATTCTGCTATTCGTCTAATCAACATTTCTGATACTCCCGAACAGCTCATCTCTTCAATGGACACCTACACGTCTCCTTCAGAGGACCAAAAATGGAACACTGAAAGCTAAAAAGCAAGCGCATCATTTGCGCTCGCTTTTCAGGCGTTATTAAAAGCAATTTCATATTTTTTTACACCAAAAACAAAAGGGCTATCTATTGGCTTTAAAGACTGATTCTGAACTTTGGAAAATCCCCCTTTTTCTAGTAACTTAGTAAAAGCAATTTTCCCTTCCATTCTTGCTAGCGGTGCTCCTAAGCAAAAATGGATGCCAAATCCAAAGCTCACGTGAGGATTTGTTTTACGATGCACGACAAAAGTGTCAGGCCATTCAAACTTAGCTGAATCTCTATTTGCACTCGCTGCCCAGCTAATTACCTGCTGTCCTCTTTTAATCTTACACTCTCCAAGTTCTACATCTTCAGCAGCTATGCGTCCAATCGCTTGAATAGGAGGATAATAGCGAAGCGTTTCTTCTACCAGGTTCGGAACTAGCGATATGTCTCGACGAACTTCATTCTGCACGTCTACGTCTTCTGTCATATACCGGACTCCGTTCGTAATTAAGTTTGTTGTTGTCTCATTGCCTGCTACTAGCAATAAAATACAAAACCCCAGCACTTCCTCTTCTGTTAAATGCTCGCCGTCAATTTCTGCTTCTAAAAGCAGCGAAATAAGATCTTCTTGTTTATTTTTCTGACGCTCAGCGATAATTTCTTTAAAATACCCCTGTAAAAAAAGCACACCGTCATTACGCTTTTGCATCATTTTTGCAAAAGCTTCGTCTGAATTATTTTCGGCACCGCTCACTAAGTCATCGGAGTACTTTTTAAACAGTGCTCGGTCTTGTATTGGTACTCCTAGCAGCTCTGCTATTACAATAATCGGCAGTGGTCCAGCAAAGTCTTCTACTATATCAAACTTTTTTTTGCTGCTTACTTCATCTAATAAATAATCTGCAATCTCTTCAATATGACCCTCCAAGTGCTGAATAGCTCTTGGCGTAAAAGCTTTGTTTACTAAATTTCGTAACTTTGTATGTTTTGGAGGATCCATCATTAAAATACTTTCTTGGCGTTCTTCCATTGCTCGTTTGGATGAAAAAAGCGACGGGTTTTTTAAAATATACTTTACTGTTTCATAATCAAATACATCCCAGCAGTTTCGGCTTTCATCGTAACGAATAGGTGCCTCTTGACGCAGGCTATTATAAATATCAAATGGGTAAAGCTGCTGTTCAACGGATTTAATTTCTTGCATAAGAATTAAATTAGCATAACGATTTTCTCTTTTCACTGCTTTTGGATTCATCTCGTCTTCCTTCTTTCGTTTAAAAGTAAAACTCGGTAAGGTTTTTAATGGACTATAGATAAAAGAATTTTTTTCCATCTTTTATCTTTTGATAAGCCTATCACAAGGTTTTTTCACTTTCAACGGACATAATCAGAAAATTTTGTCAATTATACCGAAGGCTTATTTTATTTAAGGTCTAAATAAGTGATTTTTTCCCATTTTTTTAGTTCATTTATCTTGTTTCATAATAATCATAGAGATGGTTACACTACAAGTAAGTACGTAAGAAAGTAGGGATCTCATGTGATGGATGCCCTTATGTGGGGTGGTGTCTCAGGCTCAGCTGTATTAATTGGCGCTATTATAGCTATTTTTGTACCTTTAAAAAAACAGTTGACTGCTTATATTATGGCTTTTGGCACGGGCGTTTTGTTAGGAGCTGCCGCTTACGAGCTTATTCAAGATTCGGTAAAAGAAGCGGGAATTATTCCTTCTTCTTTAGGCTTCTTAACAGGTGCAGGACTCTTTACTCTTCTTGACATGACCTTAGCTAAAAAAGGCGCTCACAAAAGAAAACGTTCAGACCACCTTGTCCCTGCTAGCTCGGGACTAGCCATTTTTATTGGTACTATTATGGATGCTATACCTGAGTCACTTATGATTGGCGCAAGTTTGATTGAACAGCACCACGTTAGCTGGCTGCTTGTTGTCTCTATTTTTATCAGCAATATACCGGAAGGAATCTCCGGGACAAGCGGACTACTAAAAAGCCAATACAGCCAAAAGAAAATTTTTTCATTATGGCTTTCAGTTTTTTTTATATCAGCTCTTTGCTCTTGGATTGGATACTTATTTCTTCAAGACGCTACCCCAAACATGATGGGTTTTATTGCCTCATTCGCCGGGGGTGGAATTGTGGCAATGGTTGCTTCTACGATGTTGCCGGAAGCTTTTGAAGAAGGTGGTCCTGTTATTGGTTTTATTGCCTCATTAGGGTTATTAACTTCTATTATTTTGGATTATCTGTCTTTTTAATGAATAAACTTATATTTTGTATGAAACAAAATATATAGGTCTTTCGTCTTTACAAGTAGATATAAACAAAAGGAGTTACCATTATGAAAAAAATATATACTTCTCTTACACTTTGTACAGTGTTCACTTGGCTATCAGGGTGTGCCTATGCACCTCATAATAATCTGTCTGCCGAAAAAGTCTCTGCTTCTTCTATTCATCATACTTCTTCTTTAGAACGCGATACTTCAATAGAAGAAATTACAAATAAACTTCCAGGACACGTTTATTTAAAAGGTATAGCCTTTCAAGATACGCAAAAACCTTATTACTTAGCAATTAATTACGCTGCAAGAGATAATCAGCATACGTTTGAAAAAAGCTGGACGTCTGTTAAGACCAAACGCATACTTTTACATAACGCAACCATTTTACTTTCTGCCGTACAAAATGCTGACAGCGTTCACTTTACTATTAATACGACTGTTCCTCAGACAATCACTATTACTCGAAAAGAGTTAACAGACTTCTACGGAATAGATCTTCGGAATTATAATGACGTGAAACAAGTATGGAAAGAAAAATTCGAAGGACAGCAAGAAAAAATCGAGGAATTTTATGATGCACATCCAATTACAGAAATGCAATAAAAGCGGCCCATGGCCGCTTTTTAAAGTTGTTTTTTCATAAACACCTGCTCAAGTTTGATTCCTTCATCTGTATATAAATCTTGAAAGCCAAATGATTTTAACATTTTCACGAGTAAGCTATTCCTTTTTTCAGGTACATTATATGTATTGTAAGCAATTGGTCCATACATATTAAAAATGGTTGCTAATAAAAAGCCCAGAACGTCCTCTGAATTTGAGATATGTTCCTTAACGCTTCCTTGATAAAAAGTAACGGAATTCACGATGCCTATGGAAGAAAAATTCTTTTGAAATAACAGATAGCCAACTTCTTCGTTTTTTTCATCCAACGCAATAAACGCTTCTCCATCATGAATACAATCAAATTGATTTTTCCACGGAACGTCGTATGTATAAAAGGGTAGGTTTCGAATATCTTTTGCAAGCCTTCGCTTTAACGAATACGTAAGCTGATTCTTCTTTTTAATTAGAGAAGCGTGAAAACTACCTCTATGCTTTAGAAATAAAAGCGTATCTACAATTTCATATCCATATTTCTGATAAAGGTGAATGGCTTTTTCATTCACTTTAAATGCTTCCAGACTGGCTTCCACTACTCCTTGCTGCTGATATCTCTCAAGTGTAGCTTTTAGTAAGGCTTCTCCAATTCCCATTTTTCGGTAAGGTAGGGTTACACTTGTGCCGCCATTCCAAGCATGTTTTTTTCCCTTGACCTTTTTTATTCCATTTAACATAATTCCAGCTGGTGTATTATTATAAAAAGCCATAAAAGAATGGTCGACAGATAGCTGATCGAAACCAAATCTACAAGTGAATTGATCTAGTGACAGCTCAATCGGAATGTAATAATCTTCAAAACCCTTATTGAATGCTTCTAGCGCATCAGAAAAAGAACACTGGCTTAAAGGCTTAATTATAATCACAGGACATTCCTTCCTTTTTTCAAAAGATAATAAGCTAGAAAATCATTATAAGAAAACATCATCAATAACCTTCTGAATTTTTGTGGTTTTTAAAAGAAAAGAAAGAGACATACCGTTTAAACACCCTGTCTCTTCCTTTCTTTTAACACTCTATTCTATTGTCTTTTAACCTCTACATCCGATGCTTTCACAAACGCATAGCGGTGATTAAAATAAATTTGATAATATTCGTCTTTTCCAATAATCATTTTATGATCATTTGGATTTATTGTAAAAGTGGGTGCATAGTAATAGTCACTCTTTACTTTTTCTACCCCTACGTACACCTGACCCGGAGAGATTGTATACTGAAGTGGGACCATGTCTTTAACCGGGATATCAGAAGGATAGGCTGAAGCTTCCGGGAAAGCTCCTCCGTACACTTGAATGCTTTCTTTTCCTGCTTTTGGCGTTAATAATATGCCCGTACCTTTACTCGTATTTTGATTATGTGGATTATAAAACCACGCTTTTTGTCCTCCGTACCAAATCGCTGTCCATTCTCCTTTTGTCTCAGCCACTGCGTACGTTTGTCCAGTTACAGCTTTGCTTCCCCAGTCTAACGTTTGTTTCGTTCCTGGCCCTGAAGCTGCAGGCTCATTCAGTAGCGGTGAATCATTGCTAGGAGCTTGATGTAAATACACAAAATTGGCCGGCTGCTTTGGTGCATCTGATACCTCTGGCTGATTGTTTTGAAAGACGGGATTAATTGTAACAGCTAGTTTGCTTGTATGCTGGCGCTCGACTGGGCTTCCTACTAAATCCATATAGTGCCCCCAATCCCAAAACGGCCCAGGATCTGAATGCATACCTGATTGAGCCTTAGGAGACAAACCCGGTACCTCGTCATGACCGATAATATGAGCTCGGTCTAATGGAATATTATATTCTTTGGCAAGGTGGCGTACGAGTCTTGCCGAAGAACGGTACATTTCTTCTGTAAACCACGTGGATCCTTCAAGGGCGAACCCTTCATGTTCGATTCCAATACTGTGCGTATTAAAATACCAGTTTCCTGCATGCCATGCTACATCTTTGTTATGGATCATCTGTGCAATGTGGCCATCACTTGAACGTATGACATAGTTTGCAGCTGCTCTATTAGGGTTAGCAAACAAATCAATCGTTCCATCATAACTTACTTCTGTATCATGAATAACAATATAGCGAACATCTGATTTTTCGCGATTTGCAATATCATAGTTTCCATATTCTGAAGCACTTTCGCTGAATTTCCCGTAAAATGCAGGGATGTATTCACATTTTAAAGATGCCGGACAATCCGCTTTATTCGTATTGGAATTTTCAGCACGAGGAATCGACATATCTATATTTTGAGGGGAAATTTTAAGATGCTGTCCGTCTGATGTTGTATGCTCTGCTCCTTTTTCCAACGTTTCATATACATCATCGGCAAATACTTGAGCGTTTTCTTTATCCTGAGAAGAACTGTAAGCGGCGACTGCGTCGTACCATTTCTGATCAGTAGACGGTACGTTTCCATTTTTGTCTTTTGCCATAAAAGCTAGTACAGCAGCGCCACCGCGAATATTTTGCACAGGATCTTTTTTTAATCTTTCTTTATCTGACTTAATCAGCTTAGCAGCTAAGGAGAGGGTTTGCTGTTTGTCATATGCTGGTTGTGAAGACGCAGTTCCGTTTCCTTTTCCATCCTCTAAAGAAGGGATGTCTGTTAAATGCATCAGACCGTATCCCCCGGCTGCGCTAGGTTTTCCATTATGACTTTCCCAGCGCGACTTGTTGTAGGAAATTGCTTTTAAAAGCGAAGCCGGCACACCAAATTCTTTAGATGCTTGTGCAAATGCCAGCTCCAAGGAATCCGACTGATTCTCTGCAGCCTGAGCGACTGCAGGAGCTTGTAGCGTGTGAATAGGCGTATAACCTGTACACATAACCCCGGTTGCAAGCATGGCTATCCCTATCTTGTTTAGTTTTAATCGTTTTTTTAGCTTCAAACGTATTCCTCCCCCGTAAAGTATGTAAATGAGGTAAATAAAGACATAATATGACTTTACCCCGTTCTCAACCATTTCGTCTTCTTTCTTTCTATTCCCTTGAGACAATAGTCTAGAAGATTCGACAGAGTTACTAGGAGGAAAGATGTGGTACGACGCAAAATTGATAATAATCATCCCTCTTCTTTAAAGCTTCGTTATCAAAAATGCTTGAGGACAACAGCGTTACATTCATCCCTTTTGCTGTCTTTTTAATAAAGCAGCAATATTGTAGATAATGACATTCCTTCTATAATTCAACTATTACTAAACCAAATTTCTTAATTTACCAGTTTTTTAACAGACTGTACGTTCGATATTTTAGTAACTTTTCACCATAGTTAACCATGGAAAAGGTTGCTATTATTAAAGACAAGAGAATGTTTACATATGATTGAACGCAGCAAGAACTGCTCTTGAAAGGAGATACCTTATGAGAGGACACAGCATTCCAGCAATTAAGTTGAATGAAGAAGAAAAAGAAAAATTAGAGGAACTTATTGAACACTATAATTTAAAACGAACGTCTCTCATTCGAAAATTTATTATGGATGGAAAAGTTAAGCCTCCTTTAATCGGCAAAGAAGCAGGTGTGGAACTATTGGTTAACCTGCGAAAGATTGAGTCTGAACTAAGCCGGCTAAGCAATAATATGCATCAAATTGCAAAGTATTTACATAAACCAAAAGATAAGCAAAATCATTCACAGAATCTTGAAGAAATCCTGTTAGAAATGATGAAAAAACAAAAACATGTGCAAGAAGATGTAGAAACTATTTCAGAGCAGCTTAGTGATCATTTATACGTTAAATAGAGAAAAAACGCTCTTTTCATTTCAGAAAAGAGCGTTTTTTATAAAGAAGTAGGGATTTAAATACTTTTTTTCATGCCGCACTTTGCGCATGTACGGATAAAAATAAAGTCTTTTACTAAGCTTTTAAATTTCACATGTCCACAGTTATCGCATCTGCCTGCAACTTTATCCGGAAACTCCTCATATACATATACTTTTGTTAAGTCAATCGCTTCTTGTTGTTCTTCCATTTCCATCACACCTTTATGCATCTTTACGATTCAGCTCTTTATATTCTATCAAAAATAAGTAAAATTACTAGGGTGAAAGCTTCAAAAAACAAGCAGGTTTTTTCACTATTTTTTTATCCGTTCAGCTTTGTACCACCAATTTTCTCCATCTAAAAATGCTTTTACATTCAGTATTTTTTTATCGCGAAGGGTAATGATGGCTGCCGCAGTTCCTTCTTTGGAAAAGGTTACGGCTGTTTCTAATTTCTCTTTTGTCACAAACACTTTTAATGTTTCCATATTCTCTTTTGTTAATTCCGCAGTTGTAATAGTTTCTCCTTCAATGATTGTATCTTTTTTTTCAATAAAATGTTGTCCATCAATCACCCAGGCTGCACGCGTTTCACCATAAACTTGAAAGAGGGTATTCTTTTTTAAATAACCTGTTCTCTCTGACATATTTGCGTCCTTATACGTCTCCGTATCCTCGGTTGTTTTTATCCATAAAGGTTTATATAAAAAAGCCGGCTTTGGAAAACCTTCCTCGTCAGAATCTCCCACAGGATTTGTAGATTTAGGCTCCAAGTTTAAAAATTGCGCAATCCCTTTTGCATATGCCACCCCCATATCTTTTAGAAATTGAGGATTTTTTAAAAGCTTTGCATCGTGTTCTGTATCAATAAACCCAATTTCAGTTAGTACAGACGGCATATATGAACGCCTTAACACACTATGATTAGCCAATTTCCTGCCTCGGTTAGAGTGATTGTATTTGGTGAGAACAAATTTCACATGATCGTGAATATCGTTTCGTAACACAATGGTTTGGTTATTTATATTTTTGCTGTAAATAAAATCTTCATATCCCGTTTCGCCGCCTAAATTTATATGAATAGATAAGTATACATCAGCACCCCATGCATTGGCTGTGTTGACCCGTTCATTTAATGACAAAAACACATCGGCTGTACGCGCTGTACAAAGAGAAAATCCTTCATAGTGAGTAGAAAGAAAAGAGATGATGTACTGTTGAACAGCTAACACTACGTCTTTTTCATATAACCCGCTGGCGACAGCCCCTAGATCTGCCCCTCCGTGACCTGCATCTAAATAAATTTTTTTCATATAACCTGTCTCCTCCTTATCCGTAGCATATGCATGAATAAGCGAAGACGTTTGTTATATAAAACTACTTTTATGTATAAAGCTTTTTGCTATGGCTCATTTAGAAGTCTTTACAACTGATTTACCATAGCTGGTAACATCAAAATATGTATTTGATCCATCGTCTTCATTGATCACAACATCTAAGTCATGAAAATAACGATGAAGCTCTTTTAACAGTGCTTGATCTTCCGTCTGCTCTAACTGTCCAGCGAGCTTCTCCATATGCTGAAAGTCTTTCTTTAAAACAGAATCTTTTACTTCAATCGTGCCAATCGTATTGTTAATGGCTGCCGCTTCTTCTTGTACGGCAGGCCAGTCTGGATGCTCAATGGCACTCCACCCCGTCAAATCATTTAGTACGTCATGATGTTCAGCAATAAAGTCTTTTGCCTGCTGATCGCTGCTTTCCAGCTTATCAACTTTTTGTTGATCAACTTTAATGGCACTTGCCTTTATACTTTGCTGTGATAAAAAAGGAATTTTTCCGTTTTGGTACAATATCCATCCTGTCGCTCCTCCACCGACTAAAAAAACGGATAAAGATATCCAAATAATCATACGCTTCTTCTTACTTTTATGTCTTTTTTCCATTTGACTCCTTTCCGGGTATTCAAAACCCTTTAGGCCTTATGAACCGAAACGAATAACCTACAAAAAGAATTTTACCATATTTTTAATATTAAAAATATTAAAAAAGAGACTCCTTCGAGTCTCTTTGAATCCACTTCAATTAACTTTCACCTGTGTGTAGCGATTTTTAGGAACATTCAACTGCAAGTTACTTCTTAACGTACTCCCTTCGTATTCTGTACGATACAGGCCTCTTTCTTGCAATATCGGTACAACATGTTCAACAAAGTCATCTAAGCCATGCGGAACGCTTGAATGAATAATAAAGCCGTCAGCTCCTTTTTCTTCAAACCACTGTTCCATCAAATTAGCGATATGCTCTGGCGTCCCAATAAATTGTGTTTTAGGGGTAGCAATTCGCAGCGCTGCTTCTCGGAGTGTCCACTTATATTTTTGAGCATTTTCTTTAATTTTGTCGGTTGTACTCCGGAAACTATTACTTCCTATATCTCCCAAGTCAGGAAATGCTTCATCTAATGGAAACTGTGAAAAATCAAAATGATCGAAAAAGCGTCCTAAATAGTTTAGCGCATGTTCAATTGTTACCAATTGAGCAAGTTCTTCATATTTTCTTTCGGCTTCTTCGGTTGTACTACCAATAATAGGACCTATTCCCGGGAAAATTAAAAGTTCGTTTTCATTACGCCCTTGCGCTAGGGCTCTTGATTTTACATCTTGATAAAAAGCTTTTGCTTCTTCTAAATTGTCTTGTCCCGTAAACACTGCGTCAGCCGTTTTCGCTGCTAAATCTTTTCCGCTTTCAGAAGAGCCTGCTTGAAACACTACGGGCTGCCCCTGAGCTGAGCGGCCAATGTTTAACGGACCTTCTACAGAAAAAAATTCCCCTTTGTGATGCAACCGGTGCAGCTTTTTCTCTTCAAAAAATTGTCCGGTTTCTTTATTTCGAATAAATGCATCATCTTCCCAAGAATCCCATAATCCCTTTGTTACTTCTAGAAACTCTTCAGCTATTCTATAGCGTTTATCATGAGTGGGATGTTCTTTTCCATAGTTAAGCGCAGATCCTTCTAATGGAGATGTGACAACATTCCATCCCGCTCGGCCGCTGCTAATATGATCAAGTGAAGCAAATTGTCTAGCCACCGTAAACGGCTCGCTATAGGAAGTCGATAGAGTGCCGACTAAACCAATATGAGAAGTGACAGAAGCAAGTGCTGATAGAATAGTAAGAGGTTCAAAACGATTCAAAAAATGCGGAAGCGATTTTTCATTAATATATAACCCATCGGCAATGAACACTAAATCAAATTTTCCTTCTTCCGCTTTTTGAGCCTGCTGCTTGTAAAAACCTAAATTAACGCTGGCATCTGACAAAATTTCAGGGTGTCTCCACGCCCCCATATTTCCTCCGACTCCATGAATAATAGCCCCTAGCTTTAATTGTCTGTGATGTGTCATATTACCATTCTCCTTTTTCATACCCATTCATAAATTCTCGTAATTGATTGGTTAAACCGCCTGCTCCAAAGCGAAGGACTCCTTCTTTTTCTGTCTTTCTTTCATTTCCTTCTTGTGCAAATTGCAAAAAAGCGATAATGTGAACTCTTCTAGGGTGAATATTTTCAATTCCTTCGTCATAAAACCATTGATCAATTGTATTGTAAATCCCTTTATTGACTTTGAATTGACTGTGGCACCAATTAAAAAACTGAAGATCAGGCAAATTTAAATACCGTGCTTTCCCTAGCTTAGAAGCCGTATGTTCACTAGATACATAACCCATATGTTGAAATCTTTGCTTAACTTGTAGCGTATCAGCTTTAATTTGATGCTTTAAAAACTCAATAGAAGGGAACTTTTTCTCTCCTCGCACCCGAAAGATCACGTCGCATTGAATCGTCTCTCCATAAATAACGTCGTTAAAATCCAGAATATGAACCTCAAATGTTTTAGATAGTTCCGATCCAAATGTCGGCTTAACGCCTACATTCATAACTCCTATATGTTCAAGTCCCCGCAGATGAACGAGGACACCATACACGCCATTTTTTAATTCCTCATGCTGAGTATCTATATTAGCTGTTGGAAAGCCCAAATGTCTTCCTTGCTGCCTTCCAGGTACAACCTGGCCTTTTATAATAAGTTTTTTGCTTGTTTTAGCTTTTAATGCTCCTCTATTCACTACGTTCACCCTTCTTCCCTTAAGTCTAGTTAAAAATAAAAGGTTCTTTGCAAAATGCGTGACATTGTGCAAAGAACCTCTAGTGATCTAGTCGGTTTGTTTAATTTGATGATTTCATCATATACTTATTATTCCTATGAGTCAAGTTGGTTTTAAATTAAAATATTAGATTGTTTTTTCATAAACATAAGAGTAAGGAGAATGCGTTGGGTTGATACGTTTGAAAAATTGCTTTGTTCGATCTTCTTTTGGGTTTAAAAATATTTCTTCAGGATGACCTTGTTCGACAATTTTTCCTCCGTCCATAAACACCACGTGATTAGAAACTTCACGTGCAAATCTCATTTCGTGGGTAACAATAATCATCGTAATTCCTTCTTCAGCAATTTTACGAATAACAGACAGTACTTCACCCACTAGTTCGGGGTCCAAAGCAGACGTCGGCTCATCAAATAAAATGACTTCAGGATTTAAAGCAAGCGCTCTAGCAATGCCCACTCGCTGCTGTTGACCTCCTGATAACTGACTTGGATAAGCATTTGCTTTTTCAGCAAGCCCAACTTTTTCAAGAACGTCTAAACTGCGTTGTTTTGCTTCTTCCTTTGGCAGCTTTTGAACAATAACTAGCCCCTCCATAATATTTTCAATAACGGTTTTGTGTTTGAACAAATTGTATTGCTGAAAAACCATCGTTGTTTTTTGGCGAAGAGTTAAAATGTCTTTGCGGTTTGGCTTTTGGCACTGCACCGTAAATTGATCAATCGAAACTTCTCCTTCATCTGCTTTTTCTAAGAAATTAATGCAGCGTAAAAACGTAGTCTTTCCAGAGCCACTCGGCCCTAAAATGGTCACAACATCCCCTTTTTTAACAATTAAATCAATACCGTTCAATACTGTATGTTGATCAAATGTTTTTTTAATATTTGTTAGTGTAATCATACAACCCCTCCTCGATTATAAACCGTTAATTTTCGCTCAAGCAGCGCTGTTATTCCTTCTATTAGCATCGTCAGCATCCAATAAATAAGAGCAGCAGCAATATAAGCTTCCAGAAACTTAAGATTATTCGATGCTACAATATTAGCAGCACCGTTTAGCTCTTTTTGCGATACGATGAATGCGATAGAAGACGTATGCAAAAAGCCGATGAAAATATTACATAAATTCGGTAAAGACAAAGCAAACGCCTGTGGAAAAACAATTCGTTTCATCAATTGAAAACGATTCATCCCAATGGCATACGCAGCCTCAATTTGTCCTTTTTCTACAGCTAACAAACCAGAGCGAATAATCTCTGACATATAAGCTCCTGCTGTAAAAGACAAAGCGATTAATACAAATACGACAATAGGAATGCTGTTTGCATTGAAGCCCCATCCATAGTAACTCGATAGTTTATTAATAAATAGCGGGAACCCTAGGTAAATAACCATAATATGAAGAATAGCCGGTGTTCCTCGGAAAAATGATACGTATACGTTGGCAATTGGCGTTATTATTTTCACTGAATTGATTCTCACAGCCGCAACAGCGATACCAATAAGCAACCCGCCTAGTAACGGACCGATGGTAATAAGGAGCGTTAAAGGTAATGCCTTTAAAATTTCTACAAATGCTGTCCATATAAACGGTACATCAATAATCATGTTTACACCTCTTTTAGTAAGCTCGTTTTATACATGAACAGGCTGATCGTGTTGTTGCAGCTTTTGTTCTGATTTCACAAAAAATTTCTCTAATATAATCGCCACCAAATAATAAATAATGGCAAGTGCGATATATACCTCCACTGCATGAGCCGTTGCTGCAATAATGGTATCTCCTCTTCCCATCATATCCATGACACCAATGGTAAAGGCTAAAGACGTATCTTTTAAGGAACCAATCACAAGGTTTCCGAAGTTGGGAAATGCTACAACGAGAGCTTGCGGCAGCACAATTCGAGTGAACGTTTGTTTTCCGGTCATTCCTATACTATACGCTGCTTCAGTTTGGCCTTTATCTACACTATTAATGGCACCGCGCATCATTTCAGAAAAAGACGCCGCCGTGCTCAGTGAATATGTGATAATCACAAATACGAGCGGAGCCATTCTAGAAACGTCAATATGAATCAATTGTAAAAGGGCAGGTACCCCGTAAAAAACTAAAAATAATTGAATTAAAATAGGCGTCCCCCTCATAAAAGAAATATAAACTGCTGCTAATTGACTTAACACCGGTACTTTATAAATACGAGGCAGGGCAATAAACAATCCCAAGGTACTGCCAATCAAAAGTGAAGCAATCAAAATCCAAATTGTAATATGCAAATAAGATAATAATTGAGGAATAGAGGTAAAAATCAGCTCTATATCAAATGCTTTTCCCATCTTTTTCTCTCCTTTGTTTCCCTCTCAGGTAGCGAAATGACCCAAGTTCAAGGCTTGGGTCACAGTAAGTGCTTTAGTTATTTCCAGCTGCTTTTGTATAATCTTCTCCCAGCCATTTTTTACTTAATTTTGTCAATGTTCCGTCTTCTTTTATTTCTTTTAGCGCTTTATCAACATCTTTTTGTAAACCTGTTTCATTTTTTCGAAGCATAAAATATACTTTTGAATTTGAAATAGCAGGTCCCACAACTTTTTGCTCTGCGTCCGCTTGCTTATTGACAAAGTCAACTGCAAACGGCGTACTGACCGTTGCATCCGCACGTCCTGTTTTCAGCTGCGTTTTTGCATCATCAGATCCTTGACCTGAATAAACAATATCAATTTTATTTCTATGTTCTTTGTTATACTTATCGATTAAGTTAGCAGAGTTACTCGTTGCTCCTACAATTACCTTCTTACCGCTCAAATCTTTAATTGATTGAATTGACGTATTTTTTTCATTTACAACTACATGTAGCGGAAAGATATTATAAGGTTCTTTATTAAACAGGAACTTTTGTTTTCTTTCTTCATTCACTTCCATCTGATGGGCTACTAAATCAATTTTGTTCGATTCCAAGCTTAAAAGTAAATTAGAGAAATCCATCGTTTTGAATTCAAACTTATAGTTTGGAAGACGTTTGTCTATTTCTTTAACAAGCTCTACGTCATACCCTGTTAGATTTCCTTTATCGTCAAGAAAGCAAATGTTGGGAAATTGCGTACCTGTTCCTACAATAATTTTTTGCAATTTGTCTTTGCTTGCGTTAGCTGCTGTTTCTTTATTGGGTGTTCCGCAAGCGGCTAATAATAAAAGAAGTGATAAAAAGATAGCTGTCAGCTGTAGTTTTTTCATGTATTTGGTCCCTCACTATGTCTCAAAATAATTTATTGTTTTAACGAGTTAATAAAATGGATGTTGCAGCTATTTAACGATTGGTGAATAGTCTTCAATCAATTTTTCTATTTGTTCATAATCTTTTTCAATTACTCCTTTAAACTGCCCCTCGTCTCCAATTTCAACGACCGGTACATGGCGAATACCGTATTTAAATTCAAGTAAATCCCGCAAATAATCTTTTCCTTCTACATCGATACTTTCATATTGATATCCTTTCTCATGAAAATATGCTTTTAGTTCCTCGCAATGATGACAACCTTTTCGATTCCATAATAAAATCTTTACTGACATTTTGTCTCCTCTTTTCTTTTTAATTATTAATTAGCTTTTTGCAACTCTTTGTGTTTTTCTAACTCGTATCTTTCAGGATGTAAGATTTTCCTTAAGAATACGCCTGTTCCTTCTTCTCCTTGATCAACTTCAAAAAAACGTTCGTACCCTTTCCTTTCATACATAGGAATCAACCACGGATGTCGATCAGAAGTAGCCAATGTAACGGCAGGTTCCCCCAATTGATCCCGAATAATTGTTTCTTCAACCCATGTTAAGAGTTTAGAACCTACTCCTTTCTTTTTAACCAAAGGATCTACCGCAAACCACCATAAGAAAGGCCAGTTCGTTATTTCTTTATACGTTCTTGCTGTAATCGTAGCTACGATTTTTTTATCACTTTCCAGCACGTAGCAACGGCTGTTTTGAATGTTTTCTTTTACAAGTTCAATCGTTGCCGTTGCGGCTGGAAACTTAATTCCTAGCTCTCGAATCGGCTCGTATGCTCGAAGTGTTAAATTCAACAGTTCTTCAGCATCTTCTACGGTTGCTAATCGAAATAATTCACTCATTTTCTCCACCTCATTTTATAAATGATTGAAGAGATAGACCTGCTTTATAAATCAGCTCATCCACCGCTTCCTTTAAACGACTTTTAGCATTCATATTGTTGATGCCTGCAAAAGACACGTATTCATGCAACAGAAAAAGACTGCTGAGCCAATAAGGCCTACCTAAAAAAGACGCTAAAAGTTTTAAATCATATTTAGCTTTTAGTAAAGAATTCACATTTTCCCCAACAAGAATCGGCAGAAGTATTTTTTTATGCAATAAATCTTCCGGCAATACTTTTGTTAGCTGTTCAAAAGACTGTACGTATGTTTCATTTACTCC
Organism: Priestia sp. AB; assembly: GCF_028369225.1. NCBI lineage: Bacteria > Bacillati > Bacillota > Bacilli > Caryophanales > Bacillaceae > Priestia > Priestia sp. AB. The sequence continues at coordinate 436,181 of NZ_JAQMYN010000003.1, forward strand.
AGATAACAGAACGACAATACTTTTAGCTTGGTTCACTTTTGAAATGAATACCTTTACTTCTTTCTGAGCTTCCTCCGTTAAAGCGTGTACATCATGATACAAAATAGCTTCTGCGTGCACTCCTTTTGAGGTTAAGCAAGCTTCTAGCTCATCTTTTACTGAAGCTATTTGTTGATAATTATGAGAGCTTCCGTTATATAAAACACATACATCGCTCACTTTCTTCCCCTCCTTTTTATAGCAAAAAGGCTCCTGGAGTTTCCTCAGGAGCCTTTGGTAGACCAATCAGCTTTAACTGTTTGTTTGATAAAACCGGAGAATGAAGTGAAGTGTTTTTGAAACATACTCACTTAATTCTTATTTATCCAAGTTGTTTTATCGGCTTTTCTGTTTGATGATTCAACTATATAGCCTCAAAATGGCAAAGTCAACTTATTTTTTTAAAAATATTTTTCTTTTAAAAAACTCTTTTCATTTGGAAAATCCTTTGCTAAAATAAATCCCAATTATTCTTACCTTTTTTATCAACTTTAAGGAGTGTTTTCAGTGAAATTAAGTATTTTAGATCAAAGCCCACGTTATGAGGGTGAGCGTGCTGAAGATGCATTTCAGCATACCATTCAATTAGCTCAGCTAGCAGAAGAACTTGGCTACCATCGCTTTTGGGTAGCCGAGCATCACGACTCTGAACATGTTGTAGGATCATCACCTGAAGTGTTAATTTCTCACCTGCTCGCTAAAACGCATCATATCCGTATCGGCTCAGGTGGTGTTATGCTTCAGCACTACAGCCCTTATAAAGTAGCAGAAAATTTTAATGTTTTAGCCTCATTATCTCCAAATCGCATCGATCTTGGAATCGGTAGAGCACCAGGAGGACTACCTCATTCTACTCAAGCCTTGCAACAAAACTCCCAGCCCACTAAGTCCTTAACAGACAAACTGATAGAACTTAAACAATACCTAAACGATACACTGCCGGAAGATCACCCTCTTTACGGTTTAAAAGCCTATCCAAGGCCGGAAAAAGCAGCAGATATGTTTTTACTGGGAGCAAGTGCTTCAAGCGCAGAGCTTGCGGGTTCATTAAACCTTCCTTATGTATTTGCTCAATTCATTAATGGCGATCAAAAAGTGCTGGAAGAAGCGATTTCTGTCTATAATCAGCACGTTTCATCTCGCGCACGCTCGCTTGTCGTTGCCCTTTCCGTCATCGTAGCGGATACCGTAGAAGAAGCAAAAGCATTAGCATCCAGCACAAAAATATTTAAAGTATACTTACAAAATGGTAAGTCCGCTACATTAGGCTCCAAAGAAAAAGCGGAAGAATTTGGTCAGCAGTCCAAAGAAAGCTATCGAATTGAAGAAAAAGAAGCAAACGTTATATACGGTACAAAAGAAACCATCCGTCAAAAGCTTCAAGCTTTGAAACAGGAATTTTCTATTGATGAATTTATCATACTTACCGCTATTCAGAATTTCGAACAAAAAAAGCAATCTTATACGCTCTTAAAAGAAGCATTCAATGAAGGAGATGTGCAGAAAATTAATCAAACTCTAGCTGCTTACTAATCCAGAAGCTCAGATAAAAGTATTTTAGCAGAAATAAAACACGAACTAATAATCAAAATTACCGATTATTAGTTCGTGTTTTTCATTGTTTTATCTACTTCCGAGGAGTTCAAACAAAGTATACGCATACCTCTCATTTTTTCAAAAAATCATTAAATTGAATCAAACGTTTTTTTATAGTACCATATGAAGATATGAGTCTAGTAGAAGAAGGGAATTTAAAAATATGCCTTACAAAATGATTGTTTTAGATTTGGATGATACACTATTATGCGATGATCACACTATTTCTCCGCGCACAAAAGAAGCATTAATGAAGGCGCAAGAATCGGGAGTGAAAGTTGTACTTGCTTCTGGACGACCAACTTACGGAATGGTTCACATTGCGAAAGAGCTCGAATTAGAAAAGTACGGAAGCTTTATTTTATCGTTTAATGGGGCAAAAATCATTAATTGCCTAACAAATGAAGAGCTATTTAGCAGTACATTGTCTCCGAGAACTGTTGCACGTCTCGACGATATTAGCCGCGAAGAAGGCGTTTTAATTCATACGTACGTGGGAGATGAAATTATAACCGAAGTAGAAAATAAATTTACGGATATTGAAAGTGACATTACAGGTCTGCCGATCCGTGTTGTTTCATCTTTTACTGATGCCGTTACAGAACCTGTTGTAAAAGTACTCATGCTTGCAGAACCGGAAATGCTGGTTCACGTTGAAAAGAAACTTCAAAAGCAGCTTCAAGGAGAGCTAAGCGTAATGCGCTCTAAACCATACTTCCTTGAATTTACAGAAGAAGGCGTCACAAAAGGGACAAGTCTCCACTTATTAATTCAACAGCTTGGCATTACACGCGATGAAGTGATTGCCATTGGCGACAGTTATAATGATCTTGCCATGATTGAATTTGCAGGACTTGGCGTAGCAATGGGAAATGCTCCTGAAGATATTAAAGAAAAAGCCAACCATGTAACAGATACAAACATGAACGACGGTGTGGCAAAAGTTGTGGAAGAATTTATCTTAAAACCTGTTAGCGTTTCATAAGACAAAAAAAGCAGCTCGTACGAACCGAGCTGCTTTTTTGTTTTGATTTTATACTCCTAAAAGTTTCATAAGAAGCGTAGCTAAAATAACAGTGGAAGCGCCTCCAAGTCTTGTTGCTACTTGAGCAAATGGCATAAGTGACATACGGTTGGAAGCTGATAAAATCGCTACGTCTCCCGTACCTCCTAAACCACTGTGACAACCTGTTACAATTGCAGCATCCACTGGATGCATTTTCATCATTTTACCTACAAAATAACCCGTTGCTACCATAGAAATAACAACTGCTGCACATACGACCACATAACCTGGTGTAACAATTTTCACTACATCTTCAAGAGGAATATACAAAATCCCTAGCCCCACCATTAACGGCCATGTTAAGCTCGTAGAAATGAATTTGTACATATGGTAAGCACCTTGTTCCATCTTAGCAGGCATTACTTGTAAACATTTGACTAGCGTTGCCGCTACGATCATTAAAACTGGACCTGGAATTCCTAAAAACTTATGTGCTAAGCCTCCGAAAATAAAGAAACTACATGCAATTAAAAGACCTGCGCCCATTAACGAAAAATCTACTGGTTTCTTGATATTTGTATCTTCTGAGATACCATCTCCGCCTTTTGTCTTCACAAGAACTCCATTACCTGTTAATTCTGGCTTTTTCTCCCCTAGGCGCTTCATTAAGCCAGCACATACGATAGCAACGATGTTTCCGATAACAGCAGCTGGAATCATTTGCGACACAAAAGATTCTGCTGAACTACCTAAAATTTGAGAATAAGCAAGTGAAAGTGGTAAAATACCTTCACCAATCCCTCCTCCAATAATTGGTACAACAATATAGAAAAATGTATGTTTTGCTCCGTAGCCAAATAACATCCCAACAGCTACGCCTGCAGCTACAGCGGCTAACGTACCTAATACAAGCGGTACGAACATACGTGTAAAGCCTTGAATTAAAACTTTACGGTTCATACCAAGAATACTTCCGGCTACTAAACAAGAAATATAAAGGTATAAAAAGTTTGATGTTTTCATCAAAGTTGTTACCGCTTCCATAGATGCGGGATTTAAAACATTATAAAAAACTAATACGGAAGGTACAAGCAGTGATAAAATAGCTGGTCCGCCAATATCTTTTAAAATCGGAATTTTTAATCCTAAATCACCAAGCAGCATTCCCATTACCATAATAATCGCAAATCCGCCAATCATATCTGGAGGAAGCTCGTTGTAAACGGCCGCGCCATATACAATTAATGCAAGTAAAACGTATAGCGGCAGAGGAATAACTCCTACTTTAATATTGTTGATTCGGTTCCAAAAACCCTTATTTTCAGGCTGTGAATCTTGAGTAAACGTTTCCAATTTACGTGCTGTATTCATCTCATAACCCCCTGTGGTTCTAATATAGAGAATCATACACAAATTTCAAAAAACTATATACATTATGTAACTTAAGAATTCTTTTTGTAACTAAAAAAAGCACAGCTTCTTTTTTCAGAAGCTGTGCTTTTTCTATCTAAAAATTAAGCATTTACTGTTTCTAAAGCTTTAATTTCTTTGTATGTTGGTTCCCACATTGCTGCTTTTACTGCCGCTTTAACATCTGCTGGAACTTCTTTTGCAACGCCATCTTTAATTGCTGCGTTAGCAACCGCTAAAGCAACGTTATAGGATACTTCACGTAATTCTTCTACGCGTGGTAGTAATGAAGCACCCGGCTTGCTGCTGTCTACCATTTGAGCTACAGCGTGTGCACATGCTGCAAACATGCTGTCTGTAATAACTTCTGCTTTTACCACGATTGATCCAAGACCAAGACCAGGGAAAACAAAAGCATTATTAGATTGACCAATTTCATATTCCACACCATCGTAGTTAACTGGTTCAAACGGACTTCCAGTCGCTACAAGCGCTTTTCCTTCTGTCCAATTTAATAGGTTTTCAGGAGTAGCTTCCGCAAGCGGAGTTGGATTTGACATTGGTAAAATAGCTGGGCGTTCTACATGCTTCGCCATTTCTTTTACGATTTCTTCTGAGAATGCGCCTGCTACACCAGACGTACCAATTAAGATTGTTGGTTTAACTTGTCTGACAACTTCTAAAAGAGAAATTTTGTCTTCTTCACGGTTCCAGCCCTTCACTTCTTCTGCTTTTCGTGCATAAGGCGTTTGGAAACCTAATAAGTCGTCCATGTCATCTGTTAAAAGGCCTCGGAAATCAACTGCCCAGAAGTTTTTGTATGCTTCTTCTTCTGTAATACCGTCTAATACCATTGCGTCGCGAACTTGATCTGCAATACCGATACCTGCTGTACCCGGTCCAAAGATTAAAACGCGGTGGTCACGAAGTGGCATTTTAGACACTTGAACTGCTGAGAAAATAGCGGCAAGCGTTACAGCACCTGTTCCTTGGATATCATCATTAAACGTCAGAATTTCTTTTCCGTACTTGTTAATAATGTTACGAGCATTTACATTACCGAAATCTTCCCAGTGTAACAGTGCATTAGGGAATATTTCAAGAGATTTTGAAATGAATTGATCTACGAAATGATCATAGCGCTCACCGCGGATACGTTCATGACGGTTTCCGATATATAAAGGATCATTTAATAATTTTTCGTTGTTTGTTCCTACATCAAGAACAACTGGAAGTACTCTGCTTGGATCGATTCCTGCTGCAGCTGTGTATACGGCTAATTTACCGATAGCAATATTAATACCGCCAACGCCCCAGTCACCAATTCCTAAAATACTTTCTGAATCTGTAATAACCATTAAATCAATGTCTTCACTATTTGCATCGATATTTTTAAGAGCTTCTTCAATGCCTTCTACATTATCGATTGACAAGTATACGCCACCCGGACGGCGATATTCGTGGCTGTATTCTTGGATTGCTTGTCCAACTGTTGGTGTATAAACAACTGGAAGCATTTCTTTTAAGTGATCTTGCAATAAACGATAGAATAATACAGCATTACGGTTCTGTAAATCGTTTAAATACACATTCTTACCAAGATTATCTGCCTGAGCTAAAAATTGCTCATATGCACGTTTTGCCTGCTCATCTAAAGTTAAAGTCATTGGAGGAAGTAAACCTTCTAATCCTAACGTTTTACGCTCTTCTTTTGTAAAAGCTACTCCTTTGTTTAACATTGGAGCTCCTAAAATTTCTTTCCCACGTAAAGTCGTTTCAATTGTTTCATTATCTGCAAAAAATACGTTGCGCATACGACTATCTTCCTTTCTGTAGACTTGTATGACAAGCATACAAGTTGGTTAGATTTAAGTAATTAATACCTTATATGAATATTACTCATATTCTTCAAATGTCCGTTAACTTTTTATGAATAGCTTGCTAATTCATTTGACAATAGTATATTTTATGCCTATCTATTTCTGCTGTCAACTATTTTAGTAGAGCAATTTTTTACTTATAAAGAGGTGGAAATTTCTGAATTTAATATCTTTTATAAATTTTCTTTTTATATAGGTACTAAGAACCCTCTTTATTCTATTCATTTCTTTTTAAAAGTCAAAATAATCCTTCAATATGGAAAAAATGTTTAATTATAAAAAATTTATTTTGAAATAATTTTAGTTTACCTATAAAGAATATTTTTTATTTTTTTGTCTATGCTGATTAGTGAATTACTATGAATATTTTTTCCTTTCTATCTATACATATTAACTACATAGTTCTTTTTTATAATAATGGAGGTTATTGTATGTTAAAACCAGATACGGCTATTATTTTTGGATTTCTTATCGAAGAAGCGGCCAGTCGATTAGACGATCAAGAGATTAAAGAAATTGCGGCTAAAGAGCTAGAAAATGGAGAATTGGTGTTTGAAGAAGCGAGTTATTTTTATAAACGCTTTTTTATCCCTGCTTCCTCTGAATTAAGACAAGCTCTTCGCCGAGAGGTCTTATCGCTTCATTTAACATTAAATCAAATCAAAAATGCTCATGGCAACGGATCTATGTCTAAAATTGCTCATATGCATCAAATTATTGCAGAAACTGAAAAATCAACAAACGAACTTAACAGACTTTTAAATCTTGCGTTCTATGAGGGTGAGGACGATCAGACCTACGCCTCCTTCATGAATATTTTTTCAAATAAATCATAAAAAAACCGTCCTTAAGGACGGTTTTTCTTATTGAACACCTTTCATTAAACGCTGAATTTTTGGCGAAATCATTAGCACAATTACACCTAAAATGACCGACACTCCGCCCAATGCAGCAAAATAAACAACTTGCGAAATGTTTTCATAGTATTGAACAAGCTGAGCATTGATTGCCTGCGCCGCTGCGCTTGTTAGAAACCATAAACTCATCGTCTGGGCAGAAAACGCTGCAGGTGCTAGTTTTGTTGTAGTTGATAGCCCTACTGGTGATAAACAAAGCTCTCCAACTACAACTAAGAAGAAGCTTAGCACTAGCCATAGGGGGCTCGCTAGCGTTTCATTTCCATGAATGCTAGCTGGGATAACCATGACAAGGAAAGAAAGCCCTGCAAATAAAAGTCCTAACGAAAACTTCTTTGGTGTAGAAGGCTGTCTGTTTCCTAATTTTACCCAAATCGCTGCAAAAACTGGCGCAAATATAATAATGAATAGCGGATTTAACGATTGGAACCAGCCAACTGGAATTTTAAAACCACCATACGTTAGCTGCGTATGATCTTTTGCATATGTTGCTAAAATTGTTGATCCCTGCTCTTGAATCGCCCAGAACATTACTCCAGAGATAAAAAGAGGAATGTACGCTAATACGCGTGAACGCTCATCAGCTGTTGTCTTGGGGCTCTTATACATAACAACAAAGTAAATAATAGGAATAACAATCGCTAAAATACTTACAAATAAAATAACGCCTTCAACAGTTAAAATGCCCGCTAAAGAAGTCAGTACAATAAAGATTGCCAGTACAACTACAGCAAGTGCAATGGTACCAAAAACTTTTTTGCGTTCTTCTGGTTTTAAAGGGTTTGGAACTTGTCTGCCTGCACGACCTAGGTTTTTGCCTCGTGTAGCCATAAATACGATTAGACCTAAAAGCATTCCTACTGCCGCGATTCCAAAACCTAAGTGGTAGTTATACTTTTCACCTACTGTTGAAACAACTAGCGGCGCGATAAATGCTCCAGCATTTACACCCATATAGAAGATACTAAATCCAGCATCTCGACGGTTATCAGTAGGGCTATACATATCGCCCACAACGCTTGAAACGTTTGGTTTTAATAAACCTGTTCCGATGATAATTAAGAACATTGAAATAAACAGCGCGGTTACACCTGCTGGCAACGCAAGCACTAAATGCCCCAACATAATAAATATACCACCGTAAAACACCGTATTAGACGTACCTAAAATGCGGTCTGCAATCCAACCGCCAATAATTCCAGACATATAAACAAGGGAACCATAAATAGAAAAGATCGCTAAAGCGGTTCCTTGTTCCATTCCTAATCCACCGTTTGCAATTGTATCGTACATGTACAATACAAGTAGCGCACGCATTCCATAGTATGAAAAACGCTCCCAGAATTCTGTAAAGAACAAGGTAAATAACCCTTTAGGATGTCCGAAGAATCCTTTTTGAGGAACTGTTTCATACACTTTTTCTCTCTCTACCGACATATTCCTTAACCTCTCTTTCAACCGTAAACCACCATAGACAAAACTGTCAAAAAATTATGATGATATAAAAAAATAGAAACAAGAAAATTTTATTCTTATAAAATGATTCTGTCAATATCAGAATTTTACAATGAGTGCATAAAATACGGTTTTTCATTATAAAATTGCACCTATAAAAAGCTTTAAATCAAGATTTCTTTTCTTGAAATATCTTTTTGAAATTTTTTTTATACAAAACCCTTGATTACAAAGCATCTGATTATCTACTTTTCATACAACCAGATAATATTTTTCCTTTTGGAAATTTTTTCTCTATATTAAAAAAGAAGCTTTATTATTTTTTCATTATGCTTCCCTCAATCGAAAATATACTTTTTCAGAATAATAAAAACCTCTTTAAAAATATCTGTTTTGTTATAGTAGATACTTATTTTCCTCCTATGTATTACCTTTAATATAAGTCATCCTCATTTTTTTATGTAAAAAAAGAGATAAAAGGTTTATTTTTTATCTCTTTTTTCACTGTACCTACAATTTTACGTATTCACCGTTTACCATTTGTCCTTTGTGAAGAGGAAACACACCTTCTTCTTTATTGTATACAATCGTTCCTCTATTAATGGTAGTTAAAATAACGCTATTAAATACCGTTCCTTCATATATACTGTGCTTATGTTTGAAAACCATTCCTTCTTTTGTCACTTTTTCAGTTTGATCCAGATCAACGATAACCAAATCCGCATCGGATCCCAGCAAGATGCTTCCTTTTTTAGGGTATAAACCGAATCGTTTAGCTGGATTCGTTGATACAAGCTTTGAAATGTGAGAAAGAGAAATCCCTCTAGTGATGGCTCCCTCACTAATCATTGCTTGCAAAGAGTACTGACCGCCTGATATTCCACCCCAAACTTTAAATAAATCATTCTGATGAGCTGTTTTCAACTCAATTGGACAAGGAGAATGATCCGAAGAAATCATATCTACTTCCTCTGATTGAATACAAGCCCATAATTTTTCTTTTTGACTCCTGCTGCGAAGAGGAGGTGCACACTTAGCCGTTACGCCAATTTCTTCAAAGTCTTCCTCTGTAAAAAGTAAATAATGCGGACAAGTTTCCAGCGTAACGTTCCTTCTATTCTTCTTTGCTTCCGTAATAAGCTGCACTGCTTCATAGCTGCTAATGTGTACGAAATGAAGCGGACATCCCGTTTCTTCACCGTACTCAAGCGCTTGCTTTACTGCGTTTACTTCTGCTACAACCGGTCGCGTTTCTAAATAATCTTTAATAGCAGTTTGCTTTTGCTTCTGTTTAGCCTGTTCAAGCTTTTGTATTAAGTCATTTCTTTCAGCATGCAGGGCAAGCACTTTATTTAGTTTTGCGATCTCTTTCATTCCTTCGTATAATGTGAGGTCATCCGAGAAATCAAATTCAGAACCGGCTTCTGACATAAATGCTTTAAAACCTATTACACCCGAATGAGCCATTTTGGCTAATTCTTCTTTATTACCAGGAACCAACCCTCCCCATAGACCATAATCTACTACTGACTTTTGATCAGCCAGCTTTTTCTTTTCCCACAGCGCTGCTTCTGTTACGGTAGGAGGAACGCCGTTTAAAGGCATATCAAAATATGTAGTGCAGCCTCCTGCGGCCATAGATGCTGAACCGTAATCAAACCCTTCCCAATGGTCTCGGCTCGGTTCATCAAAATGCACGTGAATATCAATCATTCCAGGCAGAACATATTTGCCTTTAGCATTTACGTATTTTTTTGCTGGTATGCTAACACCTTGCGCTATTTCTGCAATCTTTCCTTTTTTAATCCCTATATCCGCCTTTACTACTTCGTCTTCTAATACGACCGAACCATCCCGAATAATTAAATCGTACATGTTATCAAACTCCCCTTTATTTAACTACTCCATCTTCTTATTAAACGAAGCAGTCTGCTATTGTTCTATCATGCACTGTTTCCTTCAAAAAGTCTTTCTCCTTGTAAAGAAACCTGACACATAGACTAGATATTACGCTAGTAAATATAACTGAATTATCTGATTTTTACACTCGCCATTTTGTCTAAACTTTTCTTTTTCATTTCGTCACTTTCACTAACTAAAAAGAGATTGAGACATAACCAAATCAGCAGCTAGAAGCAACTATATACATGAAATCTACGTTCACCCTAAACATAAAAAAACCGAACGAGTTTGATTCCTCATCAAGAATCAAACTCGTTCGGATCTTCCTTCAACTAATTTTGTCACAGCCTCTTTTAACTCTTTTTCACTTTTTGTGACATTGGCAACCTTACTGTAAATGTACTTCCTTTTTCTTGTTCACTTTCTACGTCAATTTTCCCTTTATGTGTTTCTACGATCCATTTAGCGATTGCTAAGCCTAGCCCATGACCTCCCATTTGACGAGATCGCGATTTGTCAGCACGATAAAAGCGGTCAAAGATTCGATCCTTTTCATCTGGATGGATCCCAACGCCCGTATCACGTACTTTTAATATACATTCACTTCCATGCTGAACTACTTGAATGTTGACATTTCCATGAGGAGTCGTATATTTAATCGCATTATCTAACAAAATGTAAATCAGCTGAGTTAGACGCTCTTGATCTCCAGTTACCACTAATTTTTCCGGTGTATCCAGCTGCAAATCAATATGTTTAGAAATCGCTAGGGTTTCAACGGATTCCATTACCTTTTGCACCGCATCTGTAATATCAAAGGGCATCATTGCTTTTTCTACTTTATTAGAGTCTGAGCGTGCAAGCGTAAGCAAATCACTGACGAGACTCGTCATCCGCTTTACTTCAGCTTTCATATTATTGATTAATTTTTTAGAAAAAGGATCTTCTGTTACTTCCTCCTGCATTTCTAAAGCGTTGATAGAAGAAAGCATAACGCTAAGCGGCGTTCTTAACTCATGGGATGCATCCGCCACAAACTCTTTTTGCTTTTGAAAAGCTGTTTCAATTGGAACCATAGCCCGTTTTGACATTAAGCGGCTGATATAAATGGCTACTCCTACAAACAGTACGGTAAGGCTTAACATAATAATAAGGAGCCACTTTAACAGCTGATAAAGAAATGAAACGTCTTTTCCAATATAAAGCATCCCTAAAAATTGACCTTTATAAAAAATAGGTTCACCCGCCATCATCAAATCAATATCTATTTTGCCTTCCCCGTTTTGCCCTTTTACTCCTTCAATATGTTCGAAACTAGGGCGCGGGGCTTTTATTCGTTCTTTCCGCACTTCATTCTCAATAGGGATCCAGCCATCAATTAAATTTAATAAGTTAGAGCGAAGCCGCTCGCTCGCTTCGTTTCCCATAATAAGGTCCCCTTCAGGACTGATTACATAATAAAAAAACTGATCTTCACCGGCTACGACAATGTTTTTGTACTCTTCTTTTGACTGTTGATTTGAGCTGTTTATCGCTTGTTTAATTAAGATGCTTTGGACAATTCGGGACTCTTGCTTTAGCATGCTATTTAAGTTTTGCTGCTGACTGTTGGATACAACCACATATACCAATGCATAAACAATAAACACGAATAATAGCAAAAACAGCATTAGTAATGCGCTATATCGGAATGTTAAACGATTTTGCGTCTGGCTGAATAAATCTTGCTTTACTTTTTGTTTTACTTTCTGTTTAGCTCTTGTAAGGAGTTTAGCTTTCAATTTTGTAGCCTACTCCGCGAATGCTTTGAATAAGATCCTGTTTGTTAAATTTCTCTAGTTTTTTTCGCAAAAGTTTAACCGTCGCATCAATCGTTTTAATGGAAACATCTGATTCATATCCCCATACCCGGTCTAAAATAATATCTCGAGAAAGAACTTGTCCTTTGTTTTTCACTAAAAAATCTAGGAGTTGAAATTCACGAGGACTTAATTGAATAAACTCCTCGTCAAACTGTACGGTTTGACTTGCTCTTTTTAATATCATGCTGGCAATCTCTACTTCTTCTTCTAAAATCGGTGCATAATTACGACGAGACAAAGCACGAAGCCTTGCAAGCAGCTCGTCAATTTCAAATGGCTTAATAACGTAATCATCCGCTCCTGCATCTAAGCCTTGTATACGATCTTGAACCGCATCTTTTGCTGTTAACATAAGAATAGCTCCGGCGTATCCTTCTTTTCTTAGACGTTTACATACATCGATTCCGTCGCCATTGGGCATCATCCAGTCAAGAATTAACACATCATAATGCGCTTCAGATGCATAATCATATGCATCATTCCCTTCCGTCACCCATTCGACGTTATAGCCTCCTTTTTTCTTTAGCATATAACTAACTAATTCACCTAGCTGCAAATCATCTTCTGCTAGCAGTACATTCATTCCGCGTAACTCCTTCCTTCGATACATTTCGCTGCATCCTTTTGTTTACTTTATTATACAAAAAGAATCAGCAGAAACAAGCTGCCTCTACTGATCTCTTTTCATTTTAAATTCCCTTAGCTATACTCAGTACGGGCGCAAGCCGCTGTCCAGCAGTTCGCGCCTTTTGTACTCTTTATGAATGCCTAACGATTTGATTTGAATATGAAGGATTTGATCCATTAACAGTTTCTGTGACCTTTACAACACGCCGACATATCTCAGCTCGTACACCCCTGTGCTTCAATTGTTCGACGATTTTTTCTAACTTACTATAAGACGCTGTTTGTTTCATATCCATCCCCTCATTTCGTTAAGGTATTATTTATGAATCAAGTTTGTTTGTAATATCATATTTTTTCTTTAGCTTTTGTAACCATGTTGGATACTCTGTTTGGTATTTTTGATCAAGCAGCGTTTGCTTGATTTTTGCTTTGCTATTTTCATATGTTGCTTTTTGCGCTTCTTTTTTGCCTGTTACTTTAATAATGTGATAACCGTATTCTGTTTTAACAGGATCACTTACTTCATTTACCTTCATTGAAAATGCTTTGTTGGCAAAAGCTTCGACCATATCGCCCTTTTTGAAGTAGCCAAGGTTCCCGCCATCTGATTTAGAAGCTGTATCTGTTGAATATTCTTTTGCTAGCTTCGCAAAATCTTCTCCTTTATCAAGCTTTGCCTTTACTTCTTTCGCTGTCTTTTCGTCTGCTACTAAGATATGACTAGCTTTCACCTGTGCTTCTGTAGCTAGTGAATCTTTATTTTGATCAAAATACGATTTCATTTCACTATCTTTAATATTAATAGTCGACTCGACCATTTTTTTTGCCTCAATATTCGTCTTTAAATCTTTTTTCAGCTCTGACAATTTTACACCGCTAGATGCTAATGCTTGATTTAATGCATCTTCTCCCCCGTACTGACTTTTAAGGTTTTCTAATTCAGCATTAATTTCTTTATCGGTTACTTTAATATTTTGTTTAGCTGCTTCTTTTGAAATAACTTTTTGTTCAATCAGTGAATCAAGGACACTTGATCCTCCTTGAGCAAGAAGAGCATCGTACAGCTGATCTTTTGTGATTTTTTCATCACCAACGGTAGCAACCACCTTTGATTTATTCATTGCTACGGCACCGATAGCTACTGCAGCAATAATCACAACGGCTGCAATAATCATAATTATTTTGTTTTTAGACATCGTTAAACTCCTTTTCCATTTCTCATTACTTACCTAAACTTAAACTTTTGCGCCTTGGTAATGGTTTAAGCTCAATTAAAGGTCTTGCAATAGTAGATACGTATTTACTCGACAACAACCACGCCACTCCACAAGCTCCAATTAGAAGAATACTGTATCCTTGTACACTTTCTATCCAGTCTCCAAAAGAAGATAGGCGGATATATTTAATCAGAAACCCATGTAGCACATATACATAAAAGGTTTGAGCACCTCGAGATGTAAAGGACATCGTTTGTGTAGGGATCAAAGCTAGAAAGGAAATCGTCATTGCTAAGCTGATGCTATAAAATAGCATACGAATGGTCATTCCCTCTAATTGATTTACACCTAAAGAGGCATAAGATTTTGAACCAAATAACCACTCTTTCTCAAAGTCCGGTGCTATATACTGGATCCATAGAGCAATAATCACCAAAGTGCCTCCAGCTACTTTTTTGCAAGAAACAGACGTCAACTTTTTAAAATGTTCTTTTTTCATATAAAATCCTGCTAAGAAGAAGGGAAAGAACACAAAGGTTCTAGAAAGGCTTAACGTTGTTTCCAGCGGTTCATATAAGCCAATCATAATTCCTAAAACTGCCGCAACGGCTAAAGGATATTTGATTTTTGTAAAAATGAACAACATGGCGTTCCAACAAAATAAACTCAATAAAAACCATAGCGACCAAGCTGGCTGAAACACTGAAACTTCGAATGTGGATTCATCATACAGTTTATAGTCGTATACCGCATAGATAAGTTGAAAAATAATATAAGGAAGTAATACTTTCTTCGCCATCTTCCACATATATCCTTTTTTTTGGTATCCCTTTGCAAAATAGCCGCTTATTAAAATAAACGCTGGCATATGAAAGGTGTAAATAAATATGTAGAGCGTTCGTAGCCACTGTTCATCATCAATGAAGGGAGTTAACAAATGGCCAAACACTACTAATACAATTAAGATAAATTTTACATTATCAAAATACGCATCCCGCTTAGCCATTTGACCTCCTCCTTTCTTTCGCGTTCTACGGATCTGTACGACGTGCTGCTGCGAATATCTTTTCTTTACATTTCTTACTATACATAGTGAAAATGAAAAAACAGTGAAAACCTTGCTTATTTCTATTTTTAAATAAGGCGCCGCTAAATAAGTTTGACAAATGGCGCCTCTTTCTCTACTATATAGATACGCACCCTATCCAATTCAATTTCGCTTGTTGCGGGACACTTAACCAGTACGGATGGATAGGGTGTTTTTGTATGCAAAAAAAGCAGAAGACCTAGGTCTTCTGCTTTTTATTTTGCTATAGGCTGACTTTCGTTTTTTCTGTTTCCTTTTTTATTTTTCAAATAATAAAACAAGTAACAAAAAAGGACAAATGGGATACCGCAGTATAATGCGATACGCTGACTCTCATCAAAAGCCAGTCCTACACAAGCAGCAAAGCATAAAACAAACGCTAAAATAGGTACAATAGGATATAAAGGAGCTTTGTAAACAAGCTTCGATACATCATTTCCTTCTTTAATATAGCGTCTTCTGAACATAAAGTGAGAAGCCGCAATAGCCATCCATACAGCTACAACCGCAAATCCAGAAATAGAAACTAATACTAAGTAAACAGTTGTTGGTGCAACTACGCTTGACAGCAAGGACAGACATGCCACTCCCATGCTGATAAGTAACGAATTAAACGGAACTCCTTTAGACGTTACTTTCCCTAACCAAGTGCTGACCATTTTTTGATCAGATAATGACCATAGCATTCTCGAACATGCGTATAATCCTGCATTAGCATTTGATAATAAAGCTGTTAAAATAACCAAGTTCATGATATCTGCTGCGTAAGGAATACCTATTTGATCGAATACCGTTACAAAAGGACTTTCTAACACTCCTGCTTGTTTCCATGAAATCAATCCAGATAGTACAAACATGGCGCCAATAAAAAAGAAGAACGTACGCCAAATGATATTTTTAATTGCGCGAGGTATATTCTTTTCCGGATCCTCTGTTTCTCCTGCTGTAATACCAATTAATTCTGTTCCCGAAAAAGCAAAGCTAACAGAAACCATCGTAATTAATACGGGCATAAGTCCATTTGGAAATAAACCGCCCTCCCCTGTAAAATGAGAAAGCATCGGCGCTGTTTCATGACCGCTAAGAGGAATGAATCCAAACATCGCTGCTGCGCCTAAAATAATAAATACAATAATCGTTAATACTTTAATACTTGAAAACCAAAATTCTGTTTCGCCGAAAAAACGTACAGATGTTGCATTTAAACCAAATAATAAAAGGGCAAACAGCGCGCTCCATATCCAAACCGAAACGTCAGGAAACCATCTTTGCATAAGCAATCCAGACGCTGTAAACTCCGAACCGACAGATACCACCCAAGTCAGCCAGTAGAGCCAGCCAACCGCAAAACCAGTTCCCGGCCCGATAAACTTTGTAGCGTATACTTGAAATGATCCTGACACAGGCATTGCTACGCTTAGTTCCCCTAGACACATCATGACTAAATACATAATTAATCCACCGATTAAATAAGCAAGGAGTGTTCCCCCAGGACCTGCTGCATAAATTGTGTAGCCTGAATTAAGAAACAGCCCAGTACCGATCACACCGCCAAGAGAAATCATAAATAAATGACGGCTTTTCATTTTTCTTTGTAACTGATTCATAGATGTTGTATTCTCACCCATTATGTACCTCCTTTTTATAGTAAACCCATCAAAAAACTTGGTTTATTTACATATTCTCTATAGTCTTTTCTCTGCAGGAGTAGGCTCTATTTCTTCGATATGTACAAATTTTGTATATTGTATACAATATACACTTCTTAAATCTTTTTACGATTATATCATTTTTCAGATTTTTTACAACAATCAATAGTAAAAAATATTTCAATAATTCTATTTTTTATATTCTAACTAAGATTAGACGAAGTGATATGATATGATTATTTTTACACCTGTACGTTCTTTCTTGCTATTTTTATACTCTTTCATCACCATGACATGAAGAGAAAGAACGGCTGATGCGATATTTATTTTAGGGGGAAACAATGAACAAGGGGCCTATGATTTATCATTCATTAAAAGATCATGTATATAACTACATAGCAAGTCAAATTCAAGACGGTACACTGCTGCCTAACGACAAAATAAATGAAGCCAGTATTTGTTCTCAGCTGAATGTCAGCCGAACGCCTGTGAGAGAAGCGCTTATTAAATTGGCTTCAGACAACCTATTAGAATACAGACCGCGCAGAGGGTTTACTGTAAAGGAAATTGATACACAAAAAAAACTCGATGTATTTGAAATCGTCGGTGCTTTAGATGGTCTTGCAGCTGCCCTGTCGATTGATCACTTAACCGAAGAAGATTTTACGAAGATGGATGAGCTTATTAAAAAAATCGATGTTTCGATCGAATTAGAAAATTATCAGGATTATCAAAAATATCAAACGTATTTTCATCGAGTCTATTTGAACCGATGCAATAATGCGACCTTAAAAGAACAGCTTATGTCTTTACAAGACGGATTCATCAGACAAACGTACTTTAGCGATGACAATAAAGAGCTATACGCCATTTTACATGTAATGAATGAACATCACCGACATATTCTGAAACTTCTGCAGCAGAAAAAAAAGGCGGATGTTCAGCTTTACCTTCAAAATGTTCACTGGAAAATCGAATATCCAGAAATGATTTGATCAAAAAAAGCTCGAGACATAACTAGATCAATTCAATCAACAGCTAGAAGCAACGAAATACATGAAACCTACGTTTACCATACCAATAAAAAAATCCGAACAAAGTTGATTCTTCATTAAGAATCTCAATTCATTGTTCGGATTTTTCTTTAACTAAAACACTTTTGTCCCAGCCTCTTTTATTTTGCTATAGCAGAACGCTGTTTTTCTTCTTTTACGTACCAAATGAATTTCCCTGTATATCCGTAAATAATCGCCAAAATAATAGAGACAAAACTGAGCCACATAAACGGCAGATAAGCGAATGTAGAAATTCCAAGCGTTGTAGCTAGAAATACACCGTTGTCCGTCCATGGAACCATTCCAGAAGTTAAGGTTCCTCCTACTTCTGAGTTACGGGCAAGCACCAGACGCTGTATTCTTAACTTATCATAACTTTTCTCCATAATTTTCGGTGTTAAAATTAATGAAACATACATCGCACAACCAAATATATTCCCTAATAACCCAACGAAAATAGTAGAAGCCGTAACGTTTCCTGAATTGACAAGAATTTTTTCAAATTTAGATAGCAGGACTTCTAAGACACCGAGCTCATCTAATAACCCGCCAAATCCTAGTCCAAAAATAATGACAATAATAGAACCGACCATGCTTAAAATTCCGCCACGATTTAACAGCTCACTTAAAAATGTGTTGTCGGTATTAATTTTAAACCCTTCATAAGCCGTATTAAATGCGCTAGCCACATCCATATGTTGAAAGACAACTGCCCATATAATTCCTAATAATGAACCAATCGCAATTGCTGGAAGAGAAGGTTTCTTTAATGCTAAAAGGACAATGACAGCCAAAGCCGGAATCAGCATCCACCCGCTGATATGGAATGTATCCAACAGCGAAGATTTTAATTCTTCTACCCGTCCAGCATCAAAATCTTTTCCCCCATACATAAATCCTGTTACCGTAAATAATACTGCCGTAATGAGGTAAGCAGGAATATCCAACACTAACATTGCTTTTACGTGATCAATAACATTCACTCGAGCCATTGACGCAGATAAAATGGTACTGTCAGAAAGAGGAGAAAGCTTGTCTCCAAAATAAGCTCCTGAGATCACGGCTCCAGCTACTAAAGGAAGCGGCATACCTAGGCCTTGTCCGATTCCCATCATCGCGATTCCGGCTGTACCAACCGTTCCCCAAGATGTTCCTGTTGAAATCGAGGTAATAGAGCAAATGATAAGTGTAGCAAGTAAAAAGAATGTTGGATTAATAAACTCTAATCCAAAATAAATAAGAGAAGGAACAACTCCTCCGGCAATCCATGTTCCAATTAACGTACCGACGGCTAATAAAATTAAAATAGCTTCTAAGCCGTTTGATATTCCTCTTGTAATGGCCCCTTGCAGGTGATTATACGTATACCCAAGTCGTACTCCTAGCGCCATAACAATAAACCATGAAATAAATAAAGCGAGCTGAATAGGTAAATCAAAAACAGTTGCAAATGAAATAACAACAGCTAAAAATAAAGCAAGCACAATCATTATTTCCCACATAGATGGTAAACGGGTTGTGTTCAAACTAGCTCCTCCTAAACTGGTATGTAGATTCTGGAATGTGGTATCGTTTAAGAGCAAAACGTCCTTATTTTTTAATTGTTCCTCTTACTGCTCCAACGTATGTATTTCTATGAGTGCTTAAACAATAAACTGCATCTTTTTAAGAACATAAAATAAGGATACTCGCATAAACAATAAGCCATTTTTCTTTTATCCAGTGGTCATAATACCATAAGAGTGTGCTTTCTTACAAGACTCGTTATAAAGCGCTTTCTGTTTGTTTATACATTTTAATATATAAATATATTTTCATTTATTTTATTCAACGAAAAGAGGAAAGTAACATGAAAGAATATGCAACGTTTGCGGGAGGGTGCTTTTGGTGCATGGTCGCTCCTTTTGATCATCTTACAGGAATCCTCAGTATCCGCTCGGGCTACGCTAGAGATGAACAAATCAGTTCTGAAGCTTCTGCTCTTGTAAAAAAGGAAAACGAGTACGTAGAGGCCGTGCAAATTGTATGGGATTCTTCTCACATTACGTTTGAAGAGTTGCTTAACCTGTATTGGCAGCAAATTGACCCTACGGATTCCGCCGGACAGTTTTCAGACCGCGGACCGTCGTATCGAGCCATTATTTTTTATCATGACGAAAAGCAAAAAGAAGCGGCTCTCGATTCTAAAAGGAAGCTCGTCCAAAGCGGACGTTTTAAGAACCCTATCGTCACACCTATTTTACCTTTTTCTTCTTTTTACGAAGCAGAAGAGCAGCAGCAGGATTATTATCGAAAAAATGCATTTCACTATAAATTATACAAAGAAGGCTCGGGGCGAACTGATTTTCTGACGCAGCATTGCCCAAAGGACCGCTCCTATCTAAAAAGGGTCCTAACGCCTATGCAATATTTTGTTACGCAGGAAAACGGAACCGAACCACCTTTTACGAATTTATATTGGAATAACAAAAAACAAGGAATTTACGTTGACCTTCTAACGGGAGAAGCACTGTTCAAAACGTCAGATCAGCTTCCTTCTCATACAGGCTGGCCCATTTTTAAGCGCCCTATCTTATACGGAAACATAAAAAGAGTGCTGACGCAGCATTCAACAGCGCTAAAAAGCAAAGAAGGAAATAACTATCTAGGTCTACTTTTAACAGAAGAAAACAGCGAATACTATCAAGTAAATTCCGCGGCTCTGCGCTTTATTCCAAAAGAGAAGCTTAAAGAAGAAGGGTATGAAGACTTTTTAATTTTGTTTTGATACTTATACTTTTTTAAAAGGATAAAAGTAAGCCGTGACTTGATTGGCATAGTGCACAATTAAATCGCGATTGTCCGCCGGACGTAAAAAAGCCTGAGTAATAGAATCATCTCTTATTTCACACTCCCCTTTTTGCAGCTCCCAAGGATCATGATAAAGGTCTCCTCTGTAGACATTTCCTTGATGAGTGGTAAATAAGCAGTAGCGCTCTGTAAGCCAATGAGCTAATTCTCCTTCTCTACTGCGATAGGACGGAGAAATACCTCTATATGTAAGCTTTACTCGCTCTTTTTGTGAGTCTCTGTGCGTTCGAACTGACTGAAAAAAAATATGGTTCTGAGTTTTGTTGAATGTCATAGCAGCGTGGTAATAAGGCAAATGAAAAAACTGACGAGCAATCCATACCCCTAGTGGATTGCTTGCGTCTAAACTAAAAAAATAAACGCCTTTTTCCCCTTTATATGTAACATATGTACGCACATTCAGCTCATATAGCCGTGAAAAGATAGGAACTGCGGGCGTTCCTTTAAATCGAATGTCTGTCATCGTAAAAGGCACAAGTGCAATCCATCCTTGACCATCATAGGTGTCAGGCTCTAACTGACTAGGCAATAAAGAAGCCAAAAATGCCGGATCTACAGGCCAATGAATAAACAGTAAATCTTTCCACGTTTGTTTCATTATCCAATTATTTTTCACTTCTTGGTCCCTCCTTTTTCTAGATATTCTTTCCCATTAATTCAGCGGCTGCCGATTTCCCTGACAAATATGCGCTCTCTAACCGTGAGTGATTTGTTTCGTCTTCCCTCCTTAAAAAAGCATCTCCTGCCACCAGTAGCGATGGCATAATTTTAGCAAAGGGCTGATGAAGAACTTGTTCAGCCTCTGCATAGCGCCATTTCTTTAACTGAATGCTTTTAATATGATTTGCACCTATCCATTCTTTTATTTCATTTTTTATCGCCCGCAGCAGCTCATGTTCATGTTCATCAAAATGTTTTTCTGACCAGTCTTTATTCATATATATGCTAAGAACGGGCGTCTTTGATATTCCTTTTTGCTCATGATTAACGATTCTTTGGATTGTGCCAGAAGGATTCGTGATTTGACCATGATCACCATACAGCATCTCTGTGTAAAGCTCCACGATAGCAACCAAGCAAGGACTAAATTTCAGTGTATTAAGAATTGATTGGTCCGCCTGCAGCTTACTATTATTAAGTACCTCAACAACCTGAGGAGACGGAGCTGTAAGAATGATATCAGTCGCTTCAAAAATCTCATTTTCTTCTGTATACAGCTGATACCTTCCGTTTTGAAAATCAATAGCTTGAACTTTTCGATTCACGTATACGCGTAAATCTTCAGCTAAATATTTAGCTAGCGCATTCATCCCATTCATACTTTGATACCGAGGATGATGGTCACCAAACCACTTCTTAACCTTTCTATCAGCTATCCATTTATTTACGTCTTGTTGAAATTCATAAGATCTCACTGTAAAAAATTGAGCTCCGTGATCTGCTTTTCCCTCTCCTACTCTTCGGGTAGCCATTCGTCCCCCTACACTTTTACCCTTATCAAGAAGAAAGACCTCTATTCCTTCTTTTTGTAATTCAGCCGCTGCTGTAAGGCCCGCCATTCCAGCACCTACTATCCCTACTCGTCTCATTTTTTCCTCCTTATTTAACGCATTTACTTACAGTATAAAAAAAGCGGAATGATTGAGCTAATTTAAACTGTCTTTTTCATTTAACTGCTTTTCTGCTTGTCTCAAAAAAGTAGTCTACGATTCCTTTCAGCTGAGTATACTTGTTGTATACAAATATATCTTTACCTGCTAGCACGTCTATAGATAGGAGGACTGTCATATGATGCTCTATGATATTAAGCACAAAGTATATTACGAAGTATTTAATACAGCTCGCCCTAAAATGAAGGACTCTCACCAAGGCCGAAGCTGGGGATATGTTTATAAAAATCTCAATGGACAACCTACAAAGTTTTGGATTGACTTTACGCACGGACGTTTTATGTACTTTCAAGTTGAAGACAAGTGGTATCGCGTGCAATATTTGCAGTCCAATGATAAGAAAAAAACAGCGGATGTCTTTAAAGGCGCTCTCATTGACTTGATTTTAGATGGAATGGATCTCAAGTTAGTACGAGGAAACTTTGAAAAGAGAAGACTCTTAGCTTTATAACACATAGAAAAACAGCCGTAAAAGCAGTCCTGCTTTTACGGCTGTTTAATTGTACGAGGAGTAATCAATATTTCAACCCTCCTATTTTTCGCTTGTCCCTCTGCTGTATTATTAGATGTCACCGGCTTGAACTCTCCAAATCCTTTTGCACTGAACATGCTTGGATTAAGCTTATCGTTTTTTAAGATAACTTTCATAAAGTTGACTGCTCTCATCACACTTAACTCCCAGTTGGATTCAAAACCAGCGTTGCGAATAGGTACGTTATCGGTGTGACCGCTAATAATAATATTACGAGGAGGATCAATCACCAAAAGCTCTGAAATATCATTTGCGATTTTTGTATCTTCACTCCGAACTTGTGCTCTTCCCGAATCAAACAATACATTGTCTCGAATGGAAATTAAGAGACCTTCCTCGGTTAACGAAGTCTGTAATTGATTCGTTAAGTTTTTCTTTTGAATATACGCATTAATTTTAGATTGAATTTGCTGAAGCTCTTCTTGATCAGCTTCTCGGATGGTTTGCTCCTTTTGTTCGCTCGTTAACGATTGTGAAGAAGCAGGAGACTGATTAGGAGCTGTCTCCACTTCATTTGTTTTTTCCGTACTTTTAGCTGCAGGGGTATTTGAAGGCTGAACCGCTTCTTCAGATTCCTCCAGAGATTGAAATTCCATCACGCCCGTTCCTCCAACGAACGCTTCATTAAATGCGCGAGAAAGGTTCTTAAATTTCTGCGCATCCACTGAGCTCATTGCAAACAATACAATGAATAAAGCAAGTAAAAGTGTAAGCAAATCTGAGTAAGGAAGCAGCCAGCTTTCGTCAACATGGTCCTCTTCATGTTTTCGTTTTCTGCGTCTACTCATTTATGCCCACTTCACTTTCTTGAAGAAGCTTTTTACGTTCCGCTGTTGGCAAATAAGAAGCCAGCTTTTGCTCAATTACTTTGGGTGTTTCTCCTTCTAGGAGTGAAAGCACTCCTTCGATCATCATATACTTTACCTTTACTTCATGTTTCGATTTACGCTTTAGTTTATTTGCAAACGGATGCCATAGTACATACCCAGTAAAAATACCAAGAAGCGTAGCAACAAACGCCGCGCTGATCGCATGTCCTAGCGTATCTGTATCTTCCATGTTCCCAAGCGCAGCAATTAACCCTATAACAGCTCCAAGTACACCCAGAGTTGGAGCATATGTACCTGCTAAAGCGAAAATACTTGCACCCGTTTGATGTCTTTCTTCCATAGCATCAATTTCTTCAGACAACACGTCTCGTATATAATCCGCACTTTGACCATCAATAGCTAAATTCAAACCATTTTTTAAGAAAGGGTCATCTACATCAATAATTTGGGCTTCAAGTGATAGTAACCCTTCTTTTCGAACAACTTGTCCCCATTCAGAAAACATGGATACTAAATCAACGGGCTGCAGCATTTTTTGTTCTTTAAACAGGACACCAAACAGTTTTGGGACTCTTTTGATTTCATTTGAAGGAAATGCAATCACTACTGCTCCGACGGTTCCGACAATAATAATTAAAATAGCAGCGGGATTTCCTAACACAGATGGATTAACCCCTTTGAAAAACATACCTACAATAAGAGAGGCTATTCCTAAAATCAGTCCAATAAAAGATGTTTTATCCATATGTAATTCTCCTATCCTTAACTTCCTGTTCTTTCTTTTTGTGTATTTTATCCTCATCTTTTATTTCGACTATTTCATAGAATTTTTAAGCCTTTTATGAATCATATTTACAATTACAGCTTTTCTCTATTATAAAAACACTTTTTTCAACTTTTCATACAGAATATCTGAAGGTCCAGCTATAATCGCTACAATTTGATTTTCCACATAAATAGCAGCCGTCATCTTATTATCAATATCAGCTAAAATGGCAAATCCGACGTTAATGTTCAACTTTATTCACCTCTGTCACGTTCTTGTTTATTCAACATATAAAAAGAACAGTCTTACCATTTATTTTTCCGTGTCTTATTGACATTTGTAAATTTTATATTAAGATTATGTAAATGAGTTGACAAAACGGAGGTGATATCATGCTACTAGAAAAATACTGTAAAGACACTGATTTATTGATTATCCAGTTTACAATCGAACTAACAAAAGACATTCACGCTAAAATCTCCGCACGTACTTTATTTTATGAAGAACAGGTGATACGTTATGCTGAAAAAAGAATACGTTCTTTCTTACATCCTCTTTCCCTTAAACATACGCTAAAATTTGTCTATCAATCTGAAATACTACAAACCATTCTATTCAAATTAAAACCAACTTTTGAGCAGCATGTATTGCGCTGTATTTCATCTTAAAAAGGAGTTCCCTTTAGCGGAAACTCCTTTTTGATTTGATTCTACGATATAGACGATATGCTTTTCTGATAACGTTTAACAGCGGGTACGGCAAGCGGATATGGTACTTATCAATAAACGGATAAAAGGTGTAATAAGCTTTTACAAGGTCTGTCCATTTTTTATCAATACCTTCTTTATAAAAGTCAGAGATATCCACCACATACCCTCTTCCATCTTTCATCATGACATTTTTACCATGCACATCATACGGGTTTAAACCCTGGCTTCTTGCATAGTCCAAAGCTGCGTTTACATCTTTTATGACTTGTTCTGGAATCTTTATTCCCCGCTGGACGGCATCATACAAGGTAACGCCTGTAAGTCTTTTTAAAATCAAGTACGTCTTTCCCTCATGAAAAAGTTGAGAATAAGCTGGGTGAACGCCCAGCTTTCTATACACTTGCGCTTCTTTCTTTACACCATAAATTTCTCTTCCGTATACTTTCACGACAAATTCAGGATAATTTTCGTGCGTAAACACACCGGCATAGTTTCCTTTACCAATAAGTACCCACTCTTTTGTTTTGTTCGTAACTTCAACTGGATCATAGTCACTTTCACTTTGAATCGTAACTTGCGTTAGTAATGATGTTTCAACTAGCGACACCAACTGTTTAATTGTTTTATCCATAGTCCCCTCTAAAAATCCTTCAGTAATCTCTATCAAATATTACCCTATGATAAATCTCAATGCAGGATGTGTCAATAAATTGACAGCCTGATATAAAGAGGGAAAGTATTCCCGTTCATTCAAGACTGCGCGTGAACTTTGTGAACATTCACCTTCAGTTCTTCTTTCATATTCAGCATTACGCCCGCCATCGTAGCAATAGATTCGGGCTTAGTCAGCTGAAATAAAAAGCGTTTTGTCATTTCTGACAGAAAAATGGTGACTATTTCAGTGATATAGTCCATGCCCCTTTCCGCTTGATGCTCAATCCCAAGTGGCATATACATATAGCTTGGGACATCAATGGACCCTCCTTTTTCAAAACGGTCAGGTAAAAATTCACTTGGCTCTAAAAAATAATCTTCATGGCGATGCATCATATAAGGGCTAATTAACATAATCTCCCCTTTTTTAATACTGTAGCCATCTATTTGTATATCTTCACGTGCTTGACGCCCAAATAGCCAAAGAGGCGGATACAACCTCATGCTTTCAGCAATTATTTTGCGCATATAGGTCAGATTTTTGGTTGAAAGTGATTCGCTGCTAGCATAGGCTTGAATTTCTTTATGCAGCTGAAGGTGCTCCCTAGTATTTTGAGACAGTAAATGAATAGACCAGCTGCATACGTGCGTAATCATTTCATACATCGAAAGGAATATAGAATTTAGCTGTTCGTATATTTCTCTTTCATCGCTGTCTTCTCCGTAAGAATTCAATATATACTGCAGTAAATCATTTCCCGCGGTTTTGTTTTGAACACGCATTTGAACGCGTTCAAAAAGGAGTTGTTCTAGCTGCTCATCTGAGTCAGGCTGGTGCAAAGGTAGACGAATATAAATCTTGCCTAACTTTTCTTTTTTTCTCATAAGCGCTTGAACATAGTGAACTTTATCTTTCTCCTCAATCGAAATGCCAAATACAAGTTGAAGGAGTACAGCTACGACTATCTGTCTTATGTCTTTTACTATCGTTCGAAGCTGCCCTTCTTCCCACGTTTCCGTATGCTTTTCAATTATTTCTGCGATTGCTTCCTTATTATAAGTTAGATGTTGTTTTAGTTGTGAGGGTTGAATGGGGCTCATATATAATGCTTCATCTGTCCATAACATTTCTTCGCCTAGCAGCGTTTTAAACATATGTGTTAGTTTAATTTTTTGAAACGCCTTGCTGTTTGTAATGACTACATCTTTAATAAGTTGAGGGTCTCTCGTTACATAAAAGCGTTTGTGCGCAACTCTAAATGTTGCAATTTCTCCATACTGAGTCAAGTTTTCCAAAAAACCCAGGGGGTTCTCTCTAAACTTTTGCAGGTGACCGGTAAGCTTATACGACGAGGGGCCCTGTATAACCGGCAATGTTATCACTCCTTTTCTAAAAATGCGGGACTTAAACAAATAAAAGAGTAGTCCACTAAAGACTACTCTTTTTCACACAAAGATATGCTATTGATTTTCACAAAAATTCTTACTTATTATTCCATATTGATCCATACGCTTTTCACTTCAGTGTAGTTATCAAGCGCATAGCTTCCCATTTCACGACCAATTCCCGACTGTTTATAGCCTCCAAACGGGCTTGCTGCATCAAATACGTTGTAGCAGTTCACCCAAACTGTACCTGCTTTAATACCATGAGCAATATAGTGTGCTTTCTTTAAATCCTGTGTCCAGACGCCCGCTGCTAGACCATATGCTGTATCATTTGCTTTGGCAATTAAATCATCGAGATCGTCAAACGGCATAGCAGCTACAACCGGACCGAAGATTTCTTCACGAGCAATCGTCATTGAATGATCGACATCTGCAAAGATAGTCGGTTCTACGAAATAGCCTTGATCAAATGGAATGTTTCCTCCTGCGAGTACTTCCGCTCCTTCTTCAATTCCTTTATCAATATAGGTTTTCACTCGTTTTTGCTGCTGCGCAGATACAAGCGGACCCATTGTCGTCTCATCTGCTAATCCATTTCCTTGTTTAATAGATTTCGTTTGAGAAACTAAATCAGCTACGACATTATCATATAAGCTTTTTTGGACATACAGACGACTCCCAGCACAACATACTTGTCCTTGATTAAACATAATACCTGAAAGCGCACCAGGAACTGCTTTTGTTAAGTCTGCATCCGGGAGGATAATGTTTGGTGATTTACCTCCAAGCTCTAACGTCACACGTTTTAAGGAGTCGCTAGCTTGCTTCATAATTGCTTTTCCGACAGCAGTAGACCCTGTAAAAGCAATTTTATCGACAAGATCATGATGAACGAGCGGTTCACCTGCTGTTTTCCCGTAGCCTGGCACAATGTTTAGCACGCCTTTTGGGAACCCTGCTTCATCGGCTAGTCGAGCTAAGTAAAGTGCAGAAAGCGGCGTTTGCTCTGCTGGTTTAAGCACAATTGTACATCCAGTTGCCAAAGCAGCTCCGAGCTTCCAAGCGGCCATTAAAAGCGGGAAGTTCCACGGAATAATTTGGCCAACAACTCCTACTGGTTCATATCTTGTATAGTTAAAATATGCTCCTTGCACAGGAATAGTTTGTCCAACCATTTTAGTTGACCACCCAGCAAAGTAGCGGAAATGTTCAATCGCTAATGGAATGTCTGCATTTGATGTTTCACGAATTGGTTTTCCGTTATCAAGCGTTTCAAGCTGCGCAAGCTCCAATTGATGTGTTTCCATTAAATCAGCTAATTTATAAATAAGTCGACTTCTTTCAGCTGCTGACATCTTTGTCCAAGGTCCATGATCAAAGGCTTCTCTAGCCGCTCTGACGGCACGATCAATATCCTCTGGATTTGCTTCAGCTACATCTGCCAACTTTTCACCCGTTGCTGGATTTACTGTTTCAAACGTTTTTCCTGAAACAGAGTCTACCCATTCGCCGTTAATGTATAGCTGTTTAACTCCTTTTAAAAACTCCACTACTTTCGGACTCATTTCAACTTTTTTCGCTCCAAGATTTTGCATCAAATACATACCTCCCCACGAATTTTGAAAACGCTATCAATGAATATTTTACCATGTTATCTAGTAAAATCAACAATTTCGCATACAATATTCTGAATTTTTCTACACATATTCTAGTTATCTAAAATTTATCTTACTAGCACAAATGTCGAAAGAGGCGAAACGTTTACTGTATTTCCTTTCACCGTACGGAGCGTTTTTGTTCCTGCCTGCTCGCCGTCAACAAGTAATCTCCACGTTCTGTTAGAAGGTAGATGAACCGTTTGAGCTTGTTTATTTGCATTATGAATCACCATTATTTCGTTTGCTTTATCTTTATTGGCTTTAGCATTTAACGTATATCCTACTACGTTTGCTGGTGCATCAACAAAGCGTAAATTTTGATGAATAGCCTGTGCACTCGTCATTCTAAATGAGGAATATTGCTTTCGAAGCGCAATAAGTCCCTTCATGTAATCTACTTCTTGACTGAAAGCTGCTCGACGCTTCCAATCTAGCTGATTGACAGAATCGGGTGACTGATAGCTATTATGATCTCCGCCTTTTGTTCTCATAAACTCTTGACCTGCATGTATAAAGTTCATTCCTTGAGATGTTAAAATAATAGAAGAAGCAAGCTTATGCATCTGCTTTCTCGTTTGCTCGGTGTCAGCAGGGTTCGTCAGCTGAAGCTTATCCCATAACGTATGGTTATCGTGTGCTTCTACATACGTCACAACTTGATCCGGGTCTTCATACGTGGCAGTTGAACGATCATAATCAATTCCCGCTGCTATACTTTGCTGTATGAGCTTTTCTTGACCCTGTTTTCCATTAACAAATCCGTTTTCACGATCAAAAAACACGCTGCCTTTAAGACCATCTCGCATACCATCATTGAAGTGAGCGATGCGCTTCATATCCTGAGCGTTTTTCTGATTAGCTTTTAGCTTAGCATCAAGCTCGGTTCCTAGATCCCAGCCCTCTCCTAAGACGATAATGGAAGGGTCAATTTCATCTAACTTCTTTCTCACTTCATTCATTGTCTTTGTATCGTGAATCCCCATTAAATCAAATCGAAACCCATCAATGTGGTACTCTTTTGCCCAATAAGCAACAGAATCTACAATAAACTTCCGAACCATCTTCCGTTCAGACGCCGTATCGTTTCCAACACCTGTTCCGTTTGATAAAGTTCCATCTTCTTTATAACGGAAGTAGTAGCCTGGAACTAGTTTATCAAAGCTATGCTCACTCACTGCATACACATGATTATAGACAACGTCCATTACCATACGAAGCTGCTTGTCATGAAGCGTTTGAATCATTTGTTTAAGCTCAATAATTCTCGTCTTAGGATTATATGGGTTTGTTGAATAGGAACCTTCTGGGACGTTGTAATTTTTTGGATCATATCCCCAGTTAAACTGCGGCTCGTTTAATTTTGTTTCATCCACCGTACGATAATCGTAAATAGGCAGGAACTGAACGTGCGTCACACCTAAATCTTTAATATGACTGAGTCCTGTTTTTACTCCATTTGGTCCTTTCGTATTCCACTCCGCTACGCCTAAATATTTTCCTTTATTTTTGATACCGCTCTCTTTTTGAGACGATAAATCTCGTACGTGAAGTTCATAGATAATCGCATCTTCTGGATTTTTAAATTTCGGCTTATTTGCACTCCAATTTCTCGGATTTGTCTTAGCCAAATCTACGACAACTCCGCGATCTCCATTCACCGTTGTTGCTCGTACATATGGATCAACCGCTTCGCTCCAGCTGTTCCCAATTTTTACTTTGTACGTATAAATTAGTTCATCTTGATTTCCTTTTAACTCCGCTTTCCAGGTTCCTTTTTCACTTTTAGTCATAGAAATTTCTTTTACAGCTTTGGAGTTCCATGACGAATAAGTCACTAGCTTTGCTTCGCTTGCGGTTGGAGCCCATACGCGAAAATTTGTTTGTTTCTTAGAATACGTGTTTCCTAAATCGTTTCCGCTATATGCATACTTTTCGTCAAATTCTTTCGTGCGAACGACATTTCCATTAACTACATCAGCTGAACCGTAGCCTTTTTGCTTAACTTTATACGTTTTTGTAACGTCCAAAGGCTGTTTTGTTATGATTTTAACTTTAGTAGTAGCAGCGTCTTCTCCCTCTTTATAAGGTATCACTTTCTCAATTTGAGCTCCGTCAATTTCAATGTCTCCTAAGCTCTTAGAAGAGTCAAACGGCACGTTTGTTTCTAAGGTGATTTGATTAAATGTATCCATCGTCGCTTTCGTGATTTTCCGAGTGATATCTACTCCAGCTCTATCATAGTAAATCCGATTTTGTCCTTGAGCAATCCATACTTCTACATTCCCATCTTTACCAACCTTGGTAATAAAGCGGTCTCCTCCGTCTTTATTTTCCCAATCGCTGTCACTAGTAGAATGGCGTACAATAAAACCAATTTTGTCAAATAAATTACCACTTCCACTGTTAATCGTGTAAGTCGCTCTCTTCCCAAAATTCGTGTCTTCTGTAAATTCGATTTGCTTGCCTTCTTTTTCATCACCTGGCCATGTCCAAATGTTCCACCCGCTGTAATCTCCTTCGTACCGATGATAATTTAAGGTAACGTTTACTTTATCAAACTTTGGTAAATCTCGGTATTCACCGTCAGGAGGAGACGTATATGTATGTTCATCTCCACTTTTCACCCATACTTCTCCTTCACCGTTCTCCACTGAAACGAAGCGGTCTCCTCCATCTTTTTCCCACGACTCTGTTCGAACAATAAAACCTACTTTGTCATAAGTACCGGGTAATTCAACTTCCGCTACTTTTCCAAATTGATCTTCCCCTGTAAATGTGTAAGGCTTCCCTTCTCCTCCTTCAGGAAAAATCCATAACCCCCATTCCTTTGTATCATTTGGAGCAGGCTGATAGTGAATCGTGATTTTTGTTGAGTCTGCTGCAAATGCAAACGATTGCATAAATAGGCTAAAAAAAGAGCTTACTAGTAAGAGTAAAGCCGTCAGTACCATTGCATATTTAGTCCAACTACATTTCAATGAAAACCCTCCCATAAAATAAAATACGTACACATTTTTCACTATAACCTTTTTTGAAAGCGTTATCATAAGTATTTTTTCCTATTTTATGTGGATAAAGAAAAAAAATCCATAGTTAACAATGTTAACTATGGATGACGTATCTCTTTTACACTTCTGCTGTTTCAGGTGAGATGGTTTGATCGTTGTATACGTTTGTATCTAGCTCTTTTGTTAATTTACTAGTGACGACTCCGGCTGTCATGCTTCCACTTACATTAAGCGCCGTACGCCCCATATCAATCAATGGCTCTACTGAAATTAATAAGCCTGCTAGCGCTACGGGCAAATTCATAGAAGATAATACAAGTAAAGCCGCAAATGTCGCTCCTCCGCCAACGCCTGCTACGCCAAACGAACTAATTGCTACAATGGCAATCAACGTGAAAATAAATGAAGGCGTTAAAGGATCAATACCTACCGTTGGTGCAATCATAACGGCTAACATAGCTGGATATATTCCAGCGCATCCGTTTTGACCAATTGTAAGACCAAATGAACCTGCGAAATTCGCAATTCCTTCTGGAACCCCTAACTGTCTTGTTTGTGTATTAACATTCAAAGGTAATGCTCCAGCACTTGTACGGGAAGTAAAGGCAAAAGCCAATACAGGAAATACTTTCTTAACATATGTGATCGGATTTACACCGATGATTGTTAGAATAACTAAGTGAACAATAAACATAGCTGCCAATGCGACATATGATGCTACAACAAACTTTCCCAGTTTAACAATTGCATCAATATCACTCGTTGCTACTGTTTTGGTCATAATTGCAAGTACCCCATAAGGAGTTAAACGAAGAATTAGCGTCACTACACGCATTACAATTGCATAAAGCGTATCAATAATTTTTGAAAATAACGCCGCTTCCTCAGCCTTTTTGCGCTTCACGCCTAAATACGCAATTCCAACAAATGCCGCAAAGATGACAACGCCAATCGTGGAAGTTGAACGTGCGCCTGTTAAATCAAGAAACGGGTTAGCAGGTAATAATTCTACTACTTGCTGCGGGATTGTTTTTGCTTCTAAACTAGATAAATTGTTTTCTAAGTCCTCTCCGCGCTGAAGTTCCGCTTCCCCTTTTGTGATTTGGACAGATTCTAAATTAAAGCTCGTTGTTGTGAAAATACCAATTGCAGCTGCTACCGCTGTTGTGACAAGCAAAATCCCAATAATTAAACTACTAATCTTTCCAATATTGCTCGTCAATTTTAAGCGAGTGAATGCCGCTACAATCGATACAAATACAAGCGGCATAACAATCATTTGAAGAAACTTAACATATCCGCTTCCTACAATGCTAAACCAATCGGCAGTCATCATCGTTACTTCATGAGTCGGACCATACACCCACTGAAGAGCAAAGCCAAAAATAATCCCCAGTCCAAGCGCTGTAAACACACGCTTTGAAAATGATACATGTTTTTTCTGCATCATAAACAGCCCTGCAAGCAATGCGAGCATAATGAGAATGTTTAGGATGACTAATAAGTTATTCATAGATGTTCCCCCTGTAATTTTTTCCATAAATTATGTCTCTATTACTTATAATATAACAATACCAATAAGTCAACTAGGTTTTATGTTTTTTCCTAAAGACAGTTTTTTTGAATAATTTTGACAAAACAAAAAAGCTAAGGATTTTCCTTAGCTTTCTATTTTACGCTTGTATGTACTTCAGTGGTCTTTTGCTCCGTTACCAGAGATAGTCTTTTTTTCATCACACCGGATGTACTACAATCCATATATAAGATTACATTTCATATAATTCATTTAGCCATTTTACAAACAAATGTCTGGGTAATTCTAGTTCGTGAAGCTCGACATATTGAATATCAGACAGCGTCGTCCCTCTAGCCATATAAAAGTACCACTGCCAGCCAATATCTTTAGCAATGGCATAGGATTTAGCTAGATCTTGTCTATTATCTGTCTGCTGCATATCATTCATCCACTGCGTTTCATCCGCTTCATACTCATAATAATGGAGAGTATATTTATCACACCAATACGTAAGATCCTGATGGGAAAACGGATTTTCTCCGTCACATACTTGAAGCAATAGCATTCTTAAATTTTCCGGTGTATACGGTAATATAATTTTTTGATCTGCACGTCTCATTTTGCTACCTTCCTGACATGTTCGTTTCTTTTATTACATCATGTACGGCTGCGTTTAGCAATAAGAAATGGATGACGTTTTCATTACTTTTCGTTTACAACATTTCATTTGCTTGCAAAAACCACCGTATCTTTGACATACAGAGGCAGTCGGATTTTAACAATCGTCCCTTTGTTCTGCTCACTCTCAATCTGCAGGGTACCGTGATGATCATGAATAATTTTGGAGCTGATTGTTAATCCAAGCCCCATTCCTTTTTCTTTTAAAGTAAAAAACGGTTCTCCTATATGTTCTAGACGGTCTTTAGAAATTCCTACTCCTTCATCTCTAACTTCTATAAAAATATGGTTATCCTGCGCTGTTTTGATTGTAATGTAAATATTTCCAGGCCTATTCATGGCTTCAATTGCGTTTTTAAAAACATTAAGTAATACTTGAATAAGGTGATTTTTATTTCCATACACACTAGCGTTATTTGTTTGTTCATCGTATAAGAAGTCAATGTTTTTCAATAAAGCTTCATGGGAAGTTAAACTCATTACATACTTAACCGCTTCGGTAAGAGAAAACACGCGAAAATGTTCACTTTCAGGTTTTGACAAGAGAAGCATTTCACTGACAATACCATTAATTCGTTCCAGCTCATCAAGCATGATGTTAGCATACCCTATTGCGGATCGGTCTGTTTCTTTCATGAGCTGAACAAACCCTTTAATACTCGTAAGCGGATTTCTAATTTCATGGGCAATTCCGGCAGCTAATTCGCCTACTACAGAAAGCTTTTCCTTTTTTATGAGAAGCGCTTCTGCAAGCTTTTGCTGAGTGATATCTCGTCCAATCGTGATAAGAGCTTTTCTTGAGCCATCATCAAAAAACACAGGTACTTTAATAACATCAAATGTTTTGACCTCGCCGTTTGGTATTTCAAATGCTTCTTCCGTGCGTACCTTTTCCTTTTTTCTCCAAGCTTCTTCATCCGATGAAATACAGTGTAAGAAAGCGGCTTGAAAGAAAGGCACAAGTTCCCCAAGTTCTGCATCGGTTTTACCCCTGTAATCAATACCTTTTAAATGATAAAGTTCTCTTCCAAAATCATTCACCGCCACCCATTTGCCAGCCCCATCTTTAAAACAAATAAAATCTGGCATTGAATTTATTAATGTAGCAAGCTGATACTGTTCATCAGACACCTGGGTATGAACCGAACGCTTATGAAGTAAATAAAACGTGCCAGCCGTTACGCCCACTAGTAAACTATCTTTTATCAAACTGCTAAGAGCATATGCTCCTTTAAAAAATGCCATTGTTTGAAAGACGATGTACACCCCTACAAGCAGAAGACCCGCTACCGCCGCTGCTTTTCGTACACCCTCCCTATTTTTTATCAATATTTCCCACCAGCCTTTGTTTTTTTAAGTGAATACTCTCTATGTCTCATCAATTAAGTTCTGAATATTCTTCTTACTTTTAAACTAGTTTACCTTATTTTTTTATTCTTATCTAATACCTTTTTTTATTACTTTTGACACAGTTTCTTTTATCCTCTTTAGTTATTTCCGCATTTTCATTTTATTTGAATTATTTTCTCTATCAAAATAGGAATTTAGATACGGAATATCCTGGAACATTTAGGTAATAATACTCTTTTTTGTATTTTCTTAATATTGTAAATTCGAGTAGTACCAACTACATCGATAAATTTAGGGGGGTTTTAATGAAAAAAACCGTGATTTCTTTGGCTATAGCAACAAGTTTGACTTTATCTTTTACAAGTGTACAAGCTTCTACTTCTGCAAATGCTTCTCACCATCAAAGTTCTGTACAAAAAGTATTAAAAAAAATCAATGCTGAGAAAATTTATCAAGACATTGCGTATCTCTCAAAAAAACCTCGTGTGGCAGGAACTGAATCTGAACGCGAAGCTGCTACATATGTTCAAAAGCGTTTGTCTAAACTAGGCTATGAGAGCGCAGTAGAGCCTTTTACCTTTACCGGTTACACACCAGCAGCTAGTTTTTCACTAAGCGTAAACGGTACCAGATACTCTCCAACAACTTTTACTTATAGCACCAATGGAAATGTCACAGCTGAAATTGTAGATGGAGGGCTGGGTACAAAAGATAATTTAGCAAACAAAGATGTGACAGATAAAATTGTATTAGTTCAGCGAGGCACTATTACTTTTGGTGAAAAAGTATTAAATGCTGCTGAAAAAGGGGCTGCAGCCGTCATTATTTTTAATAATACAGACGGTGAGCTAAACGGAACGCTTGGCGGCGCTAATGATAACTACATTCCGTCTCTTGCTGTTACCAAAGAGGAAGGTGAAAAGATTCTTACTTCTATTCAAAAAGGCGAAAAGCCTTCAGGTATAGTAAAAATTGAAGGAGCTGTCGTAAGTGAGCGAACATCTTATAACGTAACCGCTACCAAACCTTCTACTTTTAAGAAAAAAAGAACAAATGATATTATTGTAGTAGGTGCTCATCATGATTCTGTGGCCGGAGCGCCTGGGGCAAATGACGATGCTTCTGGAACAGCAATGGTGCTTGAATTAGCTCGTGTATTTAAAACTCTTCCTACTGATACAGAACTGCGGTTTGTCACATTCGGAGCTGAAGAAGTAGGCTTACTAGGATCCGAGCATTATGTTGGTGAGCTCTCTGAAGATGAGAAAAATCGTATTGTTGGAATGTTTAATTTAGACATGGTAGGAAGTCGAGATGCGGGAGATTTGGTGATGAATACAGCTGATGGAACACCAAATCTTGTCACAGAATTAGCTCAAGCTTCAAGTATAAGATTAAATGGATCACCTACGCCATTCCAAGCTGGAGGCCGCAGTGATCACGTTCCTTTTGCAGAGGCAGGAATACCGGCTGCTCTATTTATTCACAGTCCGTCTGAACCTTGGTATCATACGCCTGAAGATACCCTTGACAAAATAAGCAAAGAAAAACTTCAAGATGTGGCTGAGATTGTTGGAACAGCTATTTACGATCGTTCCCGTCCCGACCAACAAGGTCCTTCCGTTAAAAAGAAAGCAACATTTAAAGCACCTCATCTTTATCACGAGCAAGATGTCAAATAAGAATCTATCCCTGTTATTCATACGTGACCAAAAAAGAGATGTTTATGCATCTCTTTTTTTGATAAGCAGATTTCTCAAGGTTTTAAATTCATTATGCTACAATTATTATAGAGGAACCTCACTTATTGCTCACATAAAAATTTTGACCAAATGAGGTGTATTTTTTGGATTTTACGGTAGACCATTCAATTCTTTTATTATCTATTCTCCTTGTCATAGGGGTACTCACTGCCAAGTTCTCTACTCGCCTTGGCGTCCCTTCGCTTGTACTCTTTATTATTGTAGGAATGGTTGTTAGCCACTACATCTACTTTGACAATGCTCTTTTAACACAAGGATTCGGAATATTAGCGCTTATCATTATTCTTTTTGATGGAGGCGTGCAGACCAAATGGAAAGATGTCAAACGCGTTGTTCGCCCTTCCGTTTCATTAGCTACTTTCGGAGTCCTCATTACGACAGTTTTAACGGGTGTACTTGCCAAATATATTTTGGGCGTTACTTGGCTTGAAGGCTTTTTATTTGGGGCAATCGTTGGCTCTACAGATGCTGCAGCCGTGTTCTCTGTACTAGGGACACAGAATATCCGCCAAAAACTAAACTCCACGCTAGAAGCAGAATCTGGTTCCAATGATCCAATGGCCATCTTCTTAACCGTTTCTATTATTGAATTAATTCAACATCCGGACTCTCCTATCCTCTCATTAATCCTTAATTTCTTTTGGCAAATGGGAATCGGGCTGGTACTTGGTTTAGTACTCGGAAAAGCATCCGTTTGGATTATTAATCGAATTAATTTGGATTCTTCAGGTCTTTACCCTGTGCTTACACTGTCATTGGCCGCCTTAACCTATGGAATTTCCACATTTATAGAAGCAAGCGGTCTACTTGCTGTATACGTAATGGCAGTGGTAGTAGGAAATGCAGATCTAACTTATCGTCACACAATTGTCCGCTTTAACGAAGGTTTTGCATGGATGATGCAAATTTTAATGTTTATTTTACTCGGCCTTCTTGTCTTTCCTAATCAACTGCTAGATATCATTTGGCAGGGTATACTGTTATCTCTTTTACTTATGTTTGTCGCTCGTCCACTCGGCGTATTTCTTTCGATGATGTTTGCTAAATACTCATCCAAAGAAAAACTGTTTATTTCTTGGGCCGGTTTAAAAGGAGCTGTTCCAATTGTATTGGCTACTTATCCTATGATGGCAGGTTTGGAGAACAGCACGCTGATTTTTAACGTCGTTTTCTTTGTTGTCTTAACTTCCGCTCTTCTTCAAGGAGCAACAATCGCTCCTTTAGCCAAATTTCTAAACCTTTCTCAAGGTGAAAAAGAGACGGTTCCTCACAGTCTCGAGCTTGTTTCGATGGGCAAAACCAAAAATGAAATGATTGAGTTGAAGCTCGTGGAACATGCAGATATATCAGGAAAATCGCTTGAAGAACTTCACCTCCCTGAAGACATTTTAGTGACTGCTGTTATTCGAGATGATAAATTACTTACACCTAGAGGAAATACACAAATTTTTGCAGGTGATACATTATATATTCTTATTTCGAAGAAAAAACGAGATAAAGTAAAAGCATTTTTCCAAAAAAATACGTCTGATGGGGACGAAAGAGAAGGAAAAACCAGTTAAAAAATTGGTTAAAGTCTTTACGAGAAAAACAGCACCCGATTATTGAACGGAGTGCTGTTTTTGCTGCTGCATCAAATAAAGAGATTTATAATTGGGGTGATGTTTTAAAAGTTCTGAGACCGTTACAAATTTATACCCCTCTTCCTTTAACTTCGGTAAAATTTGTTTTAATGCTTCAATGGTTTGGGTTCGATCTCCTCCCGTATCATGAAACAATACAATATCTCCTGACCTGGCATGGTTAAGCACTTGACTTACAATTTTACCTACGCCTGGATTTCTCCAATCAAATGTATCTTGATGCCAAGACCAAAGAATAATGGTATACTGCTGATTTTTAGCAGCTTTTACTACCCGATCGTCATAATAGCCAGTAGGTGGACGAAACAGGTAAGGTTTTATTCCTGTAATAGCTTGTATACGTTCATCCGCTTTTTCAATTTCTTGTTCAATTCTCTCTACTTCCTGGCCCCTTACTTTCAAATGGCTATATGTATGATTAGCAAGTTCATGACCTTCACGAACTTCTCTTTGAGCAAGCTTGGGAAAAGATGTTATTCGATCGCCCACTACAAAAAAAGTTGCTTTGGCACCGTACTTTTGCAATAAATTCAAAATGGTCGGCGTATATTTAGGATCTGGTCCATCATCAAATGTAAGCGCAATCAACTTTTCGTCTTTCATGGGAACTTCCCACACGATATCTCCTTTTTTTTCATAATAAAATCTGCTCTTCTTTGCAGCATCCGCCTGAATACCATAGAAATTAATGGAAACAATAATAATAATTGACAAGCACCATTTCACTCAATGACCTCCTTTTTTGTCTAGGTGTGATTCATGCGTATTGTCAATAAACGCTTTGATACCAACTGCAAATAATCGTTCATCACCCAAACACACGCGCTGTTGACGGCGATTAGCTGCAGAAGTTGATTTACGGTTTTTCATAGTCTTCTCTCCATTACTAATTGATTGTGTTTTTAGCTTTACCAAAAAGTCAAAAATAAACCTACGGGTTCTAACATGGCGAAAACATTTTTTTATAGTAACTACACGCTGTCTAGCGTTTTGAATAGGAGATATATACATGCGAAAATTTTATTTAGCGCTTCTGTTAATGATAAGCACAACCTTGGTTATACTGCCTTCTGTTAAAGCAGTCAGTGAAAGCAACGAGAAACATCAGCAACTCACCATAAGCGAACAAGGATATTCTCTTTCATTGCCCGGTGAATATACGCTTCAAAAAGAAGAGGATGGAAAAGATATTCTTTTTTCAACCAAGACTCCCTATACGTGGATGCGAATTGAAGTCCTTTCCGGGAAAGAAAGTACAAGCAAATCATATCTAGATCGTTCAAAAGAATTGTTTGATGACCAGTTTGGAAAATCGTTAAAAATTTCTTCTACATCCCTATTTATTCAACCTGTTGTGTTTGCATCTACATCAGGGAGTAAAAAAGAAACGGCAAAGCTATATGTACTGAGAGAAACAAAGGGGCACCCTGCTTTAAAAATCACGATGGTTACAGCTGAAAATTCTGATGATGAAAAAAAGTTAATTTCAATTGTTAACTCAGTAAAAATGCATAAATGAAAATAGATAAGGAAGCCAGCTATGAAAAAAAAGATATTTCTTGTTTGCTTTATATGTTTGATGAGTGGCTGCTCAACTGCTTTTCGTGAAGAGCTTATTAACACACAAGAAGAAATTCCAAAAGAACGCCTGCCACAGCAAAAGTTCACCTATCCTTACAAAGGAAGCAGCAGAACAGATGCGGGTTATCTTAAAAGAAGCACCAATCAAAACTATACGCTTTACGTACTAGAAGGATACGAGTTTACAGAAGAAGAGCCACGAAGAGATGTCATTTACAACAAAAAAAATGATGCTTTGTGGATGCGGATTGAAGTGTTCCCACCAAATAAAAGTGTAAAGGAGCTCAATAAAGAAACAAAAGAAATTTTAAGAGCTGGCTTTTCAGAAGTGGCTTCCCTTGATACACACCTCATTCATCATAACTTAGAGATAGCAGCTGCGTACAAAGCATCAGATGATAAAAGTAACGCATACGGTTTTCTCGTTCGAAAGCAAAATCAACACCCTACTTTCCGGTTAACGATCTTTGCTCCTAAATCTGAAAGAGATTTAACTCCGTTTTTAGAAATGGCGAGAACGCTTCAAAATGCATAAAACAGAGAAAAAGTCGGTTTACAAAGTGTGTAAACCGACTTTTTCTTTATTTCATATCTAATAGTTTAGTTTTTAAATCTTTTTCCATTTGATACAGCTCTGATTCTGCCTCGGTACGCTTCGTACGTCCTTCTTCTTGTATCTTTAGCACTTCTTCTAACGTGGTAATCAAATCGGACTGCGTTTTTTTCAATGTTTCGATATCGACAATTCCCGCCTCGTTTTCACGAGCTACTTCAATCGTGTTCTGCTTGAGCAGCTCTGAATTTTTAGTAAGCAAGTCGTTTGTTGTCTTAGATACTTGCTTTTGGGCTTCCATTGCTTTCTTTTGGCGTAATAAAGTGGTTGCAATTACTACTTGATTTTTCCAAAGTGGAATAGCTGTTAAAATAGAGCTTTGAATTTTTTCCACAAGGGTCTGATTGACTTCTTGAATTAATCGAATCTGCGGTGCACTTTGAATGGCAATTTGACGGCTCAGTTTTAAATCATGCACTCGTTTTTCTAGCCTATTGATAAATTGATTTAAATCATTGACCTCCTGAGCCATCAAGTAGTCATTTTTTTGAGATGCTGTTTGCTGAAGCTGGGGCAGCGTTTCATTCTGCAGCGCCACTAACTTGTATTCGGCCGCTGCAATGTAGACGTTAAGCGCCTCGTAAAACTGTTTATTTTTATCATATAAGCTATCTAGCATCGTAATGTCTCGATACAGCATTTGTTTTGAGCGCTCTAACTTATCTGCAATTTTATCAATTTCAACATTAATGCTTTGATATTTTGTTAATAAATTTTGAATAGGCCTAGAGACTCCTGAAAATAATCGACCGATGACTCCTTTTTTCTTTGCAGAAAAATCATCGGGATTCACTTGGCGAATCTTACTCATTAAATCTCCTATAACGTCTCCTACTGGTCCCGTATCTTTCGTTTGCACATGCTGTAGTACAGATTGAGAAAACTGAGATAGTTCTGACTGAGCTGCTACCCCGTACTGTAAAATAGCCTGCTGATTTTTATAATCAATTTGATTTGCGATTTTCTGTGCTTTTTCCTGATATTCCGGCGTCAAATCATCGTATGTGTTTCTTTTTGCAGCGCGAGAGTCCGATTGTATCTGCGGGGTAGGCGACGCAAAAGGATCATCAAGCAGCGCATCTAACGATTGATTTTGATTATATTCTTTCATCATAAAATCCCATCCTTTGCATTTACGTTACTTTGTGCGATTAGTAGCTGTCGGTATATACGGCTGCTCTTCTTCAAATGCTTGTTTTAGCACTTTAAGCTCTACATCTAATGTCAGCTTATCTTGTGAAAGGGCATTTGTTAATAAATGCTCATACTTCCCTGATAACCCGCGCAGCATGTCTTCCGCTTCATGAAGACTTTCTTTTACTTCTATGCTTTTCGTTGGTTTTGATAATAAAAACATATACCTTTCAATGACCGTAACCGTTGATTGTAAGTAGTTCGTAAAAAAGGGCTGAACATCTTTATATCGTGCGGGCTCTTTTTCTACCATTTCAATGATGCTTTTACCTACTTTGTATAGTTTAGAAAGTTCTGTCCACATATGAACAGACCGAATTTTAAAACGATAGCTTCCAATGGTTCTTAATTGCTTTTTTGCCTCTTTTACTTGATGACGAACGTATGCAATTTCTTCTCTATACGGATTTTGATAATGACGTCGAGCACTGCTCATAATAAAAAACAGGCTCATCACGACCATTACTCCTATACTAATGCCAAAGGATTGAATCATCGTGGTACTAAATCCAAAATAGCTGACCGGAACGGCTACTGCTCCTGTTGCCCAAATGGCAAGAATCTTTTTTATGATTCGAACGACTTTCATCGCTTTCACTCCTATCTCAAATGTGACCGAACTTTTAAACGTATACATATTATACCATTGTCTTCCCGTGTCTTAAAACGATTACTGTTATAATTTATATACGGATAAAACCTTTAAAGGTTTCATAAAACAAAAAAACAGGCAGCTATTAAAAGCTGCCTGTTTTTTATTGATCTTCGCGCTTGTTGTAATCATACTTCGAGCGTTCAATTGGTTTGAACCCTTCTGGTGTATGAAAGCGGAGTAAATCTCCGTAAACAAGTTTATCTGATAGTTCTAGCTTTTTCTTAACTAGTTCATCATACTTATCATACTGTTTCGCTTCCTTATCTGAAAGCTGCTTGCCCGTTGCGTTGTCATACACTTTCTGATCAACTTTTGTTACCTTAGGTGTAACAAAGTCACCGTTACGGAAAGGTACAACTTGCTGATGTTCTTTTGATAATAAGTCTGTACCAAAGTCAATATAATCTTTTGTATCAAGACCTAATAAATGCATCACTGTTGGACGAACATCTACGTCTCCGCCATACGTATGATTTACGCCGCCTTTAAGGCCTGGTGAAGTAATAAATAATGGTACGCGCTGCAGCTGAGCTTGTTCAAAATCATTGATGTTTTTACCCATTACTTTGCCCATTGCACGCTTATGGTTTTCAGAAATACCGTAGTGGTCACCATACATCACGACCATCGTATTGTCTGCTAAGCCAGAGGCCTGTAAATCCTCAAAGAATTGCTTGATTGATTCATCTAAATAACGAGCCGTTTGAAAGTATTGGTCAACTGACTTATCTCCCGTATTGTGAGGTCCAATCGTTTGGTCTTCCTTATCTAGCGGATAAGGGAAGTGGTTTGATAACGTAATGAACTTCGCGCTAAATGGCTGCTTTAAGCCTTTTAGGTACGGCATTGATTCTTTAAAGAATGGTTTATCTTTTAAACCATAGTTCAGCGTATCTTCGTCTGACATATTGTAATAAGCTGAATCAAAGAATTTTTCTACACCCATTGATT
The DNA here is from genome assembly GCF_028369225.1 of Priestia sp. AB. Classification (NCBI taxonomy): domain Bacteria; kingdom Bacillati; phylum Bacillota; class Bacilli; order Caryophanales; family Bacillaceae; genus Priestia; species Priestia sp. AB. The sequence goes on from NZ_JAQMYN010000003.1 coordinate 479,894, forward strand.
TATACATTTCATCACGGTTCCAGAACGATTTTCCATTTCCGTGGAACACAGATGTTGTATAGCCTTGCTGATCTAGAATACCAGATAGCGACTGATAGGTGTTATTTGCTTTTGTTGTAAATACAGAACCTTGAGGTAAGCCGAATAATGAGTTCTCCATCATGAATTCAGCATCTGACGTTTTACCTTGCCCTGTTTGATGGAAGAAGTTATCGAAATACATTGTGTTCTGATCTTTTAGTAGTGAATTTAAGAATGGCGTTACTTCTTCACCATTTAACTTATAACCAATCATAAATGACTGAAGTGACTCTAATGAAATATAGATGACGTTTTTGCCTTTTGCTTGACCGAAATATTCTTTGTTCGGCTCAGCATATGTTGCTTTTGCATAGTTCTCTACCTCAGCCACATCACTGCTATCTGCTAGCGCGCGCTGTGCTGAAGATTTCGAGCTCTGGATGATGTCATAGATCGTATAGTTATACGTTCCTAAATATTTTACTAAATAGTTGCGGTCAAATGTTCTTGTTAATAGTTGAGGACGATCCATTTCCGCTAGTGCGATGTTGGCACTTAAGAATAAAATCCCTGATAAAAATACACCTGTCACAGTACGTCGACTAATTGTTGCTGGTAAGTCAACTTTTTTCCATAGTACTAAAACTAAAAGAATAAAGAAATCTGTGAAGTATAAAATATCAGTTGGGCTAATTAAAGCCATGGCACTGCCACCTAATTGACCAAAGTTGTTTGACTGAGTCAATACAGGAACAGTAATAAAATCATTAAAGAAGCGATAGTATACTACATTTGCGTACAGGATGAATGAAAGTAAAAAATTCATTCCAAGCAGTGCTCGTACTTTTCCGCGCCCTTTAAATAGTAGTGCAATGGCAAAAAAGAAAATTGCCGAACCAATTGGGTTTATGAAAAGTAAAAACTTTTGCATAAAATTATCTAGCCCTAAGTTAAATTCGATACGATAAACGGTATACGTTTTAATCCAAAACAACAAAACTGCAATTAGAAATAACGGCAGCTGTTTCGAAAAAATATTTTTACCGTTTGTCATGAGCTGTTTCATATTCCCACCTCTGTCTCTATTGAAATTTAAGCTCACTTTTATTTTTATAGTAAATGTAAAAAGAAATCTCCCTTACAAAAAATGTAAGAGAGCTAATCTGTTCTTTCACATTTTAACTCTTTAAAAAAAATTGTCAACACCGCTACGTATAATTTTCACCAAACGTGAGAAAATAACTACTTTCTTATTCCCAGCTATATCGGCTTTCAAACACAAATGTTTCCTATGCTTTTTTTCTTCTCACTATTTAATACGGACAGCTTCTCTTTAAGTTTCACTATTTTATATTTATTTTTTATTTTGTTCACTATACATGTAAATTTAACACTTGCCTTAGTTTTCCTTCTCCTTTACAAGAGAATGCATAAAAGCACTTGTGAATATTTGTTATACCAATACCTCTTATTTTCTTTTCTTTCTACAGTAAACCACATATTTTGAGTTATTTCTTTCTGTAAATTTGAAAAAAATGTGTCAGTTTGCATCGAAAATTTTTATTTTTTTACCTTTTTGTTTATAATATAAATTATAAATATTATTTGAAATTTCAGATCTCTTTAACGTCTGATCTAGAAAGTGCATTTTTTATATAAAATTGGAATGAGTATGGGCTATGCATGCTTGTATACCTAGAAGTTTAAACGTCTTACATTTTTATAAAGGAGAAAAAATGAAAGAATGTATTGTTTTCATTACAAATATTATTAATGTATTGCACGACGGATTAATTTATATTTTTTATTTACTAGGATTTTCTCTTTCAGATAAAGAACTTCACTTCTGGATTATTGGTATTATTGGACTGCTCACGTTTTTAAGCGTTTATATGATCTTTAAATTATTGTCAAAGTGGAAATTTAGTATTACAGCTATTTCTTTTATCTATACCCTTACCGTTATGCTTGTCTTAGTTTTTGCCATTGAAATTCAGCAAGGAATTACCACCCGGGGCAATATGGAATTTGATGATGCCATAGCAGGTTTATGGGGATTTTTAGTCTTTTTTAGTATTTATATCGCCTTTGCTTCTTTTTTTCTTTTATCCAAGAGGTTGTTGTCTTCGAATAAGGAGAAAAAAATAAAAACCGAGGCCCCTACTCGTAGCCAAAGGCACGTGAATTAATTTCATTTGAGTTTCAAAACGACTTGATGAATTCGTATTCGATTATATCGTTGAACCAAAATAAACGGTACGTTTGCGACAATCGCATAAATAACCATCCAAACACCTATAGAAGGAGAGTTCCATATAAAAAAAAGAATAGAAGGAAGTATGCTGATCCAGTGAGTTAGCTCTGCTCGATTTGTTTCAATTAAAAAAAGCTGTGCATATTCCTTCGTTCTACTCTCCCATTTCCTTTTATAAAATCCTCGTTTAAATAGCTTTCCTGCATCAGGAAGCCACGTTTTCCATCGGTGCACCCCGAATTTTTTATACATCCCAACTGTTTCCCAGCTTTGAACCTTAAACAGCGCAAGGTCCTTCTTTAAATAAAAGGCAGAAATTTTTGTGCATCTGTAGGCGATCAACATGTGAATCACAAACCATGCCATGATATTAATTAAGAGCTGAGCACCTGTCATTTTATCACTTTCTTCTTTTTTTCTTCTTCTATAGATATGCTGCGTTCTTTCCATTTAACTTGCTTTCTCACCGCCGTTTGGACGAAAGACCATACGAATAGACCCAGAAAAAACAGTACATGAATAGGAAATAAGCACAAAGAAAAAAAAGTAAACGAACCTATTTTTCTTAAGCTATTAAATAAGAGGCTTACATAGCAAACATAGCTGCTAATTGCCAAGCCTGCATGTTGGTTCCATAGAGTAGGTAAAAAAAGGATATAATTAATCATGCTAGTAAGCCACAAGCTTACTAGAAATAAATAAATGGCTTCCGTTTTCCCCGCACCTGAAGCAAAACTTTTACTCCACCCTCTTATAAGGCTTTTCATACCATTTGGATACATGCGCATGGAAAGAGCTCCCTGTCCGCTCATACACGTAATAAATTCACCTTGTTTGTTCATTTTCTCAACCAGCGCCATGTTTTCAACCACTTCTTTTTTTATCCCTTCGTGGCCTCCGCTTTGAAAGTAGGAGGCTGCGCTGCAAAGCAAGCACTGCCCGAAACCGACAGAAGGACTTTTCCAATTTTTAAAGGGGTGAAACGCGCCAATTGATGCAAACGTAACATAGTGAAATAAAGCAGAAAACATTTCATAAGGCCTCTTAACAAGGTGATAAGGATGAACCGACAGCACACCCCCTTGCTGTTGATAATAGAAAAACACTTTTTCAATTCCGTCGTTCTCTACTGTAATATCAGCATCTAAAAACAAAAGCACCGAGCCTTTTGCTTCTCGTGCTCCATTCCAGCATGCCCATGACTTTCCTAGCCACCCAGCTGGAAGTGCGCCCGGTTGCACTACTTTTACGCCAAATGCTTTGGCTACCCTCTCAGTATTATCTGTTGAGTTGTCATCTACAACAATCACTTCAAAGTCAGCGTTCCGTAACTGGAGTGACTGCAATAAAAAGGTAAGGTTTCTTTCTTCATTTCTAGCTGGAATAATAATAGACAAACATGACATATCGTTTCTTACTATTTTTACACGTTTAAATGTAGGGATAGTGATGACAAGCGTAGCTGTCAAGACAAGAGCAACCAGTAAAAAAGACATCCTTTTCTCCTTTCCTTCACGTATGAAAATTAGCGAACTGGACAAAATAAAAAGTTGTAGACCTATTTTTATTTTGCGTGAAGTCATTTTATACACATTGTTGACAACTCGCTTTTGTTTTATAAGGAGGAAAAAGATGAAAAAGAAAGTAATTGTTGTAGGCGCAGGTTTAGGTGGTCTGTCAGCTGCTATTCGTCTGTCAGCTGATGGATATGATGTAACAGTCGTTGAAAAAAGCGAGCGAATTGGCGGTAAGTTAAATATTCGCAGCGGCAAAGGATTTTCTTTCGATACGGGACCTTCTATTTTAACAATGCCGTGGGTGCTAGAGCAGCTGTTTGACAGTGCAGGCCGCAATATCCACGACTACTTAACAATAGAACGAATTGAGCCTCAGTGGAGAACTTTTTTCCAAGATGGAACACAAATTGATTTGACCAGTGACCTTCCTCGCATGCTTCAGCAGCTTCAAGAACTTGCTCCAGAAGACATTGAAGGTTTTTTTGACTATTTATCTTATGCAAATAAAATGTATGAATCGAACTTAAAAAGTTTTTATAAAAAAAGTTTATCTGGACTTCACGATTTACGAACGATGCACACGGTAAAAGAACTGCTTCAAATGGATCCAATGAGATCTATGGATGCTACTACACGCAAATATTTTTCAAACAAACATTTGCGTCAATTGTTTAATTTTTTAATTATGTACATCGGTTCTTCTCCTTATCATGCACCAGCTGTATTAACACAGCTTGCTCACGTTCAGCTAGGATTAGGTATTTATTACGTAAAAGGCGGAATGTACAAAATTGCTGAAGCGATGGATAAGCTCCTTCAAGAACTTGGCGTCACTGTACATCTAAATACGCCGGTAAAAGAAATCACAACAAGCGGAGCAAAGGCAACTGGAATTACACTAGAAAATGGCGAGAATCTATCAGCAGATATTGTGGTATCTAATCTAGAAGCAATTCCAACTTACCGCTATTTATTAAAAAATGATGCGCAAGCAGCTAAGCAAACTCAGCAGCTTGCAAAATTTGAACCTACTGTTTCTGGCCTTGTTCTTTTATTAGGGGTTAACAAACAGTACAAGCAGCTTCAACATCATAATTTCTTCTTCTCAAAGGATCAGAAAGAAGAGTTTGATACAATCTTTAACAAAGGTCAAGTAGCCATGGATCCGACAATTTACATTGGCGTATCGTCTAAATCAGACCCTACGCAAGCTCCTGAAGGAAAAGAAAACCTGTTCGTTCTTACTCATGTACCTCCTTTAAAAGAAGGCGACGACTGGGCTGCATTAAAAGACCGCTACCGAGATGTCGTATTGAAAAAGCTTGAGGCAATGGGATTAGAAGACTTACGTTCAAGCATTGAGTTTGAATATACGTTTACTCCTAACGATATCCAAGAGCTTTACGGTGCTAACGGCGGGTCCATTTATGGCGTAGCAACTGACCGTAAGAAAAATGGAGGTTTTAAAATTCCGGCAAGAAGTCAGCTTCTTTCTAACCTTTATTTTGTAGGCGGCTCTACACACCCTGGAGGCGGCGTGCCAATGGTGACATTATCTGGTCAGCTTACAGCGGACGCAATTAATGAAGATTTTCAGATTCCTCGTATGCAAAAAGATATTGGATAATGAAAAAGTGCAGGAAATTCCTGCACTTTTGTTAAAAGTTCATTTTTGACTGGCCACCGTCTACGTTTAACGTCGCACCAACTATCCATGAAGCTTTAGAAGATGCTAAAAAGGCAACGGCGTTTGCCACTTCTTCCGGCTCTCCAAAGCGCCCTGCTGGTATTTCGTTTTCAACAAATTGCTTAATCTTTCCCGGATTTTCATCCATTCTTTTTCTCCAATTACCCGTTTCATGCAAAATGCTTCCCGGCGCTACTCCATTTACACGAATTCCTTTAGAAATCATTTCATCTGCAAACGACTTTGTAAAGCTGATAAGTGCTGATTTTGCGTTATTGTACGTGACTTTCCCTCCACTTTCTCTTCCGAAAATAGACGTAACATTAACGATTGCCGCATCTTTTGTCATACGCGTCGCTGCTAGCTTGCTCAAGTGGACAGCTGAAAAGTAGTTAAGCTCCATTGCTTCTTTGAAAAGGGATAAATCTGTTTCCATGGCGGTGCTTCCATTACTTCCTCCAGCGTTATTAATTAAAATATCAATGCTTCCGAAGTCGTTAATGAACTTCTCAATTAATGCAACTCTGTCTGATTCGTTTGTTAGGTCTGCTGTATATGTACGCACGTTTTCTAATTCTGACTGTGCATCCTGTAACGCTTCCTCTCCTCTTGCCGCAATTCCAACGTTTGCTCCTTCTTGAATAAACAAAGCAGCAATAGCCTTCCCAATTCCTTTTGACCCGCCGGTAATAAGTACATTTTTACTTTGCAACTGTAAATCCACACGTATCCCTCCACGTTAAATGATAATTACTATACTTTCTATCATAGCTCACTGCATGTCAAAATTAAAATCATATACTGTTTTACCTTTTTACTCCTTTTAAATCACCGCGTTTTATGGATACATTCTTTGAATTTATTGTCAGAAGCCTTAGCAAAAACAAGCCACGGCGTGATATAATGCTTTTTGGTGTAAATGTTTTCAAATTGGGGGTTTTTTAATGCAACAAACGTTTTCAACGTCTCAAAAAGTTAAGCAGTTCGTTTTTATTTTATTTCCGATATTGGTCACCCAGTTTGGAATGTTTTCAATGACTTTTTTTGATACGATGATGTCAGGAAGGGTAAGTGCAGATGACTTGGCAGGGGTAGCAATTGGTTCGAGCTTATGGGTACCTGTTTTTACAGGGCTAAGCGGAATTTTAATGTCTATTACGCCAATTGTTGCACAGCTTGTCGGAGCTAATCAAAAGAAAAAAGTTCCGTTCTCCGTCATTCAAGGGCTTTATGTCTCCATTTTAATGGCCGTTGTTATTATTTTAATCGGCTTTTTTGTTGTTGATCCTATTTTAAAAGGGATGAATTTAGAAGCAAACGTAATGCGCATTGCCAAACAGTATTTAATTGCTTTATCTTTTGGTATTATTCCGCTTTTTATTTATACGGTTTTACGAAACTTTATTGATGCTTTAGGGCAAACTCGTACGTCTATGCTTATCACCATTTTAGGGCTTCCGGTTAATGTAGCTTTAAATTATGTATTAATCTTCGGTAAGCTGGGCTTCCCCCACTTGGGTGGAGTAGGCTCCGGTTATGCAACTGCCGTTACGTATTGGTGCATACTCATTGTATCCATTGTAATTATTCATAAAAAAGAACCTTTTTCTAACTTCGATTTATTTAAAAGATTTCATCGTATCTCTTTTTCTACTTGGAAAGAAATATTAAAAATTGGTTTACCTATCGGTTTTTCGGTCTTTTTCGAAACAAGTATTTTTTCAGCCGTCACGCTGTTTATGAGCTCGTATAATACCATTACGATCGCTTCTCACCAAGCAGCTATTAATTTTGCCTCATTTCTCTATATGATTCCGCTGAGTATTTCTATGGCTTTAACGATTGTTGTGGGATTTGAAGCAGGTGCTAAGCGTCATCAAGATGCACGAAGCTATAGCAGGATCGGTGTAACTATCGCTGTTGGCATGGCTTTTGTTTGCGCAGGTCTTTTATTTACTCTGCGAGAATCAGTAGCTTCTTTGTATACAAAAGATGCAGAGGTACTCGCATTAACTTCTCATTTTTTGATTTATGCAATTTTCTTTCAGCTTTCTGATGCTCTTCAAGCTCCTATTCAAGGCGCTCTACGAGGATATAAGGATGTAAATGTTACCTTTTTAATGTCCTTGGTATCTTATTGGGTAATTGGTCTACCTTTAGGCATTGTTTTAGCAAAATACACCGATTTGCAGGCGTTTGGCTATTGGATTGGACTAATTGCGGGGCTTGCTGCAGGAGCAACAGGACTTGCGTATCGTTTGATAAAAATACAAAAAAAGCAGCTGCTAGAGGAGAATAAATCTTCTCGAACGGCTTAATCAAAAAAAGAACGTTCTCAAAGAACGTTCTTTTTTAGTTTAAAAATGGATTGATACTCTTCCTTATACTAAGGCCTAAAACTTCTTATTTATTTAAGGTACGCTCTAACTCTTGTAAAAGCTGTTCCGCACCTTTTTTACTTAACACAACGTTTCCATTCCCAAAGGTTAAGTTTTCACGCGTAATTTCTCCAGTTACTAAGCAAGCACCATACGGGCTATACTTTTGTAAAATAATAATATCTTCATCAACATATATTTCTACTGGATCACCTGTGTTGATATTTAAAATGCGGCGCAATTCAATAGGAATTACTACGCGACCCAATTCATCTACTTTTCTTACAATTCCTGTAGACTTCATAAAATCCATTCCTTTCATAGTAAACAAATAATATCTTCTCGATACAAATCTAGTCAAATTCGTCAGAGTTGCTAAAACCAAAATGCTTGAATGATGGTCTGATAACGGTTTATAAGTTCTTAAAATATGGCAAATAACGTATTAAATAGATTTATATACACTTTGTATCATATCAATTCGTACACTATTTATGAATAGTGCATAATCTTTAAAATCGAATTCATCCATATATGTTAAAAGTGTGTATTTTATCCATAATATAACTATATATCCATCTTTTACACTACTTTGTACCCATTTTATAACTTTTATTCCGACATAAGACGACAAAATCAGCTATAGAAAAAACGTGTCTTTTCTAACTAAAGACACGTTCATTTGGACCCGAAGTTGTCACGAATAGCTTTTTGAATCATAGCTTCACACCGCTCCAGCTCTACTTTTAATTGTTTTTTGTATAATTTAGCTTTCTCTTCTCCCTCATTTGTAAATGTATAATAAACCACTTCTTGAAGCTTCATTCCTTCTTTTTTACGCTTCACCTGTTTGAGAACACCGTCTTCAATCAAGTCATGAAGAGCTTTGTATACCTCAGAATGATTAGGTTTGAACCCAAAAGGGCGAAATTCATCTCTCAACACATCTAATAACCGAAGGCCATACAGACGCTCTTGCTCCGTCATTGTAATCATATATAATTTTAAGAAAGCACGTTGTTTTAATAGAAAACCACTGGATGTACGCTTTTCTCTCATCTCAACTTCCTCCTTCACATACTTGCTTTCATTCAGGATAATAGAAAGCTCTATACGTAATTATACTTTTTTTATTCTACATAATCCTTCTTTTTCACTCAAAATCTCTTTTTTTTCTCACATTTTTTCACTTATTTACGTGTTTTTCTCATTTTTTGTAAGCAGGCATTGAATTTTCTTTTTTTCATATATATAGAAGGAATTTACGTGAATATAAGGAGGGTTTCCTTTGAGTAAAAAATATGAAGAGATTGATTGGGGTTCGATTCAGCATAAGGTAGAAGATATGCTTGGAAATCACTTTTGGAGCGATTTAAATCACATCTTGCCCAAGCGATTTCCAAACGTCGACTTATATGAAACCGATAAAGAAGGCATTATTGTCGTTGAGGTTCCTGGACTGCATTCAACTAACGACATTCAAATCAAGTTGGACGCAAATATATTAACAGTTGAAGGAAACGTTCCTTATGCTTATGAAGCATCTAAACAAAAGTTAAAGCTCAACGAGCGCCATACAGGCGTATTTTCTCGCACGGTCAAACTTCCTTTTCACTACACAGACGAACCAGTTCGCGCTAAGTACAAAAATGGATTATTGGAAATTCGACTGAATAAGATAGAAAATGATCAAACCATTGCTATACAATTTGAAGATGATTAACTGCACGTAACAAAAACCCTTCTGTTAGCAGAAGGGTTTTTGTTAGAGCGCTGAACTTAACACAATGTTTCCTTTTGGCGTCTTATTATTCGCGTTCGGTTCTAAAGTAATCGCCATAACATCCCACTTTTCAGTCTGTTCTTTTTGGCTCATCGTATAGACCACTGTCCCGTTTCCATTTTTATCTGTTACAAAAGCACCTGCCGGATGAGGCTTATCACCTTTTATGAGCCACACCTGATAGACTTCATTCCCCTTTACGTTTTTCAAGTTATTCGCTTGAATAACCACATTTAGATTTCCACCTTTTTTCGTAAGAGATGCTGTTGCTTCGCCAGAAACGTTTGGCTCTGCCTGCAGCTTCATTGTTTTTTCAGATGTAAGAGGTTCGTTTTGAGGAGCAACCGAAACATTTGGCTCTTGTTTGCCTTTGTCTCCATCTTTCAACAGAAAGTAGCTGTTTCCTGCAAGAGATAAAAGAAGTGCCGCAGCTAATCCAATAATGATGGACTTTTTATTTGATTTCTTAGACGCAGCATGTTGTTTTTCATTTTTTAAAGCGATTGGTTCTCTCTTTGTCTCACCTTGTTCTTCTTCGAATACATTCGCAAGTATTCGCTGTTTCATTTCTGGCGGAGGAGATTGTTCTGGTGTCAAATACGTTAGATCTCCAAGAACTTCCTCCAGCTCTCTTAGTTCTTCTTGACAGCTTTGACAGTTTTTCAAGTGCATTTCAAACTCTTTTTTCTCATGGGAAGTCAACTGATCATTATAGTAATCAATTAGTTTATTGCACATACTCATGAATCAGCTCTCCCTTCTGCATCAGTACCTAAATATGTTTTTAATTTCCGCAACGCTAATCGCACCCTACCCTTTACTGTTCCTAATGGGATTTGCTGCTCTTCTGCTACTTTTTGCTGCGTTAATCCCTTAAAATAAACGGATTGAATAATTTTTTTTTGGTCTTCAGACAATTTTGATACAGCGTGCCGTACTCTCTGCTGTTCTTCTTTCCACTGAAGCTGCTCGTCAATCTGAGGATGATCATCTTCAATAAAATCAAAAATTTCTTCCGAGAAAATAGGATCGTTTTTTCTTTTTCTTACAATATCAATAGCGGTGTTTCTTGTAATCGTAAACAGCCAGGATGAAAACTTCCCTTTTTCATCGCTGTAAACTCCCTTTCCTCTCCACAGCTTAATAAACACTTCTTGAACAGCTTCTTCAGCAATATCAGAGCTATTTGTTAACCGGTATATAAACGAATAAAGAATTCGCTCATACTTGTCATACAGCAGTTCAAGGGCTTTTTTGTCTCGTTCTTTTATTCTATTGTATAAGACAACGTCGTTTTGCTCTTCCATACCCTTCTCCTTTAACTCTTATGAGTCCTTATTATATAATCGAATTACCTTTGAATTCGGATCACTTTCACATCTTTTAAACGTACCTTTATTTTTCAAAAATGACAAGTAATTATACTTTTTTTATGGAATAGGAGCGAAATCGTCCAATGAAACATTTAATTCTTTTTGATGGTATATGTAATTTATGTAATAGCAGTGTTCAATATATTATTAAACATGATGAACAAGCTTTGTTTTCTTTCGCTTCTCTTCAATCAGATTTCGGAAAGCAGCAGCTAGCCTCTCACGGCTTACTTCCTGAGCAATTAGACAGCATTGTATATATTCATGGAAACCAAAGATATGTAAAATCAACGGCTGCTTTAAAAATCGCCAAGCGCTTAGATGGACCCGTTAAATTTTTATATGCTTTCATTATCATTCCTGCACCCATTCGAGATATAGTATACAACTGGATCGCTCGCAACCGATATAAGTGGTTTGGCAAACAGCAGCACTGCATGCTCCCAACTTCTGATATGAAAAAGCGGTTTGTTGATGACTAAAAAAGCTTGGAACATAGAAAAAAAAACAGTTCCAAAAAGGAATATATGTATGTTAAGGAAGTCTATTCATTAAAAAATCCGAACTGATTCAACATTCTAATGAAAGAATGCTGAACTATAGTTCGGATTTTTCAGCTAACATATGGTTGTACGAGCTTTTTTAGCTTCCACCCATTGCTTTTTTATTCGTTGCTTCAATTGCCTGCTTTATTATTAAGGAAAAGTCTTGTTCTTTCATCACTTTTAACCCTTCGGCAGTAGCGCCGCCTGGAGTTGTTACTTGCTCTCTTAAAGACGCAGGATCTTTAGTTTCATGCAGCATTTGTACAGAGCCATACATCATTTGAATAACTAAATCTTTGGCTGTTTTTTCGTCCACACCGTAAGCAGTAGTTGCATCAATTAACGATTCTGCAAAATAATATAAAAACGCCGGTGCACTGCCAGTTACAGCCGTTAGCTCATGTACTTCTTTCTCTGAACACTCATGCGCTTTACCAATTCCTTTTAAAATCATTTGAAGCACTTCTTTATGCTCTTTTGTGGCAGAAGTTCCAAGTGTATATAGTGACATCGATTGTCCAATCATAGCAGCTGTATTTGGCATAATCCAAGCGACAGGCGTATCCTGCGGAAGATGACTTTCTAAGTAACTCGGACCAATCCCTGCCGCTAACGTTACGACAAATTGTTGATTTAAACGGGTCGAAAGTTCCTTGAGCACGGAAGGATGGGCCTCGGGAGGCATCGCTAAAATAATAACATCCGAATTGTCAACTTCTTGGCACCAATTTTGCGTCGTTTGTACGCCGTACGTTGTTTCAACACGCTGTAACCGCTCAATATCTCCATTGTTTGACATCACCACTGCCTCAATACTGTCAGCGCTGCTCGTAACCAAACCAGCCGCTACAGCTTCAGCCATTCGTCCTGCTCCAATAAATAAAATTCGCTGTTTTTTCATCTGTTACTCCCAGTTATATGTCCAGAATTCTTCTCTAGTTAATAAACGTTCCATTTGCGGATAGTCAGATAAGCGATCGAAGTCAATTGCGTTCATCATTCCTTCTGTTTGAGAACGATGGGCTTTTAACGCTTCAATTTTTTTATCTTTCATCGCTGTTACATCAAAAATAACATCTGGTTCTCCAATATGTTCAATACGATCTTTTGAAAACGCATGACACCAAACAACCGGACGCTTTTCTTTTGGCATACGTTTTACCGCTTGAATCGTAGCTGCACCCGTAGCATTATGATCAGGGTGTACCGCAAAGCCAGGGTAATGCGTTAAAATGTGAGTCGGCTTTACATCGTTAATGATTTCTTCAATTTTATCTGCAAAAACATCAACATCAAGAAATTCCAGCGTTTTATCACGAAGCCCTAGCATACGCAAGTCTTGAATATCTAAAACGTTCGCTAAATCTAAAAGTTCTTTTTTTCGGATTTGAGGTAAAGTTTCACGGTTAGCAAACAGCGGTCTACCCATATTTCGTCCCATTTCACCTAGTGTAACACAGGCATATGTAACGGGCGTTCCTTTTTGTCTAGCTTGCGTGATCATTCCTGCTGCTCCATATGCTTCATCGTCAGGATGCGGAAATACAATTAATAATCTTTCTTCCATGTTCTATTCTCCTCTCTTTTCTCTTATGAAAACGGATGTTCACTTAATTGAAGGGCAACTGCTAAACGACCTTCAAAGTCATGCCCAGCTAGAAGAAGTCGGCCTTCTTCATCAATTTCCCAATCTGTTAATCCCTCTGCATAAATCCATCCTAAATCAATTTGAAGACCTACACGATAAGGACCTTCTCCAGTTATCTTTCCGTTTGAAATAGTGACTTTACCATTGCGAATAAAAGCCCCAACTGTCATTACTTTTTCATTTACGTGTGAAGCATATGCACCGTTTGTCGTTTCAAGGTGTACATAGACGTCTTTATTTAAAAATGTTTGTATTTTTTTTTGGACTGTTTCTTTATGAATTGGTTGCACGCTTGTTACTCCTTTCTCATGTTCATAAATTGTATTGTACTAAAAATCATGAGCGAATCCTAATGTTTAGTTCTAGACTTTGAATTTCTTTATTCCATCGTTCATAATCATACATAAATGTTATTTCTCCCCAATTCAACATGCTGATTTCTTGAATGTCTATAATAATCTCAGCAAGTTCACGACTAAGCATACCTAGTTCTTTTCCTTCGGCCAACTTTTTTTTGTAACGATTAAAAGCTGGATCTAATTGTTCAATTTGTGCATAAATTTCATGGATAGAGCCATATTGTTGAATAAGAGGCAGTGCGGCTTTTTCTCCTACACCAGGAACGCCCGGAATATTGTCCGATTTGTCACCAAGCAATGCTTTTACGTCCACCCATTGACGAGGATGAATATTATATTCTTCTTGAAAGTGCTTGAAGCCATAAACAAGATCGCCAACCTGCTTTTTGGCAATAATTTGCGAAATATGTTGATCTAGGAGCTGAAGCAAGTCTCGGTCATTGCTATAGATGTACCCTGGACTTTGCTTTTCCTTACTCCACTTGCTTACAAGTGCTCCAATTAAATCATCTGCTTCATAAGAAGACAATGACATTTGATAAATGCCTACTGTGTCAAAAAATTGTTTTAACGTTTCATACTGCTGAATCAGTGGCTCAGGCAGCTCTGCTCTTGTTTGCTTATATAGGGCGTATGTATCTTTACGTTTTGTATCCTCACGCTTAACATCCCAAGCGACGAAAATATGGCTTGGCTCATATTGGTGAATCAATGCGTGCATTTTTTGAATCGTTACTCTCAGGGCATTCGTAAATTGGCCCTTACTATTTCTTGTCAACGCTGCTTCATCTCTGCCATAAGAAGTAGCAAAATAACAGCGGCTTAATAAATTAAATCCATCAATTACTAATAGTGTTTCGTTCATATAGTCACGTCCTTTGAAAACTTTGCTCCTTTAGCTTTTAGAGCAAACATACTATAGCACTTGTTCTTTGCACGCGTCAATGAAGCGCACAAAGCTCAAAACGCGCCCATTTTTTTCTCTCAATGTAAATGTAGTATAAAGATGTTAAATTGTTGTTATGATTTATTCGTTTGGCTTTTAGAACTTTTGACTATCCTATAAAATGAGGATGAAAGATCAATCCTACAAATGAAGGTGAAAAAAGTGAATAAAAACACGATGATTAAAACATTAAAAGTTATATCTGTTGTGTCGCTTCTCGCTTTGTTATTTATCATTGCTTATGATCGTTCCATGTCTACATCCATGATTATTTTGTTCAGTTCGCTCATTTTCTTTGTATTTGTACTTAGCGACTTTTTTTTCGATCGCAAGCCGTGGGGATTAAAAGGCCTTCAATTATATATATCACTTATGTTATTCATCATTGCCATTTTTGAAATGCATCAAGTTGTCAGTTCACTTTGCGTTATTTCCATTATGGCTCTACCAAAAGTTATTGACGAATTAGCTTAAGTGTGAACGATAAATGATAAAATCCATGATCACAATGATCATGGATTTTATTACGTTTTGAGTAGTTTTTCAGAGATGCGAAGAGCTTCTTCTATGCCAAATTTACGCACTAAACTGATGGCTTCCTTTATTTCTCGTTTTTTCAAATCATGGGTCGGATTTAAATTTAACAACACTTGAATAACAACTAAATCCCGCATCGTAAACATCATATTCTTTTTCATATCCCGCTGAAATGTATACTGCTCTTTTAAAAGCCGGTCACTTATTGCTAACACTTTCGACTCCGGAAGATGTAGCTGCGCTCCTGCTTCTTGACAAGACCACAATTTTTTCACTCGATCTTCAGCATTCATATTTGCGACTCGTGCATATGTAATATCGCTGTTTTCTTGACGAATCTCTATCTCTTTTAACGTTGGCTTTAGCACCGTTTTTCGCTTGGAGACTTTTTTCTTATCAACTCCTGTATCCCTGAGGACCCTGCCGTGAACGGTGTAAATGTCGTATTCATTTTCTCTTTTTACATCTTGTTTATTGTATTTTGGAAAATAACCATTTACAAGCATCGTTCTCAGCATATCTAATTCTTTTTTTAATCCATGCACTTCAATATATCCAACAGCACAAATTTCTTTGTGGAATTTTTTTGTGTTGCTAACGCCTTTTCCTGCAACGTGAGCTCTTACTCTTTCTAATAGAGAGCCCGTCGTTGCTCCGATATACAAAAGCCTGCCCGGTTTATCAAAGAAAAAATAAATGCCGGGAACGGAAGGCAATTGTCCTATTTCTGCTGTACTTAGCAGCTTCTGCAGTACCTGCATGACTGCTAAATCAATTTTCGCTGTCATTATTTTTGATAACCTTTTAACATTTCTTCATACACTTTCAGATGCGTATACACAGTTTGAAGAAGCGGTACGTGTATAGACGACTTTTCAGCTAATGTCAGCAAATATCCTTGAAGGTGGTCTCCTTCAATTTGAAAACTTTTTTCCATATCACGCTGCATCGATGACTTCATGCCATACGTCATTTTGTCCATCGTATTCATATGCTGTTCGATAATCCCTTCAGCTAATGGTGCATCGTATGCCATCATAATATTTTCAACTTCTTTAAAAAGCTCTTGTACGAATTGACGCCCTCCTTTTGCCGCTAGCACTGGACCAACAGGTGCGCGCATAAGAGTGGTCATGCCTGACATAACCGTAATAAATAAATACTTATGCCACATATCCTGTTCAATATATGAACTTTTTACAAACGAAGCTTTTGTACCACTGAACGCTTGCTCAATCAGTTGTAATCTTTCTGTTTCCTTCTGCTTAAATTCACCAAATACAAGTCTGTGAGCAGGGCTCGTCTGGACGACATCTCCATCTTTGTTTAAAGTTGTTTCAATAAAGCATAGTCCTCCAATGACTTTTTCTTCCCCAAAAGCTTCTTGTAAAGGACCCACGTGAGCCATACCGTTTAGCAAAGGTACGACAACTGTCTGATTCCCCACAAAAGGACGCACATCCTCAATTGCCTGTTTAAGATGATAAGCCTTAGTTGTGAACAAAATAACATCATAAGGCTCTTTCATCTCAGATTTTGTAATAGCTTGTACAGGTGAAGTGAAGTCACCGTGTATGCTCTTGATAACAAGTCCATTTTGTTCCAGCTCTTTTTTTCTGCGATCTCTGACAAGAAAAGTCACATCCTCTCCTTTTTCCACAAGCCTGCCTCCAAAGTAACCTCCAACGCCGCCTGCGCCTAAAACTAATATTCGCATAACTTTTGCTCCCCTTTTTCTTTTTCTTTTATTGTAGCACAGCTAGTTTGAAATTTTATAATATTCTTATTTCATTGCATTTTGAGTTTTTTACAAAAGATAGCCATAGTGCTTTTAAAGTTGTTATAATGAATACAAAAAAAGCATAAAAATTTACGCTTAGACATTTATCCCCTCTTGGATATACTATTTACCAATCCGCAATCGGAAAAGTTTCGATTTAAACAATGTTATTTACATAGGAGAGACTGAAATGAAAACAGAAATCTACATTTTATCTGGATTTTTAGGCAGCGGAAAAACAACGTTGCTTAAACAGCTGCTTCAGCAAGAAAAAGATCGTAATCGCAACATTGCTGTTGTGATGAATGAGCTTGGCCAAGTTTCGATTGACTCAAATGAAGTAGAAAAAGACACGCCGTTAAAAGAATTGCTAAACGGCTGCGTGTGCTGTACGATTCAAGGTCAATTTGAAACTCAGCTTCATTCACTTCTACAGGAGAACACATTGGATGCTATCTATATAGAAACAACCGGAGTTGCACATCCCATTGAAGTACTAGATGCTTGTATGTCTCCTCTTTTTGCGCATCAAGTCACGATTAAAAGTATTATCACCACACTCGATGCAACAAGGTGGAAAGAACGTGGGTCCTTAAGCATTCAACTTCAAAAACTTCTTCAAGAACAAGTAAAACATGGAGATGTAATTTTATTAAATAAAACGGACATGCTGTCTGAGGCAGAAAAGTCTTCCCTGCTTTTTGAGGTTCAATCAATTAACGCTCGTGCAATAACATTATTAACAACATTTTCCCGCGTGAAGCTTGACCTGATTCAAAGAGCTCAGCTGTCTCAAAAACAGCCGCACCATAAGGCTCATGTTGAAGATCATCTTCATTTAAAAACATTTGTATATGAGTTTACAAAAAAAGTGGATCTTGAATTATTTGAAAATTGGCTGCGCCAAATGCCAGATACCATCTATCGTATTAAAGGCTATATGCGCTTTACTCATTCGGATGATACGTATTCGTTTCAATATTCATACGGCATGCCTCTATATATGAAAGAAATGATGAAGCTGCCCACCACTCTTGTCTTTATAGGGGAAAACCTCGACCACACTAAGATGAAACAAGAATTATTTAATCTTGAACAGCAGTCCAATTAAAAATCCCGCCTAGAGCGGGATTTTTTTATTACTTATAAACAGGCATTTTGTACTCTGCGCAAAATTTCATATGCACGATTTCCGGCTAACTCTGTCAACTCTTCAAATTTTTCATCTCTTTTCAAATCAAGTTCAATAATTTCTTTTGCCAGCTCAATAATCTCTTCTTTTTTCAATTGTTGCACAGCCATTTAAAACGCCCTTCCCTTTTAGAATTTATGTATATTCTCACATTTGTTTTCTATTCATCATTTTGAAAGCAAGTGATTAACCACAAGGCTTTATCCTGTATGGTTAACCACTTGGGATCGAGTTAATCATTAGTTTATAGGACTCTTTTCCCTATTTCATTATTTATGTCACTTTTTCTCACATAGTAATTCAAAAATATAACATATATATGTTAGAATGTATTACATGTTATAATTTTTTGTATTTTTTTCCTTTATGATAATAACATACTACGTACTCAGGGGTGAGGGAGATTGTCTACGAATGAAGCATCATATCGAGATAAAAAAGTCATGTCTATTGGGATTGTAAAAGAATTAACCGGTTTATCAGAAAGGCAAATTCGCTACTACGAGAAAAGAAGCCTGCTCTTTCCGGACCGAACCAATACGGGTATCCGGAAATATTCGTTTTCAGACGTCGAACGATTAATGGATATTGCCGATCGCATAGAAGAAGGAGTTCAAACGAGTGAAATACGCACAGAATTGGCCAAAAAAGATGAAGCGAGAAAAATGAAAGAAGTAAAAAACCAAATGCTTCAAGGTCAGTTGAACGCTCATTTCAAGCGGAAGCTATAAAGTATACATACGGTGACTTTCCCGTCTCCGTTTTTATTTCTTTACGGCAGACAAAAAAGCGCATATCTAAAGATATCCGCTTTTTTGTCCGTTAAGCTGAGCGCCCTTTAAAAAATTTCGGCTGATGAGAATTCATGAACTTAGTTTTAGATAAAATGAACATAACCGATCCGCCCCAAATGAACAAAAAGGCAATCATCTCTACGCTAGAAAACGGTTCATGATACACGAATACCCCTAATAAAAGCGTCATGGTAGGAGCAATGTACTGTAAAAAACCGACCATCGATAGCGGAATAAGAGGGGCCCCTTTAGCGAAATATAGTAGTGGCATAGCTGTAGCAACACCGCCTCCAATTAAAAGAGCGCTCAGATCAAGCGATTCAAGAGAAAAACTTGAAGATCCTTTCACTAAAAGAAAAATAAAATAAATAACTGCAATAGGTGCAACCATCATCGTTTCAATCGTTAATCCTACTTTTGCTTCTAATTGAATAGTCTTTTTTACAAGTCCGTACAAACCAAAGCTAAACGCTAAGCTTAATGATACCCATGGGATATGCCCGTATGTAACTGTCATAACGATAACACCTATAGCAGCTAATCCAACAGAAGCACCCTGCCAAAAATTAAGCTTCTCTTTTAAAACGACTATACCAAGTAAAATACTAACGAGCGGGTTGATGTAGTAACCTAAACTTGTTTCAATAATATGATTATGGTTAACCGCCCAAATGTAAACGAACCAGTTGATGCTGATCAGCACTGAAGCCACAAATAAAATGACCGCTTGTTTCGTATTACGAAATAATAAACCAAGCGTCTTTTTTAAAGCACTCATTTGCTTTGTCACAAGCAAAAGTAAAAGCATAAAAACAAATGACCATATGACACGGTGAGCGAGTATTTCATTCGCATTCACCTCGCCAAGAAGCTTCCAGTAAAGCGGAAAAAGCCCCCACATAACGTAAGCGCTGGCTGTATAAACAATACCTGCTCGTTTAGAATCTTGATTCATTTCTCAACCTCTTTTCTTTATCTCTCTGTCTCTTATCATTATAGATGCATTTACCTCTTTTTTATAGCTTTATTTTACCTATCGAAATAACTCATAAAAAAACGATCGCTTTTAGCTCGACCGTTTTTTATACCTTATTTTTTAGGCTGTTTAAATACTTTGGCACTGCGAATATACTCTACATCTTGTACATTTTCTCGCGCGTTAGCGATTCGAGCCGCAGCAAAGAAATAATCGGATAAACGATTTAAATACTGAAGCACCGCCGCATTAATTTTATACTCACGCTGCACGCCAACAACAAGCCGTTCTGCGCGGCGTGTAATCGTCCGGCAAATATGAAGCGTTGTCGCTGCAGGTGTGCCTCCAGGTAAAATAAAACGCTCAATGGCCGGCGCTTCTGACATATAGACATCAATGCGCTTTTCAAGTACTGATATCATGTCGTTTGTTACTTTGTACGGATGATCATCTTTTGCAAATGCTAAATCACTTCCACAGTCAAAAAGCTCATGTTGAATCGTAATTAGCTCTTCTTTTACATCTTTTAATGTTGTTTCATCCAGCTGATAAATAGCTTGACCTACAAAGCCATTTAGCTCATCAATCGTACCGTATGCTTCCACTCGAATATCATCTTTATTTACTCGTCCTCCAATTAAGCTTGTCTGCCCTTTGTCCCCTGTTTTTGTGTAAATGTTCATTGCATTTCCTCCTTCAATCGATTAGCAATTCCGTACCAAATGTGATCTACTTTCCGGGCATGTGCCGCTAAATGCTGATACGCATACCCGCATTCATCTCTCCACTGCCGTTCTGTTGGATCTAAAGGAACAATCCCTTTGCCGACTTCAGTTCCAATCACTATTAACTTTTCCCATACACCGCTGTCTCTCCACTTCTGTATTAACTTTTTAACAACAAGGTGCGGAGACTCCAGCTCGCTATGTATTAATTCCTTAACATAGTGCTCAAATCCTTCTAGCACTATGTAACTTTCTTCGAACTCAAGCGCTGGTAAAACAGGGTCTTCATACAAACAATGCCATTTTACCGACTCACTGGCATAATGCTGCTTCACCCATTTTTTTTTGCCGGTAAATGCACCGCCGAATACGAAATGCATGTTCTTCTCTCCTTTGCCTGTTTGTATGTACACGCTACTGAAAAACCTTCTCCATAAGAAAAAGAAACATCCCAAAGCGACGCTGTCTGTTTAAAATGGGATGCAAGTAAACGCAGTGGTCCGCCGTGCGAAACAATAGCAATGTGACGCAATTGCTGACTGGCCGCCAAATCGACCGCTTCTTCCCACGCTGCCCAAACTCGGTTTGAAAAGCTTGAGAAGCTTTCACCATTCGGAGGCGTATGTTCTGTCCAGTGATCAATCCAATTTCTATACGCCCGTATGTTTTTTAAATCTTCATACGTCTTCTCTTCCCAATCTCCAAAATGCAGTTCACGCCAATTTTTACTTTTAACCACCTGAGATTTTGGAAAAACAACTGCACTTGTTTCTAGCGCTCTTTTTAAGTCACTGGAAATAACGAGCTGAGGTTCTAGAAAAAGCTCTTTCAATTCATTTTTCCCTTCTATACTTAAAGGCGGATCACTCCAACCTATATATTTTTTCTGTTGATTTTCAAGCGTCATGCCGTGACGAATACATGTGATAACCAAAGAATTATCCATAAAAATGTTTCTCCTCCTTCAATGGTTGCCCCTATAACATCTCCTGTTACGCCACCAAACTGCGAACGATAAAATCGTATCCAGAGCCATAAAAAACCGGCAAAGAAAAGAATAATGAATTTATTGTCCATAAAAATAATGAAAATAGCAACTAAGAATAGGCTCATAATGATAAATCCGTAAATAGACCGTTTGGTGACTCCTTGTTGAAAATAAGCAGCCAGACCCGTATCTTTAGCGGGCTTATCTCTCATCAATAAAAAGGCTGCTCCAATTCTTGGAAGGGTAAAGACAATTAAGCATGCCCAAATTGATAAAGAAGAAAGAGACACTAATTCATAGATCGCACTAAAACGCAGCAACAGCAGAACCATAAGAGAAAGAATAGCAAAAGACCCAACGTGCGGATCACTTAAAATCTGCAGTTTTTTTTCCTTTGACTGATGAGAAAAATAGGCATCGCTTACGTCCATCCAGCCGTCTAAATGAAGGCCACCCGTTAAGATAAGCGGTAAAAGCAAAACTAAAATACTATCAACAATCGTAGTGATAGGTGAAGATTGAAGCAGCTGTAAAAAGCTATAAAACATCAAGCCTAGTAACATACCAATCCAAGGCAGCACAAAAAGTGAGCTTGCCGTTCTTTTTTCAGTCCATTGAACGGTTTTAGCCAGTGGTAAGATCGTAAAAAACTGGAGAGAAATTCGTAGTATGGCTATCCATTCTTTCATATATCTACACATTCCTTTCCTTTTTTAAAACGATAGATTCCCGCTTCTACACAAATAGCCACATCTGCTTTTTCTACAATATACTGATGTAATTCCCCTAACATCTTCATATAGCTATATGTGGGCTCTTCTAACACACCCGCTTCAAACAGTTCATTAGATACTAGCACAACCGTCTGAGACTGCGCAAACAGCTTATCGAGCGTTTCTGTCATATGACGAAAAACCGCTTGTTTCCCTTCTTTTGTTTGCCACCTTTTTTCTGTTGAAAAAAGCTCATTGGCAAGCCAGTTCGTGACACAATCCAAAAGTATAGCATCATCACTTTGAAGATTTGGCAGAATTTGTTGTAAATCTACAGACTGCTCGATCGTTACCCAAGGCGTGTTCGCTGCTTGGCGTTCTTTTTGATGAAGCTGGATGCGTTTTTGCATTTCCTTATCTGTTTGCCTGCTTGTGGCAATATAAACAGCGCGCTTTGTACAAAAAGTTTGAACCATGCTCTCCGCTGCACTTGATTTTCCGCTTCGAACGCCTCCGCTAATAAAGATGATCATATTTCATCAAGTCCTTGTTTGATTACGTTAAGTAAATAGTCATTTTCTTCTTTCGTTTTCACAGCCAAACGGATATAGCGTCCATTTAAAAATGGAAAGTTTTCGGTATGACGAGCTACCACGCCATGACTTGCCAAATAGACAAGCCATTCGCGCGTTTTAATAGAAGACGGAACGCTGCAAAGATAATAGTTTGTTTGAGAAGGAGAAACCAAAAGCCCCCATTCCTTTAGTTGACTCAAGATTCGTTCCCGTTCTTGTTTAATATAATGTACGGTTTCTTTTACAAAATCTTTTTCATCCACACATATCATGCCTATTTGCTGCGACAATCCATTTACACTCCAAGGAGGCTGCTTTTTAGCCATCTTGCTAATGATTTTTTCATTTGCCAAAATATAGCCAAGACGAAGCCCGGCAATATTAAACATCTTTGTCATGGAACGCACAACAATGATATGCTCATAATCCAGAATAAGAGAATCAAATGAAGGCTGATGTTCGACAAAATCAATAAATGCCTCATCAATCATTAAGTATGTACCATGATGGGCAGCAGCTTTTACTACTTTCATCCATTCCTCATGACTATACATAACGCCCGTTGGATTATTTGGATGACAAATCCACAGTACTTTTATGTCCGGAAGAATGCTCATAATCAACTCTATATCCCAGCTCCAGCCATTTTCTTCAGCTAAAGGAACGTATGTCACTTCACATCCATAAGCTTTACTTGCCTGTTCATATTCAACGAAAGTCGGCTGTACAATCCCTGCTTTCTCTCCTGAAAATAACGAAGCAATAAGGAAAAACGCTTCAGCGGCGCCATTTGTAGGCAGCACTTGAGCAGCTGAAACATGATGATGAGCTGCAAGTTTATTTTTCAGCTCCGTTACTTGAGGGTCAGGATAGCTAAACGCTGCACCCTTGAATTCGTTCCACTTTTCGTGAAGCACAAGGGGAGCCCCTAAAGGATTTGTATTCACGCTAAAGTCTTTTATATGCGACAAATTCTCGGCCCCTATTGCTTTTAAAAAGACATTAGGATTAGCTCCATGTGTAGGTAATAGCACTAATAACTCCTCCTAACAAAAGATATAATAACCACGTAGCATAGACCGTCCTTTTCATAATGAAAACAGCTTGTTCAATATGACCGGCTTGCAGAGGAATGAGTGGTTCACCCATTTTTGCACGATTAGATTCTATGCCTTTATATGTATTAAGCCCGCCGAGTTGAATACCTAACAGAGCAGCCACTGCGCTTTCCCCGTATCCGCTATTTGGGCTGGGATGTTTCTTAGCATCACGCTTAATCAAACTCGTTACATGCCCAAGAGAATACTGGCTTTTTGCTACATTAACAGCCGTCATCACCACTGCAGTTAACCGGCTTGGAATATAGTTTAATACGTCATCGGTTTTTGCACTAAAGTAGCCGAACAGAAAGTAGCGGTCATTTTTGTACCCAACCATCGAATCACATGTGTTAATAGCTCGGTAAAAAAAGGCTAGGGCTCCTCCTCCTATAAATGCATAAAAAAGCGGAGCTGTAATACCATCACTTGTATTTTCAGCCACGGTCTCTACCGTCGCTCTGGCAATTTCTCCTTCTGACAAACGATCTGTATCTCGTCCCACAATCATACTTACTTCATATCTAGCTTTCTCCATATCTCCTAGCTGAAGCGGCTTTTGTACCTTATAGGCAACTTCGCTTAAAGAACGAGTGGATATAGTAGTCGCAATCATTACGCCCTCTACTAAAACACCTGCTATAAAATGAACTCCGTACAAAGCATGGAGGAACAAAAAGGGAACAGCTCCTGCGAGCACAGCCATACTTATCACAAGAAGCAATCCTTTAAATCGTTTTCCTGCACCTTTATTTAATCTAGAATCTATCCAATAAATCCATTTGCCAAACCAGCGAACGGGATGCGGCCAATTTTCAGGATCGCCTATAATTCGGTCAATTAGTAAAGCAATCGTCATGGCCGTCATGTGTGCAATTATCGCTTGTGTAATACTCATTTCTTCACCTCTTTCCCTTAAGTCCCTGCTCTAAGCTTATTTTCACCAGCTTGGCTACCGCTTGCCCTAAAGCGGTCATAGAGCCTGCATATTCATATAATGGTCCTTGCCGAGACGCTGCAACTGAGATGCTGTCCGTAGATGTTCCCGTAGCAATCGTCTTTGTAGCCGGATCTATGACACCCAGCTGTGACAGCGTTTTTGTTTTAGCTTCTGTGGCCGCAATAAAAAGCTGTAAAAACGCTGCATCCGTAAGCGTACCTTCCACGAAAAAAAACATATTAATTGTACCGGGAGAAGAATAGAACGGGACAGCTTCGTCAGCTGTAATATCTACTGCGTTTCCTACTCCAGCCGTTATCACGGAAGCTACTCTTACTCCGTAGCCTTCATAACAGTAAATCTCTCTTTCTTTTAACCAAACGGCTGTCATTAACCCTACGATTTGCTCATGGCGCACATTTTCTTTCATCAAATATTGCTCATACTCCAAAGAAGGAGTATCTGAATAATAGTCTTTGTGAACAAATCGATTGTAAAAGGTGTCCGTTTCCGTAATGCCTGTTCCTAAAACCCCTGAGCTGTATGTTTTATAAGAAGTCTCGGTTTTCATGATTAAAAGCGCAGGCCGTTCTTCAATTTTAAGATGTGAAAAGGGACCAATCCCCTTTTCAATTCGAACTGGAATATGGTCCCTCTTCTTATTTATTGTACACCTCAGGGTATACTGCTTTTGCTAAGTCCTCTAAGCCATCTACAATACGAGGTCCTAAGCGGTTGATTTTGTTTTGATCAACCTTCTCGATGTTACCCTCTTTTACAGCAGTCATGCTGCTCCAAGCGGGACGCTTCATAATCTCATTTTTATCTGCATCATACGTTGCGATAATAACGTCAGGGTTTAACTTAACAACTTGCTCTTCAGAAAACTTAACCCAACCCTTTTCACTAGCCGCTACGTTATCAGCACCGATCATAGTAAGCATTTCGTTCATGAACGTACCTTTTCCTGTTGTATAAATCTCAGGAGCTCCTGATACCTCTATCCATACTTTTTTACGATCTTCTTTTGAAATCGTTTTTGCTTTTTTCTCAATTGAAGCTACTTTTTCTTTCATGTCTTTAATTGTTTGATTAGCTTCTTTTGTTTTACCTGTTAATTTACCGATTTGCGTAATAGAATCATAAACCGTATCAAACGTTGTTGAATCTTTTACAACAAATACCGGAATACCCGCACTTTCAATTTGTTTAAATACTTCATCCGAAACGCCCATACTTGAAGCGTGTGCCAGCACTAAATCAGGATTTAAAGCAATAACTTTTTCCGCATTAACGTTCATATCTCCTACCTGCGCTTTTTTCTTTACGCTTTTAGGATAATCATCGTTGCTTGTAACACCGACTAATTCTTTTTCAAGGCCAAGGGCATATACAATTTCCGTATTACTTGGCATTAAGGAAACAATTTTCTTAGGCTGTTTTTTCAACGTAATTTCTTTATCACGCGCGTCTTTTACCTTCACTGGAAATGCAGCTTGTGACGTTTGTGCCGTATCTTGCTTCGTTTTTTTATCACTGTTGCTTTGGCTGCCTGCACCGCATGCAGCAAGTACGATGACTAACAGTGCAATAATGGAATACGAAAGCCATTTTTTCATCTAAATACTCCCCCTATATATTGTTCATTGTGAATACGAAACCTCCACGTTAAAGAAAAAGCAAATGATCATGCAAAAAGCAGCGCTATCCCGTTTTTCCGCTTTGACTATGTATACTGCTCGCCGGCAGCTTCAAAATAAAAAAGCTTTACTTTCAATTGAAAGCAAAGCAGGTAACGTCAAGATAAGCAGGAAAAGAATCCGTTCACTATACTTGATATGTATGTTCATTACCCTGCTTCACCCTTCCTCGAAGGTTTCACAGCTAACAATAAGGCAGGTCTCCTGACTTACGCACAAAGCGCTTACAGTGGCGGGACCGCGCTGGTTTTTCACCAGACTTCCCTTTTCACTCAATCTTTAAATTGAGACCTTATTGCTTTACGATTATTCACTTGTCCTAGTATACCCCACTCATGGAAAAATGGAAATAGCCATTCTCACAAAAAAAAGCTGCGAGAATGCTCTCGCAGCTTAAGGGATTAAAGAGTTGCTAAAAATTCACGGACCGCTTCAGGCGTTTTAGCATTTGCACTGTGCAAGTGTGCAATTTTTTCACCGTTTTTATATACAAGAAGAGAAGGAATACCCATTACATTGTTTTCAGCAGAAAGTTCTTCAAACTCATCCTTGTCAATTTTAAACCATGCTTTATCTGTATTTTCATCAACGATTTCATCAATGAACATATCCAAACGTTTGCAATCAGGACACCACGTTGTCGTAAAAATCCCAACGCTTAGTGTTTCGTTCTTAATTTGTTCGCGAAATTGTTTTTCTTCCGTAAATTGTTTCATTGTGTTACCTCCAGCATCTATTCGTTCCTTCTCACTATTCTATGGTAAGAAGTCTGACTTCATTATAAACGATTTTTTTATCGTTGTGCTAATGTTTCAGCTTATTTAGACCCTAACGGTTTTAGACGTAAAAAAATGCTAGCTTAAAAAAGCTAACATTTCGAAATCGCAGAATGTTGTGTCTATTATCAACTAAACCATTTAGGCGGCATGTTTCGGTTCCAATAAATTTTCCCTAAATCATAATGCTTCTGAAAATTATCTGCAGCCGCATGATAGTGAAAATTAAACCAGTATCCATCTTTTGGAGGATTTTCACGCCGTACATGAAATCGTATTAAGTCCTGACCGGTTTCCCGGTCATATACATGGAAAATCTTTTCACCGTAGCCAGCAGCAGGATGCTCGCTTATCTCGAGATTCTGAATTGACTGTTCACGTTCAGTGCCAATGTCGGTCAGCACTTCTTCAATTTTAGGTAACACTGCTTGACGAAATTCATCTTCAATGACAGGTCCAATTTTTGTTCCGAATTTTTCCACTGACTGTTTTTCAGCTGATTCCATTGCATACGTAACAAATGATGAAACGTCTTCATATTTTGGTT
Organism: Priestia sp. AB; assembly: GCF_028369225.1. Classification (NCBI taxonomy): domain Bacteria; kingdom Bacillati; phylum Bacillota; class Bacilli; order Caryophanales; family Bacillaceae; genus Priestia; species Priestia sp. AB. The sequence goes on from NZ_JAQMYN010000003.1 coordinate 507,745, forward strand.
CTTCATATGGCAAATGAATATCTTCTATAACAGCTGTGACAGGAGTTGTTTCTCTTACATACCCTGCTTTATGTTGCTTGTCCGCTTTTGCATCATCAACGTATAAATATTCTGGTGGAGTGACAAGCCCAAATGTAAATACTGTAATAAATACAACTAGCATTCTTTTTATCCATCTAGGCATTCGTATCTTTCCTTTCTCATCTTTTCCCATATGGTCTTTTCATATCGTAAAATTCATTGTCATAACTCACTAGGTATTGTAACATACTTATTAATTTTTTACCTATATTTGCTTATTCATTTATGCTGCCTACGGGCATTCGAAGACTTTTTAGTTAGCACCTTCCTTCTTCTGTTTGAGGTTGTCACACCGAGCGGAAACCTATACAAGATATTCCTTTTTTGCTGGATGCTTAAACACAAAAGTATTTTTATGTTCAAAAATATATCATACTTTTATGAACTTTAGATGAAATTCATAAAAAAAACTTCCAAAACTTTTTAATTCCTAAAAGGTTTTGGAAGTCTTTTCAATGATCAGGATTCATTTTACTTTTTTGTTTATTATTGTATATCAATTGTCCCGTAATGAAATTTTGATGTTTTTCGTTTTTGTACGATAAATCCATGTTCTTCAAAACGGCTGCTTTTCCAATGATCTTTTAGCACGATCTTTTGTTTGGCTACTCTTTTTGCTTCTTGTATAGCCATGGGCGTCAGCGTGGTATACAGTGCTATTGCTTTAATACCGTTAATTCCATTCGATTCCTCAATTTGCTCTTGAAACATAGGATCAAAGTAGACAACATCAAAAGAATTATCTTCACAACACGCCAAAAACGATTCGAAATTTTGATGAACCACGTTTATACGCTTCATTGCATCGTTCAACTCTTGTACGTCACTTTCCCAATTTAAAAGTCCTTGTTTGACTAAATAAGCTACATAGCGGTTGCCTTCTAGTCCGACAACTTTCCCGTTTTTCCCTACCGCTGCGCTCGCCATCATACTATCCGATGCAAGACCAAGTGTACAGTCAAGCACGCTCATTCCTTTTTCCAAACTAGCAGCTTCAATAAACGGATCACGTTCTCCTCGCAGCCATCTCTTCACTCTAAACATAGCGGAATTTGGATGAAAAAAAATAGGTTCCTCTTCATTTTGGACATGCAATTCTACTCTATTCTTACCGACAACCAGCACGTCTGCAGCTTGAAGATTCTGAAGATCTGCAACGGATTTCTTCTCTCTTGTTACAAAAGGTATACTTAAATCAGCAGCTACTTGTTTGGCTTTTACAATCATCTGTTCATTTGTTCGACCAGCAGTCGTAACAATCACTTTCATAACTCCCCCTACACTGTTTGGCTATTTACATAAAGAAAAAGGATGCCGATAGACATCCTTTTTCTTATAAAGTATATGCGATTTTTCTCTAAAAATCTATATACTAGATGTGACAAAAGCAGGACATTTTATGAACAGTGCTGCTTAAAACCATTTAAAATGTTTTCAAAAATAACTTCTAACGGCTGACCTTCAATTTCGTGTCGAGGAATAAAATGAACGACTTCTTTTCCTTTTAAAAGCGCCATAGACGGTGATGAAGGCTCAATGTCCCCAAAATATTCACGCATTTTAGCTGTTGCTTCCTTATCTTGACCGGCAAAAACTGTTACCACTTGATTTGGTTTTTGCTCAGACTGTAAATACGCTTGTGTCGCTGCAGGACGTGCTAAACCAGCAGCACACCCACAAACTGAATTAACGACAACAAAAGTTGTTCCTTCAACATTTTCCATAAAATCAACTACTGCTTCTTCTGTTGTTAATTCTTCATAACCAGCTTGAGTTAATTCTTGACGCATTGGTTTAACTAACTGACGCATATATTCTTCATATGCCATTGACATATTAACATTCCTCCTAACAATCATTCACGCTAAAAGCATACTATAAAAACCAGGAAAAATCTAGCTACTCACTCTTCAAATCCTCATCGTTGTCCCGTTCTCCTTTTTCATTTGACAAAAAAAGATCAAAACCGGGTCATATCATCTAAGTTTTTTCCATAAAAATGTCGATTTTTACTATTAATATTCCATTTTTTGTACTATAGTAGTAAATAGTAGTTTAGTAGAAAGGATTTTCAAATTGAACCAGCGATTTAAACCGAACCAAAGATTTAAGCCAAACAAACGATTTTATGCATTTCTGTCTTTAGTGTTAGTGATTGTCGCTTCTTTGTTTTTTATTACAGAAGCCAAAGGAAGTGAATCCGCTTCATCTCAGCAAGTCTTAGCATCTACTGCATTGCCGCTGAAAGAAGCTGCATCTTCAGCACAGCCTGAGAAGCTGCTTAATACACTTCACCATAATATGTATGTAGGAAATACGGTGAACGATCAAAATCAAGCTCTTACACAGCCTGTTTATCTTACGTTTGACGATGGTCCAACACCTGATACTCTTCATATTTTAGATGCTTTGCGTCAATATAACGTAAAAGCAACTTTCTTTATGTTAAAGCATCAAATTGACGCTCACCCTGAAATTGCTAAAAAAGTAGCACAAGAAGGTCATGCCATCGGCTGTCACGGCGTCTCCCATGATATTCATGTCATGTATAGTGAAGACGGCGCTGCGCTAAAAGAAATGCAGGAGTGTCAAGCAACAGTTAAAAAAGTAACCGGTGTTGACAGTAAGTTAATCCGCGTTCCTTACGGCAGCGTTCCTTATTTAAAAGAGCCACACCGTACAGAGTTGCTAAGCCACTTTAAATTATGGGACTGGAATGTAGACAGTGAAGACTGGGCACTTCGTTCTGCACCTAGAATTATTCAAGGCCTTGAACCTCATATTCAAGGGGTTAACTCTAATGGAAGAACACCCGTCATCTTATTTCATGATAAATCCTTTACTGCACAGTCTCTGCCGACTATTTTGACTTACTTAAAACAGTCCGGCTATCAGCCTATTAAAATTGATAACACCATGCAGCCTATGCAGTTTCCAACTGCTGCTGCAAAGCAGTCATAAAAAAAGATCATTCAAGTGAATGATCTTTTTTATGCTTTTCTGCTTTCTGTCATTTGTTTCCAAACAGAACCTTTTGCTTCTTCTCCGCCTTCGATACGTTCGATCGCTAGCTTGATTTGTAAGTCTACCTCAAATTCTTTATCATTCTCTGCTGCTTTTAATGCAGGAAGAGCTGTCTCGTCCCCTACTTCGTATAAATACATAGCTGCACGCCAGCGCACAAGCTTGTTTTTATCACTAAGAGCTTCACACATTGCCGGAATACCTTCTTCAAAGCCTAAATCTGACATGCAGTCTCCAGCAGTACGGCGCACAGTGACTGATTTATCTTTTAATGCTTTGTATAAATAAGGTAGTACCGTTTTTGATTCAATCATTCCTAAATAGACGGTAGCTAAGCGGCGAATAGATGCTTTTTCATCATCAAGCGCTTTATTTAAAACGTCTAAATCAGCTTCTGTCGGATCCATTTGTTCTAAATGGGCATAGCGCACTGACCAATCTTTGTCTTCTAGCATCTCTTCTGTAACTTTATAGGTTTTACGCGGCTGTACCGTTTTTCCGCCTTCTTTTTCTTCTTGTGCATTGGCTACAAGGCGAGTTAATCTTTCTTGAGGATATGCTGCTGCTAATTCTTCGACTACTTCGTCTCCGATAGCCGCTAACTCTCCGTAACGAACGCCTTGTTCTTTCCATTTCCGTTCTAACACTACATTATCTGAAAAGCTTTGAAGCTCTGCTACCGCTTTTGCGAATCGTTCGGGCAGGCCAAAGCGCTTTTCTTCATTTCCGTCCGTTAATTTGACTTGCATCGGTACGTTTTTGAACATTTGAACGGACACATTGACTTCACCAAAATGCTCATTCATTTTGTGTTGTTCACTGTTACTTTGCAAATCTTCACCAAACGCTGCACGAACTTGCGGCAAAATTTGCTTCCAATCATATTTGGCATTTCGTTCTACTGCTAAGAAGTCCGCTACGTGGTAGACTCCTTTTACCCCTTCTACTTTTAAAATATCTTGAACAACTTCCGGGGCCGCTTCAGCATTCTTTTCCGTATAGTTATTGCTTTTTCCGCCTGATAACACTTCGTCTAAATTAATTTTCATTGTATTCGGACTTGGCGTTGGCTCAATTGATTTAATGTTCATGTCGTATCGTACTCCTCTCATTAAAATTGTAGCATGTGGCTTATACTCAGTCTAACGACTTGTTTACGCATTTTCAATTTCTTCAATCAGCTCTGAAAGCTCTGCCCAGCGATCAAGCAGTGTACTTAATTCTTCATTTGCTTTTTCTTGTTCTAACGATAGGTTATGCGCTTTTGTATAATCGCTGCCCACCTGTTCAATTTCACTTGTTAAGCGTTCAATTTCTTCTTCTTTTGCTGTAATATTACCTTCGATTTCTTCCCATTCTTTTTGTTCTTTATACGTTAAGCGACGCTTTTTCGTTTTCTCCGGCTGTTTTGGCTTTTCTTCTTTCACTTTAGCCTGCTGAACCATTGCCTGCTTCTTCTTCATCGCTTCTTCCAATTGATCCGTATAAGCGCCAAAATAAATCGAAATGTTTCCTTCTCCTTCAAAAACTAGTAAGTAATCTGCTACTTTATCCAAGAAATAGCGATCATGTGATACGGTGATAACGACACCTGGAAATTCTTCGAGATAGTCTTCAAGCACCGTTAGCGTTTGAGTATCCAAATCATTAGTCGGCTCATCTAGAAGCAAAACATTTGGCGATGTCATTAATAATTTCAATAAGTATAAACGACGGCGCTCTCCTCCGGACAACTTTTGAATTGGTGTTCCGTGCGTATGTGAAGGAAATAGAAATCTCTCGAGCATTTGCGACGCAGAGATCATTTTTCCATCCGTCGTATGCACAACTTCTGCCGATTCTTTAATATAATCAAGCATGCGTTGATTTAAGTCCATATCGTCGCTTTCTTGGGTATAGTAAGCAACTTTAACCGTTTGTCCTCTGTCAATTTCACCGCTATCCGGCTCAATGCGCCCTGCAATCATATTCAAAAGTGTAGACTTTCCGCTTCCATTTTTTCCGACAATTCCAATCCGGTCTTGTTTTTTCACAATGTGCGTAAAGTCTGAAAGAATGATTTTATTTTCATACGTCTTAGACACATCTTTTAATTCAAACACTTTTTTCCCCAGGCGACTGCCTGCTAAACTTAAATCCAATGATTCTTTTTCAGAAGAATCGAGCTTCCCCTCTAATTCATCAAATCGTTGAATACGCGCTTTTTGCTTAGTCGTACGCGCTTTTGCTCCTCGGCGAATCCAAGCCAATTCATTGCGATATAAGTTGCTTAATTTTGCTTGAGTTGCCTTTTCCTGCTCTTCTCGAATCGCTTTTCCTTCTAGAAAAGCAGCATAGTTTCCTTTATAGCTATATAAATTCCCACCGTCTAACTCAAAAATTCGGTTTGTAACAGCATCCAAGAAATAGCGATCATGAGTAACAAGCAATACGGCTCCTTGATATTTGGATAAATATTCTTCGAGCCATTTAACCGTCTCATAATCCAAGTGGTTAGTCGGCTCATCTAAAATTAATAAATCAGGTGTTTGAATTAGGCTTTGCGCAATTGACACGCGCTTTTTCTGTCCACCTGAAAGCTCACCGATTTTTGCACTCATATTTGAAATTCCCAGCTTCGTTAAGATCGACTGTGCGTTAGAATTGGCTTCCCACGCGTTCATCGCATCCATTTTCTGCTGTAAATCGTACAATGTTTGCTGGTTTTTCTCGTTTGCAGAATCTTGCTCTAACGCATACAGAGCTAGCTCATAGTTTTTTAGTAAGTTAAGAAGAGGCGTATCTCCGCTGAAAACTTGCTCCAAAACCGTTAAGTCTTCATCAAAATCAGGATGCTGAGGTAAATAGGTCACGCTGTAGTCTTTAGTATGAACAATATCTCCTTCGTCTCCGAGCTCTAGACCTGCGATAATTTTAAGAAGCGTCGATTTTCCTGTTCCGTTTACACCTATCAAGCCGATTCGCTCATTTTCCGTAATTGTAAATGTTAGCTGATGAAACAGCTCTTTTTCTCCATATGTTTTTGTTAAGTTTTCAACAGTCAGCATTTTCATAATGATAATTCCACTCTTTCTTAAATTGAACTAAAAATTCTTTCATATATGTATGTCGCTCTTGCGCTAGAGACCGTGCTGTTTGAGTATTCATTAACGCAGTGAGCTTTAATAACTTTTCATAAAAATGTGCAATAGCCGTTGATTTCCCGTGCCTGTATTCTTCTTCCGTCATCTCACTTCGTACAGCAATGTTTTCATCATACAAAGCCGTGCCTTTAGCACCTGCATACATAAACGTACGTGCGATACCAATTGCACCGATCGCATCTAAACGATCTGCATCTTGAACAATTTGACCTTCAAGCGTAGCCATAGCCGGACGGTTTCCGCCTTTAAATGACATCGTTTGTAAAATGTGAACGATATGCTTGCAGTTCTCTTCTTCTACCTGATGACTCTTCAGCCACTCCCACACTTCTTCGTACGCCTTTTCAACATCTTCCACTAGCTTATCATCTACAACATCGTGTAAAAGCGCGGCTAGTTCGATAACTTCCCGATTGCCGCCTTCTTTTTTATATAAAAGCACTGCATTTCGACGCACGCGATCGATATGCTGCCAGTCATGACCCGTCGTGTCGTGCGCAAGCTTTGCTTGAACCCACTTTTCCGTTTCCGCTATTTTATTCATTTGCTCACCTCAATTATATCCACCATTATTTTAGCACAAAGTAAGGCGCTCGTCTCACTGACAGCTAAGCACCCTCTGAAAATCCTTGCTGAAAAATAAAAAACAGATGGAAACCCACCTGCTTTTACAGCAATTCTTTTATATCTTTTTGAATATCTTTTGGTGCAGTTTGAGGTGCGTATCGCTTTACGACTTCACCTTGACGATTCACTAAAAACTTTGTAAAATTCCATTTTATCCCTTTGGAACCTAGCAGGCCCGGTGCTTGTTCTGCTAAGTATGTAAATAACGGGTGTGCGTGCTCCCCTTTTACATCTACTTTTGCAAACATCGGAAACGAAACGCCATAGTTTAACTCACAAAATTGTTCAATATCGTTTGAACTTCCTGGCTCTTGACCACCGAACTGATTGCAAGGAAAACCTAGAACCGTTAGGCCATTTTCTTTTTCTTCTTCGTACAGCGCCTGCAAATCTTTATATTGAGGGGTGAAGCCGCATTTGCTAGCTGTATTCACAATCAACAGCACGTCACCTTGATAGTTAGATAGCGATACGTCTTCGCCTTTAATTGTTTTTGCGGAGTATTCATACACGCTCATCAAAACGCCTCCTTTTCCCTATTGTAATTCACTTTATTTCGGAAGTACAACTGAAACGCTCTTATGATTTGTCGTAAAGAACCTTTAGCTGATCAGTCGTTTGCAGCATGTAATCAATCATCTCGATTAAATCTCCTACTTGGTCTTCGTAAATGAATCGGTTAAAGGTTACCTCAATATTGTTTTCGTATTCGCTTCCTCCGACTTCATGAGTAATACGCTGCTTCACAACTCTTGTTGTTCCCCAGATCCTCTCACACATTTCCTGTATGTTTTGAAACTCAGCTTCTTCAAATGGTTTTTGTTTTTTTAGCTGAAAATGAATATAAACTGTACACCCTGGTTTTTCTACACGGGAAGGCGTTAATTCAGCATGAATGTTGTCTAAGTCGGTTGATAAAGTTAGCGACGCGGTACAGCAAAAATGCGGTTGAAAAGAAATGCGGTACGTTCGAGTAAACTGAGCTAAGTCTACAAAATCTTCGCGATTCGTAACAGATACTTGCCCAGATAAGTCAAGATCATAGATCTCTCCTTCTACAACCACTTTTAAATTATCAAATACAATTGGATCAAACATTTCAACTACTTCCTTTTTTATAAAATGCGAACAGTCAGCTCTTCTTCTTTCTTGCCAAATTACTTCATAACATACCTGTTATTTTGTTTTATATCATAAGAAAAGCGATGCCTTGGCATCGCTTTTCTCTTAAAAAATACCTAATGCATGTCCATTTTCGTCAATATCCATATTGAGCGCAGCAGGTTTTTTTGGAAGTCCAGGCATTGTCATAATTGAACCTGTTAGCGCCACGAGAAAGCCAGCTCCGAGCGAAGGACGGAATTCCCTTACCGTAATCTTAAAATCAGTTGGTCGCCCAAGCTTCGTCTGATCATCACTTAACGAATACTGTGTTTTGGCCATACAGATTGGCAGGTGATCCCATCCGTTTGCTTCAAATTGCTGTATTTGCTTTAACGCTTTTGGAGCAAAATCTACGCCTTGTGCTCCGTATACGGTTTTAGCAATAGCTTCTACTTTTTCTGGAATCGAAGCTGACACATCGTAAAGGGGAGAAAACTGACTTTCCGTCTCGTTCATGACTTCAAGAATTTTTTCAGCAAGCATGATGCCGCCTTCTCCACCTTTTTCCCATACTTCTGTTAAAGCAACTGGAACATTCTTTGAAGCACACCAATTCATAAGCGCTTCTACTTCACCTTTTGAATCTTTTATAAAACGGTTCACGGCTACAACATAAGGAACGCCGAATGCCTGAATCGTTTCAATATGTTTTTCAAGATTTTCAATTCCCGCTTCTAAAGCCTCAATGTTTTCTTCATTTAAACGCTCTTTAGGAACGCCCCCATGCATTTTCAAAGCACGAATTGTCGCAACGATTACTACCGTTTCTGGTTTAATATCTGCCATACGAGCTTTAATATTTAGGAATTTTTCTGCGCCTAAATCTGCCCCAAATCCCGCTTCTGTTACTACATAGTCGCCTAGTTTTGCAGCCATTTTTGTTGCAATGACGCTATTGCAGCCGTGGGCAATATTAGCAAAAGGACCTCCGTGAATGAGGGCTGGAGTATGTTCCAACGTCTGTACAAGGTTTGGTTTAATTGCATCTTTTAAAAGAAGAGTAAGCGCTCCTTGTGCACCTAAGTCTGCAACCGTTACAGGCTCATTGTCCATGTTATAAGCTACCACAATAGACGCTAAGCGACGCTTCAAGTCTTGTAAATCTGACGCTAAGCAGAAAATAGCCATAATTTCTGATGCCACCGTAATATCAAATCCATCTTCTCGAGGAACACCCTGCATCGGACCACCTAATCCAATGACGACCTGACGCAGCGCGCGGTCGTTTAAATCTACCACTCGTTTCCACGTGATTTTACGTGTATCAATACGCAATTCATTTCCTTGATGTATATGGTTATCTAAAATAGCTGCCAGAGCGTTGTTAGCTGTTGTGATGGCATGCAGGTCTCCAGTAAAGTGTAAGTTAATATCCTCCATTGGAAGCACTTGAGCATAACCGCCGCCAGCGGCACCTCCTTTAATTCCCATTACCGGACCAAGAGATGGTTCACGCATGGCGACAATCGCTTTTTTACCTAATCTATGTAATGCCTGAGCTAAGCCAACCGTCACTGTCGACTTCCCTTCTCCCGCTGGAGTTGGATTAATAGCTGTAACTAAAATCACTTTTCCATCTTGTTTTGTGTGTAAACGTTCCATAACGGATAAAGAGAGCTTGGCTTTATAATGTCCGTACGGCTCTAGCTCGGCCTCTAAAATATCCAGGTGCTCGGCAATCTCTTTAATCGGTTTAATCGTTGCCTCTTGTGCAATTTGCAAATCACTTTTTATTTGCTTCTTAGTTGTCATACAAAAACCCCTTTTCTGCTGAGAATTCTTTTTAAACACTTCATCAAAAAAGGATAAAATCCATTTTCCGGGGGAGATATGAAGTTTACTAAATACAGGAACGACTGCGGTATAAATTTTACTGAGTTTCAGTCAAGTAAAAAAAAGCATAGCAACGCTCCAGTTTAACCTTATTGTACCATTTCATTTTAGCCATTACGCATATTAATGCTCTTTTTTTTCAAAATTCAATTGCTTAATATTCTGTATATTCCTATAATAGTATATTGTACATAAATGTTGAACCTCATTTTCACGTGAGAAAGAACATTTATACGCGTCATTACTTCGAAATCGAATAGGAGGAATTTTATTGCCTATTAATATTCCACGTGATCTTCCGGCAAAAGAAATTTTAGAAAAAGAGAGAATTTTCATTATGGACGACGTGCGCGCGGTTAACCAAGAAATTCGCCCGCTTAATATTGTTATCCTAAACTTAATGCCGGAAAAAGAAAAAGCTGAAACGCAATTATTACGTTTACTCGGGAACTCACCGCTGCAAGTGCATATTACACTTCTTTACACGGCAAGCCATAAAGCAAAAACAACGAGTAAAAATCACCTAGATCAGTTTTATAAAACGTTTGAACAAATTAAAGAACGAAAATATGACGGAATGATTATTACAGGAGCACCTGTAGAACATATACCATTTGAAGAAGTAAACTACTGGAAAGAACTTCAAGAAATTATGGATTGGTGTAAAACAAATGTGACTTCTACCCTTCATATCTGTTGGGGAGCTCAAGCCGGACTTTATCATCACTTTGGCATTGACAAGCGACCTCTTTCTGATAAATGCACGGGTGTATTTACACATGTTGTATCGAGTGAAGAACCAATTAAGCTTCTGCGAGGATTTGATGATGTCTTTTATTCTCCTCATTCCCGTCACACTGATGTAGACATGAGTGAAGTACAAAATCATCCTGGCCTTGAGCTTCTTTCCTATTCTGAAGAAGCTGGTGTGTATATGGCGATGTCTAAAGACGAAAAGTTTGTTTTCGTTACAGGGCACCCAGAGTACGACGTTCAAACACTGCAGGAAGAATTTCTTCGAGATACAGAAAAAGGACTAGAGCCAAAGCTTCCGGAACACTATTTCCCAAACAATGATCCCGACAAAAAACCTTTAAAAACTTGGCGCTCTCATGCCAACCTATTGTTTATGAATTGGTTGAACTATTATGTTTACCAAGAGACTCCTTATCTGTGGGAATGAAAGAATCGAGCGGCCGTATTTCAAACATAAAAAACGACAAGTCCTTATATGGATTTGTCGTTTTTTATGTCCTGCTGTTCTCTTTTTAACGTGTATAATTATATGTATGTTCTTCTCGCAAACCGCTATAAAGAAGTATTTTCCTCCTCCAGATTCAACATTTCTTTTTTGTAAATAGCTATGTTTTCCTTTTGAATTTTCATTTAGAACATAGTTTTATCAAATAAATAAAACACAATCTTCTAACAGATTGTGTTTTACAGTTCTTTAATGTATTCAATGACCGAATCTGGAAATTCGTTTCGAATTCCGCAATTCCCACAATAAAATCCGCTATATTCGTCTGTCGCAACGTACTGTCTTAGAAGAAACAATGTTAACCTGTTTGGGAGACCGCATTCTGTGCAAAACGCCAGGTATTTGCTGCGCTGTCTGTTTGCTGACATACGTTTCATCCTTTCGATTAACTATAGAAAGCGTTTTCTTATTTATATGGAGCTTTCTTGTTAGTTTATGACAGCAATTACGGTCTACCTCCAATTATTGTCGCGACGAGAAGGGCGGAATAAACGCAGAATTAAATTAATTATAAGCACAATAGCTAAAATGTTAATTAACAATCCAAAAATCCCGCCCAGTGCACCCATATGACCAAGCAACCCCCCAAATAACATCCCTGCCAGGCCGCCATAAAGCAGTCCACGGGCGAATCCTCCTCGTTTTGAACGGGTAAATCCTCGATTTACAGTTCCATTTCTGCGGTTTGAAAAATTAGACCTCGGCTCATTTTGTCTAATGCTTGGCTGTCTATTAAAGGACCGCTTCCCCGAACGGTACGACCTTGCACTTACGTTATAGTCATCATGATAGGAAATATATTCAGCTAAGGGAGATAAACTTAGCGAAAAAATCAATGCTACGGCAATCATTATTTTTTTCATCTGCTTTTTCCTTTCTTCACCTAATAGTAACTGTTTATTATAGTACGCTGTTTCATGCATATCATACGCTTTGACACAAAAGGGAAATTCAGCTTCATACAAAATTTTTAATCGGGTATCATAACGTTATACTTTGCCCTAGAAAGGAGCGTGCATGTACATGATACGAAGAATTAGCATACTGCTTTTTACACTGTGCTTTTTATTTAATGGAGCCCTTCCTGCACTATGTAAAGCGGAACAAGTAAAAAATGTAGCTGTGCGTGACCGTTTGCTTTATCAAGGTAATAACCAACTAAAGCAAACCGCCCTAACATTTGATGATGGACCGGATCCGCGCTTCACTCCACATGTATTGGATCAGTTGAAAAAGCATGGTATTAAAGCAACCTTTTTTCTTATTGGGGCAAAAGCTCACGAACACCCTGAGCTGGTGAAAAGAATGGTAGCTGAAGGTCATGCTGTTGGGATTCATACCTATTGGCACCCCAATTTACTAAAGGAATCTACTGAAAAGTTTCACTGGGAAATTGCCAAAACTCAGGCTATTATTAAAAACATTACCGGTTTTGAAACACAGCTGTTTCGTCCTCCATATGGAAATTTAACGCAAGAAATGATCAACGAGCTGCCAAATGAAAATGTCTATGCGATTAACTGGTCTTCTGATTCATTAGACTGGAAGCAAATTCCAGAAACAGAAATCACCAATAATGTATTTAAGAACATGCACGCCGGAACAATTGTTTTGATGCACGATGGCGGCCATTGGACCATGGACCTTTCTAACACCGCAAAGTCGCTCGATACCATCATTCCTAGACTTAAGCAAGAAGGATATCATTTTGTGACCGTCCCAGAACTTTTGCACATCCCTTATCCAAAAAATTAAGCTCCAAAGAGTTTCTGATTTAGAAACTCTTTGGAGCTTTACGATTTCCCTTGATAGAAAGTAAATATGCCTCTCCTACAAAAAGAGCGTGTCAAAAGATCTAATTCAAATCCATCTTAACACTCAAAAATATGCCTTATTTCTTCAAAACGTTATCATACTAAAGATACAAAAAGAGGCATTCTTTTTTTGTTCCATCGCTCTACAATAGAGGGAATTTACGGATAACCTCTAAAATAGGTTTTAAGTTGCATGATTAGGAGTAAATATTACTATAACTACTCTCATATTTTTAGACAAGCTGCATATAGATAAAATGAGAGAGTCGAACGCATTCCACATATCCCTAAATTTCTTCTTCTCACAAAAAAATTGACGAACTTTTTTTGTCAACAGGTGCGTATAGATATGATAGAATTCCTATATAATGACCTGGATTCATTTCTAAACAAGGAGTTTTGACTATGATTAATGAACAAGAGACGTTGTTATTTATTAAAGAACTTGGCCGCTTGTTGAAAGACTATCAAAACTGTTCAAACGCCTCTGTAAAAAGTGAAATATATAAAGATATCGTGTTGTTGAGCAATGTTATCCAGTTAGATCACGTGAACGTTTCTTACGCTTAGAAAATCCTTTTTATTTCTTTATAAATTTCAGTTTTTCTACTATAACTACAGAAAAGGAAGAAAGGAGACGATTTCCATCCATCTCTTTTCTTCCTTTTCTCGTTATCGGTTTTTACGGTTATTTAGAACATAGTTTTATTAAAATTATTGTAGAGTTTTTCGAGTGTCTTCGGTCCAACTATTCCATCTACCTGCAGATAAAGTGCTTGTTGAAAAGCTTTTACCGCTTTGAAAGTAGAAGACCCGAATATACCGTCTGCGCCTCCAAAAAGAGAATAACCTAAGTGAATAAGCATACGCTGAATTAACTGTACGTGATTTCCTCGATCTCCGTATTTAATTAACATGCTTGAAGCCTTTGGCGCCTGTTTTTTAGGTCCTTTTCCACTTCGAAGCTCCGACAAAGATAAACCGAATGTATATTGAAAATGAGGGTAATCTTTTAAGCTTGTCCAATCTCCTCCCCATTCCAATCCAATCCTTTTTCCTATCTCTCCCGCTTTGTTCCATCTTCGATCAATGGTCCAGTCAACTTTCCCGTCGTTATCAAGCAGCGCAATGTCAAAAGCTAGTCCATAGTTATGATAAGAATACCCGCCTTTGGCATTAGTCACAATACTTCCTGGTGTTGTTCGGCCTTGTGAATATAGTTTGTGCTGATGCTCTATCGATCTAAATCCTTCAGTGATACTAACAAATATGCTTTCTTTATATGCTTGCCCAATGAGCTCGTACGCTTTTTCTTGCACTATTTCATGTACATCTTGCAACTTATTTTCTGCTTTTTGTAACAGCTTGTCTAATGATAAATCACTCATACTCCCCACTCCTTAACTAGATGGCTTCTCCTTATATATACGTATAAGACGAACTCTAAGGGAAGCATCCAGTATCAGTTTATGCGGGAAGCAGTTAAGTTGTGCAACATGGAGAGTTGCTGTTATTTCAGCACCCAGTGGCTGATAGCCTTCGCTACTCCGTTATTGACATTTGTATCTGTCACCCAGTCCGCTGCTTCTTTTACAGCTTCCTGAGCATTTCCCATGGCGATTCCACACCCTGCCGCTTCAATCATAGCCATATCATTTAAGCTGTCTCCCATAGCAATGACTTCATCCATTGAAATGCCCAAACGTTCACATACAGTCATGATCCCTTTTGCTTTATTAATACCAAGTGCATTAATTTCTAGATTCGTTAAACTAGAGTTGCTAATTTCAAAATCTGAAATGCCTGCTATTTGTTTCAGCACTTCTTCTCGTAAAGCATCATCTGGAATATCGTAGCCAAACTTCAGCCATTCCTGTGAGGCAATATCTTCTGGAAATTCGTCTCTCCATACTTTATCCGTAGTCACCGCCCAAAAGTTAAGCTTATGCTCTTGCGTTAAATTCCACATCTTCTCGATGGAAGAAGCATCAATTAACTTTCGTTCTACAAGCTCTCCAGATTCATCCCAAATTTCACTTCCGTTCACTGTAATCAGGTAAGAAGATAGCTGAAGAGACTGCGCATATTCACGGCATGTTAAAAGGGAGCGCCCCGTGCTGAGCACCACATGAACACCTTGTTCTTGGGCTTTAGCAATGGCCTCACGATTTTCTTTAGAAATTTCTTGCTGATTGTTCAGCAGCGTTCCATCCATATCTAGTGCGATCAGTTTAAATTCTTTCTTTTCATTTGTTTGCATCTTTCTCTCTCCTTCTCATCAATAGTAGGTATGACATTACGCTGAGCATTTGACTTACACTATGTAACTCTTATTATAACTGTAGCACAGGAGCATTTCGCTCTGCACCAGATAAGCGTTAAAATGGTTAATTATTCTATGGGGAACAATTGAAGGAAAACAAAATAGCTTTGCCGTAATTTACATATAACGCTTTTCATTTTTAGTTATTTCAACTAGAATTTTGGTAAAAGGATGTGAATGTTATGAATACTATTATTTCACCAGTTGACTTACATACTGCATTACAGCAACCCCAACACTCCATTGTGTTGCTTGACTGCCGATTTACCCTTGGGAATTCTGAGGCAGGTGCAAGCGCTTATCAAAATCAGCACCTCCCGGATGCTCATTATTTGGATTTAGAAAAAGATTTGTCTTCTGCAGCTGCTTCTCCCGGAGGCAGACACCCGCTGCCTGACGTTCAAAAGCTAGCTCAAAAGCTCGGCAGCTTAGGAATTAATGCTGATTCAAAAGTCGTCGTTTATGATGAACAAAACGGAATGATGGCTTCAAGAGCATGGTGGCTACTGCGATATATAGGAATTGAATACGTAAAAATTTTAAATGGAGGTTTTAATAACTGGAAGCAATCGGGATATGAAACAACGAAGAACGTACCAGAAGCTTCTCCTCAAACATTTGTACCTTTCGTTCAACAAGATTGGGGACTTGCAGGAGTTGAATACGTAAAAGAGAATCTTCATAACCCTAATGTTATTCTGATAGACTCTCGTGAAAAAAGGAGATATCTCGGCTTAGAAGAACCCATTGATTTTGTAGCAGGACATATCCCAGGCGCCATTCATTCTTTCTGGCAAGATGTGTTAACTTCAGAAGGTTTGTGGAAAACAGATAAAGAGTGGAAGGAAATGTTTTCAGCTATTGATTCTCATGCTGAAATCATTGTATACTGCGGATCGGGTGTATCTGCTTGCCCGAACGTTTTAGCTTTAAAATCAGCAGGTTTTCCAAATGTAAAATTATATGCCGGCAGCTGGAGCGATTGGATTAGCTATCGTGACAATCCCATTGAGAAAACAAGATAGCACAAAGAAGGCTCAGTCTCACCAAAAGTATAGAGGCTGAACCTTCTCTTTTTGTATTCTTCTTATTAGCCGCATGTTATTTACTGAGCCTTAACATAAAGTCATGAAGCCGCTCTAAGGTAAGCAGATTTTGATTACATGCTTCGCTATCTTGACAAATATAATTCCCTCGTTGTGTAAATGTCCCTTGAACAGTTCCTTTGATTTCAGCAGTGAACATACCGACTTCCTCGTAGCTGTGGCAAAGCGTGCATATTCCTTTCTGGTTGATAGGTTTAAACGTTCCTTGAATACCTTTTAACTTCTGGGTATACGACTCCTGCGCTACGATAAACTTTCTGTTTGAGCCTTTATCGATCCAGCTGACATAGGAAATGCTCGTTAGATCAATGCTATCAGCAGAAGGAACTTTTAACTTTTTCACTTTTGGAAACAGCTTTTTCACGCCAGCTTCTGTAAAAGATTTAAATGGAATCACGTAAGGCTTTATCGTTTCTAAAAACACCTCTGCTTGCTCCTTATTCCTAACTTCAGCAACTGACAGCAGTAATTCTTCCTGTTCCTCGCTAAGAACATCAAACACATTTAATACTTTTTCTTTTGCAAGAGCTTTTAAAGCCTGCAGCACATCAGAATTGTTTACTGTTCCATGCCCATTGACAAGAATTTGCGTTTGGCTTTTGATAAAATTATATTGATCATTTCTTATAAACGCTTCCACGTTCTTCACTCCTTCTTCATTTAATTAGCTACTTTTTACTTTACCGTACGGATTCCTTTTATGAAATGTAAAAAATAAATCAGAAATAAACTATACCTAAAAAAGCGCGGGCATTCAGTTGCCAGCGCTTGATTTCTACCGTTGCTTTTTATATACAATTTTTTTGATGGATTCGGTTGATAAAAAGTATTCACGGGCTAGTTCCTCAATTGAAGTTCCTTTTTCAAACAAATTCTTAATCCGTTCGTTTCGCTCGTCAATCAACTTTCTTCCACCAGAGCAAGTTCCCCATTTTCTTTTTTCCTTCTGCGGCTTTGGAATATAAATGGTTTCTCCTTGAATGTATTTTTGAATTTCACTAATCAGCTCTTCAGGTAAAATATTTGTTGCTTTTACATACGTCATTTCTGCCAGCTCCTTATTTGGTTTTGCTTATACAATAAGGGGCAAAGCCGTATATATTAGAAATGAGATATGCGCGGTTAGGCGATGTCTATTACTAAACCGTCCACCCCATGCAAAGTATCGCCTTTCTAATATCAGGCTTTGCATGAGACGCTGCAGTATCCGGTAAACATCTTTTATTTACCATTTATTACACCTCCACTTTACATCGGTTGTAAACCAAGCTTGTATAAAATTACAATTATTGGCTCAGATTTTATTATAAGCTATCTATAATCTTGCACACAATATTTTCTTATTTATAAAACTGACCCCATAAATAAAACGAACTTGCAGGGAGCTCGTTGTTCTCCCTGCAAGTTCGTTTTATTTTTGTTATGAACGCTTCTGCTTTTTGTTAGCTGAACTGCTTTGAACACCTTGTTCAGAAGTGGTCGTCCCTTGTCCTTCTACATTTGGTGAACCTAGCTCTGATTTTGAGCGGTCTTTTTTAATTTTACTCATGTCACTCACCTCCAGTTTGTAGTGTACCCTTTGTACAGCTACATATAAGGAGAGGTGTGCTGTTTTTATTGTTTCTTGAGCATAAATAGCCATAGAAACGTTAAGGCTTGCTTTAATTCATTTGGGAGCTGTCCAATCAGCTTATCTGTAACATTTCGCTTATATACACCTTCGCCATCGATTACTTCCCATCCATTTTCTTTTGCAAGCTGTTCAAACTCCCACGGCATCATCGTATTGCAAATAACGTCTTCACCATATAGTCTTTGAAAACTATTGGTACGAGGCTGAGCAGTTGGTCCAAGAATACCTACACATGCATATCCTCCTGTTTTTACAACTCGGTGCAATTCCTTCAGAGCTAATCGCGGGTGCTCCGTCCATTCCAGGGCGTTGATTACCATAACCCCTTCTACTGATTCAGAAGACAGCGGGAGCTTCATAATATCAGCTTGAGCGAACGACAAATTTTCACTTTTATGCAGCTCGGATGCTTTTTGAATCATTTCTTCTGATAAATCAAGACCGATTGCTTTATATCCAGAAGCGGCTAGAAGAGACGTCCCAAACCCATCACCGCAGCCGACGTCTGCCACTATACCACCTGATTTAAGATGTTTTTGAATAAATGGAATAACTGTTTTCCGACTTCCGTTTTTCCACATTTCTTCACTTCGGCTATTCCAAAATGATACTTTTTGGTTCCATTCGTCTTGAGCTTGGTCATGCCAATTAAATGTTGTCATTTTTTATCCCCTTTGTACTCTTTTCTTTACCTTATCACTTTTGGCAATGAATAAAAACGACTATTTCAGCAACCATATAGATGTAAAGGAAGGTGTTTATTTGTATGAAAGAACGTTTCGTTGCGGTACGTAAAAATGCAGACGGTGACCTCTTAGAATTCCAAACGGCTTCAGGAGCTGTTTTAACCTATGAAGCAGCGTTAAAGAAAGTAGAAGCCGGAGACGTTGAGCATGTGAGTACCTTTATAGGGAAAGACGGCGGTACGTATATTCGCAGTATTCCTGACCATGACAAAACAAATAACTTGGATGCATTGCCATCATTTTAAAGGAGAATGAAGATGACAAAAAAGAATAATAAAGGAAGCGCTAATCAAAGTAACCCAAAAACGCAGCACCATCTTGTTGAAATGGGTGAAGAAATTTCAAGCGGGGATAATTCAAAGGGAAACAAACGCAACAAAGATCAGTCAAGTAAAACACAATAAAAAAAGCCGTGCTTCTTAGCACGGCTTTTTTTATTAATGTTGGCTTGGAAGACCTAATGTTGAAAAATCTCCTGTTGCTACGCTTGTTCCAACTGAAGCAACACCTGCTACTAATGTAAACGCTAATGCCATACCGACTAATACTTTTTTCATAATTATTTCCTCCTCTTTCTTTGATTTGACTCTAGTGTATCACAGGATAAAAGTAGATGAATTCCTTTCTATCAGCATTTATCCCCTTAAAACCACGGATTTCCTTCATTTTGATAGAAATTTCTCAAAAATTATAATGATAGGAATATTTTAAACAAATAGAGCTTCAAGTTCTTTTTCTACTAGCTTGACGAATCGCTCATTTCGTTGCAGGGTGAAAATGGTCATAGACTTTTCCATATATTCTTTACCTTGTTCAATTTTACCTAATTTGATCAAACTCTCTCCTGCTTGGTAATGAAGTTCTCCAAATAAATACATTGATTCATTACTAATGCACAAATCGATTCCTCGGTTGCTATATATTAATGATTCATCATAGTTACTCATATCTCCAAGCGTTTTGGCAAGTGCATTTAAAATTCTAATTTTTATATTTTCGTCTTTTGTTTGGGGCAGCTCATTTAAGCTTTTGAGTGCTGTTTGATATGTATCTAGAGCCTGTTCATACTCTTTCTCTTCATAAAGAATAATTCCAATGCTATTTAAAATTTCAATTTCTCTTTCTTTATAAAACGTTGCCGATTGCTTAGTAAGCTCGATCGCTTGGTACATTTTAGACAGCGCATCTTCTTTATTATGATGAATGTAATACACGCAAATACCTTCGTGCCACATTAAAAATTGCTTGTTCAGCGGATTTTGAAACAGCGGACTTTCTTTTTCTTTTACAATGATATTATGAATAGCATCATAATCTCTCTGACGAATATATTGACGAATTAACGATTGAACCGCATCTACGTAATCAAGTCGAGGTGATTCTACACTATCAAAAAAGTAGTTAACATCTACGCCAAGGCGCTTAGAAATTTTATAGAGGGTAATGCTTGATGGATATTCTTCACCGTTTTCAATTTTGCTGATTTGCGCTTGTGTACAAATGTCTCTTGATAATTCTTGTTGTGTCAACCCTGCCATTTTGCGAAGGTCTCTCATAACACTCCCAATTCTATACTCTCTCATCTCTTTTCTCACCCTTACTTTCACATAATATATTCTCTCTATAAACATATAGTGATTTTATTTAGATAGTCAACAGTAAACACGTTAAAAATTTATACAATGTTTTGAAATTGACCATTCCCTATAATAGCAAATTAATCTATAATAGTAAAATAGTGTATTATTTCTCTTCTCTAAAAAATCCTGTAAAAATAATATTGAGACATAACGAAATCAATCCAGTCTACAGATGAACAAATAGGATGAATAAGCTAATATAGATCACCTGTTACACTGCTAAAAGCACCTGCATACATGAAACCTATGTTCACCATAACAGCAAAAAATCCGAACGATAAATCGTTCGGATCTTCCTTCAACTAACATATTTTTGTTCCATTCTCATTCACATTTTTATTTATAAACAGGATATCCAACAAATTTAAAGTCTTTGCCGATTGACGTCACAGAAAGACGCTCCACGTCCACTGCGTCCCACATTTTCTCTACGCCTTTTCCTTCTAGGAAAGTAGGAGCTTCTTTTCCTCCTGAAAGCTTTGGAGCCATATACAGCACCAATTTATCAATTAAACGATTTTCCAAGAATGCGGCATTCACTTCGCCCCCTCCTTCAATTAAAAGAGACGACACAAATTTCTCACCTAGTATAGAAAGCATATCTTCAAGATTTACTTTGTCCTCACCGCTTGTAACAAATACTTCGACGCCTTGCTTTTCGAGCTGTTCTTTTTTTTCTTTTGAATAGCCCTGACTTGTAAATATCCACGTTGGAGCTAAAGAATCCGTTGCTAGCTTAGATTCAAGCGGCATGCGCAGCTTTGAATCCATCACAATACGAATTGGACTGCGGCCGCCTTCAATGCGAGTTGTCAGCTCGGGGTTGTCCTTAATGACCGTATTCACCCCTACTAAGATACCCGCTGTTTCATGACGTAGCTGATGTACATCCAAACGAGCTTCCTCAGACGTAATCCACTTGCTGTGAGAAGAAGCAGTTGCTATTTTACCGTCTAACGTAATCGCTGACTTTAATGAAACAAACGGCTTCTTCGTTACAATATACTTATTGAAGACCTCATTCATTTGACGTGACTCTTCTTCACATACACCTGTTATAACCTCAATGCCTGCGTTTTCTAAAATTTCGACCCCATTACCTGCTACTAAAGGATTGGGGTCTAAAGTTGCTATGACCACTTTTTTTACACCGGCTTCAACTAGCGCTTCAGCACAAGGACCTGTACGTCCGTGGTGTGAACAAGGCTCTAGCGTTACGTAAGCAGTCGCTCCTTTTGCTTGTTCGCCAGCCATTCGCAGCGCGTGAATTTCAGCGTGCGGTTCGCCAGCTTTTAAATGCGTACCAATTCCAACGATTCGATTATCGTTTACAATGACCGATCCTACAAGCGGATTTGGCTCTGTTTGTCCTTTTGTTGATTTTGCGTTTTGTAAAGCTATATTCATATAAAATTCGTGATTAATCAAAGAAGAACCTCCTCTTTTAAATGTCCTGAACGTTTAACTTTAGTATCCAAATACTTTTCATTAAACTGCGATACATCTCCCCAAAGTGGAACGCGCCCTGATAAAAGTGCGCCGTTTTTCTCAAGCGCGATTAGCTTTTTCGGATTATTGGTAATCAGCGTAACCGGTTTTTGGCGCAGCACTTTTAACACGCTGATGGCATCACTATAGCTGCGAGTATCATCTTCAAATCCTAACCCTTCATTCGCTTCTACCGTATCAAATCCGTTTTCTTGAAGAACGTATGCCATTGCTTTGCTGAATAGTCCAATGCCGCGTCCTTCATGATTTGCTAAATAAAATAGCGCTCCGCTCCCATTTTCGACGATCATTTTCATTGATTGTTTTAATTGAAAACCGCAGTCGCAGCGTTTGCTTCCGAATATATCTCCCGTATGGCAGATACTGTGCATACGAATGAGTGCCTCATGCGATTCTTGAAAATCTCCGTACACAAGAACACTAGATTGCTGCATGTCAGCTAAATTAGCTCCTCGCATTTTTCCAATAAGCTCTTCCGTACTTAAAGATCCTTCTTTTACATTATCAGAACGCAACCATGAATACCAACTAAATACTTGTGTCTCGCCATCCAGATTCACAGGAAGCGTAATAGGTCCTACTATATAAATAAAATGGTCTTCATTTTTTACTACGTTAATTTTATCTTTTAAAATTGAAACAACTTTTTGGTTAATCACAGTCATTTCCTCCTCTTATGTGTCTTTCACTTATCTACTATTTTCACATTGTGCTCAATCTCTCACATGAACAATCATTTTTTTAGCACTTCACTACATTTATCTTTTTTAATTGATGTATCAGCTTACTAAAAGTAAGTGACTTTACTTGCTTAAAGTATTATATGACGATACATTTATCTTGTAAAGCTTTTATGCTCTTTTTGTTACTTTTAGTAATTAACTTTTATAATTATATAAATTATATAATCAAAATATAAATACGTAAAGTAATTTATAATCTTTAAGTAATTAAATTACACAACACTAGATAAAATGCTGACTTTGTTTTATAATATAGGAAGAGAATGGAGGTAATAACATGGACGGTTTAGCACTCTGCCCACGTTTTGAAAAGGCTGTTACTATACTAACGAAACGTTGGACGAGTTTGATCATTTTTCAGCTACTTTCCGGCTCACAGCGGTTTTCTCAAATGCAAGAAGCACTTCCAGTAAGCGGAAGGCTCTTATCCGAGCGCTTAAAAGAATTAGAGCATGAAGGAATCGTCATTCGTACGGTTATTCCGGAAACTCCTGTTCGAATCGAGTATTCATTATCCGACAAAGGATTAGCACTAGCGCCGGTAATTCAGGAAATTCAGACATGGTCCAGTGAGTGGATTACAAAAGAAGAAGTGGAATAAAAGAAATCTCTAAAGAAATCAGGAGGGCTTCTATATCGATATGCTCACAGCCGTTTTCTTTAGAGCTCCATAAATAAAAAAGGCATGCTCCCCTTGAGCACGCCTTTTTTTATTTATGTTATTTTCCTAATGATTCATTTTGAGAAATAATGCGCTGTTTCTGGCTTTTTCGGCCGTGCAATACAAGGTATACTGCTATAGCTAAAAGAGCAACAATGGAACAGAAGACATACATTCCTTTATACCCGGCTGCTGTAGATAAAATGCCTAATAAAAAGGACCCTAAACCCATTCCAGAGTCAAAAAACACAAAAAACGTAGCGGTGGCGACACCTCGGCGATGAGGAGAAGCTTTTTTTACAGCAATGGATTGAAAACTTGATGTAATCGTTCCAAAGCCTAATCCAATCAATGCTCCAGCTAATAAAAACACCCAGCTTGTTGTCGCTTGGCTAAGTAAAAAGATACCGATAGCTAAAGATAAAATGGACGGATATACCACGCTGTTTTCTCCGTATTGGTCAAACCATTTTCCAGTAAAAGGTCTAGAAGCTAATAAGCACACCGCGTATACAACAAAGAAAAAGCTTGAAGCTTGCGTAAAGCCCATTTCTTTTGCATAAATAGACACAAACGAAATAACACTTGCATATGAAAAAGCTACCACAAGGCCAGCAACAGAAATAGGCATCGAACGGTATTCAAAAAACGCCGCAAGACCTTTGGCTGGCTGTATTTCATTTGTTGCAGAAGAAGCTTGCACATCAGGTACACGAAGTACTAGACTGCATAATACTGCTAAAACAGAAGATACAACCGCAACAGTAAAGACCGCTGTATGACTCAAAGTATTTGTTAACGTTAAGCCTACAAACGGACCTACTACCATCGCTAAGTTCATAAACGTCGCATAGTACCCCATCCCTTCTCCTTTTCTCTGTTCTGGGATTACATTTGCAACGATTGCTCCTGTAGCAGTTGTGCTCATTCCAAAACCAATACCATGAAGCACACGCAGCAGCAGCAGCGCAGATAATGAGTGAATATTCATATATAAAATAGAACCAATTAAAAAAATAAAGACACCTATTAATAGTACTTTCTTTTGTCCTAATGTTGTCATCCACTTACCGGCTAGCGGTCTGAACACAATACCGGACACTAAAAAGATTGTCACAATTAGCCCTAGGCTTTGTTTACTTGCACGAAGTTCATCTGTTGCAAACAGCGGCAATGTGACAGTTAACATATAAAAAATGACAAAAACAAAAAAGCTGGTCAATGAAACCGCTAAAAAATCTTTTGTCCATAATTTCGATTTCTGCATGATTTTCCTCCTTTTATTTGTTTATTCGTATCTATTTATTAAAACAAACTAAATCATAGTCTAGAAATAATATGTATACGAATTATCTCAACTCAAACTATTATAGGGTTCATATATGTAAGTGTCAACATGTATTTATCGATTTTGATTTCCGTCCAAGGCTTCGCTTTTCGCGGGAATCTTCGCCTTGCCCTCCAACCAACTGCTAGAAAGACCTACACACATGAGACCTACGTTTATCACAAAAAAAACAAACCATGAATCAAACACTTTGATCAATGGTTCGTTTTTCACTTCGTCTAATATTCTTTTGTCCTAGCCTTTTTTAGAACCTTCACTTCTTTAAATGAGAAATAATTTGATCCGTTACTTCACTAGTAGTTGCGCTGCCTCCAACATCTGGTGTAATGATGCCCGATTCTGTCACTTGCTCGATAACCTCTAATAAATGACTGCCTACTTCTTGTTCACCAAAATGATCCAACATCATTTTAGCCGTCCAAATCTGTCCGATTGGGTTTGCAATTCCTTTTCCGACAATATCAGGAGCAGACCCGTGTACCGGTTCAAACATCGAAGGATATTTTCCGTTCACATTAATATTTGCAGCAGGAGCAACGCCAATACTTCCCATAATAGCAGCTCCGATATCTGTTAAAATATCTCCAAATAAATTGCTTGCCACAATGACATCAAAACGACTTGGATTTGTAACGAAAAAAGCCGCCAGCGCATCGATGTGCTGTGAGTCTGTTTCAATATGAGGATAACTCTTGGCAACATCTTGAAACACTTCGTCCCAAAACGGCATGGAATGAACAATTCCATTTGACTTCGTTGCGCTTGTAACTTTTGCTTTTCTTTTAGAAGCTAATTCAAATGCGTAGCGCATCGCTCGTTCTGTTCCTTTTCGAGAAAAAACCGCATTTTGAATAGAAATTTGATCTTCTCCTTGATAAATCCGGCCTCCTACTTCACTGTATTCTCCTTCACTATTTTCACGAACAACAATTAAATCAAAATCGTTTGGGTTCATTAGTGGAGATGCAATGCCTTTTAACCTCTTGGCTGGACGAATATTAATTACCTGCTGAAATTCTCGACGAATCTTAATGAGCAGACCCCATAGCGACACGTGATCTGGCACAAGATTTAAATTTCCTACGGCTCCTAAAAAAATTCCGTCAAAGTGTTGAAGCTGCTTTAGCCCATCTTCCGGCATCATCTGTCCGTACTTCAAATAATAATCACAGCTCCAAGGAAATTCTGTAAATTCAAATTTTAACCCCCCGTGAAGATCTGCAATCGTATGAAGGACCCTAACCGCCTCCGGCACAACTTCTTTTCCTACTCCATCTCCTGGTATGTTCGCTATTTTTAACGTTTTCATCAAAAATCCCCCTGCGTCTTTTTATGTAAAAAAACCTATCGGTCGACCGTCGACTGGTATTATCTATTTGATTATACGTAAAAAGAACGCTTTCATCAAGAAAATTCTGAATATATTCATTCTCTTCAAAAATTCAAAATTATTATGACTCTTATTAACAAGCGTATTATAATTAGGAAATAAATGATTATAAATAAACGAGGTATATCAATGAACAATTTTGATTTACATAAGCCGTTACCATACTATCTTCAATTTTATGAAAAAATTAAGCAAATGATTGTGAACGGTGAATATAAACCGGGCCAGCGAATCAATGAAACCCAGCTAGCTAAAGCATTTGGGGTTAGCCGCTCTCCGATAAGAGAAGCAATGCGTTTATTAGAAAAAGACGGCCTTTTAGTTGCAGAGCAAAAAACAGGCTTTATTGTTTATTCCCTGTCTCCTGAAGACGTAGAAGAAATTTATCAAATTCGTACGGCTTTAGAGTCTTTAGCCATTGAGCTGTGTATTACTCGCGCTTCTGATGAAGAGCTTCTTTTCATTGAGCAGCTGTTAGATAGAACCGCTGAGGAAATAAAGCAAGGTGCCGAGGATTCTCGACTTATTGAGCTAAATGAACATTTTCATCAGCTGATTCTTCAATCCAGTCATAATAAACATCTAAAAAAACAGCTCGATAGCGTAAATGTATTGATTTATTTTTGTCGGGTGCTTAATTTTAAAGGTAAAGGACGCGCTGCTGAGATTTTAGATGAGCATCAGCAAGTGTTCACCTTTATGAAAAAACGCAGTTTAAAAGCTGTTGAACATATGCAAAAACATTTACATCATGACCTTGTTCATTTACAAAAACGATTAAACACCAAAAGCGATTGAGACATAACTAAACTCATTCAATCCAAAGACGAACAAATGAGATACATAAATAAAAAGATCCAAACGATGAATCGAGAGCCTCCATCAAGAATCTCGATTTATCGTTCCGATCTTTCTTCAACGAAAAAAATTTTGTCCTAGCCTCTTTTTTAAATAGGCAAAAACACTCCAGGTGCTTCCCCATGTTCATCGTCATCGAGCCACCACTTAAAGCCTTCTTGTTCAACTAATTCCTGGGCTTCTTCAGGACCTTGTGAACCCGATGGATATTCATAAAGCGGCAGCATGTCAGCTTCAAATGCATCTAATACAGGCTGCACCCACTGCCAAGATAGCTCTACTTCTTTCCAATGAGCAAAAAATGTAGAGTCGCCGATTAATGCGTCGTAAATAATTCGTTCATATGCTTCCGGTACACTTTCTTCTTCTCTTGAAAACGTAATACGAACCGGCTCAATAACACCATTTTTTAATGGATTTTTGCTGTTAAGCTGCAAAGCGACGTTTTCGCTTGGACTAATTTCAATAATAAATAAGTTTGGTGCTACTTTGTCATAAGGAGTTTCGTACAGACCTTTTAAAGAATCTTTAAATTCTACGACGATGCGAGTTGATTTTTCTTTCATTCGTTTGCCCGTTCGAATATAAAAAGGAACGCCTTTCCAAAATGGATTATCAATCCATAAACGTGCTGCCACAAACGTATCATTGTTAGAGTCTGCTTCTACGCCAGGCTCTTCTTTGTATCCTCTAACAGATTTGTGATCGATTTCTCCGCTTCCGTATTGCCCTCGTACAACATCGCGAGCTACTTCTTTCGCTTGAATTTTCCTCAGTGACTCCATTACTTTTTGCTTTTCTTCTAAAATGTTTTCTGAGCAAATTCGTTTTGGAAGATGCATAGCTGTCATCATGAGAACCTGTAGCATATGATTTTGAATCATGTCGCGTATGGCCCCCGTATGATCATAATACCCTGCACGATTTTCAACACCGACTGTTTCACTTGCCGTAATTTGGACATTTGCAATGTGTTTATTATTCCACAGCGATTGCAGCACGGGGTTCGTAAATTCAAGCGCTTCTAAATTTTGCACCATCGGTTTACCTAAATAATGATCAATTCGATAAATTTCTTCTTCTTTAAAAGTACTGGTTAGCTTTTCATTAAGCTCCCTTGCTGAAACAAGATCATGTCCAAACGGCTTTTCAATCATAAGACGCTTCCAGCCGCTGGTTTGATCCAAGCCGCTTTTTTTTATATGCAGAGCAATTACATCGAAGTATTCGGGTGCTACGGACAAATAAAACAAACGATTTCCTTTACTTCCATGAGTTGTTTCTTGCTCATTCACAAGTTTCAGCAGCTGTTCGTAATCTTCTGTTTTGCTTGCGTCTACTGCTTGATAATGAAACAGAGACAAAAAATCTTCTTCGTTACCTCCCATTTTCCGTCTCGAAAAATCGTTTATAGATTGCTTTACACGCTCTTTAAAATCCTCATGAGACATCTGCTCGTACCCCGATCCAATAATAGAAATAGCATCAGGGAACTTTTTGTCTGTAAATAAATTATAAAGAGCGGGAAAGATTTTTCTTTTTGCTAAATCACCCGTTGCGCCAAATAAAACAAAAGTTAAGGACTCCACTTTTTTTCCTCCCGTCAGGTTGTATGTATGATGGATTTTCTCTTCTCCTAGCTTACCTCTGTTTATTTGGGAATATCCTTTTTTCATCAAAAAGGACGCTCACAAGTGTGAGCGTCCTTTGCTATTTACATTAAAATGTTTGTCATTCCCCACAGCAGCAAAAAGCTCAGCAGAATCGTCATATTTGACACGGTGCCGACAAATTTTTGATCGTATTTGAATTCTACTGCGTAAGGTAAAACTGACCCCGCTACCGGTAGAATGAAGCAAACTAAGATTGTATACCGGAACATATCTTCAAATGGAAGCAGGAAAAAAAGCGCCATTCCTACGCCGAGTCCGATTACGTAGCGGATACTTAAAAACATAATAATTTTTTTCAAGTAGCTTTTTTGGAACGAGAAATTTAAATATACGCCTAAAAGCAAAAGAGAGAGCGGCATATTCGCTTTCGAGATAATGCCTGAAACGTCTAATACGTATGATGGTAAATGAATGCCTATAATCGCAAGAAGACAAATGATTACATAGGTAAGAAGCGGCATTGATTTTAATACTTTATATAAAATCTTTTTAAATTCAATGTCAATATTATCTCCTGAGTAGTAGCTGCCAATCACATAGCATAAAACAAAAATAACAAAGGCATTTCCGACATCAAACATACCAAAGTATTTAAGCCCTTCTTTTCCCCAGATACCTTCTACTAGTGGATAAGCAAACATTCCAATATTAAATCCTGGAATCATCATCGTCAGCATGCCTTTCACTTTTCGCTCATCTTTTCGAAAAACAAAAACCCCTACAGCAGCTAACAGCAAGCCATAGACAATTCCAATAACTAATAGTAAGATAAGCGATCCATCAATTTTAATACTGCTGAATGTGACAATAATCAAGCAAGGCATTGTAATATTAAAAATAATTCTGGCTAAAGCTTCCCCGTCTTTTTGCTGAAGGAGGTTTGTTCGTTTTAGTATGTATCCTAATAGAATGATTGTAACGGAATACAAAAACTGACTGTTAAAACTGCTCATAGACCTACTCCCTTGCCCTCTAAGATAAACGTTTTATAGAAACGTTCTTCATATCTTTTATACTTATTTAATCGATTGTTTTACCCTGTCTTTTTTAATCCTTGTTTCATTATAATATAAGCAGCTTAAAAAGAAACTAGAGAATTGGATGCAGTTTACCTGTTTGTTAGACACAAACAGCTTAGAACCAAATGAAAAAACTTTCCTCCAAACTGATTTTAAAACAGGACATTTTTCTTTTTTATGGAATTTATTTAAAAGGTATGTAGTATTTTTATGAGGAGGAAGAAACGTGAAACGAAAAATGATAGCGCTTGCTTTTTCTGCTGCTCTTTGTTTTTCAGCTTCAGGATCTCTTGCTGAAGCTTCTAACAACACAGATGTAATCCCAAATGCTGATCAGTCAGCAGAAACCTATTTTGACGGAGCGAACGGGAATTGGCTCACCACTAAAAACCCCGCTCAATATCAGCAGGCTACGCTCTATGGCAATATTGGGCTTACTCCTTATAACTGGGGGAAACCTGAAGATGGATCGGGCTGGTATCGAATCAATCAGCCCGCTGCGGTCAAAGGAACCCAAGTAAATGGCATTTTTGAAGACGCTCAGTTCGTCATCCGTGTTCCTGATAACTGGAACGGAAAACTTGTAGTAGCCGGCATTCCTGCCACGCGCAACGAAACGTCCACCGATTTATTATTCAGCGATTACGTTCTTAAAAAAGGCTATGCATTTGCAGCCACCGATAAAGGAACGCAAGGAGAAAGTGACCTTAACGATCCTTTTGCTAAAGTAAAAAATGCACTCGCCAACGATGACGACAGCATAGCAGAATGGAATATGCGCTATCGTCAACTGACAAAAGCTGCCCAGCAATACTTGACTACTCATTATTCAGACAAGCTAATCAACCCGTCCAATCGAAAAAATCCTGCAAGCGATTTGATTCGAAACAATCATAAAGTACCGACGTATGCAATTGGCATTTCAAACGGTGGATACGTTGTCAGATACGCACTTGAACATGATGATCCAAAGCAAACAAAAGAGCCTCGTTTATTTGATGGAGGCGTCGATTGGGAAGGCGTATTATGGAGTGCAAAAGCGCCCAATTTAATTAGCTCGCTAACACCTGTTGTCAACAACGCAGAAGAAGCGCTGTACGGAACGGGAAAAGAACAGCAAAAAGCCATTAAACAAATGTATAAAGCAGGTCTTCCAAAAGGATCAGAAAAATTATGGAATTATCATGATCAAGTGTACTGGGCGGTCACATTAAACATTTACCGTGATCACTTTGATCCAACTGCTCCAGGAAGAACAAACTGGCACAACTATTTAAACTTTACTTCAGCAGGTCTACGTGACCGCTCATGGGATTATATCTTTGAAAATTATCGCTATCAAACTCGTCCAAAAAGCGTAAAAGAAAATGTAGCAAAAGTAGAAAATACGGGCGATATTGATGTGCCTCTTATTAGTATGACTGGCTCTCTCGACTCACTTATCTTCCCGTCTATTCACGCGGAAGGCTATGAAAAGCTCGTTAAAAAAGCCGGCAAGGCAAATCTTCATCGCCTTTATACCGTTAAAAACGGAAATCACGTTGACAGCTTAGTATGGAATAAACAAACGGATCCAAATCAAGAGCTTCAGCCCCTGCTTCCATATGCCCATCAATCTTTTGATTTGTTAGTAGACTGGGTGGAAAATAAAAAAGCAGCGCCTGCAAGTAAAGATATTAAAGCACCTCAAAATAACCTTAAAGTAATGGATATAAAATCCGGACAAGAAGTAGATCCACGCTAAGGTTGAAACATAACTAAATGAATCCAACCTAAAGACGAACAAATGAGATACATGAGCTGGACTGCTTATTACACCGCAGTTGATTTCCATGCAACTGCTAGAAGGAACGAAACAAATAAAACTATATTCAACATCACAAAAAACGAACCACTAATCAAACATGTTGATTAATGGTTCGTTTTTCACTTAGGGGAAAATGTTTTTGTCCCATCCTTAGTCTTCATAATAATCAAGATACAGATGACCTGCTGAGTCTGCTTGACCTAAAAATACCTTATCGACTGCAGCACCTTTCTTTTTGAGCTGCTCTTTAACCCACGCTACGCTATATCCCAGCTCATGAACGGCTTCTTTCATTATATTTCCGTCCATGATAATCGTTTGAGGTAATCGTGTCGCCTCTCCTTTTATTAATAAATCTTCTCTCGTAACGTTTTGCTTTTCTTTTTTTAACAGCACGCTTAATTCCCCGTTGGTTTCGAGCATAGCAAAAGCTACGTCTTCTACGTAAAAGATGTCTTTTTTCCGAAGCTGCTCCATGAGCTCATCTACTGTATATTTTTCTTTTTTTACATTTCCCTCAAGAATTTTTCCTTCTTTAATGAGGATCGTTGTTGTCCCTTCCGCCGCTTTTCGAAAGCTTATACTTTTTAACGATACGTTTGATACAAAAATAAGAAACGATGCCCACACTAAAATTGCGACTACCCCGTGACTTGCCTGTAAATCTACATCCATTGAAATTGTTCCTGCAATATCTCCAATTGTAATGCCAACGATATATTCAAAAAAAGAAAGTTTGGATAACTGTTTTTTCCCCAACAGCTTTGTGATAAAAAACAAGCCAAGTAAAATCAGCACTGAACGAAGTACCACTTCCATCCAATGATTCAACGCATGCACCTTCTTTACTAAAATTGATGTATCTTTTATTTTGTGCATATTTATATGGATCAAAGCAGATTTTCACCTTCCATTATTTACATAACTTTCATGGCAGGTTAGAGTAGAAAGAAGTAGGAAACAAATGGGGGTTTTATGATGAACGATGAAGTGTTAACCGTATTTAACGACCAACAAGAGCGCATAGGAACAGCGTCTCGCAAAGAAGTTCACGAAAAAGGCTATTGGCACGAAGCGTTTCACTGCTGGTTTGTCAGCCGTGAAAATGATATAGACTATATTTATTTTCAAATTCGCAGCGAACAAAAACAAGATTATCCCGGTGCGCTTGATATCACAGCTGCCGGACATTTGCTTCATACAGAAACCGCTGTGGACGGTGTAAGAGAAATTCACGAAGAGCTTGGCGTAAACATTTCGTTTGATGAATTGCTTCCTTTAGATGTATTTAAATATGAAGTATCTGAGCCGCACTATATTGACAAAGAGTTTGCACACGTATTTTTATACTACAGCTCTCACCCTCTTAATGCGTTTACGTTGCAGCAAGAAGAAGTATCAGGGCTTGTAAAAGCGCCGTTTTCTCACTTTTGCGAACTGTGGCTTGGAAATCAAACAGAACTGATCATTGAAGGGATAACAAATAAAAAAGAGCCGATTCACCGTACAGCCCATAAAAGTGAATTTGCTCCTCATCCCAAAGCTTACTATAAAACGATCATTGCATTCATTAGCCAGCAGCTGCATTCAGCAAAAAAAGCTTAGAATCCTAAGCTTTTTTTGCTGAAAAAATCATATATGTTGCACTGCCAAGCGCAACAAGCTTGCCGCTGCTGTCTTCAATTTTCACTTCTCCAACAGCAAGCGTTTTGCCGCGATGTGACAGTGTGGATTTAGCAACTAAATATTCACCTATACCCAGCCTTGTGTAATTTACTTTTAATTCAACTGTACTGGCACTTTCAGCCTCAGAAAGAGAAGACCGCACAGCTGAACCAACCGCCGCATCGATAAGCGTGGCAATAACGCCTCCATGAACCGTTCCCCTTCCCTGCAGAAGCTGCGGCTGAATCGTAATTTTTAACTCCGCATATCCTTTTTCAAGCAGCGTTTCTTCAATGCCAATATAATCCCAAAACGGAATCATCCCTTTACCCGTTCGTTTCATCAATCTCATCCTTTGCATAAATAAACTATGTAAGAACTTCTAGAAAAGCTGGAGAAATCCTGTTTCTTCGCATGCAAAAAGCGCTTGCTCTTTAGCAAACGCTTTTTATCCCTCTATTTTTCAAATAAAAACTGTACTTTATTTTCTTTCCATTCTAACTTGGCATTAAAGGTTTTATCGCCTTTTTTAAAGCCTTCAATCAAATCTGTCTGTCCTTCGCTTAACAGTTTTTTTAAATTAGCTTGGGTGACTGTTTTACCTAAAATCTTTTTCGATACGGTAAACGTGCATTTGGTTTTTGCATAGTTTGAGCATCCGTAAAATGAACCTTTATCGACTACTTTTCCGTCGCAAACCTTACACGAACCAAATGATTTAGAAGAGAAGCTTTTACCTTTGCCTTTTCCTTTTCGCTGAATGGACTCAGTGTCGTATCCGCTGAAGTTCCACTTACTTTCTGCTTCGACAGCGTCTTCGATAATTTTAGCTGACAGCTTTTTTGTTTGTTCCATAAAAGCAGCGGCCGATGCTGCTCCTTCTCCAATTTCAGCTAAACGCTGCTCCCACTTAGCCGTCATTTCTGGTGAAGCTAAAATTTTATCGCCAATCGCGTCAATCAATACCTTTCCTTTATCAGTCGCAAACACTTGGTTTTTTTTCACATCAATATATTTACGGTCTTTAAGCATTGTAATGATTCCCGCACGCGTAGCTTCAGTCCCTAACCCTTCTGACCTTGCTAAAATTTTCTCCAGCTCATCATTATCCAAATGCTTGCCTGCTGTCTTCATCAGCGTAATCAACTGACCTTCCGTGTAGCGTTTTGGGGGCTGTGTTTTACCTTCTTTTACGTCTACTTTAACAACTTTTCCTTCTTCCCCTTCTTGGACATTCGGAAGAATAACGTCGTCGTCTTTCTCGTTTTGAAAAATTACTTTGCGCCAGCCTTCTTGAATTTGCTGCTTTCCTTTTGAAATAAAAGCTGCTCGCTTTTCCACGAGTGTCGTAATCGTTGTATAGTCGAAAATCGCTTTTTCATAGTGTGCCGCAATTAGACGTCTTACGACTAGGTCGTAAATTTTCTGTTCGTCTCCTGACAGTTTGCTGGGGTCCTTCACTTGTTCCGTTGGAATAATCGCATAGTGATCGCTCACTTTTTTTGCATTTACATAGCGTTTATTTCCTAGAATTGTAGCGTACGGAAGCGGAAATAAATGTTCGTATTCAGAAAAAGCACTCAGCTTTTCTAAAATCTCAGGAAACGTTTCCGCTTCTCCCTCTGTTACGTAGTTTGAGTCTGATCTTGGATAAGAAACAATTCCTTTCTGATACAGCCCTTGCAGCACATCAAGCGTCTTTTTAGGAGAAAACTTAAACGCTTTATTCGCCGTTGCTTGAAGTGATGATAAGTTAAATAATAAAGGCGGCTGGAACTCTTTTCGCTCCGTTACGAGTTCATGAACTTCCGCGTCTTTTCCTTCGCAAAACTGAGCAATTTTGTATGCCATCTCTTTTTCTTTGAGACGTGATTCTCCGTCTTGTTGCCATTTGCCTTCATACTTCTTTCCTTCAATATCAAACTTAGCAAGCACTTCCCAAAAAGGCTCTGATTTAAAATTGTCAATTTCTTTTTCACGCTTCACAATCAAAGCAAGAGTTGGAGTCTGAACTCTCCCTGCTGAAAAAACATCTGACATCCCATGCTTTTTCAATAAGATGCTATACACGCGTGACGCATTCATCCCAACGACCCAATCCGCGCATGCTCTTGTATAGGCTTCATAATAAAGGTTGCGCGTGTCGCTTTCGTCTTTTAACTGTTGAAACCCATCATAAATGGCTTTTGGCGTTAAAGAAGAAATCCACAATCGTTTCATCGGCTTATGCACACCTGACAGCTGAATGATATTACGAACGATTAATTCTCCTTCGCGCCCCGCATCTCCCGCATGTATAATTTCTGTGACCGTCGGCTTTTTAAGCAGTTTTTTTACCACTTGAAACTGCTTTGCTTTTGAGCGCGTCACTTCATATTGAAAGCGGTCTGGAATCATCGGCAGCGTGTCAATTGACCACTTTTTCCACTCCGGCTTATAATCTTCCGGACTTACAAGCTG
Source organism: Priestia sp. AB (assembly GCF_028369225.1). Taxonomy (NCBI): domain Bacteria; kingdom Bacillati; phylum Bacillota; class Bacilli; order Caryophanales; family Bacillaceae; genus Priestia; species Priestia sp. AB. The sequence goes on from NZ_JAQMYN010000003.1 coordinate 543,273, forward strand.
ACATAAATGACCCACTGCCCACGTTACATATGCTCCGTCTGTAAACACTTCATTCGGTGGAATCTCTAAATAGCCGTCGTGACGCTTCGGCTTAAACTGTGAAGCGAGCGTTGACCCTTGATCCGGCTTTTCTGCAATAATTAACTTCATGTATTTAATCACCTTACATTTCAAATTTCCATATGAAACTTAGTCAGTTTTATTATTTTATCATAGAAAGAGCTGTTGGAGTATGAATGAGGAGAAAAGTAGTTTAGATGAGAGATACCTATCTCATTTTAAAAACGTGTCGCTGTCCGTTATAGCTTTTCAATAAAAAAGCTGTAGATCATTTTCTACAGCTTTGATACATATCTGAATTTTTCTGGCAACAGCCATTATCATATCGACTAAAACAGATCTCCTTTGGGACGTGTTATGAAATAATCAATAACCAAATATACAAACCAACAAGCGTAATAAACAATGTCGGAATCGTTAAGATAATACCCGTTTTAAGATACGTTCCCCACGAAATTTTCACGCCTTTTGTTGAAAGAACATGAAGCCATAAAAGCGTCGCTAAAGAACCAATCGGGGTAATTTTCGGACCTAAATCCGATCCAATAACGTTTGCATAAATCAACGCTTCCTTGATTGTTTCAGCTGCGTGTGTGGCATCGATTGCTAGTGCATCAATCATAACGGTTGGCATATTGTTCATAATCGATGAAAGAATAGCCGCAGTGAATCCCATACCAATTGTTGCTGCAAACAGTCCGTGGCTGGCCGTTGCTTGGATCACGTCAGCCAGAATTTCTGTTAAACCAGCATTACGCAAGCCGTATACAACGACATACATGCCGATAGAGAAAAAGACAATCGCCCACGGAGCTCCCTTTAGCACTTTTTTTGTATGAACCGCTCGGCTTTTTTTTGCCATCATCAAAAATAGGATAGCAATAATACCTGCGATGATCGAAACAGGGACGCTAAAGAATTCTCCAATTAAATAGCCTAGTACTAACAAAACTAAGACAATTCCAGATAGCCGGAACATCTTTTCATCTTTGATGGCATCCACTGGCTTCTGTAAATCTGCTACATTGTATTTCTTAGGGATTCTTTTGCGGAAATACAGATACAAGACCATAATACTTGCAAACAGAGAAACCAAATCTGGAACAATCATGCGTGATGCAAATTCAGAAAAGCTAATACCAAAGAAGTCGGCTGATACGATATTCACTAAGTTACTAACAACAAGGGGCAGCGACGTTGTATCTGCAATAAATCCACTTGCGATAATAAACGGAAAAACCATTTTATCGTCGAACTTTAATGCCCGAACCATGGCTAAAACAATGGGTGTTAAAATCAAAGCTGCTCCGTCATTAGCAAATAGCGCTGCTACAACGGCTCCAAGAAGAGACACGTAAACAAACATACGCACGCCGTTCCCTCCTGCAGCTCTAGCCATATGAAGCGCTGCCCATTCAAAGAAACCAATTTCATCTAAAATTAAAGAAATAATAATAATAGCAATAAACGTAAGAGTCGCATTCCACACAATGCTGGTTACCTCAAGAACGTCTTGAAAATCAACAACGCCTGCCAGTAAAGCAATCATAGCTCCCCCGCAAGCCGACCAGCCGATTGATAAATTTTTCGGCTGCCAAATGACAAAAATTAATGTTACTAAAAAAATCAATGATGCTAGTACAACTGATGCCACTTTTTAAACCTCCAATTATTCACAACAACTAATACGCAGCCCTTGTTTTTCCAGCTCTTTTAAACGTTCGTCCTGACTTGGTACAGATTCAAGTATGCCCAGAACAAACTCATAGTACTGGCTTTCTTTATTAAGAGAATAAAAAACCCATTGCCCTTTTCTTCTTTCCTTCACAAGTTCAGCATCTCTTAATTTTCGTAAATGCTGACTAATTGAAGGTTGGCTAGCTTGATAGATATCTACGAACTCACAAACACAGCATTCATTGTTCTCTATTAATTTAACCATCGAAAGCCTTGTTTTATCTCCCAATAATTTTAAGATTTGGGCTGCCTTTTCAATACTATCTATAGATTTTGTGCTCATTAATGAATACCTCCTACTCCCTTTCAGTTGATAGATAATAATGTGCTTATGTATTAATGCTCATTACTATAATTGATTTCTAAATGTTTTACAATTTTTTAGTAAACTAAAAGTGATTTAGTAGTTGTCTGAGGATTTAAAGAAGTTATTTTTCCCCTACTAATCTAAACAAAATCTAGCACATAATACTATAGGTATATTTTCTCGTAAAAATGCTCCTAATGTCTTTGGACAAACATACATCCTTATTTTGTCGATCCGCATAAAATATAGAGAAAAATAAGAAAGGATGATTACGATTAAAAAACATTATTCCTATTATAATCCGCAAGATGGTAAATATTATGTAGACAAGCCTTACTCTCTTAGAGACAATAAAGTATCGCCCTCTGCTTTCCCTAAAATCCCTTTAAAAAATACAGCCGACAGAGCTTATAAAATCCCTGTATTCCTCAGCCACCCGTCTATGCTTAATACTACTCAAACAAGTTTTTTTAATCGCTTAATCGATGAAATTGAACGTGCTCTTCTTTTCCCTCGCACACTGCCTGATACAGAGCAATATCCTAATAAAACGATAACAAGCGTTCGCCGAATGATCCTCTCTAGCTATGGGTTGATCGCGGTGAATATGCAGCAAGTCTTCGCCAATTATACCATGACGAATATTCCCGGCGGTACACCTCCGCCACCATCATGGGAAGGTGCTCCGTTTTTACAAATAGAGCCAAGCATGGGTTACCAACGAGGCCTGCCTTTACTTCTTATCAAAGAATCAGGTGTCAATAGTATAGGCGTATGGAATCCATCAGTAGTTCCGTTCTTTATCATTGAATGGGATTCTTCAAAGCCGCTTGATGAATTTTTTAACCGTGTTGAATGGAGAGAAATATTTCAAAACTGGGTAGCTCAAGTACGAAATGGCTATTTTATTCAAACACAGCCTTCCTATCGATATGGCCCGGATGATCTATAGAAATCACTTCAAACGAAGAGTACTTTCGAAAGCTATTCTTATAAACAACGTTCAAATGTGAGGTGAATATAATTGACTTTAATTAATAGTGGGACATGCGTAGGAGTTCTATATCGAGCTAATGCCGGTGCCTCTTGCAGAAACGGGTACTGTGTTCATAATGGAAGGTTAGTAGGCGGCGTCATAAGCTCAAATGCTGGTACCTTAACGGTTACAAGAAGCATCGATAACACAAAGTTACAGACTTATAATGGTATTCTTCTCAGCCACCGAGCCGTAAACCGAACGACAGGGCAAGTCACGCAGCAGTATTTGTATTTTAGAAAAAATCAGTTAGAAAAAGTAGAAGTTACGCCTTATACACAATATAGTGACCCTAGCTGTCAAAGAGAGAATCATTATAATATCCCTGATATTATCTATCCTGGTGAATGTGTAGGAATCAGATATCGGATAGGAGATGAATGGCATATAGGAAACGGGCGATATCTATATTGGACAGGCCAAGTGAATCACTGTATATTTGATGAACGTTCGCAAAGTACAAATAGACAATTTTTACGGCAGATTTGGTACGCACATTGGATACTCGATCCAAAAAATGAACGAAATATTATACACCAAAAAACCTCCAGAGGACCTGGATCTCCAAGAAGTGAGCGTAGAATTTATGTGTTTAAAAATCTGCTTCCAGCAAACGGTGAGACCGTCCTTTTAAAAGCTGCTTCTCCTGTAAATTCTGCTTCCTGGCCTTTTCGTATTATCTATCAATGAGAAAAATAGATTGTAATCCTTAATGCTATTACAACTCCCATCCTCCACCTAGTATCCTCTCAAAATTCCACAAATAGGCCGAGGTCAACTTGAACTGCCCCTCCAATGATTAACCATTGGAGGGGCAGTTTCTTATGACTTTCTGTTTTTATTTGCCCATACGCTTCTCTACTTCATTTCCTTGTACTGCTTCCCTTTTTCTCTTTTTTGTAAGAAAATAGAAGCACTAATCCAAGAAGTAATCGGAATAATAATGGCTACACCAATGCCTCCGCTTAAAATAGAAATGACTTCTGCACAAAAGGTTTTTGAATTGATAATATCTCCAAACGAATACGACAATCTCTTAAACCAGATAATTAAAGTCAAATATCCCCCTACAAATGCAAAATACAGTGTATTGGTTGTAGTGCCTAAAATATCTCTTCCGATTTTCAGTCCTGAATTGAAGAGATTTTTTTTAGTTACGGACGGATCATGAACAAATAACTCATTCATAGAGGACGAAATAGATAGCGAAATATCAATGATCGCTCCTATGGCACCCATAATAATTGTACAAATGGCTATTTTAGCAAAATCAATTCCAACATAAAGTGAAAAAGCGTTAATTTCTTCTTCCTGTTCTTCTCCAAACCCTTGAATCATGGCATGATGTTCAATGATAAAAATAAAGAACACTAAAACGGCTAAGGTAATAATCGTTGAAACAAACGCAGCAAGCGTTTTATGATTGAATTTATTAATATAAAATAAATTAATGCAGCTAATGATTGTACAAGCGATCAACGTAACAATAATCGTATTTTTTATAGACAGCATAAAGAGAATGGTTAGAAAAATAACGCCAAAATTCAAGAACAAAGCAAGGAAAGATCTAATTCCTTTTTTTCCGCCCACCATACTCATCAGAATAAATAAAATAAGAGCAAGCAACAGTAAAACGTTCACTTTCTGTTCCCCTTCCTAAAAATAAAAAGAATCGAAAGATAGAGTGTAATTGGAATCGTTAGCACAATGCCAATGCTGCCAGTAAGAGCACGGATTAACTCTAACGAGAAATTCATTGAAAACGTGTATCCTAAAGGAGAACCGTTTTTTAAATAAAGAAGGACCATTGGAATTGTTCCACTTATATATGAAAAAAATAAAATATTCGTCATGGCTCCCATGATGTCTCCGCCAATTTCCTTGCCCGATTTTAGTAAGTCTTTGTGCGCTATCTCTTTATTCTTTTCATATAGTTCATAAACAGAAGAAGTAATCGTAATCGCTACATCCATCACAGCTCCTAAAGATCCTATTAGTACCTCACTCATAAATATTTTTTGAGGAGGAATCGTCACAAACTCCATTCCTTCATAATGAAGACCGTTCGAATCTGTTAGCTGCATGACGATGTACGCAATTAATAGAGAAACAAATGTACCTATTAAAGTTGAAATAATTGCTACATGCGTTTTTTCTTGATTACCGCTTACTAATAATAAAGAAATAACTGTAAAAAGAACGACCGCAACAATACATACAGCTAGCAAGCTCACATTCCCTAGTGCTAGATATACATTTAAGGCTCCGATTAAAAGAACAATATTAATAAGTAAGCTGATAATTGAATAAAAACCTTGTTTTTTTCCAATCGCCAGCAAAATTAATATAAATAAGCCCGCGACAGCGGTAACCTGCGTGTCCCGCTTCACTCCTTCAATCGTGCCGCTTAAAGCATGCTGTGAATTCTTTTCTAAGGAGACAAAAAGATCTGTTCCGACAGTATACTTTTGATCATAAGCACCTGAGTATGAGTACGTATTCTCTAAATGGATAAGTCTTCCTTTATATTTTCCGTTCATGATTTTAGCAACAATTTCCTGAGAATATACGGTATCTTTATTATGATTTAAATCAGCAGATTTGTTTTGTTCTACAACATTCGTCTTCACTACCTCAGCTATTGGTTTTTTATAAAAAGAATAATTGTGATTTGTTACAATCAGCGCTATACACAAACAGCAAATTCCTAGTATATAGAGAAAGATTTGTTTACGCGATAATTTATTAAACTTTTGCTTCGAAAAAGGATTCCTTATATGCTGGGAATACAGAGGTGACATCACATAATTCCTTTCTGGTTATTATTTGAACGCAGGATTTTTGAACATGAAGAGACTGCAAAGAGATCTAAATTCCCTTTGCAGTCTTTTCATTCGTTTATTATGAGCGTTATAGAGCAAGACATACTCTAGGTACACAAGACGCTCAAACCTGCTGTTTTTTCCTTCCGTACTGTACCAGAGAAAAATGAAATTATAGTGAAAACATAGAACGATTTATCTACTTCACTAGTTTTTTATGACTATCTTATATAATCATAGGAATATAAAAACAAATAGAAAACTGCCTGCGCTATAATAAATTGACTTTATAGCTACTAATTAGTTATAAAGCTCATAAAAAGCGACAAATAGTTGCTAAAAACAAGGAGGTTATTTCATGTTAACGAAAAAAACACTTGTCACGCTTTCTACTCTTACACTTGCAACAACATGCGTAGCATTCAGCAGCCCAACTAGTGAAGCAGCTGCTAAAGATACCTACTCACAAAAAATTGAAGCTAAAGCAGAAACGAGGCCTACGCTTCGTAAAGGTTCTCACTCTAGCTACGTAAGAGACTTACAGCAAAGCTTAAAGGATGTGAAGTATAACACATCAGTTGATGGAATTTTCGGTACGCAAACACAAAACGTAGTAAAAGAATTTCAAACCGATCACCGCCTGTCTCCAGATGGTATTGTTGGCCCCTTAACATGGGCAGCTTTAGATGAGAACAAGGTAGAAAGGAAGCAATTTCCTGTCAGCACAGCTATTACATTCGGTAAAAAAGAACTCGGTGACAACATTGTCTTCAGTACAGACGACCGCTTACGGAAAGATAACAACGATAAAGCTTACTACAGATTCGTAGCAAAAAACAAAGACTGGATGGATCAAGGGGGATCAGGTACCATAGGCTGGTATCATATTTACAAAAGTGGAGATGTGATTGAAACATCCAATTAAATCTATTTACAAATAACGGTTCGAAAAAAGCCTTTATAATCACTCTTTTGAGTGATTTACTGTCCGCCTTACAGAATGCTAAAATTTAAAGGAATCATTCCGTAGGTATTTTACTTGAACAAGAACAGCTGTTACTCCCCGTCGCTGTTCTTGTTATTTTTTTAGGTAAAAATACAAAAAGCAGCATGTGAACATTCCACGCGCTGCTTTTTTGCAATTACAGGACTACTCTGCGGGTCGAGGTCCTGCTTCTCGTCCTGAGTTCTCTACCGTTAATATGGGCCGAACGGTGATATCTTCATTTACACGAATTTGACAGGATAAGCGCAAGTGATCTTCAATTGAACTTTCTGAGTATGCATTTTTCTCTGCGTGTGTTAAATCACAATATTCACCTTCAAGAACTTCTACCCTGCAAGTCGTGCATTTAGCTTTCCCGCCGCATCGATGAAGAATATTTATACCGTTGTCTTCAAGTGCCAAGACAAGCTTTTTTCCTTTTGCTACTTCAAAACTTCCGTATCCTAAAACGGTTACTCTTGGCATATATCTCCCTCTTTCCCTCTACTGTATCCAAGCGATTTGAATTACACTATATGCGGTTTCTTTTTACTGCATGCCTAAATCCAATTAAGAAGACCATCATTTTGTAATACGGCAACTAAAACGACAATCCCAAGTATAATAACAGGTATCAGTGCTTTTAAAATTTGATACTTAGATAATTCTATACGTTGAGGCTCCTTTAACAAATGACTTTGATTTAACTCAGTATTGTTTTCACTTTCTTTATGATTCATGTTCCTCTGCCTTTCTATTTTTTATAGTGCGGTTCATATCTACTTCTGCTGAAATCACAAAAATAGACACAGAATTTCTTCATAAAAACCATCTTAACCTTTTTAAGAACATGCTATACCAACAATTCTGTTTTAAAACAAGTCCCTATCATATGTTTCAAACAAACCAATTCATCTTGTTTCTCCTTTTAATAGCGTCAGATCAGAAGACTAGACTTTTTCACATCACTAAGTGCATGAGCAAGGTCGTTATTTATAATCAAAAGTAAAACCCCATAGCGAGTCATGGGGTTTTACTTCGTACTTTGTTTTTTTGGAATTTTAATTTGTTTAATATCTCCCAACACATAAATATAAAAAATTAAGCCTAGCAACAATACAATTCCCGCTACAATAAAGCTTAGACTAAAAGAACCGGTTTTATCCAAAAGATATCCCGTTAAAGCTGTAGCTATAATTCCACCAAACAAATTATTAGCTAAATTAACAATAGAACTGAGAAGAGAAATGGAGCCTGCAGGCGCAATTTCAGCAGAAATTGACCAGCCGATTGGTGCCGTTGCAGATATACCTGCCAGTCCAATCGAGATACAAATCATCGCTACTACAACACTATTGGTGAAAATAGAACCTAAAAAAACAAACCCTAAGCATAATCCTACAACAATGATCGTGCGATATACTTTTTGACTGTTATATCCTTTTTTTATGAGGTAATCAACAAGCCAACCGCCAACTAAAATGCCAGCAAATGTAGCAATTAGCCAAGGGACTGCCGTAAGCAGACCCGATGACATGATATCCATGCCGTATTTCTCTTTTAAAAAAGTTGGCAGCCACGTTAACAGTAAATTAAAGGTATATCCATAGCCTGTAAACCCAATCATTAGCCCCCAAACTTTTCGATTTGTAAATAATACTTTTAAGGTATGTAAAAATTTTGATGTTTGTTCATCGTTCGCATTTAAATTATTTTCTTGAATATACTTCAGCTCATCATCTGATATGCGTCTATGCTTTTCTGGTTTTTCGTAATAAAACCAAAACAGCAGCGTAAACAGCACGTTTATCATTCCAATGGACAAAAATGCTGTGCGCCAATCAAATTTAGTAATGAGAAACGCTACAAGAGGCGCGCCAAGTACATTTGAAAATTTGGCCGCTGAATCAAACAAAGAATTTGGCAAGCTTCTTTCGTTTGGAGGAAACCATAGAGACGTAGCTTTTGATGCTGCTGGAAAAGCTGAAGCACTCATTATTCCTATTAAAAACCGGACGATATAGAGAAGAAGTTTTCCTTGCAAAAATGCCATCGACATCGTTAATAAACTCCAAATCACCATACCCACTCTTGTTACCCATGCTACTCCAAACCGATCAAGCAAGCTTCCGGCAGGTATTTGCATGATTGTATAAGAATACGTATAAATAGAAAAGACAATTCCGAGCTCTGTTCCCGTTAAGTGAAATGCATCTTGTATTGCAGGAGCGGCCACTGACACCGCTACACGATCAAAATAATTTAAAATAATCATACTGCTTAACAAAGATGAAATGAACCATCGTGTGCGTCCTGTTCGCTTTACTGTATGTTCACTCATAGCTAGCTCCTTTCATCAGTAGTTTGTTCGTTTTATTACCGTAGCATTCTACTTAATACCACAACTTCTTTTGAAAGAAACATACGTTTTCTTCATCCATCATGCAAGAAATCCCTCATGATAAAACATAAAACAAGAAGTAAACAAAAAGAGATTGAGTCATAAATAAATCAATCCAAACTACAGCTAGAAGCCACCACCTACATGAAACCTACGTTCACCATAACAATGAAAAGATCCGAACGAGTTGGATTCTCAATCAAGAATCTCGATTCATCGTTCGGATCTTTTTTCACCTAAAATACTTTTGTACCAGCCTCTTTTTTCGCTAACAGTCTACTTGGCTGAAAGTTCACTTTCGGTTACCCACTTGTGATTTTTTACTTTCTCTCCGCCTGTAGTCGGTGCGTAGTCTACCATGTATACCGTTGTTTTTTCGGCTGAATCAATCGTTGCTTTTGCCCCTTTCATACCTTTCATATGATCTGCTTCAAGCGTTACTTCGCTACCTGGCTTTAACTGCTCGTTACCCGCACCTTTTATTTCTTCTTGAATAACCCACTTATGATTTTTTACTTTTTCCCCGCCAGTCTTTGGCGTATACGAAACGGTATAGGCCGTAGTGTCGTAAGCACCAACAATCGTTGCTTCAGCCCCGTTCATGCCTTTCATATGATCTGCTTTTATAACGGCTTTATCTCCAACTTTATATGTTGGATTCTCTGCTTTTTTTAATCCTTTTGGAACCTCTCCTGAACTAGAGTGATTCATCTCTGAGTGATCGTGCATGGATTCGTTTTTGTCAGCTGAAGGCTTTTCATGACTAGAATCGTTTCCGCATCCGCTTAGTCCAATAATGACAGATGCCCCAAGAATAAATAGCTGTTTTTTCATAACAGTCCCTCTTTTCCACATAATAAACTTTAAAATAAAAATCATTTAATCATTAGAACCAACTTATCTTTGCCTACTCTTCTTCTTTTCTTTATTGTAGCCAGAATTTGTGCAGATTTTGTGAAGATGAAGGTAATTGGGCCCGAATAATTCCTGTGCCTAAAAAAGCCCTCGTATGAATCACTTACCACAAGGAAAAAATATAAAAATAAAAGGAGGAAAGAAACATGCTAAAAATACGCTTTGCTCTGTCCTCACTGTTACTTGCGTTTAGCTTGGTGATGGGAGCCCCTTTTGCTTCCGCACACTCCACTCTCTCATCTAGCGTACAAAAAATAGAAGTAACGTCCATTAAAATGAAAACGCTCAAAACATTTATCGATGAACAAGATATGAATGCATTCACTAACAGTATAAAAAAAGCGCAGCATATGAAACTTCTCTTAGATGAAGAATCTGCTGGGAGCATCGATTGCAAAATGACCATTACCTATGGAGATGGTTCTATCCGTCATTATTTCATTTGGATTATGGATGATGGACGTGATATGTTAATTGCTCAGCAAAAACACCCAGAAGACCTTCATCTTAAAGGGTATGAATTGAATCAAAAAAATTCCTTGCACCTAACAAAGCTGCTAAAGAATATTCTTTAGCAGCTTTGCTTTTAGATCACTTTCACCGAGAATGACTCGATGACTCTAATATTTTTTAGTTTATATTGCCCAGATAGCATATACTGCTATGACTGCGAGCACGTACAAAATAGCTGAGACGATCCACTTTTTCATATCTTATAGCCTCACTCTCTGCAAGCGCAGTGCATTTAATACAACCGATACAGAACTAAAGGCCATCGCGGCTCCAGCGACCCAAGGGGCTAACAGCCCAACTGCTGCAATTGGAATACCAAGCGTGTTGTAGCCCATTGCCCAGAATAAATTTTGCTTAATATTAGAAATCGTTTTTCTACTCATTTCAATCGCATCTGCAATGCTCATCAAGTCTCCTCGCATCAGCGTAATATCAGCGGCTTCCATCGCTACATCCGTTCCTGTTCCGATGGCCATTCCAATATCAGCTAACGCAAGTGCAGGAGCATCATTAATACCGTCTCCTACCATTGCGACTTTTTTACCTTGCTGCTGAAGCTTTTTCACTTCTTCTGCTTTGCCTTCTGGCAACACTTCTGCTATAACGTGCTCAATACCCGCTTGCATCGCAATAGCCTGAGCTGTTTGACGATTATCACCTGTAATCATCATCACTTCTAAGCCCATTTCTTTTAACCTGGAAACTGCTTCTTTAGAAGTCGCTTTAATGGTATCTGCAACAGCAAGCATGCCGGCATATTTTCCGTCAAGAGCAACGAGCATAGCCGTTTTTCCTTCTCGTTCTAAATTTGTCATTTCTTCTAAGGCTGTATCAATATTTACTTTATGTTGGTTCATAAGCTTTCTTGTTCCCACTAACAGCTCTCGTTCTTGTACAGTTGCTTTTACTCCATACCCTGGAATAGCTTCAAAAGATAACGGATCTTGAATCTCTATACCTTTATTTTTTATACCCGCTACGAGTGCTTGAGCGAGAGGATGCTCCGACAAACGCTCAGCCGATGCAACTAACTGTAATAGCTCATTTTCTTCGTAGCCTTGTGCAATACGTACATCGGTTAACTCGGGGGTTCCATTTGTAACAGTTCCCGTTTTATCTAAAAGAATCGTATCGATTTTATGCGTTGCTTCTAAATGCTCTCCGCCTTTAAACAAAATACCAAATTCTGCTGCGCGGCCCGACCCCGCCATAATGGAAGTTGGAGTAGCTAAGCCTAACGCGCATGGACATGCAATCACTAGTACGGCGATAAGCTTCTCTAAAGCCGGTGCAAATTCGCCAGGCGCAATCCAAATATACCAAACAAAGAAAGTAAGAAGTGCAATTCCGACTACAATTGGCACGAATATACCTGAGATATAATCAGCTAATCGCTGAATAGGCGCTTTAGAACCCTGCGCTTCTTCTACTACTTTAATAATTTGCGCAAGCGCCGTCTCCCTGCCAACGTTTGTAGCTTTTATTTTTAGAAAACCATTTTTATTAAGTGTGGCTCCAATTACTTTATCTCCAATGTTTTTATCTACCGGTACGCTTTCACCTGTCAGCATGGACTCATCTAAGGCCGATTGCCCTTCAATAATCTCTCCGTCTACAGGCACTTTTTCACCAGGCTTAATAAAAATAACTTCGCCTTTTTGGACTTCTTCCACTGGAATTTCAACTTCCGCTCCGTCTCTTATGACAACGGCCGTTTTAGCCTGTAAGCCCATCATCTTTTTAATTGCCTCTGAAGAACGGCCTTTGGCGTTTGCTTCAAATAATTTCCCTAAAAGAATCAGCGTAATCAATATAGCGCTCGTTTCATAGTAAAGCTGATTCGTATGAGCAGATGACCCAAGTGATTTAAGAGAAAAGTATAGACTGTAAAAATAAGCTGCGCTTGTGCCTAGTGCTACTAAAACATCCATGTTGGCACTTTTGTTACGCAGAGCTTTAAATGCGCCTACATAAAATTGCTTCCCTACCACGAATTGAACAGGCGTAGCTAAAGCGAGCTGAACCCATGGATTCATCAGCATATGAGGTAAAGGAATAAACGACGTAAACGTAAAATGGCTAACCATTGCCCATAATAACGGTACGCTTAAAATAAATGCAAACCAGAACTTTCCTTTTTGTTTACTCAGTTCTTTTTCTCTGTAGCTTTGCTCTTCTTCTTTTTCTTCCGACTTTAGCTTTGCTCCGTATCCAAGCTTTTCAACTCGCTGCGTTATATCTTGCGGAGCTATTTGAGAAGGACTGTATTCAACAGAAGCCGTTTCTAAAGCAAGGTTAACACTTGCCCTTGTCACGCCTTCTAATTTGTTTAACCCTTTTTCAATACGAGTCGAACAAGCGGCGCACGTCATGCCCGTAATAGCAAATTCGACTTTTTCACTTACAACTCCGTACCCAAGCTTTTCGATTTTTTCTTCAAAGGCCTGTGGACTTGTTTTAGACGGATCAAATATGATAGTAGATCTTTCCAAAGCCAAATTTACGTTTGCTTCTTTTACACCTTCTATTTTTTTTAATCCTTTTTCAATTCGGTTAGAACACGCTGCACATGTCATACCCGTAATTTGCAAGGTGGCTTCTTTTTGTTTGTCACTCATCACGTTTCGCCTCCTGTTATATACCTATTAGGGGTATATATTTTTCCTAAATCAAGCGTGCGAAGTCATTCGCACGCGATGCTGTTTATGCTACGTCATAACCTTGGTCATCAATAGCTTCTTTAATATCTTCGACCGTTACTTGACTTGGATCAAATGCAACTGTTACTTTTGCATCTTCTAAGCTTACTTCTACGCTTTTAACGCCATTAAGTTCGCCTACGCCGCCTTCAACAGCTTTGACGCAATGACCGCAAGACATTCCTTGTACCGATAATGTTACGTTTTCCATTTCTAGCATCTCCTTTATTTCATTAATCGTTTAATGGTTGTTAATAATTCATCTACTACTTCTTCATCACCATCTTGCACACGTTCTACAATGCAATGCTTCAAGTGACCTTCAAGCAAAATTTTACTTACACTATTTAAAGCAGACTGCGCAGCTGCGATTTGAGTAATCACGTCGTCACAATACGTATCTTTTTCGATTAATCCTTTAATTCCTCGAATTTGTCCTTCAATTCGATTTAATCGGCTTGTTAGATTTTTTTTCACTTCTGGAGAATGGTGACTTTTTCTTTCACTATTTATCGTACAACATTTTTCTTCACTGTTCATGTGATTCGCTTCGACCATCTAACATCCTCCCTTCATGACTTCATCATACTATACCCCCCTACCCTATGTAAAGGGAAAAGGTCGCTTACTTTATCTTTTCACCAATTTCGATAGCTATGCTCATATCATTTTCAACTAACATCAACCCACTTATAGCCTATTCCCCATACAGTTTGCAGGTATTCGTCTACAGGAAAACCCGCTTTTCTAAGCTTATCCCGAACATTTCGCACATGGGAGTCAATAGTACGATCTCCAATCTCAGCCTCATATCCCCACACTAACACAAGCAAGTCGTCCCGGCTGAACACACGATTTAAATGCTGAAGAAGTAATCCCACTAATTCAAACTCTTTAGGGGTCACTTGAATGTACTGATTTTTATATTGTAATACGTGGTCTTCCTTGCTCCATACTAAGCCTTTATAGGTGATTTCATTCTTTTCTTTTAAGGAACGTCTAAGAACCGCGCTGATGCGTGCAACCAATTCTTCTTCGCTAAACGGTTTAGTAATATAGTCGTCTGCCCCTATATTTAATCCTTTTACTACATCTAACGTTTGGCTGCGGGCTGTGAGCATAATGACCGGTAGATCAGACATTTTTCTTACTTTTTGACAAATCTCCCACCCATCTTCGCTTGGCATCATAATATCTAATAACATCAAATCTGCTTTGTTACCTTCATAAAGATAGCGCAGCGCTTCTGTGCCCCTTTCAAATTTTATACATGTAAATCCGTTTGGCAGCAGATAAAGTTCTAGTAAATCCAGCATTCTTGCTTCATCATCTACTAATAAAATAGTGGCCATCCTATCCATCCTCTCTTAATGCAATCTCTACGGTCGTTCCTTTTCCCCTCTCGCTTATGATTGTTATCTCTCCTCCATGAGCTTCTACAATCTCCTTTACAATTGATAAGCCTAATCCGTATCCTCCGCTTTTTCTCGAGCGAGATTTTTCCACTCGATATAGCTTGTCAAATACGTAAGGCAGATCTTGTTCTGGAATGCCTATTCCTTGATCTTTAAGAGTTATTGTCAATGATTCAGCTGATTTTTTTACAATCAAATCAATTTTAGTCTCTTCTTTTGAATATTTCATTGCGTTATCAAGTAAATTGATAATCACTTGCTGAAATCTTTCAGGATCTAGTAAAATGTAAAGACCTTGAGAGCAGCTTATGTCCAGCTCCATCTCTTTTTCTTTTAAAGCTAAATGAAAATGCGCGCATATGGTGTGCAAATACGTAGCCAGTTCTACTTTTTGTTTTTGAATAAAAAACGTATGCTGATCCAGCTGCGCCAGCTGAAACAAATCTTTGACTAACTGTGAAATTCTTTCCGCTTCTTCTTCCACAATAGCAAGATATTTATCACGTTCTTGCGGTGTATTAGAAGGCCTTCTCGCAACGTCTGCGTATCCCTTTAAATACATCAAAGGAGTTTGAAGTTCATGTGAAATGCTGCTTAAAAATTCATTTCTCTCTTTTCGTAACCGCTGCAGCTCATTTGCTAGCGACTGAATGGACATTCCTAATTGTCCAAGTTCATCTCTTGAATGAGCACCAAGCTTTACAGACAAATCCCCTTGACTCAGCTTCTCTGTTGCTTTTTTCATCTTGATTAAAGGAGCGGTTATAAATTTAGACAGAGCAAAAATAGTCACAATCGAAAATAAAACGGAAACAGCTCCCGCTACGTAAAAATGATGCTGTAGTCTCGCAATCATTTCGTGAATATCATTTGTGTTTTTGAACATATAAACCGTTCCGAACTGCTGACGGCCTTTTTTAATAGGTGATGCTGTGGCGATATAAGGTTTTCTTTTCCAGTCGCCTTGCATAATTTCACCTTTGTATGTAAGAGACTTTCCTTTCCATTTCTCTACTGCTTTTCTTGCACCTTGAATTAAAGGCCGAGACGAACTGATAATTTTTCCTGTTTTATCTGTTATGACAACATCAGTTTCTGCTTCAGATTCCATCAGTGCAACATGGTTGAGCGTAGCCGAATCATGATGCTTCTCTAATACTTCCCGGTGACTGTTTCCTCTTAAACGCAAACTTTCTAATTCCTCCGAAATTCGTGTGTTGGCAAGACCGCTATATAAGTAAAAAAAGAGAGCCGCTTCAATTAGTAAAATGAACATTAAAAATAAGAGTCCGAGCTTAATAGAAATTCGATTCATTTATTCACATCCTTTGCTTTTATTATAGAAGTAATAGTTGAAGAAACTGTGCAGAATAAAGCATATATGATTGAATAACTATTATTCTCTGACAGTTTACCACAGGTATCTGACAGCTTAGCGTATAAAGTACGTTTATCATACCGTAAATTTCGAGCTCACTAAGTACGCAGCACTACATAATCCAAACGCAAAAAAAGTGGAGACATAACGAAATCCCTCCAATCCACAGCTAGAAGCACCTATATACAGGAAACCTACGTTCACCATATCAATAAAATCAACAAAAAATCCGAACGATGAAGTGAGGTTCTCCATCAAGAATCTCACTTCATCGTTCGGATTTCCTTTAACTAAAATACTTTTGTCCCAGTCTCTTTTTATTTAACAATGATAACAGGACATTCTGCGGATTGAGCAACTTCGTGACTTACACTTCCTAAAAATGTCTCTTTAACAAAGCCCTTTCCCCGGCTTCCTATTATAATGACGTCTTGTTGATTGTCACTTGCGTATTCGATAATTTTCTTTGAAGCTGTGCCTTCTAAACCGTATGCCTCATATGGAATACCTGATTGAGTTAAATGATTGTGAGCTTCAGATAAAATATCGCGGTTTTCTTCTTCTATCAGTGCGTCTAAGTCAACACTAAAAACAGGCTGCTGCAAGTGAATTCTTTCCTTAATATGTACAATTGTCAGCTTATTAGCATTTACGCTTTTAGCTAGTTTACTTGCATGTTGAAGAGCACGAATAGAAGGTGCGGAGCCATCAAAGGCGACTAAAATTTTGTTATACATATAAAGAACCCTCTCTCTTTTTGTTCTTTCGTGATGTATTACTATCTAGATGCTGTAGATGATAAAGCAAAAAATAATAAAGTAAGAGACTTCTTGATTTTTGCTTTATCATCCATACTATACTTTTACCGCTTTCAGAAAAAACAAAACATTTATCCGTTTTTTTCCATATAAAAAGCCTTTGCTCACTAGAAGCAAAGGCTGATTGTTTATGTTAGTAGGTTATTTAACAAACTTCTTTTAACTCTTCAGTTAAACGTAAAAAAGTTTCTTTATCTCTTTTTTCTAACGACTGATCAATTTGCAGTAAAAGCTGTGCTTTTTTAAAGTCACGAAGAGATTTGTTTAGCACTAGTTGAGCTGCTGTCGCGTCTGATACTTTTACTTCTTCTCGTGTCATTTTGCGGGACGTATAGTTTTCCATTACAAGTCAACTCCTCATCCTTTTCGCTATTATATAAGAAATCATATAATTATTCAAATATTTTTTCTTATTTTTCATTTTAAATTTGACCCCCAAAAACCGAGATTAAGACATAACGAAATCAATTCAATCTAAAGACAAACAAATTGGATACATGAGCTGAACCGCTTGTGACACCGCCGTTGATTTCCGTGCAAGGCTTCGCTTTCCGCGGGAGTCTTCGCCTTGCCCTCCAATCAACCGCTAGAAACACCTACCCACATAAACGAAACCTACGTTCATCACAATAACAAAAAAACCCGAACGAGTTGGATCCTTTATCAAGAATCTCGATTCATCGTTCGGATTTTCTTTCCACTAAAATACTTTTGTCTCAGCCTCTTGTTATCACAACCACTCTAGGCGTGAAGAACCTCGAGGAACGAGAACCGTCTTATATTCCCCTGGAGTTTCCGGCATTTCGATTTGTTCTGTAAGCCCTTGGTACAATCCTAAAGGTGTTTGGGCTGTAAAGAGATCCGGTGCAATGTACTCATGCTTCTCTGACGAACCAGCTGTTTGATGAGCGTATGTTTTGTCATAGATGCCCATTGATAAAATCCATAAAGATACGCGATCTAATGATACACGCACGCGGTAGCTGCCTCCTTCTTTTGCTCTTCTTTCTAGTGCCATTAAAGCACCGACTTCAAGCAGCCAAGAAACTGCATAATCGTTTACCACTACAATAGGAGGCAGCTTAGGATTTTCTGGCGACCCTTCTAATGCCATGACTCCCGTTACACTTCCCGCCGTTTGGTCAAATCCATTTCTTTTCGCCCAATCTCCTTGCGTTCCGTGCAGGTTAACGGTACAGTGGATGATTCCTGGTTTTAGTTCGGCACACTCTTCAGCTGTTAAACCGTATCTCTCTAGAAATCCGTATCGACGGTTCGCAAAAAAGATATCGGCTCCTTGTAGCATTTCAACCATTTTTTCTTTTCCTTCTTTTTCACCGATATCTAGCGTTGAAGAGCGCATTCCGACATTAGACGTAGCGTAAATCGTATCATGCTCCCAATCCGTTGGCTTCCAAATATTTAAGACGTCGGCACCGTGTAAGGCGAGAGCTCGACCAAATCCTGCTCCTGCAATAACATGACCAAGACCTAATGCTCGAATACCGTCTAGCGGCGTTTTAGGATTCTTTGAAAAAGGAATCGGCTCACTTTCTCCAATCTTTTCAATTTCAATTAAAGGAAGCTGCGCTACTTCTTCATACACGGACTCATTCATAAACTCTTCAATTGTCCGCACAACAGGCATGATAACTCCTCGCTCCGCTGCAGCTTTTTCTAATTCTTCTGCATTCCATCCGTGAATTGCTTTTGCCACTGCATCAGGGTCTTCTATACAATTTAACAGCTTTAGCGTTTCATGCTTAGAGCGTGGATATGGATTCAACGGCATTACCCATTTGTCATCTTTTGTTTGATAAAAGCGAAAGCCTAATGGGTTATATGGATCATTTGCTTTACTTGGTGCGTACCCATTAAGCTTTTCCCATTTTTTATCGTAAAAAGGTGATAATCTTCGTATAGCTTTTCGTAAATCCATATGAATATCTTGACCTTTTCCTCCGCGTATTCTCCAAATTTTTGAGACAGCTACTGATTTAGCAACTAGTGCAATAGCTGCTGCTGAGGCAAGGCGCAGCGTACTAGGAACAATCGGATCTTCTCCGTAAAATATAATGTTTCCTCCGCTGTCTTTTGCTGATAAGCCGACTCCTTGAAGCACATTTTCCAGCTCTTGATAGATATCAAAATCACTATTATCTGTTAAACGATTTTCATTTGCTTTCACAATAGATTTTGTTAACTGATCTTTCCTAATGTTGCTCACGTATAGTCCCTTCTTCCCTAACATAATTTCTTCATTATGTCCCCGTTTTCTGAAGTTATGCCCGCGTCGAATTAAATTAAAACATTCTAAACATAACCTTTACGTCAACGTTAACATTATCTTAAAATGAATGTATCATATATTACTTATGCAAACAAATAATTTGTTTCATAGACAAACGAAAGCGCTCTATGTTACTGTACATAAAGCGCTTTTATCCTTCTTCATATTTTCTTTTTTGACCTACTTGTCGATTGGCTTTTTTAATGCATGCAGATTTTCTTCTGCTGAAAGCATGACTTGGTTCATAATATCTTCTGCATCTTTAATTGCTTGGTTATAAAAATGAGGACCAATATGTTCTTTAATAAACTCTAATACATTTTCCGCAGCAAATTCACTGATTTCTTCATCTCGTTCGTTATAAAAAAACGTTTGAATTTCATTCAGCATTTTATCTTTATCTTCTTTTGAAAAATTAATAAACATAACTAAAACTCCTCTTTACATTGATATCTGTCTACCTGACATCATAGCAAGAGGAGCTGAGAAAATGCAGTCTTTTTTTCTCGTTGTTTTTGTGTACAATGCTTATGCTAATTTTTAATTAGCTAGACACCTTCATAGCCGGTTTTTCTTTTATGCGGCCTGAGCGCTTTTTCATATCTTGTAAAATTTCTAGATATCTCTTTTCCGTTAATTCATATTTTGCCAGTGGGACAAGTGATAACAAACAAAGAATACCTGGAATGATCGTAAAGATTAAAGCAATCCAAATGAGCGTGCTGTGTGACTGAATTTGATTTGGCACGTACCCTACTGCTGAAAGGATGTACCCTCCTACTGCTCCACCCAGTGCTGAAGCAACCTTTGTTTTAAAAATATTCGTAGAAAACACCATTCCTTCCGCTCGGTTCCCCGTTTTCCACTCGCCGTATTCTACACAGTCAGCAAGCATAGATGTTTGAGCAATGTTGCTAACTCCACCGCCGAAAGAAGCTAAAAAGCTTAAAATCATTACCGGCATAACGTGAAAACCGGTTACAAACATTGTAAGAGTGGCTACGGCATTTAGCGCAATTCCCCCTATTGCTGCGCGTTTCTTTCCAAATTTATTTGAAATGAAAGGAGACGCAATCGCTCCTACAATTTGTGCTGTAAAAAATAAGGTTAAATAAAGAGACGCGATATTCTCTGCATTTAAATTGTATTTAAAATAGTAAATAGAAAACGTAGTTCGAATCGTTAAAATCGTTTCAACTAAAAGCATCGAGAAAATTAGATAGCGCAGCGGTTTATTTTGAATAAATAAGTTCCAAACTGCTTTTGGCGTCTGCTTTTCTTGTCTTTTTACGGTATAGTTTTCTTTTACTCCTGAAAATGTAATAATCATGGTAATCATTAAGATACACGCATAAATAAGACTAAGCATAAACCAGTTTCCAAAATAATGAGCTAGTGGAAGAGTTAATAAACTAGCAAATAAAGACCCTACTGCTGCAATAGTTCTAGGAAACGCCACTACTTTATTTCGTTCTTTTACATCTTGTGTAATCGTTGCTGAAAGCGACCAATAGGGAATATCCATAATAGCAAAGCTTGTTCCCCATGCGATATAGGTGATATAAGCGTAAATTAATTTTCCTGTATGAGAAAGATCAGGACTGATAAAACACGCGACTGTAGCAACAGCTGCAAAAAATCCGCCTATTAAAAGATAAGGCCTAAACTTGCCAAATCTCGTTTCTGTATTATCAACTAGCATTCCAATAATAATGTCTGCAATTCCATCCCATATTCTCGCAATAAGAAATAAAGTTCCTACGGCTGCAGCATTTAGTCCTACGCTATCCGTATAAAAAATCATTAAATATGTACTTGTTAATGCATAAATAATATTGTTTCCAAAACTCCCCATTCCGTATGATAATACGGTTTTTAGAGAAACTTTTGACTGTACCCCCATGCTCATATAACTTAACTCCCTTCTCCTATAAAACGCTTTCATATCATTGGTGACTAGAATCTCATTGCTTTTTGAGATTCTAGTCTTCTATTACGGCTGTATATTTTCCACAACTCGACTTTCGTAAGGCTGCAGAACAATATCTTTAAATACTTTTACTTCGGGCGTATGGTTCATGAGAAAGTAATAACTCTTCTCTCCAAGCTTGCGAGGATATACTTCAATTCCCTCTTCACTTTCCGTATGCTCAATATGCTGCTGTTTTACAATATCAAGCGCAATTTTTTCAAAAGTCTGCTCTTCAATTCCACAGCCTACATAATAAACCGTCCCGCGACCAAACTGATTTTTTGTTACAGCCGCTTGATTATAAAATGGATCGTCATACTCATACAGCACTTCAGCTGTTACAGGTGTGATAATGTCTCTCCACACGGACACACTTGCTTGTTCTCCTTCATACGGTCCTACCCCTTTAATAGCTGCTTTCTGAGTAGAAGACAGTGCTTCCACTTCATGAATTTCAATCCCTGTTATTTCTTTTACATATCCGGGCAGCGTCTGTTTAAAGTGAATATTATTTTGTTTGTCTTTAATGCCGGTTCTAAACGTAAAAACGATGACGCCTCCGTTTTCAGTAAATTCAGTAAATCTTTTACCTAGTTCTTCATCAATGATTTGCAAAGCCGGAACAACCAGTACTTTATAGCTTGAAAAATCTCTTGGAGCAGGAATAACATCAATAGGTGTATTCAACTTATAAAACGGTGTATATCCTCTAAGAAGCTCCTGCGTAAAGTCAAATCCTTCACTTTGCTGCTGAAAGCGCCATGACCATATATTTTCATAGTCATACAAAACGGCAACATCGGATTTAATACCAGACTCAAGTACATGTTCATAATGAACGATTTCACTAAATAACGACTGAACTTCTTTGTAGCGTCTTCCATAATGATTATCGTGACCTACAATTCCGTAGCAGTATTGCTCAGCTCCTCTTGTCATTCCGCGCCAGCGAAAATACAGCATATTCGTGCATCCATGAGCAAAAGCTTGATAAGACCACATTTTTGCCTGATTAGGTCGCGGTAGATAACCGATGATATCATGACCTTGGGCACCCATTAATTCCTCTACAATCCAGAAGTTTTTATGTAACAAGCCTCTATTAAAATCATGTCCTAGTCCAATATGAGCCGGGGTAATCGGTTCTGTTTGACCGCCCCATACCGGATAATTGTCATAAGATACAAAGTCCATTACTTCTAGGTTTTCTTCATGATCGAACCATTTATCAAAAAAGCCTCCTGATACGTTCGTTGTCAACAGCTGATGATCACCTTTATATTTCTTAACAATTGCTGTTTGTTCGTGAGCATATCTGTTTAATGAAAAAGAGCGAAAGCGGGCCCAGTCTAGCTTTAACGAAGGGCTGTGTGTCGTAATTGTTTTTACAGGCATAGGCACTTCGGTAAAGTCGTTATACGTTTGTCCCCAGAAAATAGTGCCATACTTCTCATTTAGCTCATTAATATCTTCATATTTTCTTTCCAAAAACTGCTGAAACTCTTTATGGCATTGTTCGCAGTAACACATATCACTGCCTTCATGGCCAAATTCATTGTCAACCTGCCATGCTACAATTGCTTCTTCTGAGCAGTAGTGCTTTACGAGTTGTTCTGTAATCTGAGCGCTATACTTTCGGTAAAGGGGCGAATTAAAACAATATTGACGTCTTCCTCCAAAGGCTCTGACCGCCCCGTTTTCATCTTTTGATAAAATAGAAGGATGCTGCTTCGCAAGCCAAGCCGGAAAAGTGGCAGTAGGCGTACCAAACATAACATCAATATTCTGTTTTTTAAGCTTATTGATAACGCTATCAAAAAAGGAGAAGTCATATTCACCTTCTTTAGGCTCCATTAGGTGCCAAGCAAACTCTCCTATTCTCACCATGTTTGATCCTAGCTCTTTAATACCTTGGATATCTTCTTCTATCATATTCTCTGGCCAATGTTCAGGGTAATAATCGACACCGATATACATTTTTCTCTACTCCTATCTATTTCTTTATTTCATTAAATGAACGATTTGCTGCTAACTGTTAAGGTCTACTCGGAAACAGTGATCAAAAGCAAAAAAATCACATTTATTTTCTTCATAAATAAATCTCTATTCAACTTTCAAGATACATACTTTCTAATTTTTTAAAACGCTTACAAGTTTATTTTATGAACTTTATTCAAAATATTCAATGGTAAAAATTTAGAGAAAAACATCCTTTTTTTGCTCTTTATTAAAATAAAGAATAAAAAGCTTACAAAGACAAATGTTTTTATAATTATTTTATATATCTTCCCTCACACTTCCCATATCCACATTTAGGTAATAAATTGCTTATAAAACAATCAGCAAAAGTAATTTCTCTCCTACATGTTATCTATCAATTAGTCAGAGTCATTTGACTTATCTATAAAATAGTAAAAATTACAGAGCAGGTTTTTACCATTATTAACACATTAAATCTACGTTCACCATCACAACAAAAAAAGACCGCACAATTAATCAATAATCTCGATTAATTATGCGGATACTTCTGAGGCTAAGATACTCTTGTTCCGCCTTTTACTTGCAGCTGATTATAAACACACCCTTTACCGGTTTGTGTTCATGCAGCTTCCATTTATACAAAGCTCTTCAAACACAGGATCCTTTACATTTTCCATCAATAATGATGTTGCAACATGCTGGAAATTAGAATGACGAATCGTTAGGTTTGTGACGGGAGAACGTTCATAGGCTCGAATCCATAAGCCGTATTTGCCTCCGTTGCTTTGCAAATTCTTATGAAGACTTTTTTACATAGAACTTATACAGGGGTAATAAGGCGAACGGCTGTCTTTAATGCTATAATTAATTTCGTATGCGAAATATCACTGTTAGCATTTAAATCATACATAGCCGCTGCACCTTATTTTCGTATCATTTAAAATAAAGGAATTTTAAAGAGAAAAGTGAATAGTATAAACATGCACTTTATTTACTATCTCTTTTTAATTTTCATATATTCATTGCTTTTAAAGGAGAGGATATCATGCCAGGAGCAACAAGCATGGTCGTAATCGGGATTACTGCCTTAATTGTATTTGGACCGAGTAAATTGCCGGACATAGGACGAGCATTTGGACATTCCCTGCGAGAATTTAAAAATGCAGCGGAAGGAATTATACAGGATGACGACAAAAAAACTCCAGAGGATACCACTGAAGATAAAGAGGAAAAATCCTAATTTTTATGTAAATAAAAGTTATACAGACTAAAAAGCCCACTTTTCACGTGCAGTGGGTTTCTTTTTTGATGTATGATAGTAAAAAATAGTAAAGAAAGAGGGTAACTTTTTGTTTAAATCGAAACTGCATTTTTGGACATTAGAACTATTAATGATTGCTTTACTGATTTACATTTGTAAACATATTTCGTTTGTTTTTCTACCAATCGGTGTGTTTATCTCCACTTTGTTTTTTCCTATTCTCGTAGCTGGTTTTCTTTTCTTTTTATTCGAACCAATTGTGTCATTTCTCACAAGAAAAAAAGTGCCAAAAACACTGGCCATTTTACTATTATACGTTGTTTTTATCGGCGTAATTGCTTCTATTGTGGGCGGTGTGGGACCTACTTTATCTAAGCAATTAACTGATTTGGCTAAAAATATTCCGTCTTACATTGTAGAAACGAGAGAGTACATAAATGATTTATCTAACTCAAGATGGTTTAACTGGCTCGTTGAACAAAAATATGTGTCGCTCGATCATATTGAAGAGTCACTTTTAAACTACGCGTCTACTTTACCTACGAATCTCACAAACAGTATTTCATCTGTTTTAAGCGTCGTAACGAATATTACACTTACGGTTGTAACCGTTCCTTTCATTCTTTTTTATATGCTTAAAGACAGCCATAAACTTCGTAAAAATACGCTGCGTATGGTTCCTGCTTCTTACCGAAAAGAAACGTTGCGTACAATGAAAGAAACAACAAATACGCTAGCTACTTATATTCAAGGCCAAATGCTCGTTTGTTTATTTGTCGGTATTAGTACATTCATTGGTTACCTCATCATAGGGTTACCCTATGCATTGATACTCGCACTAATAGGAGCACTTACTAATATTATCCCGTACGTCGGCCCTTTCATTGGCGTAGCACCTGCTTTAATCGTAGGTTTATTATACTCTCCTACAAAAGCGATATTAGTAATTATCGTCGTCGTAATCGTTCAACAGCTAGATGGGAACATTATTTCTCCGCTGGTAATTGGAAAGAAATTAAATACTCATCCTTTAACGATTATTATTTTATTGCTTGTTGCGGGTAATATTGCAGGAATACTCGGAATGATCTTAGCGATTCCGGCTTATGCTGTAACAAAAACAATTGTGATAAATATTGTAAGAATGATTCAATTCAGAAACAAATCTGTCAAATTGTAAAATGCCGAGGCTATCCAATAGAAGCTGGTAAAAAAGCATCTTAGTTGAAGTTAAATCCGAACTATTAATCTGATTAATGGTTCGGATTTTTTGTTGTCATATTGAACATAGGGTTCGTGCAGCTGCTTCTAGCTGTTGATTGGAAGGCAAGGTGAAGACTTCTGCGTGAAAAGCGGAAGTCTTACACGAAACTCAACAGCGGTGTCACAAGCGGTTCAGCTCCTTTATCTCATTTGTTCGTCTTTAGATTGGGGTAATTTCGTTATGTCCTAATGTCTTTTATCTTCCCATGGGTTCAGCACTGACACACCATCAGGTGATTTCCATCCGGATCTTTAAATGTAAACCAATGATTGTATTGAATTCCTGTCGTTAGCTCTACTTTTTTCTGCTTCATATATTTATAAGCTTCTTTGATATCGTTTGTATTCAAATGAAAAGCTGGCGTTTTAAAAAGCGTATTTTTTGAATAAGTTTTGCTATCTAATACAATTCCTGTTCCATTCATAGGTATCACATATAAATGATCATATAAAATGTCTCCATCTGCTATCAAACCTAGTATGTCACAATACCAATCTCGTGCTTTTTTTATGTCCTTTACAGGAATAAAAACCGTGCCTACTTCATTTAATATAGGGTTCATTTATGGCCTCCGGTATGGGTTTAGTAGTTTTACAACGTATTCTCTTTTAATCACTGATATCCTTTTATTTTGAGATACTTTCTATCAGTCCATTAAACTCGGTAGCAAAATTAGCGGTCTTGTATACACGGTTATCCTCCATACATAAGCTACACGGCAAATATATATGCTTCATGACCAAATGTAGATTACTAAAAAAGAAAATGAGAAAATCTCCCCCTTCCTCTGCTTTGCACGTGTATAATGAAAAATAGACTATAGATAGTAGCCTTTTTTTGGTTGTAGCATCGAACTTTCGTGCATTACAATAGATTTAAAGCTACTATCCAGCTAAGGATTAAAATGACTAACTTAAGGTTAAGGAGGTTAGATGTGTATGGATTATTCATCTTTACTCATACGCGAAGTCATTGATAGAGTATCTAAATTACGCCTCTTATCTGTTTATAATGAAAGTATAAAAGGTGATTTAGAAAGCACCATCCTCCCTCTTTATCAGCAGCACTTTGAAAATAAAGATGTAAACGAAGCGTTGAGGATTTTAAAAAAAGACTTTCTCAATCGTACGAAACGCAGATGGTTAGATGCTGCTATACGCGACTATGAGCAAAAAAAGCCTAAGAAGAATAAAGAGCTGATTGGCGAATACAAAGCGCTAACAGCTTATTATAAAACGAATGGAAAAGAACTCTTTTGCAAACAGTTTGAAAACGTATCATCTCCGGAAGAAGTCATTGATAAACGAATTGGTATCCTACGTGAATGGAGTCAAGAAGATAGCTTCTTCTTAACGGATTATCCTTATATTCATCAAAAAACCAAGACCCAGCGAGAAAAAGCAATCCATACGGATATATCTATTATTATTGGGCTTACTATACTGGACCCAAGCTTCCAAAACGGAAATCATAGTATTATTGAGAGCCCTTTTTCAACTGTAGAGAATCCTTTTTTCTCTAACTCAAGAGCAAAGCTTCTCGTCGAGCAACCCCTATTAGAGAAAGAAGGAAAAGAATATTTCTTAAGTACTTATAACTCTGAAGACGGGACAGATTACGAATTGTTAATAGAAAAAGAATACGCTGAAGAAAATGGAAATAAAATTAGTGATTTAGATCGGTTTGATTATAAAGTGTTTTTAGAGATCATGAGCCAACGCGACGAATTGTTCGCTACACAAAAAATTATTAACGTAAAAATTGGTGACCTTGTGAAAGCACTTTATAAAACAGACAGTAAGCGCAACTATCAGATGATAGAAGAAAGAATTACAAAAATGAAGCACTATAGCATGACAAAAGTACAGCATAATAAGAAAATTGCCTACGGTATTTTTGACTTTGTGGATATTACTACGATGCCCAACGGAACGCGAATTGCTGAAATTCACGTCAATGAAGTGATATATAGAGACTATATTCAACGCCAAACGGTGCGTATTTATAAAAATAAAGTAGAAAAATTAAGTTTAGACGCCGCTTATCATTTGCTATTCGTTATGCAAAAAGAGCGTCTCATTTGCTATGAAACAAAATCTTCATACAATGTCACAAGAGATTATTTATATTTTTCGACAAGAGTCCGCTTTCGAAAAAGACGAAAAAAAGAAAACCTGGTCGAAATTGAAACAGCCTTAGATGAGCTAGTCGAACAAAAACTAGCTGTCCAATCCTATAAAAGAGTGGGCCAAGTGTTTCAGATTACCTTTATTCCTGTGGGAGAAAGTGAAGTAAAAGACTTACTAGCTGGTGATTACGAATATGCTCCCCTTTCTATTTATCAAAACGTAACAAGTTCTATAGGCTAAAAAAGAATGCCCTTATAATCTTTATAAGGGCATTCTTTTTATCTATGTACTATTAATCACTGCATTTTTTGCTCCACATTTCCGTGCGAAAGTGTTTTTTGCTCCAATTCTCCATGTAAACATATTATTTCCCCTGCTAATATAGCTATTAAACTTCACCTTCCTTGTCATTTTGTGAACTTTTTATGTCTAAAAAAGTATTTATAATTGTTTTTTGCTCCAGATCCCCGTGCGAATGTGCCGTTTTTCTTTCTATACTGCATTTACTATAAGTTTGGCTCCAATCTTCCGTGCAAATATGCCACTTTTAGATAAATTTTCTTGTGCCAGTGACTTTCCCTCTTCGTTTCCTTCTATTTTTGCTCCACATCTCCGTGCGAAAGTGTTTTTTGCTCCAGATTTCCGTGCAAACATGCCACTTTCTCAAAAAAACACTATTTTTGATACAAATGTTTGTTTATCCCCTCTGCGAATGTGAACTTTTTGTGTCTCAAAAAGGGCATTTTTCTTTTTTTTGCCCCTATTTTCCGTGCAAATGTGTCACTTTCTTGCCTGAATCTTTATTTTAATCATTTTTGCTCCTATTCTCCGTGCAAATATGTCATTTTTACATCAAAATTTTTTTGAATTTGTCGCATTTTTTGTATTTCATCCGTCATAATACGACATTTAGCTTAAGAATGCTGTTTTATCAACGTTTATGAAATATAACGCTATTTTTGCTCCACATCTCCGTGCAAATATGTCACCTTTTAAATGAATGTCTCGTCCCTTGGTATCACTAGTCTTTTAAAAAAATGCACCATTTCCCCGTGCAAATATGTCATTTTACAGCCTATATGACTGTGTCTATACTGTAAAAGACGACGTATATAGTTTTGGAAAGGAGGTCACTACATGAGTATACAAAAGCTGTCACTAAAACGGCACACCCTTGTAGCAAATAAACTGCTGATTGTCATGAGCGGCTTAAATAGAAACACGAAACGAGACAATAGCTATTACTATGAAAAACATTCATTTGGTCTTGCGAAAAACTTTGTAGATATAAAGTGGACGGGTTCTCTGATAAAGCAAATTTTAGCTTACGTAGCCAAATGTAACAGCCAAGGTCATATTTCAATTATTTCTGAGCAAGAACTGGCTAATACAATCCAATGTTCCGTTCGGACCGTTCAAAATAATAATAAGCTTTTAGAAGACTATGACATCATTCGCTGGGATCGTTTATGGGGAGACTATATTCAAGTTTCTTTAAACAACTATTTAGAGGATTTTTTAGATTTACATATAAAAGAAGCTGCTGATGTTCAAAACATATCATATAATCCTGAAATGCTTGATGAAGATAACTATACATATACTTCAAAAGGTGGTTATACTTCTGTTTCGATGGAAGTGATTTATCAATTGCTGGCTATTAAAAATATCAACATGCTACGTCTGGCTTTACGTGCGTTGTACGTATACGAATCTGATGTAAACGTAAAGAAAGATTCAGAAGCGCTTCTATCTTACACTGAGGTAAAACACATTCTTCCAAAATACATTGGCTATAAAGCTGCTATTAAAGAAATGGCTAGTAAATTGAGTACAATTTTCCGTATCGATGTGCTAGAAAAAGATGATTGTGTCAGAACATTATTAGAAGAAAAGCAGCCAAGAAAATCAATTATTGAAAAAATCAAGGATGGTTTTATTTTAAGCTTTAATTTAACTGGTGCTCATGATAGTAAAAAACAAAAAGAAATCGAAAAAATTCGTGGAGAGCATGCATTTGCTCAGTTTAAAAATTTCTTTAAATCTTTTGGCCATTACTCAATTAAAAAAGAAGATATTCATTCCATTGTACATGAGTTTGGTTTAGATATAATCGAAAAATCATTAACGTCCGTTCAGCGTCACTTACAACAAACTTACATAGAAGAAAGTATGGATGCATTTCGCCCTCTTGTGCATGAAATGGAGTCAAACTTCTTTACGTATATCCGCAAAATTGCCAACGGGTATTATCAGGCAAAAATTAACGCTCTATAATACTCTTTTTTGTTATGCCTTTTTTTACTCATTTCTACTTTATTTCCCTCCTATTCTTTCTTTCTCTTTAACTTACTAAAATATATTTGTCTATCAACTATAATAAATCCCTTTAAGTGATAATGATTTTCGTTTTCATGAAAAAAATCAACTAAATGAATAAAAAATACAATAAATAAATGTTATTTTCCGATCGATTGCGTAAAAAATATAGCTGTTATAAAAAAAAACCGATATTTTTTCGTGAAAATTCTTGTTGTTAACTGCAGTTTTTTTGATTCTTTAATACCTCTTAAACTCAGTCAGCAGAAAGCTTTTACCCATATAAGTTTTAGCAATGTTTATAATTTCTTTAATTTCTTTTTAATGTCTTATAAATGTCTAGTAATTTCTATAAAATAATGAACAGCAAATAAATAATACTTTTTATACATGGAGACATTAAGCTCCTATACAAATTGTAATCATAAGTTGGGTTAGTTTAATGACTATCAAATATAAAGGCAGGATCAACAGCTTTTTCTCTCTTCAAATAAAAAACACACAAAATCTGACATCTATTTTGTGTGTTTTTTATTCATTAGAACTATAAAAGCAAATTATTTAATTAGCTGGAGTTTAAATGATTTCTATCTACCGCTTCCGGTGGTGTTTCCATCCAGCCGTTTTCCATCATAATATCCGCTGCATCTTTTACAAACCTCGAGATATTTGTCATTGATTTTCCATATAACAGCGCCAAATCATGTCTCCCATTGACGGCTACTGAATTTCCAAAAGCCCTCATTTTTCATTGAGAACATATCCATTTTATGGAACAGCATCAATTTATCCGAAAACGGTGAAAAAGTCGAAGTAGTAATTAAATGATCAGGAAAGGATGGCGCTGGTAAATTATCTCGATGAAGCTTTTCAATATAGCGTTCCGTGCTTTATTTGTCAGATCTTCACCTTTTACAAATAAAGCACGGAAAATAAAAAAGAGCTGTTTTATACGTCGTATTTCTCACGTATAAAACAGCTCCGCCTGTTATTCACTTATTTTCATGAAGCCCTATTGTCTGCATATTATTCACTGCGTTCAATTACTAGTTAGCTGGACTTCTTTCTTATCTTCATTTTCTTCTATTTCCGCTTCTTTTATATTCACAAAAGGTTGATCAGCAACGGTCACAAGCTCGCCGCCGCAAGCATGGCGAACAACGGTTACTAGCTCTGGAAAAGCGGGGAATTTGCCGTATAACGTTTTTAAAGGAAGTGCGCCTTTACATATCTTACTGTTATGTGGTTCATACCCTTTGAGCGTATCAAGCAATAATTGTTCGCCATTTTCAGTCAATTTGATGTAGGTGTTTCTTTTATCATTTTCTCTTTTGGACAAATGCAGATATCCTTGATTTTCTAATTTTTTCGAAAAATTAAACGCTGTAGAGATATGCATAGCTCCTAAATTAGCTAACTCTGACATAGAGATTTCTCCCATGTTACTAGCTAAACATAAAATATGATGCTCATTTACATTTAGACCATAAGGTTTCACCCATTGCTCCCAGTCATCTTCCGCAGCTCTCCAGATGGCTTTACTTACCTGCATTAATTTGAATCCAAACAATGATGCATCTTTTATTGTGTATTCACTTTCTTGTTCTTGTTTCGACATACTATCATTCCTTATTTGTAGGCTGTTGTAAGTTAGTTTATTTTTAAAACGCGTAAAAACATTTTTATTTCATCTAATTTATCAGTATACCTACAAAATCAGACGAAAAAATACACGTACAGTTTAATTTATCAGCTTTATTCCACAAAATTTCTACAATTCTGAAGAAGTGTCTACCAACTAAAAAGAGGTACTTACTTTATTTTCATTAAAAAAAGTAATACGCGTCTTTTTACTTACTGATAGATGATGCGGATTCCAAGTGAGCAAATGCTTGTTCTAAGTCTGCAATTAAATCTTCCGTATCTTCAATTCCTACAGATATGCGAACCAGTCCTTCGGATATTCCAAGAGCTTTACGTTCTTCAAGCGTACATTCTACGTGGCTAGTCGTTCTTGCTGGTCCATAAATTGTTTCAACCGCTCCTAAATTGCCGGCTTTATTTGCATACGTTAACTTTGGCAGCAAAATTTTAATAGCTTCCATTTCTCCTTTTAAAACAAAGCTTAATATCCCGCCAAAGCCTTTCATTTGTTTTTTGGCAATATGATAATGAGGGTGTGTTTCCAATCCAGGATAATAGACGGCTTCAACCGCTTCTTTCTTTTGAAGAAATTTAGCAATTTCCAAAGCGCTTTGCTCTTGTTGACGTATACGTAATTTTAACGTTTTCATTCCTCTTAAAATAAGATACGCTGACATAGGATCCATGGTCGCGCCATTGATCTCACGGTAGTGATACACATGCTTCATTAATTCTTTAGAGCCGCATACTGCTCCTCCTAAGGCATCCGCATGTCCGCTTAAAAATTTTGTTGCGCTGTGAATGACAAGATCTACCCCTAATTGAAGAGGGTTTTGATTAATAGGTGTCGCAAACGTATTATCAATAATGACGACTGCCCCTACTGCTTTTCCTGCTTTTGCTATTCTTTCAATATCAATAATTTTCATCGTAGGATTTGTAGGTGACTCTAAATATAGCACTTTACATCCTTTATTTACTTCCGCTTCAATTTCTTCATGATTCCCCGTATTGCATAAGGTTACATCCACTCCGATGTTAGGAAGGAACTCAGTGAAGATTTTATTTGTTCCTCCATATGTATCTTTTACCGATACGACGCGGTCTCCAGGTTTTAAAAACGTGTATAATGTGCTGCTAATAGCCGCCATTCCGGAAGAAAATGCGACCGCTTCTTCTGCTTCTTCGAGTATCCTTACTTTTTCTTCAAAAGCTTTAACCGTAGGATTACTCATGCGATTATACGTATAGCCTGGTTTGTTTCCTAACGCAACTTCTTGCCATTCGTCTACATCATCATAATTGTAAGCTACGCTGAAGACGACAGGAACTTGGGTAGCATTGTAAGCAAGCGATTCTTTTTCTCCCGCCCATACCGCTTTTGTTCCGTCTTGTACATTTCTAAACTGTTTGTCTGTCATTCACTCATCACCTCTGATTTTATTAACTAGATTATATATTGTATACAATATACTGTATATAGTACAGAATAATCTGATAATAAAACAACCCTACTTACCTTATTCAATTTAAAGAGCTTAAGACATAACGAAATGAATCCGATCTAAAGACGAACAAATAGGATAGGTGAGCTGAACCGCTTGTGACACGGCAGTTGATTTCCGTGCAAGACTTCGCTTTCCGCGGGCGGCCGCTGAGCCTCCTCGTCGCATACGCTCCTGTGGGGTCTCACCTGTTCCGCTGTTCCCGCAGGAGTCTTCGTCTTGCCCTCCAATCAACTGCTAGAAGAACTTAAACAAAACGAACCGACGTTTACCATAACAAACAAAACGAACCACTAATCAAAAATCTTGATTAATGGTTCGTTTTTTACTTCGTCTAAAATACTTTTGTCCCAGCCTCTTTTTTTATTCGGCTTTCACTAAAATTTTCACCTGTTCTTTTTCTTTTAACAGTTTCTCAAAACCTTCTTCAATCACATGTTCTAGTTTAATACGTTTTGTCACCAGTTTATCAGCAGAAAAATAGCCTTTTGCCATTAAACTAATAACCGCTGGAAATACATCGCGGTAGCCAATAATACCTGTTACTGTACGCTCTTGTAAAACGATTGTTTGGGGATGAATGGACGCTTCTTTTTCAAATATACTAACAATCATTGTCTCTCCGCCACTTTTGGTAGAATTAATGGCTTGAGTTAAAACTAAGGGAACACTTGTCACTTCATAGGAAACGTCTACACCTCCGCCTGTGCGCTTATGTACTTCTGCTACGGGGTCGTATTCTTGCGGGTTAATGGCAATTGCCCCAAGTTCTTCAGCTTTCTGTCTGCGCTGTTCCGATAGTTCAATCGCATAAATTTCAGATGCACCCGATGCTTTTAACGCTTCAATAACTAACAAACCGATTGGCCCCGTCCCAAATACAGCGGCTTTATCCCCTACCTTTAGTTTGCTTTGGCGCACAGCATGAAGAGCCACAGCTGAAGGCTCTACGAGAGCTCCTTGCTCGTAAGACACCGTTTCCGGTATTTTATGAATCATCTCTACCGGTATGGAGGCATACTCAGAAAAACCTCCGCCTCCTCCTGCAAGACCATAAAACCCCATTTTCTTACAAAGATTATACTTTCCGTGTTTACAGTCTTCACACTCTCCGCATGCATAGATAGGTTCTACCACTACTCTGTCTCCGACTTTTACATTCGTAATACCTTCTCCGATTTCTACAACTTGTCCAGAAAATTCATGCCCCAGCACAATCGGTGCTTTATCTTTGCTTAATGGATGGAGTTCTTCTGTAGGAATAAAAATGGGTCCTGCCGTGTACTCATGCAAATCACTTCCGCAAATTCCACACCATTCTACTTTAATTTTCACTTTCCCTTGAGAGACGGTAGGTTCTGAAATATGTTCTAACCTTACATCTTTAACGCCATGCCATCTTAATGCTTTCATTCTACTCAGCTCCTATCCTTATTTAAAACAGCTACAAAATCTAAGCTTACAAATTAAATTTTTTTAATCTATTATAAAATGTACTTCGTGGTATATCTAACAGCTTAGCGGCAAGTGAAACATTTCCCTGGGTTTTACGTAAAGCATCCATCATTAAGTCTTTTTGAACTTTTTCACGAAACGTGAGTGCGGGTAAGGACGTAAAATCATTTTCTTCTATTTCTTGTGAAGTATCAAAGCGGGAGATGCTCTTCTGACCGCCAAGATTTAAAGAACTTAAATAATTCAATACTTTCTCTTTTTCTACTTCCGTGTTTAGTGAGATTTTCAAGCGCTCAAGTACATTAAATAATTCTCGAATGTTTCCGGGCCACTGGTAATCTATCAATTTATCCACTAATTCCTTGGGGAAATTCATATTCCAATCATTCGTTTGACAAAAGTACCGCATAAGATGCGGAATATCTTCTTTTCTTTCCCGTAAAGGCGGAACATGCACGGGATACACGTGAAGTCGGTAATATAAATCTTCTCGAAACTTCCCTTCATTGACAAGCTGGCGAAGATCTCGATGAGTAGCGGTAATAATCCGGATGTCTACCGGAATTTCCTGATTGCTTCCCACAGGCGTCACCTTGCGCTCTTGCAATACTCTTAACAAAGAAACTTGCATAGAATGAGGAAGTTCACCTATTTCATCAAGAAAAATCGTACCATGATTAGCCTGTTCAAACTTCCCTTGATATCCTTGACGCCGTGCTCCTGTAAAAGCTCCTTCCGCATAGCCGAATAATTCACTTTCCATAAGTTCCTTCGGAATGGCACCACAATTAAGAGCAATAAAAGGCCCGTTTTTACGCGAACTGTTTTCATGAATCGTTCTCGCCACTACTTCTTTTCCAGTGCCTGTTTCCCCTAAAATATAGACCGTTGTATCCGTAGGAGCCGCATGCTTTATTTCTTCTAGTGTTCGCTGAAAGGATCGGCTTATGCCTGATTCTCCTTTAAAACAAAATGATTGAGCAGAGATCTGTTTAGTTGTTTGGTTATAAGTCGTTTCTTCTGATAAGTAAACAATCTTTCCAATAGAATGACCGTGTCTTTTTGAAATTACAGGCACTTCCATCACTATACGAAATCCCTGTTGTACAGTCGTATTCAACTGTTGGCCTGACCATTTAGGTATACATTCCCGAACGGTTTTACTTGCTCCTACAATTACTTCCTTGTAATTGCAAAGCAGCAAGAGCTGCTTGCTATCGACAAAATTCATAGAAGCATGAACCAACTCAATTTCGTCTTTATGCATTCGAATGCTTAGCTCCCGTTCGATTGTATACGCAATGGACGTAACCATTCCAAGCATATAAGGGTGCGCTCTGTTTACGGGACAGGAAATATTAATAATCCCAATTAAATTTCCGTCGTCATTTCGAACAGGCGCCGCCGAACAGCTCCATTGATGCGAAGCAATCGAATAATGTTCTGTACCTGTTATCATAATGGGTTCTTCCGTTTGCAGAGCCGTACCGATTGCATTTGTTCCTACTTCTTTCTCTGTCCAACAAGCACCTTCCACAAAATTAATTTTTCTTGCTTCATTCAGTGTAAGTCTATTTCCTGTAATAGATAAAATATAGCCTTCTGGGTCAATTAATAGAGCAACCATTCCTAAATCTGCCGCTGATTGTCTTATTCTTTCTAAGTGCGGCAAAGCCGTTTCAAGAAATAACGAATTCATTTGTTTTCGAGAATGAAAATCTTCGTTTCTTAAAATTGATCTGCCTTTATCTAGGTAAGGATTAACATCTGCGCTTTTACAACGATGCCATGATTTTACAATAATGTCGTTTAACCTTGACGATTCAAGTGCCCCTTCGTTTACAAAACGTTTCCATGTGTTTAAAGAAAGTGTAGATTCCATTTCTTACCTCTCCCCTATAAACTTGATTGAATATAGTAAATCAAGGCTTGTTACTATTATTATAAATCACAAAGAAAACGTTATCATTATCAAAGATAGATTCTTAAGCTCACGTTATGTAAAAATTAATAGAAAAACTAGACGAGGATGCAGGAAAATCCCTATACCTCTCCCATGATTCCTTCATCCTCTAGTTTACTTTTTAAATCATTCATTTTTACTTTTCATTCTTAAAGAGCTTAATAACTTGAGTACTTGTATAATCATGAGTGAACGGCCTGACCCGTTGAATGCAAAAGAGCTTCATGAATCGCTTCGGATAATGTAGGATGAGCAGCGATAAAGTCTTCCATTACATCCGTGGTCAACTCTCCGTGCAGCATGATGGTTCCTTGTCCAATTAATTCTGTAGCATGTGCACCTACAATGGAAAGCCCAATAATTTCATTAAACTGCGGTTCTGCTATTACCTTCACTTTTCCAACCGGATCATTTGCAATCATTGCTTTGCCGTTTGCCGTAAATGAAAATTCTCCGACACGAATATCACCGTATTTTTCTCGGGCCTGTTTTTCTGTCAAACCGACACTTGCAATTTCAGGATGAGTGTAGATGCAGCGTGGTACAGCTCGGTAATTCACGCTCTTATCTTTTCCGCATGCGTGCAAAGCAGCAACTGTGCCTTCATGAAAGGCTACATGAGCAAGCTGAATTCCGCCAACTACATCTCCACAAGCATAGATATTAGGTATATTCGTTTGCATATGCTCATTAACATCAATTCCTTGTTTTGAAAAATGTACACCAATCTTTTCTAAACCTAAATCTAGCACTCTAGGCTTTCTCCCAATTGAAATTAATGCATAATCAGGTTGCAGTTCGTGTAGCTCTTCTTTATGTTTAAATAGAGCCGTTTTATCTTCTGGCTGCATTTCTGTTAGTGAAGCGGATGTGTAAATCGCTACGCCTTTTTTCTCTAACTCTTCCTGTAACGTAAAGGCGATATCGGCATCTTCACCAGGAAGCAGCTGATCTGCCGCTTCCACAATCGTTACTTTTGTTCCCATTTGACTGTAAATGCTTGCAAATTCACACCCAATTACCCCTCCTCCTACTATTAAAAGAGATGAAGGGATAGCAGACAGTGACATCGCTTGTCCACTGTGAATGATCCATTTTCCATCAAAAGGTGCAAACGGCAGGCTAGCAGGTT
Organism: Priestia sp. AB; assembly: GCF_028369225.1. NCBI lineage: Bacteria > Bacillati > Bacillota > Bacilli > Caryophanales > Bacillaceae > Priestia > Priestia sp. AB. The sequence continues at coordinate 581,273 of NZ_JAQMYN010000003.1, forward strand.
CTGAACCCGCAGCAATAATAAACTGTTCAGCCTCTATCTCATCTACGTGATTTTCGTTTTGCACGGCTAGGCGATGATTTGTCAAAAAGGAAGCTTCTCCTTTCATGACTTTAATACTGTTCTTTTTCATCAAATAGCCAATTCCCTGCACTAGTTTTTTAACAATGGCTGTCTTATGATGCTGAACCCCATCCCAGTTAATTTTCACTTGTTCCAAAGGAAGAGTGATGCCGAATTGCTCAGCTTGCTTGATTTTCTCGTAGGCTTCCGCGCTTGCTAATAATGACTTTGTTGGCATGCAGCCCTCATTTAAACAGGTTCCACCTAAATCTTTTTGTTCGATTAACGTAACTTGTTTTCCTTGCCGGGCGGCAGTGATTGCCGCCACATATCCTGCTGGACCGCCGCCAATGACAACTAAAGGTTTCACGGAATGCACCCCTTTCTATAAGAGTAGTAAAATAGGTTGCTCTAAGTATTGTTTAATAGTTCCAAGAAAATTAGCTGCAGGCGCCCCATCCAGTACGCGATGATCAAACGTCAGGCTTAAAGGCAGCAAGTTTCTTTTTTGTAATTCGTCTCCTTTATACATCGGTACATCTTCAGTAGCTCCAACACCAAGAATTCCTGTTTCAGGCGGGTTTAATACAGGTGTAAAATACTCTACTCCGTAAGCACCGAGATTAGTAATAGTGAATGTAGAACCTTGCATTCTATCAGTGCTCAGCTGACCCTGCCGAGCATCTGCTGCTCGTGTTTTGATCTCTGCAGCTAATTCAACTAATGACATCTTTTCAGCATGTTGCACAACAGGGACTACTAACCCATTCTCTAAGGCCACGGCCATTCCAAGATGAACATGGTTATAGAGATGAATTTCATTATCTATATAAGCACTGTTCATTTGTTTATGTTCTTGAAGTGAAAGAACAACAGCGCGAGCAATAAAATCAGTTAGAGATATCTTCACCTTATGGCGTTGTTGGATCACATCTTTGATTTCCCGTTGCAGAGACAGCAAATCCGTCACGTCAGCTTTCATATTAATCGTTAATTGGGCACTGTTTAATAAACTATTATGCATTCGACTTGCAATGACTTTTCTCATGCCCGCTACTGGAAGCGTTTCTTTTTTTATAGCTTTATCTATTTCTGCTGGTGGACGACTCGCTTCTGAAGCTCTTTCCGCCAGCACTTTCTCTACATCTGCTTTGGTGATTCTTCCTTTTGGTCCTGTGCCTTTAATCGTTTCAACATTAAGGTTTTCAGATTCTGCTATTTTCCGTGCAATTGGTGAAATAAGCACCGTTTCTTTGCTCTTCTTTGATGAAGCTGCGTTTGCTGGCGGCTCTTCTAAAGAAATAGTGGCAGCTACTTCGTTTTTGGGAGCCTGGAGCTCATTTGCTGAACTGTTTTGCTCAGTAAGCTGCTCGTTTGGCTTTCCAACATAACAGATAATCGTTCCAGGAGGCACCCCTACATCTTCTTGCACAAGAATATCAAGAATCACACCGTCCTGCGGAGCTTCAATTTCCATTTCTATTTTTTCAGAATTAATGCTTGCAATCATATCTCCTTTTGAAACGGAGTCTCCAACTTTTTTATTCCATGTCGAAACGGTTCCTTCTTTCATTGCCATACCTAGTTTTGGCATTACAACCTCTGCAGCCATTTGCTTCCTCCTCCTTCCTCTTTGCTTACACGCTTAAAAGCGATTTATCTCCTAGTAACTCCGATACAACTTCAATTACTTTTTGCGGTGTTGGCAGATAAATATCTTCTAATGGAGGTGAAAATGGCACAGGTGTATGTGGCGCTGTAATTCGTTTAATAGGTGCATCAAGCATGTCAAATCCTTTATCAGCAACTAGCGCAGCAATGTCTGTTGCTATGCTGCATCTTGGGTTGGCTTCGTCAATAACAATTAATCGATTCGTTTTTTCTACAGAAGAAAGAATCGTCTCTTCGTCAAAAGGGGATAGACTTCGCGGATCGACTACTTCTACGTCAATTCCTTTGTGAGATAATTGATCTGCTGCTGTAAGTGCAGTATTTACTTGTTTGCCAATCGCTACAATAGTTAAATCCGTTCCTTCGCGTTTCACGTCCGCTTTTCCTAATGGAATCGTATAGTAGCCTTCAGGAACCTCACCTTTCATGTTGTACAATGTTTTGTCTTCAAAAAAGATAACCGGATCATTGTCTTCAATTGCTGCTAATAATAAACCTTTTGCATCGTAAGGATTAGAAGGGACCACTACTTTAATGCCAGGAATGCTAGTGAACAAAGCGTACAAGCTCTGAGAATGCTGAGCTGCAGCTCTAAATCCAGCTCCATGAGTCGTTCGAATTGTAACGGGCACTTCTGCTTTTCCTCCGAACATGTATCTAAATTTTGCGCCTTGATTCAGCACTTGATCTAAGCAGCATCCAATAAAATCATTAAACATTAATTCTGCAACCGGTCTTAACCCCGTAGCTGCCGCTCCCATTGCAGCTCCTATATAAGCTGCTTCTGAAATAGGCGTATCAAGAATTCGTTCACGTCCAAATTCTTGTACAAGCCCCTTCGTCACTCCAAGGACCCCGCCCCACGCCTCATCATCTTGCAGGTGGTCAATTTCCGCTCCACCAGCTACATCTTCTCCCAGCAGAATCACATTCTCATCTTTTCGCATCGCTAGTTTCATTGCTTCATTGATAGCTTCAGACATACTTAATTTTCTAGTCATCTTCTTTTCCCCCTTTAATTAGTAAGATACATAAACATCTGTTAATAGTTCGGAAGCATCAGGATAATCGCTTGTTTCTGCTAGCTCAACCGCGCGTTTTACTGCTTTTTCTACATCACCTTCAATATCTCTGAGCTCTTTTTCTGTTACTACTTGTTCTGAAAGCAAATAGTTTTCAAAAAGAGCAATAGCATCTTTTTCTTGGAGATGTTCTTTCTTTTCACTGCCTGATTTATACGTTTGTGCGTCGCCTTCGAAATGCCCGTAATTTCGATACGTTACACATTCAATTAACGTTGGGCCTTCCCCTCTGCGAGCTCGTTGAATAGCTTCTGCAGCTGCTTCATAAACAGCCATTACGTCTTTTCCATCCACTCGTACGCCTGGAATGTTGTAAGATGCGGCACGGTCTGCAATCGTGCTGCAGCTTGAAGCATAAGAAAATGGAGTTGCCTCTCCGTAGCCATTATTCTCAGCAACAAAAACAACAGGCAGTTTCCAAATGGCTGCTAAGTTAATTCCTTCATGAAACGTTCCTTCGTTGCCCGCTCCGTCTCCAAAAAAGCAAACGCTTACATCTTTTGTCTTTTTATACTTAGCAGTTAAAGCAGAACCGCATGCAAGCGGAAATCCTCCTCCTACAATTCCATTTGCTCCTAAAATTCCTTTATCTAAATCCGCGATATGCATAGATCCGCCTTTTCCTTTGCCTAACCCGGTTACCTTCCCAAATAGTTCAGCCATCATCCCATCCAGATCGCCGCCTTTAGCAATACAATGACCGTGTCCACGATGAGTGCTCGTAATACTGTCACTGTCATTAAGGTGAGCGCACATTCCAACCGCTATCGCTTCTTCACCTGCATACAGATGAACAAAACCAGGCAGTACACCCTTTGCAAAAATTTGATGTATTTCATCTTCAAACTTTCGAATTTCTACCATTTTCTGATACATCCAGCTGGCTTTTTCTTTCGTAAGCTTTTCTGTTTTATTTTGAGCAGTTTTCATTATGGTAAGCCTCCTCATTTGGTTATCAAACTTCACTTAATTACTCTTGCAAGTACCGTGCCAACATGAAAACGGCTTTATCTTAGCAATCCATTGTTTTATTTGCTCTCACAAAGTTAGACAAAATTGGACACTGTTCCAACTTTGTCTAACTTTGTCCCATCTTAGAGGAATCAATTATGTAAACTGAATTTAAGGTGCATAATAAGCGTGTGGGTTGAAAATCACATGAATAATTAGCAAGAAAGCTTTTATGTAAATATGATATAATGCTGAAGGAATCGTCTTCATTTTGAAGAACACCAAAGCTTTTAAAGGAGGTTGGTTAAAGGAAAGCGGATTTTATAGAAGTTTCACCGTAAAGTTGGATGTAAATTAAACGATGAAAGATGAGGTGAAAACCTGGAAAACATCCAAAGTTTGCGTCATCTACACTTCGCGACGTCTAGATGACATATCGCCAGGTTACAGTTATGCACAATGCAATTCAACACATTACAAGTTTCCATGTATACGCAGCCATTATTATATTTATCATTACATATTTTCTGATTATGACTGAAAAGATCAATCGCGCTTCAGCAGCTCTTTTAGGTGCTATATTAATGATTTTGTTAGGCATTGTCGATTTTAATAATGCTATTACCGAACATATTCAGTGGGAAACAATTGTCCTTCTTATGGGTATGATGATTTTAGTTGGCATTACAAATAAAACAGGCGTGTTTCAATACGCAGCCATCAAGTCTGCTAAAATTGCTAAAGGTGATCCGGTTCGAATTCTAGTTATTTTATCGATTTTAACAGGTGTCGGATCAGCTTTTTTAGACAATGTGACAACCGTGTTATTAATTGTTCCCGTTACATTTTCGATTACTACTATCTTAAACATTAATCCTTTTCCGTTTCTTATATCAGAAGTGCTGTTTTCAAATATTGGAGGAACGGCAACTTTAATAGGCGACCCGCCTAATATCATGATTGGGGCAGCGAACCCTCACCTTGATTTTAATGCTTTTTTATTAAATTTAACTCCTGCAGTGCTGATTATCGGTGTTGTTACACTGGGGATTCTTGTTCTTATCTATCGTAAAAAGTTAAAAGTAGAAGATAGTAAAAAGCAAGAGCTAATGAGTTTAAATGAAAAAGATTATATTCAAGATTCTGTTTTAATGAAAAAATCGTTAACTGTATTAGTATTAACGATTCTAGGTTTTACCCTGCATTCTGTTTTGCACATTGATGCGGCTATGGTAGCCATTACGGGTGCTGCTGTACTACTGGTAATTGGATTAAGAACTCATGATGAAGTAGAAAGCGCATTTGATTCTGTTGAATGGACAACGATTATTTTCTTTGCAGGTTTGTTTGTTCTTGTCGGAGGCTTAATTGATGTAGGCATTATTAAAAAGCTGGCTGCTGGCGCGTTAAACGTTACAGACGGCAATATCGCACTGTCAGCTTATCTGATTTTGTGGATTAGCGGAATTGCTTCAGCTGTTATTGATAACATTCCTTTTGTTGCTACAATGATTCCACTTATTCAAGATATGGCTCATGGAATGGGAATGAGCCCTGATTCTGCTCAAATCAATGTACTGTGGTGGTCATTGGCTCTAGGAGCATGTTTGGGAGGAAACGGTACGTTAATTGGAGCATCTGCCAACGTCATTGTAGCTGGCATGGCTGTAAAAAAAGGACATAAATTTTCGTTTATGGATTTTTTGAAAATTGGAGCTCCGATTATGCTTGTATCTCTTTTGATTTCAACGTTATATATCTTTCTTCGCTACCTTTTATTCCTGTAAGGAAAGAGCAATTAAAATTTACATGAACAGTAAAAAGACTTCTCAGCTGAGAAGTCTTTTTTGCTCTAGATATATGGGCTCAAGCAGCCCAAACGAAGTTGATAATAAAAGCGGCACTAATCATATACATAATCCAGTGAATTTCCTTCGCCCTGCCGGCTAACAATTTAACGAATGTATAAGATAAAAACCCTAGCGCTAAGCCTTCGCCGATACTAAACGTTAACGGCATCAAAATAATGGTACAAAAAGCCGGCACAGCATCTGTTATCTCGTCTAAAGGAATGTTTTTTATTTCTGTCAACATGAGAGCTCCAACCATAATTAAAATAGGCGCTGTAGCAAAAGAAGGAATAATACTAATTAATGGCGTAAATAAAAGACTCACTAAAAACAATATGGCAACGACCAGTGCTTTAAGGCCCGTTTTGCCTCCTTCTGCAATTCCCGCAGCGTTTTCTACATATGCGTTCATTGCAGTAGATCCCATAGCAGCACTGGCTACAGTCGCAAGAGAATCTGCCATAAGCGCTTTATCTAACCCCTTAATTTCTCCTTTTTCATCCATTAATCCAGCTTTTTTAGATAATCCAATCATCGATCCTAAATTATCGAATAGCTCCACAAGCGTAAATGAAAAAATAATAGAGAAAAGACCGTAATGGAGAGCAGATTTAATATCCATTTGTAAAAAAGTTTCTGACATGCTCGGCATTGAAAATGACACAACGCTGCTGATACTTTTAGGTGCTTCTACTATGCCCAGCACCATCCCGGCAATTGATACTAGCAAAATGCTAATCAGGGCAGCTCCTTTAATTTTTCGAGCAGTTAATACAGTTACCGCGATAAAACCTAATAAAGCAAGGAATGGGCCCGGTTTTGTAAGTTGTCCAAGCGCTACTAAATTTTCTTTGCTGCTTACAATAATTCCTGCTTGCTTAAAACCGATAAAAGCAATAAATAGACCGATTCCAACGGAAATAGCACTTTTTAAAATAGCGGGTATCCCTTCAATAATCTTTTTGCGCAAGCCTGTTATCGTTAAAATAAAAAACACAATCCCTGAAATAAATACGGCTCCTAAACCTGTTTGCCACGTTAACCCTTCACCCAATACTACTGTATACGTAAAAAAAGCGTTCAGCCCCATTCCAGGTGCTACTGCAATAGGCATGTTCGCCCACAGTGCAAACAAAAGAGTTGCAAAGACAGTGGCAAAAATCGTTGCTGCAATTGCCGCTTCTTTTGGAATGCCTGCATCTGCTAAAATCGTCGGATTCACAAAGATAATATAGCTCATCGTCACAAAAGTAGTAATTCCAGCAAGAATTTCTGTTTTTACATCTGTTTTGCGTTCGGTTAAATGAAAAAGCTTATCCAACCATGAAGGGTTGGGGACTGAGTTCTTTGTTAGTTCCATATGCTGAGCTTCCATTTTTTCATTCATCGCCACTTGCTTTTCACTCCTTTAATTTTCGATTCATCTTCTTTTAACTCGCTTTTACAGCTCCTCTATAAAACAGTGTGTTTTTAACCATTTCCCCCCTCTTTTTTATAAAAATATCTATAAAAAGAGCCGTGAAAACAGAAGGAAACCCTTCTATCTTCACGGCTCTTTGCTTCTGTAAACAGAAGATAAGCATCCGTCTTTTACCTATTTTGCACAGCAAACGATTTCATCGAATGTTGTGCAATTTATATAGAGAAGTTATTTAAAGCAAATAACTGTACAAGAATTCTCTGTAACAGGATCATAATCTCTAAATAAAGAAGTGACCTCGACATCAAATAAAAGCTCCACTTTTTGCTTTAGCATTTTTTTATATTTAGTCGACAAAGCGGCATCAAGAGACATCACTAATTCTCTATATTCTTCACTGAGGGCTTCTAGTGCCGGCATTCTTTTTGATTGAGCTAGAATAAGAATTTTATTATCAATAATATCTATTTTTTGAGTATTCACGCCTACATTAAAAATCTCTTGGCTAATTTGAGTATACAAAGTAGCTATCTTCTTTTTAGAGATCGGCTCCATATGCTTCACCTTTTTCATTGTTAAAAATGTGTTTTGCTATATTGTTTTTACTTGATTATTGTCCTTTGACCAGCTCCCGATAAATTCAGGCTCATTATAGTCAAAGAAATTGGTTAACTTCTCATGGCGGTTATCAATAAAAAGCTGATTGGCTACTTCTGATACGAGCTTCGGTATCGCATATTTTAGACCTGAAAGAGCGGAAGCAGAAATTCCACAGCTAATTAAAGCGGAATAATTAAAAGCAAAAAGGCCATATACCATTTTTTCCCCTTCCCCATCGCGATTTGAAAAAGCAAAGCCATTACTAAGGTAAGGGTGGGCATCCAATACTGGGTTGGCAATTTCATGCGGTGCTTTGTAATGATCGCTCCAGCGGGCGATGTGTTTTTCAACAAGGCGTAATTCTGGACGAAGAGCCGGATCTGTTAGAAGCCCTGTGCTAATAATTAAATAGTCAAATGTAAAGATTCCCTGCGGAGTTGTTACAACTGCTTTATCCTGTTTTTCTTCGACATCCAGCCACGGTGCATGTACGTGTAAATGAAAACCGGGCCATGAGGAAGCGCGTCCAAATGTATCATTCGTAGGAGGCTGGTTGTATTCGAAAAAATGAGCCATCACTTCATATTTTTCAGCATCTGACAAAGCGTGGAAACGTTCAATCATTCCTGAAGCTTCCATTTGTCTGATTGGGTTAATACGCGGAAGTTCTTTTCGGCGAACAAATACATGAGCTTCAGCAACCCCTTCAGAAAGCGCATAGTTGGCATTGTCAAACGCGGAAGCTCCTCCTCCTAAAACAGCTACTTCTTTGTTCTTCAACGTAGTAAAATCAATGGTTTGGGAAGTGTGAGAATAAAGATGAGGCGGCAATTTTTCAGAAATCATAGGCGGGACATGCCACTCTCCTCCTCCTTGAATTCCTGTAGCTAGTATAACTTTACGTGCCATCAGTGTAGGACATGTAGCTCCATTCCCTTCAATATGCAAGCGATGAATACCTGTTTCCGTCGGCTCAATTAACGTTAATTTTATTTCATTTGCCACAGGAAGGTTAAGAATGCTCCGGTACCAGCGTAAATAATTCATCCAGTCTCCTCTTGGAATTTTGTCAAGAGCTTCCCAGCCCTCTGAGCCAAATTGTGCTTCCCACCACGCTTGAAACGTAAGCGAAGGCATACCTAAATCGATAGATGTTAAGTTTTTTGGTGTTCTCAGCGTAATCATTCGTGCATACGTTTCCCACGGACCTTCTAAACCCGAACGGTTTTCATCAATAACAAGAATATTTGACACGCGTTCTCGCAGCAAGCCAAAAGCCGTTCCTAACCCGCTTTGACCTCCTCCAATAATGATTACATCGTATACGTGTCCACTCTTAGGGATCATTGGCTGTACTTCTGTTAGTTTCCTGAAGGAAAGGTAAGAAAGATCGGTTTCTACTCTTTTATTTAAAGCTTCTAAGCTCATCGTTATCTCTCCTTTCAATAAAGTTTCTCCGTGATAAAAAGTTCATTTTATATCTAACATAAAATGATAGGTTTTATAACATCATTTGATTTATATTTATATTATCACTTTTGGAATATGATTGTATCTCCATTCTCTCTAAAGTTTTTTTTGCAAATTGTATAAAATCACTAATATAATTTTTTATATCTTATGTATGAAAGCATATTTACATTGTTTAAAAGGAAAAAACCATTACAAAGCTTAGTGAAGAAAGCTTTTCTGACATTAAATTTAAGGGAAACATGTGCGAGTTTGTGACAGTTATTTGTTAATTACGCTCTACTACTTGACTATCGTATTCATCAAATCTATAGTCATAATTAGTAACTCAACAAAGGGAGTCAACGTATGAGAAATTTATTTAAAATAACAGCTATATTTACAACGATTGTTATGTTTATTTTAATGATTGCCGGCAGTCTGGTCACAACCACAGGATCTGGATTAGGGTGCGGAAACGAGTGGCCATTGTGTAACGGGCAGTTAATACCCGAATACGCAGTAGCAACAATGATTGAATATACGCATCGTTTGATTACCGCATTTGCAGGTCTTCTCGTTTTAGCATTTTCTATTTGGGCTTGGATTCGTTATCGCAGAAACCGTGAAGTGAAAATTTTAGCGATTATGAGTATTGCATTTATCGTTATCGAGTCATTGCTCGGGGCTTCTGCAGTTATCTGGCCTCAGTCAGCTGAGGCGCTAGCACTGCATTTCGGTCTTTCGCTTATTGCGTTTACCGGTGTATTTTTACTTTCAATATTTGTTATTCAAAAGGATCGTTCGGATCATTTTATTAAAGGAGCGGTTACAGGCAAATTTAGATGGCTCGCATGGTTTACGCTTATATTTACCTATTGCGATATTTATTTAGGTGCATATGTGCGTCACAAAGGTGCAAGCTTAGCCTGTACAAGCTTTCCTGCTTGTTATGGCAATACTCTTATTCCAAAGCTTTCAGGAACAACGGGCATTCATTTTGCCCACCGATTTGCTGCTCTTGTGCTGTTTGTTCTTATCATTTGGATTATGGTATCTGCCATCAAGCAGTATAAAGAAACCCGCCGTGATATTTACTACGCGTCCATCATTGCGGTTGCTTTAACCATTGCTCAAATATTCAGCGGTATCTTTGTTGTCATGTCTCGTTTAAATGTCTTTGCTACACTGTCTCACTCGGCATTTATTACAGCGTTATTCGCTACGCTTAGCTACATTTGTGTACAGACTTTAAAAGGTAAAAGACGATAACTCAAAAAAACACGTGCAGTTCATAACTGCACGTGTTTTTTTGAGTTAAGCTAGTTCTATTCCGCCTGTAATCCCGTAAACTTGAGCTGTTACGTAGCTTGCATCCGTTGAAGCTAAAAATACGTATACATTTGCCAACTCTACTGGCTGACCAGCACGCTGCAACGGTGTATCTTGTCCAAAGCCTGGAATCGCGTCGCTTGGCTGCCCTCCAGAAATTTGAAGCGGCGTCCAGATAGGTCCTGGAGCAACGGAGTTGACGCGGATACCTTTTGGAGCTAATTGCTTGGCTAGTCCGCGAGTGAATCCGTTAATAGCAAACTTTGTAGCTGCATAGTCTAATAAATTGGGACTTGGGCTATAGCCTTGTACAGAACTTGTTGTAATAATAGAAGCTCCTGCCGGTAAATAAGGCAGCGCTGCTTTTACGGTCCAATATAAAGAGAATACATTTACTTCAAAGGTTTTGCGCAGTTGGTCCGTTTCTAAATCAGCAAGATCTTCTACTGCCTGCTGTTTACCTGCTACGAGCGCTAAAACGTCTAATCCATCTAATTCTTTGTAAGCTTTTTCTACTAGCTCCTTGCAAAAAGATTCTTCGCCTACATCACCAGGTATGAGTACTGCTTTTCTTCCTTCTGCTTCAATAAGCTTTTTTACTTCTTCTGCATCAGCTTGCTCTTGTGGCAAGTAATTAAGCGCAACGTCCGCTCCTTCTCTTGCGTAAGCGATAGCTGCTGCTCGGCCAATACCTGAATCTCCACCTGTCACAAGAGCTTTTCTGCCTTTTAATTTACCTGCACCTATGTAACTGTTTTCCCCGCAGTCTGGGATGACGTTCATTTCTTTTTGTACACCAGGCGGTTCTTGATACTGCTTTGGATAGTCTTCATGGAAATATTGAGTTAATGGATTATTTAGTTTTGACATATTCGTCACTCCTTTATAAATCAACCTTAACCAACTAAGGAAAAGTTTTCTATATACTTGTTCTTCCCCTCTGCTTCTTTAATAAACATGTTTAATGTGCTCTACTATCCTCACCTTTCTTTCTGCCATTCCCATTCAATCAACAGCTAGAAACAGCTGCATACCTGGAAAATACATTCACCATCACAATAAAAAAATCCGAACGAGTCAAATTCCCCCTTAAGAATCTTGATTCCTTGTTCGGATTTTCTTTTAACTAAAATACGTTTATACCCCCTCTTTAAATAAATGGTGAGAGCTTTGTATTTTACTGTGAAAAATAAGCGTGCTTTTTCTTCTGTTCTGCTACTCTGTTAGTTCCACTTGTAAAGGCTTTGATTCTTCTTCGGCTTCTTTAGGAGTGCGAACAATTAACACATCACATTTGGCATAGCGTAAAATATGCTGAGATACGCTTCCGATCAAAATGCGCTCTACGGCGTTTAGCCCCGTCGCACCGCATATAATTAAATCAACGTGCTTATCGGGAGCAATTTTTTTAGATATTTTTGTTTTAGGAGAACCGTGTTCAATTAATGTCTCGACTTTCGTTACTCCAGCCTTAAGAGCTAGGTTACTATAGTTGGTCAAAAGTTCTTCAGCAAATTTCTCTGCATCTTGAAAGCGTGTATCTGTATAGAATGCATAAGGTGATGGACTTAACGCTTGTATGTCGATAACGTGACAAACTATTAAATGAGCGTTATTTTTTTTCGCACTGTTAACTGCTTTTTTGAATGCCCACTCTGCTTCTACAGAACCGTCTACTGCTACGAGGATGTTACGATAAGCCATATTCATCATAATCTCTCCTTTGTCTTTCGTTTATAAAGAACTTTCCTTGCTACACTTTTATTTTACTTCTTGCGCAAACGAAAGTATGTGATTTTTATCACAATATATAGAAATTAATAAAAATGGAGCCGTGTGTAGTGCACGGCTCCATTTTTATTGAACTTGAGAGTTAAAAGTCATTATCCAAATCGATCCTGCTACAATCGTAATAACAAAAACGATTCCAAGTATTAAAGCCATCACATTATAACGGGGCTTCTCTCCGTCTTTAATATGCATGAAGAAAAACAGTTGAATGAAAAATTGAAGCACGGCCATTCCTAGAATGCTAGCTAGTAATATATTTTTAGCAAATACTTGGTTTAATACCAGCATCAGAGGAATAACGGTTAAAATAATCGAGAAAATAAATCCTATTGTATAAGCTTTTAACGATCCATGGTTCTCCATCTACATCACCCCCATTAAATACACAACCGTGTAAAGGAAGATCCAGACAGCATCAAGAAAATGCCAGTATAAGCTGATAATCGTCACTTTTCGCTTTATTACAGAGGTAATTCCATATCGTTTTAATTGGATTGTAATTGAAATCATCCAAATGATGCCGACAGAAACGTGCAGCCCGTGCGTACTAACTAGCGTATAGAAAGCTGTAAAAAATGCGCTGGTGGAAATGGTTGCTCCTTCATGAACCATTGTTTGAAATTCATGAATTTCAAGGCCCACAAAGCACATACCTAAAAGCAGAGTTACGATTAGCCAGCCAATTAAAGGCTTTATTTTTCCCTTGTGCATGCTCAGCACAGCTAATCCGCTCGTAAAGCTGCTCGTTAATAAGATAAACGTTTCAGAAACAAATCCTGGAACTTCAAAAAATTCCTTTCCTGTAAGGCCTCCCGCAGTATGATTAACAAGAACGGCATACGTAGCAAATAATGCTCCAAATAGGATGCAGTCCGTTACGAGGAAAAGCCAAAAACCCATAACTTTGATTCCTTCATCATGTTCATCATGATGTTCTTCGTGGTGCGCTGTCGCATAAGCCATGTCAGCCAACCCTCCCTACTGAATCTTCTGTATGTCGAATTTCATCCACCGGAATATAATAGTCCGAGTTGTATTGAAAAGAGCGAGCTAGTAAACAAGCTCCGACTCCTGTCAAACCGAATATCGCCATCCACACCCAGTGGAACGTTAAGCCAAAACCAGCAATGAACCAGAAAACCGACATGATAAATGGAATACCTGAATTCTTAGGCATATGAATCGGAGAGAAAGCAGCTGTTTCCTTCGCTTTTTTCTTTTTTCTTTCTTCTTTTATTGTCCACCACGCATCTTGCCCCGTTACTGTTGGAATCACTGCAAAATTGTAGTGCGGCGGCGGTGAAGGGATGGACCATTCTAATGTACGTCCATTCCAAGGATCCCCTGTTACATCCCGTTCTCCGTACTTAATGCCATGAAGAATCTGCCATGCTTGAAAGATAAACCCTATGCCCATAAAGAAAGCTCCGACTGTAGAGATAACGTTCAGCGGTCCCCATCCCATGTCAAAGTTGTACGTATAAATACGACGCGTCATTCCCATAAACCCTAATGCGTATTGAGGCATGAAGCATACATAAAAACCAATATTCCATGTCCAAAACGCCCATTTACCAAGACGGTCATTTAATTTAAAGCCAAACATTTTTGGCCACCAATAGTACAAACCTGCAAAAAAGCCGAATACAACGCCTCCAATTAACACTGGGTGAAAGTGTGCAACTAAAAAGTAGCTATTATGATACTGATAGTCTGCGGGAGCTGCTGAAAGCATAACACCCGTTGCTCCTCCCACAACAAAACACGGGATAAAAGCAATTGTCCATAGCATTGGCTGCGTCATTTGAATACGGCCGCGGAACATCGTAAATAACCAGTTGAACACTTTAACACCCGTTGGAATTCCGATAGCCATCGTCGTAATAGCAAAAAACACATTCACATTAGCACCTGCACCCATCGTAAAGAAATGATGTACCCATGTGAAATACGATAGAACGCTAATAATCATCATTGAAAAAACCATAGACTTATAGCCAAATATCTTCTTTTGAGAAAACGTTGCAACGATTTCAGAAAAAATGCCGAATGCAGGAAGTACAACGATATACACTTCAGGATGTCCCCACATCCAAATTAAGTTAATGTACATCATCGGATTTCCTCCGCCGGTCATAGTAAATAAGTGTCCGTCAAAGAAGCGGTCAATAAACAATAAAGCAAGCGTTACGGTTAATACAGGAAACGCGAAAATGATAATAATACAGCTTGCTAGAACGGACCACGTGAATAGCGGCATATTCATAAGTTTCATGCCCGGCGCACGCATTTTTAAAATAGTCATAATAAAATTAATTCCAGAAGCCAAGCTGCCAATACCTGATATTTGAATACCCCAAATATAAAAATCTTGACCTGGTCCAGGACTGAACTGCATGCCAGAAAGCGGCGGATAACTCAACCATCCTGCATCTGGCGAGCCGCCGATTACAAACGACAAATCGAAAAGCATGGCGCCAAAGAAAAATAGCCAAAAGCTTACTGCGTTTAAAAAAGGATAGGCGACATCTCTTGCTCCAATTTGAAGCGGCACAACAATGTTAAAGAAAGCAAACATAAGCGGCATTGCCATAAATAGAATCATAATGGTTCCGTGCGTAGTAAAAATTTCGTTGTAATGATTAGAATCTAGAAAATGCCACTGAGGGAATGCTAGTTGCATACGCATTAATAATGCATCTACTCCGCCTCGAAACAGCATTAATAATGAAGAAAGCATATACATAATGCCAATTTTTTTATGATCCACCGTTGTGAGCCACTCACGCCATAGCCACTTCCATTTTTTAAGATAAGTAAGAACAAAAATAATACCGGCTAGTGTTAACAAAATGGCGACATCTGCTCCATAAATCATCGGTTCTCCTGTCACAAAAAAATGAGATGAAAAATCTTTTAAATTGTCTAACAACTTATTTTCCTCCTTCCTGGTGCTCGTGCTGTGCATGTACTTGTTCTTCAGAAGCCACATTCATAGTCTTCATGTCTTCATTTTTCATATGATGGTGCTGACTATAATATTGACCGCCGTTTTTAATGACGATATCTTGGAATAGGCCTTTAGGAATGGTAGAATACGATTTTTCCAAAGAAAGACCTTGTTTTGCGAGATTGTTATAATCAGATTTTGTTAAAGCTGGTGATGTTTCTTTCACTTGCTTTACCCATTGATTAAATTCTTTTGTCGATGTAGATTTAACTTTAAAGCTCATATGAGCGAATCCTTCACCTGTAAAATTAGCGCCTGAGCCAAAATATTCTCCCTTGTGATCAGCTTGCAGCCAAAGCCCCATTGCCATTCCCGGCATGGTATATAATTGTCCTCCCAGCTGGGGTACCCAAAAAGAATTCATAGGTGCATCTGACGTTAGCACGAATTGAACAGGCACATCTTTTGGAATTTCTACATAATTGACTGTCGCAATATCTTGATCCGGATATTGAAATAACCATTTCCAATCAAGAGACGTTACTTCAATCGTTAGCGGCTTTACATCTTTTTGCGGCGGATTTACTAAGTCATACGTTGTTCTGGCTGTAGCAAAACCTAAAATACCGATAATAATGATGGGGATGCCCCACCAAATAAATTCAAGAAGCTTACTATCGTCCCAGTCTGGCCAATACGGAGCCTTGTTTCCAGGCTTATCACGGTAGCGTAAAACGATATACACAAGCAGACCTAAAACAGGAATAACAACAATTGTGCATAAAATTATGGAAAAAATAATTAAATGGTATTCTTTTTGAGCTACCGCCCCCTGTGGATTTAAAATCAAATAACGGCTATCACAGCCTGCTAAAAAAATTGTAATGAATACGGAGAGAATGATTAACTTGCTAATATGCATTGATTTTTGCTTTCTCACCTAAGCTCAGGCTCCCTTCTTCTAAGTCTCTGTACATAATAATGGTATATAAACGTTCATATTAAAGATGCATCTCAACAGATCAAAAGACTAAAAACCTCCTAACATATTGAAGTTTGTCATGACATATTGCTTGCTTCTAAAAAATTATCATGTTGCATTGTTAAAGGGTGTGATATTTATCACACTTAAAGCGTTTTTTATCTATTTTGAATACCTTTACCATAATTTCGTCACATATTTGGGTAAATGTGGTGTGTAAGAGGAAGATCAGCATTGCCTTTTGACTAGCCTAATAAAAGCAAAAAACTCTTCCAGTTTTTATTAACTGGAAGAGTTTTTTCGTAAGTACTAGATGAAGTATTGAGCTTTAACATTTACTGATTTGCTTATTTGACCTGCTGAAACATCCAATCAATCATTTTTCGATTCTGATACGCGGGAACCCAGGAAGCATGCTCACACTTTAATTCTTTAGGATATTCCGTAATAGCGGATGCCCCCAGATTTTTTGTGAATTCATTGCACCGTTATTTATATTTACGATGAAACACTCCTCATAAAGAAAACTATATTTCTATTTTTAAAGAGGCTTATCACTATAGCAATATCCTTTAAAAAAGTTATCCACTTTCTTCATAAAGGTTACATATTAAAAACACCTAAAGATAGTTTAGGTGTTTTTGAAAGTTTTATATTCATCTTTCCTCTAAGCAAAAGCTCAATGGTTATATGGCCTTCTTACTCTTTGAAGCCTCTTGTTTTTTTCTCCACATATTTTCCATTTGTTCAAGAGTTCTACCTTTTGTTTCAGGAACAAATTTCCAAACGAATAAGGCAGAAAGTACACTCATTAAACCGTAGAAACCATATGTTAATCCTCCGCTATATTCCATCATCACAGGATACGTAGAGGAAATAAAATAGTTAGCCGCCCACTGAGCAGCTACGGCAATGGCTACAGCACGACCTCTAATTTTATTAGGAAAAATCTCTGAAATGAGCACCCAACAAATTGGTCCCCATGACATCATAAAGGAAGCTGTATAAATAATGATAAATACAAGCGTCCCTATACCAATGATGTTTGAAAAAGCCATGCTTGCTACACCAAACATTCCAATGGCCATTCCGATAGACCCTGTTATTAATAAAGGTTTTCTTCCCAAACGATCAACCGTCAAAATTGCAATTACTGTAAAAATAACGTTTACTAATCCCATAATAATGGTTTGCAGCATAGAAGAACCTTTAGCTGCTCCCATGCTTTCAAAAATACGCGGAGCATAATATAGAGCTACATTTATTCCTACAAACTGTTGAAATACAGAAAGCAGTATACCTACAACGATAACTAATTTTCCGTACGCCAATAATTTTTCAGATGAAACATTGGTAGAAATTGTTTGTTTAATATCTTCTAAAATTGATTTCGCTTCTGAAGATCCATTAATTTTGGTTAGTATGGCTAAAGCTTTTTGATCTTGATTCTGTATAGCTAAGTAGCGAGGCGTTTCAGGAACTAAAAACAAGAGTGCTGCAAAGAGTAAAGCTGGAATAGCTCCTGAAGCAAACATATATCTCCAACCTACATCATTAATCCATTCTAAGGTTTCCCCATTTGCAATACCCCAATTCACGAAGTAAACGACTAACATTCCAAAAATAATCATAAATTGATTGAACGATACCAATCTGCCGCGAATATCTGCCGGTGCAATTTCCCCTATATAGATGGGACAAATGGCTGATGCTAAGCCAACACCAATCCCACCTATAATGCGGTAGAAGTTAAAAGCTAGTAACAAAGAGAGTGTCGGTTCCCCTTTTGTGAAAAATAAAAACTCAGGATAAGAAGCGCCTAACGCTGAGACTATAAAAAGAATAGCTGCTAGTATAAGTGATTGTTTGCGTCCTAGTTTCGTCGCAAAATAACCAGATACCAACCCTCCAATAATACATCCTATTAAAGCACTTGATACAGTAACACCGTGTGCTAAGGATCCCAACCCTAAGCTGTCAATAAGATACACCTTTAATGATTCTTCAGCTCCAGATATTACAGCTGTATCATATCCAAACAGTAACCCTCCGATAGCGGCAACTAAGGTAATAGAAAAAATATATAATGAGTTTCGATTTTGTTTCATGCGTTGTTAAAAGCAGTTAGTTAAGGGTAACAGTAGAAGTTCTATTTCTAACTGAGTTCGCACTTATTTGAATGCGTTTTCAAATTCTTGGAACACAAAAGAAATTTTCGTCGTTTATTGGACTAACTGCTCTTATCCTCCCCTCTAACGTACGTATTTTTCTATCGAATCAAATCTTACTACAGCATTTTCTATACTTCCTTTTGTGTCAGGTATATCGATATACAACCATAATCAAATAATACAAGCTACTTTCATATGAGGCTCCTTTTTAAAGTAAGGTTGTATATTTTGTAATCTATTACTTCCCTTTAAATTCATCTAGCTTTTTACTTAGGTCGTGTGTTTGAAGATATACTTCTTTATATAATTCATAAAGCTGTTTATAGACTTGTACATGTTCTACGTTAGGATAATATGTTTTTGAAGACGTAATAAATACGTTTGCACACTCTTCCAATGAGTTGTACCAGCCACAGCCATAAGCTGCTAGCATGGCTGCTCCTAACGCTGGGCCTTGTTCAGTAGATAACTTTACGATTTTTGCATTAAAAACGTCTGCTTGAATTTGAAGCCAGTGATCGTTTTTTGCTCCCCCGCCGATTGATACAATAGACGTAATTTCCTTTCCGTTTTCTCGAAAAATTTCAATTGATTCATTTAATGAAAACGTAATCCCTTCAATAACTGCCCGCGTAAAGTCTCTCTTTTTATGAGAGGCATCCATCCCTATAAAACTTCCGCGAATCGTAGCATCTGCATGCGGTGTACGTTCCCCGACTAAGTAAGGGGTAAATAAAAGGCCGTTTGAGCCGATTGGGACATTTTTTAGGTCGGCCAACAATTCTTCAAACGTATCGTTTTCTGCGAAATTTTCCTTAAACCAGCTTAAACTGTGACCAGCGGATAATGTAACGCCCATTGTATAAAATGCATTTTCTTTTCCATGATTAAAATAGTGGACTTTTCCACCAAAGTCTCTATCGCTTCGTTCCTCATAAGAAAGAACAACCCCAGATGTCCCAATGCTACATAGGGTTTCCCCTGATGATAAAATGCCGGCGCCGATTGCTCCGCAAGCATTATCAGCTCCGCCTGCAAATACTTTCGTTGAAGTTGCTAATCCCGTTTTTTGAGAGAACTCCTCATTAATATTGCCTATGCATTCATTAGATTCAACTAGTGGCGGACAAAGGTTAATATTAACTCCTACTGATTGACAAAGCTCTTCATCCCATTTTTTCTTGCTGATGTTTAATAATAATGTACCGGCAGCATCTGAATATTCACTATGAATCAAGCCAGTCATCTTAAAACGCAAATAGTCTTTGGGCAGCATAAATACAGCTGTTTTTTCAAATACCTCCGGTTCATACTCTTTTACCCACAATAACTTAGGAAGAGTAAATCCTTCTAAAGCCTGGTTTTTTGTTATTTCTAAAAGACGTTTTTCTCCAATCACTTTATAGAGATGATGACATTGTTCTGTTGTTCTTGTGTCATTCCACAAAATGGCGTTACGTAATAGGTTATAGTTTTTATCCAGCAGCACAAGGCCATGCATCTGTCCAGAATAACTAATTCCTTCTATATTTTCGGGTTTTATATTAGCGTTAGTAATTAATTCATTTAAAGCACTAGCCGTCTGCTGAACCCATTCTTCTGGATTCTGTTCGCTATGCCCTGTTTTTTCATGAAGGAGAGGATAATTTTTAGAAACCACAGCGCAAATCTCGCCTTTTGTATCAACTAAAACCGTTTTTACGGCGCTTGTTCCTAGATCAATTCCAATTACATATTTCATCTTGATACCTCCGCGTTTATAAACGAGAGTAGAAATTGTTTCTACTCTCGTTTGTTCTTTAAACTTCCAAAATATATTGATTTAAAATAGCCTTTAATCGTTCTTGTCTTCCTGATTTATTCGCAATATTCGGATTTTTAAACGCGTATTGCTCCAATGTATGGAAGTTAGCTTTTCCTTCTACAATCTCAAGCCCAATTCCTTCTTTAAAGCTGCCGTAGCGCTCGTTGATAACATTTTCGAAAACACGATCTTCTACTAATTTATGTGCTACTTTCAATCCCCGAGCAAACGCGTCCATTCCTGCTACATGAGCATAGAGTAAATCGTCTTGTTCAAAAGAACCTCTTCGTACTTTGGCATCAAAGTTTAATCCTCCGCTGCCCAGCCCTCCATTTTGCAGGATTTCATACATTGCTAGCGTTGTAGAATATAAATCCGTTGGGAATTCATCTGTATCCCAGCCTAAAAGAGGGTCACCTTGGTTTGCATCCACTGATCCTAATAAGCCTTGTACTCTAGCTACTCGTAATTCGTGTTCAAATGTATGCCCAGCTAACGTTGCGTGGTTAGCTTCTAGATTAAGTTTGAAGTATTTATCTAATCCGTATTGTCTTAAAAATGAAATAGTTGTTGCTGCATCGGTATCATACTGATGTGTCGTAGGCTCTTTAGGTTTAGGCTCAATTAAAAACTGCCCAGTATATCCAATTTCGGTTGCGTAATCTACAGCCATATGCATAAATCTGGCTAAGTTATCTAACTCTAACTGTAAATTTGTGTTAAGCAGTGTTTCATATCCCTCACGGCCGCCCCAGAATACATAATTTTCTGCGCCTAGTTCTTTTGCTGTTTCAAGCCCCTTTTTTACTTGAGCCGCCGCATAAGCAAATACATCTGCATTACAAGAAGTAGCTGCACCATGAACGAACCGGGGATTTGTAAACATATTCGCTGTGTTCCATAATAACTTTACGTTACTTGTTTGCATGTATTCTTTGATCATAGTGACGATAACATCAAGATTTTTATTTGTTTCTTGCAACGTACTGCCCTCCGGAGCAATGTCTCGATCATGAAATGCGAAGAATGGAACATTTAATGTTTCAAAAAGTTGAAAAGCTGCCTCAACTCTCGCTTTTGCTAAATCCATTCCATCATATCTATCCCAAGATCTTTGCATAGTAGCTGCGCCAAAAGGATCCGTACCATCTGCTGTAAACGTGTGCCAGTAAGCAACAGAAAAACGCAGCTGATCTTTCATCGTTTTACCGCCTACTACTTCTTCAGGGTTATAGTATTTAAAAGCTAAAGGATTTTTAGAATCTTTACCTTCGTATAAAACTTTGTTTACGCTTTCAAAATAATTAATTTTATTAGTACTAGTTTGGACCATTTGTCATTTCCCCCTTTGATTTAAGTGAACAAGTTTATCCATCAACTATCTTAATTGAGTTAGTTTGTTTATCCAATAAACTAACTTTATCTCATCATATACAAAACAAATGTTTATTTCAATGCTTTTTTTAGAAAATTTAGTTATAATATTAGATATGATACTTTTAAATATCTAATTCAAGCTTCAAAAAACACCAACTTAGTTCGATAGATAAACAAAGGAGTGGTTATTATTCAAATTGCAGATCAAGCTTTAGTAAAAAAAATGAATCAAAAATTAATATTAGATGAAATTTTAAAGAACTCCCCTGTCTCCAGGGCAACTCTCTCTGAGATTACAGGATTAAACAAGTCTACTGTCTCCTCTCAAGTAAATACACTGCTTGAAAAAGATTTTATTTTTGAAATCGGGGCAGGGCAATCTAGAGGCGGCAGAAGACCTGTAATGCTTGTTTTTAATAAGAATGCAGGCTACTCGATTGGTATTGATATAGGAGTCGACTATCTTAACGGAATTCTAACCGACTTAGAAGGAAATATTATTCTCGAGAAGACTTCTGACTTGTCTAGTTCTTCCGCTAGTGAAGTAAAAGAGATTTTATTTGCACTTATTCATGGTTTTGTAACCCATATGCCTGAGTCCCCTTATGGTCTAGTCGGAATAGGAATTTGTGTTCCAGGTCTTGTAGATCGTCATCAGCAAATTATTTTTATGCCTAACTTAAATTGGAATATCAAAGATTTGCAGTTTTTAATTGAGAGTGAGTTTAATGTTCCGGTTTTTGTTGAAAATGAAGCTAATGCAGGAGCATACGGTGAAAAAGTATTTGGTATGACAAAAAACTATGAAAACATCGTTTACATCAGTATTAATATCGGAATTGGAACTGGACTTGTTATTAACAACGAATTGTATAAAGGTGTTCAGGGTTTTTCTGGGGAAATGGGGCATATGACGATAGATTTTAATGGACCCAAATGCAGCTGTGGAAATCGAGGCTGTTGGGAATTATATGCTTCTGAAAAAGCGTTACTGGCTTCGCTCTCTAAAGAAGAAAAGAATATTTCTCGAAAAGAGATTGCGGAACGCGCAAATAAAAATGATGTAGAAATGTTAAATGCACTTCAAAACTTTGGCTTTTATATCGGAATTGGATTAACCAATATTCTTAATACATTTGATATAGAAGCTGTTATCTTGAGAAATCATATAATTGAATCTCATCCCATTGTTTTAAATACGATTAAAAACGAAGTTTCTTCTAGAGTCCATTCTCATTTAGACAATAAATGTGAACTATTGCCTTCTTCGTTAGGAAAAAATGCACCTGCTTTAGGAGCGGTTTCTATCGTTATTGATTCTTTTTTAAGTGTTACCCCTATAAGTTAGTTAAGTGAACGTAAAGGTTAGCAAACTATATCACGTTTGATCTTAAGAATGAAGGAGCTACTTTCGATTAATTGATTTTCTATAAAAGGGGAAGAATTACCCTCTTCTATTAAGAGTGTTATGTCTGTCTCCACCCTCACCTTTTCATCCCATGCAGCCAGTCACCTATCATAACGGCAACTGGCTGTTTATATGTTATTAGCAACCTGCTCTTTTCTAAACTACGGAGAGTCTTGCCCTTTGGGTTAGTTTACCTGCTTTTCAAATTATGAATCATGTCTTGTCAGAGTAGTTATGACTTCTTTATATTCCTCTAACTCTTTGGCCTGTGCGAGAGTATTGATTTTCTCTAGCGATAAAAGAGAGCTCTGAATAATAAATGTGCGAGGCTCCGTATCATTTTGCAGTAATTCATCCGATATAAACGTAACAAATTCTAAACTTCTCTTCCGTTCCTCTTCATTTGCTAGTTTATTTTCAATCACCCGTTTTAACTTCGCAGTTACACGCGTCAGATCTGTCGAAAAATGACTTTCTGTTTTCTCATTAAATACCGCAGAGTAAACGGAAGGGTTAAATAACTGTTCTTTTTGTTCTGCTACTTCGATTATGATTTCCTCTGTACGCTTCATACAATAACGGACAATTTGTTCAATAGGCAATGGATAGTTGAGTGCTTTATTCATTTTAAATATATTGTTAAGCATTCCTTCTAGCAGCACAGCTCCATCAAATAAATAAGGAGAAGTCTTAGACGGAAAAATCTGCTGAAAACGTTCATATATCCAGTTGAATGTTGCAGCTTTTAATTCCTCTATATAATGAAATGTTTTAACTTCATTTAAAACGAGTGTACTTTCAATCATTTCAGGAATTTTGTTTTGCTCTGCAAAGTTCAGCATAAAAATTATCTGTTCTTCAAATACCTTCTGATTGTCTCCTTTATATTCAATGGCTACTTTTTCTCTTTGTAGAATAAGTGATTCTTGCAAAGACGAAAGTAATGAGAGAAGCAGTTCGCTTTTAGATGAAAAATATTTATAAAATGTTCCTTTTGAAATACCGCTTCTTTCTAATATATCTTGTACCGAAGTGTCTACGTATCCTTTTTCCATAAAAAGCTGGTGCGTATGCCCTAAAATATCGAGCTGTTTTTGATTCATTGCTGCTACTCCTCTGTTTACAATTTACTTTTTATTTAGTATAACTTATCTGCCTTTTCCTACGTGAATTTTATCCTTTTTCCTTGATAAACAAGTAAAAATAATTATATACTATTAGTACATTTTTATACACTTAGTATAAAAATGTACTAATAGTATAGGTTATTTGACAAAGTAACTATTTATCTAGCAAGTGACAACTACTGAGCACTATGTAGCTAGTAAATTCCAAATCTATATCTATTCTGAAGGAGGAATAAGATCATATGAACAAAGAAGTCATTCCCGTTACAGAAATTCCAAAATTTCAATCACGTGCAGAAGAGTTTTTCCCTATCCAATGGTATAAAGAAATGTTGAACAACTCCCCCATTTATTTTCATGAAGAAACAAACACATGGAATGTATTCCAATACGAACATGTTAAACAAGTCTTGAGCGACTACGAATTTTTTTCAAGCGATGGACAAAGAACCACTATTTTTGTTGGAGATAATAGTAAGAAAAAAAGCACATCTCCAATCACCAATCTTACAAACTTAGATCCTCCTGACCACCGGAAAGCGCGATCTTTGCTTGCTGCAGCCTTTACTCCTCGCAGTTTAAAGAACTGGGAACCGCGAATCAAACAAATTGCAGCAGACCTTGTAGAAGCGATACAAAAGAATTCAACAATTAATATTGTTGAAGATTTATCTTCTCCTTTTCCTAGTTTAGTTATAGCAGATTTATTCGGCGTACCGGTAAAAGACCGATATCAGTTCAAAAAATGGGTAGATATTCTTTTTCAGCCTTATGACCAAGAAAGATTAAAAGAGATTGAACAAGAAAAGAAACGTGCAGGAGCTGAATATTTTCAATACCTCTACCCAATTGTCGTTGAAAAGCGCTCCAACCTTTCTGATGATATTATTTCAGACTTAATTCAAGCGGAAGTTGATGGTGAAACATTCACAGATGAAGAAATTGTGCACGCTACCATGCTGCTTTTAGGTGCAGGCGTTGAAACCACAAGTCACGCCATTGCAAATATGTTTTATTCTTTTTTATATGACGACAAGTCGTTATACAGCGAGCTGAGAAACAATAGAGAATTAGCTCCAAAAGCAGTAGAAGAAATGCTTCGATATCGGTTTCACATCTCCAGACGAGATCGGACGGTTAAACAAGATAACGATTTATTAGGCGTTAAGCTAAAAAAAGGAGATGTCGTTATTGCGTGGATGAGTGCATGTAATATGGATGAAAATATGTTTGAAAACCCTTTTTCTGTAGACATTCACCGCCAAACTAATAAAAAACACTTAACGTTTGGAAACGGACCTCATTTTTGTTTGGGCGCCCCTCTTGCCCGACTTGAAATGAAAATCATATTAGAAGCATTTTTAGAGGCCTTTTCTCATATCGAACCATTTGAAGATTTTGAATTAGAATCGCATTTAACTGCTTCAGCTACGGGGCAATCTTTAACATGCTTGCCCATGATGGTTTACAAATAAAGGTTATGTACGTAATAAAGCAGAGAAACGTGAAAGAGATTTACCTTCTCCGTCACGCTTCTCTTTTTGTTATTCCGCTATTTATTGGACTTTTAGTATCTCTGCTAAGTATTTATGTACCAAATTTGAGAGGTCTTCAATACGATTTAAATTCTCATCCCAAAAATCTTTATTCCCTAGAACATTTTCAACCAATTGCAAAAGAGAAATCTGATCTTTTTGATATTTTAACCACTGGTCTCTATAAAACTTTAAGATATATTCTTCATCTTTTAATATATATGGAAAGCCCTTAAAATCTTCTCCTGTCCAAGTTCCTTTAAGCTTTTCTGTTTTATAAAAACGAATAAGTGCCGCAAAGGCTTGAACAATTCCAAGTGGAAGTACTCCGTTTAGGTCGACGTAGCTTTTTAAAGTAGGCAGTAGACGATGTTTGAATTTTGATAAGCTGTTTAATGAAATATCGGCAAGACGATGATGAATAAATGGATTGATGAATCGTTCAAATACCTCTTCTGCGTATACTATGTTTTCATTAAAATCACCTTGGATAGAAGGGATAACTTCTTTTTTTATTACTTCATACAGAAAGTGTTTAAAATTGGAGTTATCCATAAATTCTTTTACTGTTTCCACTCCTGACAAAATTCCACGTAATGCCATAAGTGTATGAGCCCCATTTAAGATACGGACTTTTCGTGTTTGGTAAGGAGATAAATCATTCACCCAATGCACATTTAAACCGGATTTTTTAAAAGGAAGGCGATGATCTAATTCACTATTTCCTTCTATAGCCCAGAAATGATAAGGTTCTGCTGTATTTAGTAAGGAATCCTTATACCCCCATTCTGTAAATAAAGAATCTGCTTCTGCCTTAGGAAACCCTGTGACTATTCGGTCTACCAACGAATTAAGGAATAAATTATGTTCTTTTAACCAGTTTATAAATGCTTCAGGTAACTCCCACTCTTTACTATAACGGAGCACACATTCTTTTAACGTATCTCCATTTCTTTCAAGAAGTTCACACGGAAGCATAGTTAACCCTTTTTCTGTATTTCCACTGAAATGCAAATAGCGATGGTACAAAAAGAGTGTTAATTTTCCTGGAAATGATTGAATTGGGACACCTTCTTCTAATAAAGTTGGCTGATAATTAAGTCCCGCTTCCGTCGTATTAGAGATTACAAATTCCAATGTGGGATTTGCTGCTAATTGTAAAAAGGTATTCCACTCTTCGTATGGGTTAATGACTTGGGAGAAAACAGAAATTACTTCACTAGACGTAACTCTATCTCCGTTTTCCACTCCACGTGTAAGTAAGGTATATAGGCCATCTTGCTCCTTCAATTTGTCTATTTTCTCTTTCCCTGCAGGTCGAGGCTGCGTGACAGCAATACTTCCTTGAAAATAGCCTTTCTTGTTGCATTGATGAATCATCCAGTCACAGAAACCACGCAGAAAATTCCCTTCCCCAATCTGTAACACTTTTATAGGATATTCTAAGCCTACATAGTTATCTTGAATAGGAGCGGTCTTTTTATTAAGTGGGTTTAAGGTGTCTTGTAAATTATTCAATGTAGGTTCCCCCTTTGTTTAATAAATTGCTTAGTTTTTAACAGTAATTAATTATACTTCTACGATAGCTTTAATCACATTTGCTTCAGGATTTAACCAGTCTTCAAATTGTTCAATTAGTTGATCAAACTGTGCTCGGTGTGTAATATAGCGATTTAAATCTACTTTCTTGCATTTCAGAGTGTCTACTACATAATGAAAATCTTCTAACGTAGCATTCCTGCTTCCCATCAGCGTTAGCTCCCTTTTATGAAATTCTGGATCGTTAAATGAGATGTCTGCTTTCACTAGACCTACGTATATTAATTTTCCGCCATGAGCCGAATAGTTAAATGCCTCTGTCATTGATTTAACATTGCCCGTGGCATCAAATACTATTGTTGGCATCTCTCCATTTGTTAACTCTACTAATTTATCAAATGGATTATCAAGAACATTTAGCGTATAGTCCACTTTAGCCCATTCACTGGCAAACACTAAGCGCTCATTATTTATATCCATTGCTATAACTTTTGCTCCTTGATCTTTAGCAAATGCCATCACCCCTAAACCGATAGGACCAGCACCAATAACTAAGACAAACTCTTCTTGCTGAATTTCAGCGCGCCTAACTGCATGAGCTCCTATACTTAATGGTTCCACCATTGCAGCTTGGTCAAGTGTTAGTCCCTCAGCTCTTACTAAATGCGTATAAGGAACCGTAATCCACTCACTCATTCCTCCTTCAATATGTACACCTAATACTTTCATATCTGTACAGCAATTTGTTTTTCCATTTCTACAAGCAATACATTTTCCACATTCCATATACGGGATAATGGAGACTTGATCATCAGCTTTTAATCCCAACTCATTAGGAGGAATAAATTCAATGTACCCTGACAACTCATGACCAAGTACACGAGGGTAAGTGAAAAAGGGCTGGTTTCCTCCATAGGCATGAATGTCTGTACCACATATCCCGATACGTTGAATACGAATTAATGCTTCTCCTTCCCGGGGAATAGGTTTTTTACTTTCCACTTTTTTTAACTGATTGGGCTGTTCACATACAATACTTTTCATGCTTTACCTCTCCATTTCAATTTAAGATTCGTTTATTCAATACACGCGTATTAAAGAATGACACCTTCTTTAAAAATACTAATTTCGCGAAATCCTAAACGTTCATTATTTGTTTGAGTTTGACCTGAAGCAACATTCAAAATATACTGCAATAAATCATGCTTTAGTTCCTCCATGGTTTGATCTTCAATTAGCCTGCCTGCATTGTAATCAATCCAATGTTTTTTGCGATGTGCTAACTCGGAATTTGTTGATATCTTCACTGTAGGTACAGGACCTCCAAATGGTGTACCTCTCCCCGTTGTAAACAGTACAATATGAGCACCCGCTGCAGCTAATGCTGTTACGGAAATTAAATCATTTCCGGGGGCATTTACTAGGTTCAATCCGGATTTAATTACCCGTTCACCATATGGAACAACATCTTCAACTCTAGAATGTCCTCCTTTTTGTGTACAACCAAGAGATTTTTCCTCTAGAGTGCTAATGCCACCATCTTTATTTCCTGGAGATGGATTTTCATAAATTTCTTGATTATGTTGAATGAAATATTCTTTAAAATCATTAACTAGATTTGTAATTTTGTTAAACGTTTCTTCATTCTTAGCCCGGCTCATTAGAAGCGTTTCCGCACCAAACATTTCTGGTACTTCTGTCAAAATAGCTGTTCCGCCACTAGCAACGACTATATCAGAAACTGCTCCAACTAACGGGTTCGCTGTAATACCTGAGAAACCATCTGATCCTCCACACTTCAAACCTATTTTTAGTTTTGAAAGTGGGATAGGCTGGCGTTCATATTGATTAGCATGTGCTACTAACTCCGAAATAAGAGATATTCCTTTTTCTAATTCGTCTTCAACTTCTTGTGCTTTGAGGAATTTAATACGATCTGTCGCATACTCACCAATAACCTCTTTAAACGCTTCAATTTGATTATTTTCACAACCTAATCCGACGACTAGGATACCTCCAGCATTTGGATGCTGAGTTAAAGCAGCTAAAAGCTTTTGTGTATTTGTGAGATCATCTCCTAATTGCGAACAGCCGTATGGATGAGGAAAATGATAAACACCATCCACTCTTTCATCTCTGAACTGTTCAGTCGCCATTTTAGCTAGAAGCTCACACGTTTTATTAATGCACCCAACCGTATTAATAATCCAAATCTCATTACGAATTCCGACTTCGCCATTTTCACGAATATATCCTTGAAACGTATAATTCGAGGTTTTTGGAATATTTGGTTGAGAAATTGGCTGATACTCATAATTCAAAATACCACTTAATCCGGATTGTAAATTATGAGTGTGAATCCATTCTCCTTCTTCTAAATCTGTTTTAGCTTTTCCGATTGAGTATCCATATTTAAAGATGTCCTCACCTTTTTTAAGAGGCTTTACTAAAATTTTATGACCTTTAGGAATATCAGTACGAATAGGAATTTCAATACTGTTTTCACCCTCGCCTTGCACGTTTATAACTTCACCTTTAGCAATCTCCTTTATAGAAATGACAACACTGTCTTTTGAATGTAATTGAATAACCTTGCTCATTTTTCCTCCTCCATTTTCCTCATATTTAGATGCTTTTAAAAAAGATAACGGTTTCATTTTACGGATATATTTATATAGTATCATCAATATTCGAGATAAAAATTGCAATTTTTGCTGTATTTATACTGTTTTTTGATATAAATTAGTAAAAAGAGGAGGTGGATTTCATGAGTAACTTAAAAAGTGAATTACACAGCAATTTTCCATTTTTATTTGTCTATAAGGATACGAAAAGCCCACAAAAAGAACTATCTAACCATATGCATGATTATTACGAGATTGTGTACGTTTATGGAGGTAAAGGAACTTTTTTTATAGGTGATATTTTTCACGAAATGAATCAAGGAGATATTTTTTTAATTCCTAATAATACAATTCACCGAGCGATGCCAGGTAGAGAAAACCCTGTAACGTCTACTATTCTTTTTTTTAGCCCAATGCTAATCTATAAAGATTTAATTAACGATTCTTTTTCTTACTTTAGTGTGTTTGATGTAGTGAAAAAGAGTAAAAACTATAAAATTACGCTGCAATCAGAGGAAAAACAACAAATTGAAAAATTGCTTATACAACTTTATGAAGAAGTAACTAGCAAAGAACAGGGTTCTAAGCATTATGCCTTACTAATTATTCATCAAATGATGATAGAGTTATATCGTACTCAAACCAAGAGCAAGGGAAGAATAAAAGACAATAATTATAAGATAGATTGGATTGCAGACATCTTGCTTTATATAAACGAACATCTACATGAACCTCTCTCATTGACAACTCTTGCAGATAAATGTTTAGTCAGTCCTTCTCACTTCAGCAGGGTTTTTAAAGAAACAACAGGAATAGGATTAACTGTGTATATCAACACAAAGCGAATTATTAAATCGAAAGATCTTTTACTAGAAACCGATTATACAATTTCTCACATCGCTGAAATGTGTGGATTTGAAAGTAATCCTCATTTTTATCGAATGTTTAAGAAATATATGAATACAACTCCAGCCTCCTATAGAAAGAAAAATGATACAAGCAACATATAAATAAAGTAATGTAAAAAAGAGTACAAGCAAATAAGTAACGATGTGCTTGTACCCTCTTATCTAATTCTATAGCCCTGTCTTAGAACTTAAATTAACATCTTTTGGTAAAATTTGCGATGTAGGTTTTACAATTGGACGTACAAATCGAATAACGGCAAGTGAGGCAAATACTGCTAGTCCTCCCGCAAGTAAAAAGGCAGCAGTGTAAGTTCCTGATCTCTCAACAAGGAAACCGGTTAATGTAGGACCAATGATTCCTGCTGTATTAGCCAAGAAGTGCATGAACCCTCCTACGGATCCAACGTTATTTTTGTCTACTACATCGTTAACGATTGCCCAGTAAATAGCTCCTGTTAAATACAGAAAAAACACGGAAAGGGCAACGAGGGTGACTGCACTGACTGTAGTTGTTACAAGGCCTGCTACACCTATGCAAACAGCTGATAAAAACAAACATGTGACAAGTACCAGTTTACGCGAAAACAGCACTCCTTTTTGAGCGAATTTTTTGGAAAAGAAATCTGATACGAAGCCTCCTAGAGCAAGGCCGATAAAGCCGAGAATCCAAGGAATGACGGTAGTAATACTCATCTCTTTTACACTCAGGCCACGCGCATCTACTAAGTAACTTGGAAACCACGTTAGGAAAAAGAACAAAATGTAGTTATAAGCAAAAAATGCAAATGCTGTGAATAACACAGTTCTATGTTTTAAATAAAAAGTTAGCTTCAATTTACTTTCTGTTGCTACAGGAATTTCTTGCGTTTTTAGCTCTTCTGATGTATCCAAAGGTTTTTCTTTAACAAATTTCCACCAGCAAACAGCCCAAATAATCCCAATTAACATAATGGCAATAAAGGAAACTTTCCAGCCATATGCGATTGCAATAAAACCAACAATTGGACCAGAGATAGCCCCTCCAAGAGGTGTACCGCTGTTAGTCAAACCAATAACAGTCGCACGATTACTTGATGGAAACCAATTATTTACCATTTTACTTATTGTAGCAGAGAGTGGACCTTCACCCATCCCAAATAAAACTCGAATAGCAATCATACTTGCAAAGCCTACAGCAATGACTAGAGCACCGCTAAATATTGACCACACAATCATAGCTACAAAAAGAGTCAACTTAGCACCGTATTTGTCAGAAGCCATTCCTCCAAGAAAATTGAAAATTGCATAGCCTACAGAGAAACTACTAAAAATAATTCCCATCTCAGTGGGTGTAAGAGATAGATCATCTTGAATAAAAGGAGCTGCAATTGATAATGCAGAACGATCTAGGTAATTAATAATTCCTGCTAAAAATAAAAACAAAATGACAATACCTCTCCCTTGTGAAAACATAAATACCCCCCTTTGTTTGTAAAGCCATTGCTTTCTTTTGAAAGCGGTATCATTATGAACCAAAGCTAAATAACTTCTTTCTTCAATCAAAATCATTTTGTAAAGTAAATCGATTTACTAAA
This sequence comes from Priestia sp. AB, assembly GCF_028369225.1. Classification (NCBI taxonomy): domain Bacteria; kingdom Bacillati; phylum Bacillota; class Bacilli; order Caryophanales; family Bacillaceae; genus Priestia; species Priestia sp. AB. The sequence goes on from NZ_JAQMYN010000003.1 coordinate 613,478, forward strand.
AATCAAGCAAAAAAGTATTTCTTTTTTGCTTGATGGTTTCTAACAAGAAGTTCCAAGAAGCAGAATTGGTTTCAAACGATGGATACTGGTATCGATTTTATCCGTTTTATTAATTTGATTAAAAAGAAGCTCTGCTGCTAAATTCGCCATCTGTACGGTAGGCTGTTTAATAGTGGTAATCGTTGGCGTATAAAGCTTTGCAAACGATACCTCGTCAATACCAATAACAGCTAGGTCTTGTGGTATTCTTAAATTTTCTTTTTTTATATATTGCAGAACTTCATTAAGAACAATATCGTTCCCTGCTAATATTGCCTTAGGCGGCCGGGGTAAATTGAATAACTCAGAAAGCGCTTCTGAAATTTTTTCTATATCTGCTGTTTTAATATAATTTTCATTGGGACTTATCCCATGTGATAGCAAAGATGATTTATACCCTTCAATTCTCTCGACCCGCGGGCTAATGTTTCGAATGATGGAGGTAGTTACAATAGCAATATCTTTGTATCCTTTTTCAACAAAGTGATCAATTGCCAGCTTAGCCGCTAAGTAATTATCTAGCATGACCGTAGCAATTTCAAGTTCTGGAATGGTTCTATCCATAAATACAATAGGGAAATTTTCTTTTTTCATTCGCTTATATAAATCTGGATTTCCCCCTGTAGGGAAAATAATAATACCATCTACTTGCTTTGCTTTTAACATTTGAATATAATTTTTTTCTTTATCTGGCTCATCGTCAGCGTTACAAACAATAATATGGAATCCCTGGTTATAAAAATAGTTCTCTATCGCACGAATGATTTGAGTTGAAAACGTATGGAGTATATTCGCGACAACAACTCCTACTGTAAACGTCGACTTTTGCTTTAAACTACGGGCCAAAATATTAGGTTCATAGTTTAAATCTTTAATTGTTTCTTCAATCTTTTTTCTGGTTTTTTCACTCATATGTTCGTATCGCTTGTTCAAAAACTGAGAGATTGTACTTTTGGATACCTTAGCATGTTGAGCTACATCTGCAATAGTTACTTTGGTCATATCATTCATTCCTAACTTATAAAGAGTAATTGATCCACGATTCATGTAATCAAATAATATTTTATTGTATTAGGAATGTATTTACAATTATTTGTGGATAGTTTTGCTTTCTAAGGTTCCATTTAACAATGAATATGATAGTCTAAACGCCTGCGTAAGCCATGAACCCTCCATCAACTGGTACTGTGATACCCGTAACGAAGCCTGAATACGTTTCATCTGCAAGCCAAAGTAACGTTCCAAGTAAATCCTCTGGTTTTCCAAACCGCTTCATTGGTGTCGAAGTAATAATTTTGTTGGATCTTTCTGTTAAGCTTCCATCATTATTAAGCAATAAATTTCGATTCTGTTTTGTTAAAAAGAATCCTGGAGCGATAGCGTTTACTCGTAAACCAGCTTCAGCAAAATGAACAGCCATCCACATGGTAAAGTTATTAATAGAAGCCTTAGCAGCACTATACGCCGGTACTTTGGTCATCGGTGCATATGAACTCATAGAAGAAATGTTAATAATAACGGGAGACCTTGCTTCTAATAAAGCCTTTCCAAAAACTTGACTAGCTAAAAACGTTCCTATGAAATTACTAGAAAACACTTGTGAAAAACCATTTTCATCTAAATCAAAAAATGTTTTTTCCTCCACCTTTTCGCTATACTTTTCTCCCTCTGTAATAGCATCAGGATGGTTCCCACCGGCGCCGTTAATAAGTAAATCAATATGGCCAAATGTTTTAAGAATTTCCTCTCTTGCATGTAATAAAGAATCTCTATCTAATACATCAGCCTTAACAGAAATAGCTATTCCACCTAATGCCTTAATCTCATTAACTACTTCTCTTCCTTTATCGATAGTTCTGTTCAAGATAGCTACTTTCATACCTTGACTCGCTAACTCTTGTGCCATTTTAGAACAAAGAACACCGCTACCCCCAGTAATTACAGCAACTCTTCCAGTTAAATTTTCGTGAATTGAACCCATTCTTTCTCCCCTACCTTATTGACTTGATGCGCATCCCATAGACCAAGTAAGTACATGATTCCTAAAGCTCGATCATATAACCCGTAGCCAGGGCGACAAACTTCTCCCCAAATATGACGACCATGATCAGGTCTTACGTAACCGCTATAGTTTTGATTGCTTAATTCTTCTATAACACCCTGAATATTGATGGATCCATCTTGTGTATAATGAGAAGTTTCTACAAAGTTGCCGTCTTCATAGATTTTTACATTGCGAACATGAGCAAAAGGCGAACGGGAAGCATATTTTTTAGCAATCTCCACCATATTATTTTTAGGATTAGCCCCCATTGATCCTGTACATAAAGTAAACGCGTTAGATGGTGAATCGGATATAGCCATCAACTTTTCATAGCTTGTTTCGCCTGTAATAATACGCGGTAATCCAAAGATTGACCAAGGTGGATCATCCGGATGAATAGCTAATTTAATTCCACATTCCTCTGCCACAGGTAATACTTCTCTAAGGAAAAATTCTAAATTCCCCCATAATAAATCTTCATTTATCTTTTTGTACGCTTCAAATAACTCCGAAATGTGATCCAGTTTTTCAGGCTCCCACCCAGGTAACGTCAGATCTGAGGCTGCTGTTACAGTACGAATTAGCTCTTTAGGGTCAATATTTTCTACTTTTCCTTTTTCATAAAATAAGGCAGTAGATCCATCCTCTAAAGGATGAAACATTTCAGTACGAGTCCAATCAAAGATTGGCATAAAGTTATAACAAATGACTTTGACACCAAATTCTGCGAGATTACGAATTGTTTGTTTATAGTTCTCAATATAAAATTCTCGCTCTGCATTCCCTAATTTAATAGATTCGTGAACGTTAACGCTTTCAACAACATCCGTATGAAAACCAAATGATCGAATATACTCGATTTCTTTTTGGATTTCTTCTATTTCCCATACATCCCCTACAGGCTTTTCATGCAATGCCCAAACAATTCCTTTTACACCGGGAATTTGTTTAACCTGTTCTAAAGTAACTGTATCATTTCCTTTTCCATACCATCTAAAAGTAATATTCATGATAACACCTCCATTAGTGCGCTACACTTTTCTATATATTTCTCACTTAATCTAACAACAGCTTCATACCCCCGATTTTGATAGGCTTTGTTTAAATCACTCCCAATGCCAATAGCTACAGCACCTGCGTTTATCCATTCTTCCATGTTATCTAAGTTAATTCCGCCTGTAGGCATGATTTTCACGTTAGGTAGCGGACCGTTTACAGCTTTAATAAAAGATGGATCAAAGTGGCCTGCAGGAAATAGTTTAAGAATGTCGCATCCTAGTTCAAGAGCACTAGCCATTTCTCGAATGCTCATACATCCGGGCATATAAGGGATACCGTATCGATTACAAAGTTTAGCCACATCTTCAACAAAGTGAGAACTTACAATAAATTTTGCACCATTTAAAATAGCATGACGAGCTGTTTCTGAATCTAGTACAGAACCTGCTCCTAAAAGGACATTGAGCCCTTTTAAGGATCTAAATGTATCTTCAATTTGAGGAGTAGTATACGTTAACTCGATTGCTTTAATGCCGCCTTCTATCGCCGCTTTAGACAATTCAGTTGCTTCACTCGCATCTTTCCCGCGAATGACAGCGACTACCTTTGTACTCGTTAATGCATTAATAGTTGAATATTTATTCATTTTTTCCTCCTTAGTCAAATACAATAATAGCTTTACGAACTTGTTCTGGATGTGCTTCTACAAAATTAAACGCCTCTTGTACTTCATCTAATGCAAATTGATGCGTTATTAAACCGTTATGACACAGCTTCTTTTCATTTAATAGTTGAACAATTTTAGGAAATTGATTTGTTTGCAATCGCGATCCTGTTACTGTTATTTCTTTTTTAGTAATAGGCAGCTGCGGGATAGCAGAAGGCCTTTCGTCAAATCCAAGCACGACTACACTTCCTGCAGCCGATACTACTTCAAAGGACAATTCAAATGTATTTGGTAAGCACACGGCATCAATTACTACGTTTGCTCCTTTTCCATTCGTCCATTCTTTAACTCGATCTCGAACGTCTTCCTGCCCAGCATGAACGGTAACATCAGCTCCATTTTCATTCGCAAACCCTAATCGCTCTTCACTTAAGTCTGTCATCATTACAGTTGCCCCTTGAAGTTTGGCTAATTTTAATATACAAATTCCAATAGGTCCTGCTCCCTGAATGAGTACCGTATCTCCTTTTTCTACCTCACCTCTCCAAACAGCTTGGGCACCTATAGTGTAAGGTTCTGCCAATACGATTTCTTCCCAGGGAAGAGTTGAGTCTACAACATGAAGCTGCTTCTCTGGAAGTACGAACCATTCCCTCATGCCTCCATCTTCATGAACACCGAATACGGATAGATTTTCACACACGTTCGGCCTCTTTTTTTGACATGCGTAGCACTCCTCACAGTAATTAATGGGTTCTACAACTACATGATCACCGATTTGGATACCGGTAACGCTCTTACCAATCTCCATAACTTCTCCTGCTACTTCATGACCAACGACACGTGGTAAAGTAGCAAGAGGGTTTGTACCATGATAGATATGCATATCAGATCCGCAAATTCCTACTCGTTTTGTCTTAACTAAAACATCTGTAGGATTTAAAATTTTTGGTCTTTCTGTTTCTTGGATAACGAGTTTATGAGCTTGTTTAATTTGAACCGCTTTCATTTTTTCACCTACTCCTTTAGAAATTCGTATACGCTTGAGGCGATCGTAATCCCTTGTTCTAGGTTTCTTTCTTCATGTAACTGTTCAATTTCCCCCGGAACATATACACGTTCAGTTGCTGGAGCGGGCGGTACTTGCTGAAGCTCTTCTATCATTTGATCCATTTGTTCTAAAAAGTGATTTTTATCTGTAAAGAAAGAAGGGTTTATTACACAAAAATAGTGACCAAGCTTTCTTTTTTTATCAAGATCCCCGTACATTTTACTAATGTGAGGGCCAAATGCAGCTCCGGCTAGTAAGCCAGAAAATACATCTACAATCACAGATAAACCGTACCCTTTAGGCCCACCGAATGTAGAAAGAGAAACGACCTTATTAGGATCTGTTACAGGAATGCCATTCTCATCTACTCCCCAGCTTGCAGGAATTTCTTTTCCTTCTTCACGGGCTTGAAGAATTTTTCCGAAAGCTACATTGGAAGTAGCCATGTCAAGAATAAATGGCTTTTTTGTTTTTGCAGGTATACCATAAGCAATTGGATTTGTTCCAAGAAAAGATGCTTTTCCTCCAAACGGTACAACAATCTTATCGGTGTGTGTCATGGCCATTCCAATTAATTCGGCTTCTGTTGCTTTTTGAACAAAATAACTTAATGCACCGCAGTGGCTGCTGTTTATAACAGTAATCATGCCAACTCCATTTTCACAGGCCATCTTAATCGCATGATCAACAGCAATGTTGCCAATTACATGACCAAACCCGTCATCTCCGTCAACAATTCCAGTTACAGGTCCCGTAGAACGAAAAGAAATGTTAGCATCAGGATTAATTCCACCCGCTCGCAAACGATTTATGTAGTGCTCTGTTCTTAATACACCATGTGAATTTACATTTCTCAAATCTGCGTGAGTCAATACGTCTGCGATTTGTTCTGCGTAAGCTTTGTTTACCTTTTCCTTAGTTAACTTTTTAATAACTAGCTGTTTAACTTCTTCCACTTGTACAGTTACTGTGGACATTTTTATCCCTCCTACATGATAAAAAAGTTTGATAAATTCAACTTATCATTTGAATAATTAGATTTTTATTCTGATAACTTCTATTAATCTACCTTTCAATAATCGCTTCTTTCTGCATAAAAGCTGAAACTTCTTCTAAGTAAGGCAGCCCTTCATTATCTCCTGATACAGTCGTAACTAGAGCTCCTACACTATTCCCAAGTTCTAATCTTTCATCTAAAGATAATCCATGTAAATATCCATAGACATACCCAGCATCAAAACCATCTCCTGCACCGACTGTGTCTATCGCTTTAACTTTAAAAGCATTCTTTCGATACCATTTTCCATTGCTGTATACCTTCGAACCATTCGCACCGTCTTTAATTACAAGTTGACCGATACTGTAACGTCTGGCTAGGCTTGCTAACTCACTTTCAGAATTACTTCCTGTGATCATATTTATTTCATCAAGTCCAGTTAGCAAAATATCAACATGTGGAAAAATTTCAAAATAAACGGATCGCGCCTCTTCAATTGTCCATAATTTCAGTCTTATATTAGGATCGAATGAAATAGGGATTCTTTTTTTTGCCGCAATTTCAATTATCCTTTTGACAATTCCAATATTTTTATAGTCTATAGCTAAGAACACACCTGTTATATGTATTAGATGAATGTTCTCAAACATCGTCTCCTGAATATCTTCTGGTTCTAATGTTAAAATGGGAGACTGATGGCGATAATAAAAAGTTTTTCCTGAACCATCTTCTCTAATTTCTTTAAAATTTAGAGATGTAGAAAAGCCATTTATAAACGAAACGTATTCCATATCTATTCCTTCACCACGTGCAAAGTTATAAATGAAACGCCCAAATTCATCTTTTCCTAAACGACTCAGCCATTTTGTACGTAGCCCAAGTCGTGCGCAGCCAACAGCAAAATTAAGTTCAGCCCCTCCCACTTTTCGTTCAAAATTTGGAACAAATCGCAAAGGTCCTGTTATAGAAGGATTGAGAGTAATCATAGCATCACCTAAAGTGAAAACACCACATGTAGAGGACATTGAATTGCCTACCTTTCTGACTAGCTATAACTTTTCTTATATGATATATTAGTTAATCTGGTTAAAGCCATATGGACAATTAAGTGTATCTGAAGTTAAACAAAGTTTTAAAGTAAATCGGTTTTGTAAACCGGTTTTGTAAATCGATTTATTAAAAGTATAATTGAAAGCACTTACATTTTCAATAGTGAAAACAACTATTATTATAAAAATTCAGAAAAATAAATTTATTATTGTTTTATTCATTACATAAATGACTCTATTTTAGGATCCGTATATTAAAAATAAATAAGTTTTCACCTCTTTGTTTGAAAATAGCCGATTTGTTTATTACCTTTGCTTTTGAAAATTTGTAAATTATTTTAGACATAAGAAATAGTCCATCATAAAATGGACCTCAAAAAGTTAATTTGTTTCCGTGTGCTTAATAAATCTTTTTTATTAAGCCTGGTACGGTAACATATAAGCTATTGTCTTCTCTGCCTTAAAGTATCTTCTATAAAATGCTGATACAAATAATTAATAAGAGCAGTCGCAATCGAGATGAGAAAAAGTTGAAAGCGCGTCATGTTTACCATTTTGTATACCTTCAGTTTTTCTGCCAGACTGGTCAAAGGATAAGCAAATAGATAGTCAAACAGGACGTTAATTAACAAATATTTTTTGAAATTCCCATAGGTCAGTTTGAATACCCAAAAATTAGCTATAAAAAACGGTCCAAATATAAAAGAAAAGTCGCTTGAAAGTTTAGGGAAAAGAGGTTTCCTCACTTTCCACCATGTAAAGCTTTTAGATAACTCACTGATAAAAGCAATAACTAATGAACTAAATGTCAAAACAGGTAGGTATCTTTTAAAGACAAATTTATCAACTTTTACTATAGACAGCCAAGGCAATAAAAGTACTGCCAAAAGCGTTAACTTTCCTTTCATTATGTACCCAACTCCTGCCGTTACGAAAATCTAAGCTAAATCATATTCTCTTTAGTTTGTGTAATAGGCTCTTTTTTATGTGTTTATTACACTGCGTTAGTTCTTTTATTCACCTTTTATTACAAGATTTTTTGCTTTCAGGAAATTATTGATTCTCATATTCTGCATGTGCATGGAGAAAATACGGAGGTGAATGTTTAAAAGGAGGAATTAAAAATGACTACAGTACGTGAAGTTATGACTAAAGATGTGAAAGCTTGTGCACCGCACGATCCAATAACAGCAGCTGCAAAATTAATGCGTGATATTAATTGTGGCTCTGTGCCGGTGTGTCAAGAAAATCGAGTAATGGGAATGATCACAGACCGTGATATCGTATTAAATTGCGTGGCGGATGGAAAAGATTGCAACACTGTGCATTGCCATGATTGTATGACTAAAGATGTAATTACGTGTTCTCCGGATACGGATATTCATGAGTGTGCACGTATGATGGCTGACCATCAAATTCGCCGCATTATTGTAGTGGAGAATAATAATATGGTTGGAATCTGTGCAATCGGCGACCTTGCGACAGTGAACGTATATGTTGATGAAGCCGGTGCAGCATTAAGCGAAATTTCTAATCAAGTTCATTAAAACTTTTTAGCATATAAATCCTTAATGCTTGTACAAAATAACCCTGTCTGCAAGGAGGTGCTAACATGCCAAATTTAAACGATAACAAATTTAAAAAGATTCAATCTGAGAGTCAAAAGCAAGGAAAGTCTCAAGAGGAATATGCGGCTGAGCTTGACGCTAATCGTGCAAAAAGTCAAAAGAAAAAGTAACAACAAAAAAGGATTACAATCGGCAAAAGCTCGTTTGTAATCCTTTTTATCATCCCGCGTTGTTACAGGCTGCGATCAGTTATAAATGTATAGTGATTATATGCTTCATACTTCTCACCGGGCTTTAATACACAAGAAGGAAAATGCTTATGATGAATAGCGTCTGGCAAACCTTGTGTTTCTAAGCAAACGCCAAGGTATTTCTCTGAGTGAACCCCTCTAATTTCGAACTCTTCGTCTAGATGATTTCCCGTATAGAGAACGACTGAAGGCTGATCCGTTTTGACTTCTATTTTGCGGCCGCTTGCAGGATCAAATAATGACATCTGATTTTCAGCTTCTGCTTCTAAAAGAAATGGATGATCGTATCCTTTACCCACTAATACATTTTGCGGATGTGTGGATTCCACTCCTTCCTTGAGACTATGTCCTTCTCTAAAATCAAATGGGGTATCTGTGACGTTTAACACTTCTCCAGTAGGTAAAAGATCATCATTCAACTCTAAGAATTCGTTACTTTTCAGCTTCAAAACATGATCCAACACTGTTTCTTTTAGATTTCCGCTTAAATTGAAATACGTATGATTTGTTAAATTGATAAGAGTATCTTGATCTGTTGTTCCTTCATAAGAAATATGGAACTCATTTTTATTCGTTAATGTATACGTCACTTTCACTTCAAGGTTGCCGGGATAGCCTTCTTCTCCGTCTTTACTTACATATGTAAATTCAACGCCTACATGATCACTTGCATCAATTGTTTTGGCATTCCATATTTTGTGACTAAATCCTTCTGCTCCGCCATGCAAATGGTTGTTTCCTTCATTTTTCTCTAGACGATAGGTTTCATTATTAAGTTCAAACGCTGCTCCGCCTATACGCCCTGCTACGCGTCCGACCACAGCTCCGAAATAAGGAGAATACTTTTGGTATTCTTCTATTGAATCAAATCCCAATACAACACTTTCAATCTTCCCATCAGAATCCGGCATTTCAATATTTGATATTACACATCCATAGTCAAGACAGGTGATTTTAAGCCCTTCATCATTTAATAAGGTATAAGCATGTACAGCTTGATTGTTTAGTTCGCCAAATTTCTCTGAGTTCACTTTCACTTTTAATCAGTCCAATCCTCTTTTTATTCGTAAATTGCTTAACGGACCCTACATGTTATAAACATCGGATATGTTCTTATAGTTCCCTCTGCAATCCTTCCTGAATCTTCATTATTCTCATTTTATTGTAATCGTGTACATTTCCTAATTCAAGCTTGAATGATAAAGGCTGGCTACTGTTTGTCATTGCTATTTCTTTAGTATTCCTAAGTATTCTTCCCAAGGTCCTACATCTTCTCTGTATCGTTCTGCCATCACTCGAACAATTTGCGCAATATGCGTTAAATCGTGAGCAACCCAAGTCGAGAGCAACTCTCTGACTTTTACTTCCCCAAACTCCGGGTGTTCTCCTGTCACTTCAAGAAGCTTTTCATGCTTAATTAGAAGCTTTAGTTGTTGTAAATTCTGCATTCTTATCATGTTAAATTCAAGAAGCTTTGCTTCAATAGAACTAGTAGATTCCTTGTGTAAATGAGCATAGCGGTCAAACGGAGGGAAAGCTTCCCCTTTTCCTTCTTGAAGGATGAATTCTAGCCTTGGTATCCAATTGTTTTTTTCTGCTTCTATTAAATGTTCTATTACTTCCGAGGTATTCCAAGTTCCTTCTCCTTCATTACATTGCAGCCACTCTGCAGATAGACCCGACAAAAATTTTTCAAGCGTTTGTGGCGTATGCTCAAGTATTTCAATCGCTTCTTTTAAATTAAAATTCATGTAAATTCCCCTTTCGACAAATATGACTTTCAACGTAATAATAAGAGCTGTCAGTTATGTGAAAATTCTTTCCATTATAGCAATTTTACCACAATTGACTGCTATTAAAGGAAGAAGCTAATCTTCTACTTACTTTAAGATTTACTAAAACAAAAACAGAACGCACGTTTGGTTTTTGTTTAGAAATATGATAGAATATACATAGGCTAGAACGCAGTGAGTATCAGTCTGGATGGGTACTGCTCATTGGTAAAATAGATTGCTAGCGACTTTTTCATCTTGAGCTTTCCGTTTGAATTGGAGTGAGACAACAGTGAGTAAAAATCAAAAGCGATGGACAAAAGAAGAAGATAGATTTCTTATCCAACACTATGGCGCTATGACGCTTCAAAAGATGGGTGAGCATTTACATAGAAGTAAGGAATCGGTTAATAAACGGCTTACTCGATTAAATCTTCGTGCTTCGGATACAGCTTTACGTAAAAAATGGACGCTTGAACAAGATGCTTTTTTGCAGGAGAACATTGATATCATGAATAACCGTGAAATGGCACACTCCTTAGGCAGAAGTCCTTCTTCTATTGCTACGCGCATAAAAGTTTTGGGACTAACACGAAAAACGGCGATGCGAAGATGGACGCTGCAAGAAGACGAATATTTGCTAAGGTATTACGGAGTAAAACCTCTTTCACACATATCAGCTAAATTACAGCGAAGTGTGCAAGCGCTAGAATCGAGGTTGAACCGTTTAGAAGTGTATGGAGCCAAAGCACACGTAGGACATATTACAGCGTGTGAACTAGCAGCCTGCCTTGAAGTAGATGTTCATACAATTTACAAGTGGATTCATAAAGAGAATCTACCGTACAAAATGATCATCGCCAAAACCAGAACATTTATGGGAATTGACATTCAATCTTTTTGGAAGTGGGCTGAACAAAATAAATCGTGCCTTAACTTTTTTAAAATACCTAAAAATACGCTTATTCCAGAACCAGCGTGGGTGAATGAACAAAGAAAACTAGACTATGTAAAGCGCCCTAAATACGAGCATAAAAAGTGGACAGCAGAAGAAGATGCCAGATTGTGGCGTATGTTTTATCAGGAAAAGCGCAATCAGCGAGAAATTGGGCAGCTGCTCGGGCGTTCGAGAAATAGCGTGCAGCGACGCTTAGAGCGTTTACGTAAAAAGAAACTAGTTAGTTAAACGATAAAAAGCTTGGAATAAGCTATGCTTACCCCAAGCTTTTTTTATTGATATGACTTTTTGTTAAGCTTTAACTGCTTTTTCCCAATCTGCTGCAAATTTTTCCATTCCTTGGTCAGTTAACGGATGTTTTGCTAATTGCTCAATAACAGCGTATGGAATTGTGGCAATATGAGCTCCTGCAAGTGCTACACGCGTTACATGATCCGGATGTCTTACAGATGCCGCAATAATTTGAGAGTCGATGTTTTGAACGCGGAATAACTCAGCAATTTTAGATACCAGCTGTACTCCGTCTTCTGAAATATCATCAAGACGTCCTAAAAATGGAGAAACATACGTCGCTCCAGCACGAGCTGCTAAAAGCGCTTGGTTTACTGTAAAGATCAGGGTTACATTTGTTTTTACGCCTTTTTTAGCAAGGTAGCGCGTCGCTTCCAAACCAGCTAATGTCATAGGCAGCTTAATCGTAATGTTTTTATCTCCGTCGTTAATTTTAATCAGTTCTTCAGCTTGAGCAATCATGTCTTCAGCAGAAAGTGCGTCAGGCGTTACCTCAGCGGAAACGGATTCAACTTCCGGTACCATTTGAAGAATTTCTTCGATGCGGTCTTCAAATCTTACGCCTTCTTTTGCTACTAAAGATGGATTGGTTGTCACACCAGCTAGAACGCCTACTTTGTATGCTTTCTTAATATCCTCAAGGTTTGCTGTATCAATAAAAAATTTCATCTCACTATTCCTCCTTATTGTTATACATCAATCTGCATTTCAACTTGCGCGAACTATAGCCTAGCCAATTTGCTGCAGGGCATATAGATTTTCTATAGAAGCGTTTTCAATCTCTTTTGCAGTTAATACCTTTAATTTTTCTAAAAATTGTATAGCGTCCACTCGGTCTTCAATGTCTTCTTCTGTACGAATATTCTCCGTTTTAATCTGATGGATACATTCGTTGATGACTTCTTTGTACGCATTTGTTTGGATAAACCATTCTGCTAACAGCGTTTTTGTTGCTTCTCTTTCTTCTTCACTTTTAACTGCAAACAAACTCTCTGTTTCCGTTTCACTCAGCATAAGGCTGCTAAAATCGTGATTCATACAAAGCCAAAAATAACCTTTTTGGCTATCGTAATACTTTCCTTCTCTTAAAAGAAAATACTTGATTCCAAATTTAATTTTATGAGATTGGTTCTCTGAATTCGGCATATGAATTTCTTTTATTTCTACGCTTTCTGATACATCCAGATATGTTTCTAAACCGTACTTCGTATTCACTACTTTTGCATCCAATATGTCCATCCTCATTCTCCTTTTCTCAAATTCTATTTATTTTTATAAAAACAGAGGTCTGATTTTATGTAATAACGAATCCCATTTTTGTGGATGTTTTTCTTAACCAACCGACATGTTTTACTGTTTACGCTTTCATTATATATCAGATTATTCGAAAAATCATCAAAAACAATCAAATTCACTCAAAAAAAGTCATAAAAACGTAAAAAAATAGTCAAAAAAGGTCATTGTTCATTAAAAATAGATGAACTTTTACGTTGATTGCGTGCTTCAATGTTTCTTAAGGGAATTACCTTTTCCAAAAAAACCACTTTTATTACATACCCTTTCTGGAAAAATATACTCATTCGTTTCACCGTTTTTTCACTTTAACATGATATCCTGTAGTATACTTTTGTTTCACGTGCTAATTCCCATGATTTTTTACTATTTAAGGTTATTCATTTTTATTAGTGGGAAAGTTACATAAATACAACACGTTATAGGAGGACTTTAACATGGATAAGAGAATTGAAACATTAAAAGAAAAGCTGCCTGATAATCATAAGGAGGTTGCTGTTCTGACCTCTCATATTTTTGATGCGCTTGATAAATTAACAACTGAACATCGCAGATATGTTGATATATCGGCAGCAGCCAAAATAAAGCCGAATCCGGATGAGGAGAAAGCTTTTTTTGATACCATTTATCAAGTGAAAACACTCATTATGTCAGAGCTTGAAAAAACCGTTGAGGATATCGAGCATAAAGGTGATAAAAACTGGCATAAGAACTATAAAGATGGAATCGAGTGATAGGTAAATAAAACGTTTAAAAGCCTGTGCTTTTTGGAACACAGGCTTTTTCCTTTGAGGTTCTCTACACTCTACTGGCTTGATTTGGAGAGCTCTTGGAATTCAATTATTGAAGATTTAATACCGTTACTTTTTCACGAGTCATAGATTCAATACTTTTACGAATGCCTTGAGCGCCCATACCAGATCCTTTTACGCCGATAAAAGGAAAATGATCAGGACCGCGTTCCGTGCGGCCGTTGATTTGAACGGATCCGACTTCAATTTTATTTGCAATTGAGAAGGCTTTATTAATATCTTTTGTAAAAACGCTTGCTTGTAAGCCAAATTCTGATTCGTTTGCTATGTCAACGGCTTCTTGATCAGAAGCGACGCGGATAATTGGTAACACAGGACCAAATGGTTCTTCCCATGCTACACGCATAGTATCATTCACGTCATCTAAAAGCGTAGGGTAGATAAGGTTTCCTTCACGCTTGTTTCCAGTCACAACTTCTGCACCTTTTCCGAGCGCGTCTGCAATTAAAATCTGAATAAAGTCCGCTGCTTTGCTATCAATTAATGGAACGATCGTACATCCATCTTCAGGAGAACCGACTGATAGTTTATGTACTTCTTCTTTTAAAATATTTACGAGCTCGTTTGCCACTTTTTCATGCACAAGTACACGTTTAATAGCTGTACAGCGCTGACCGGAATAAGAAAATGCTCCGCTTATAATATGTTTTGCTGCTTCTTGTAAATCTGCATCTTCACATACAATACCCGGGTCTTTTCCTCCAAGTTCTAGTACAAGAGGAATCATGCCTGCCTTTTTAGCTAATTGAGTACCCGTATTTGTTCCCCCGGTAAATGAAATCATGTTAATGCCTTTATGTTCAACTAAATAATCCCCAATAACAGATCCGCGGCCCGTTACGACGTTTACAAGACCTTGTGGAATACCTGCTTGATGAAGAGCTTCAATCATCTTAATACCGCTGATCGCTCCTTGCGTTGCAGGTTTGAAGATAACTGCATTTCCTGAAATAAGCGCAGGCGCCAGTTTAGCAGCTGCTAAATTTACCGGATAATTAAAAGGAGGAATTGCGAGTACAACCCCTAAAGGCACGCGTTCAACAATAGCAACTTTAGACTTAGAACCCCCAGGAAAACTATCTCCCTTCATGCTTTCTCCGTTCATATGAAGGGCTTCTTCAACTGTATAGCAAATGAAATCTGCTGTGCGCACTACTTCATTCCTTGCATCTTTTAAGCTTTTTCCAACTTCCTTCATAATAATTTCGGCAATTTCACTCTGCATTCTTACCAGCTCATCCGCCCAGTTGTATAAATACTTGGCACGTTCTTGCAGAGAAATTTCTGCCCACCCTTTCTGAGCTTTTTGCGCGGCATGTACTGCTTCATCAACCTCTTCTTTTGTAATAGCCTGCACTTTTCCAATCACGTCATGACGGTATGGAGAAACAATGTCAATTGTCTGCCCTGATTTACTTTCTTTCCACTCACCGTTAAGATAAAAAGAATAAGTTGATACATTTAATACCGTTGTTGCCATAAAAAGTCCCCCTTAATAAAAGTGAAAATATTATCAAAATTTTCAGTCTTTTTTATGAATAAAAACTCTGTGAATATTTGAGCAAAAAGAATTCTAGATGCATCTATTTCTATAACTTTTTATATCGCTTGTAACTTCCTTAAACTTGTTGCCTTTAAAGCAGTAGCTTTTCTCTTTTCGACTCAAAACCAAAGCATCATATAATTTAATGAATATTTTGTATTTTTAATATATATAAATTTCTTTCATTCGTACAATACAAAAAAGTTATCTCAACGATTAATAATGTTAATGATTTATGTTCCCCATACGAAAAAAATTTATGAATTCCTACTTTTTTAGGGAAAATGGGAGTTTTAAGCTCCCTTGATTATATTTATTTTGAGGGAGATATTGAGGAGATGCCCTACTCTTTTTATTCTATGTGTTAAGAAAATAAAATAAGGGTATATAATAAATATAGGAAAATGAAGATAAAAGTAGAATATATATTCTAAAGGGAGGGATTTATTGTGATTGTTACTTTAGGTTTTGCGGCATCAATTATTGCTTTGTTTATGCTTTTTACTAACCGGACGTCCAATATCCCGGAAGAAATAATCCATGAAACAACAAATGTTAATAAAGAAGAGCAGTATATGTATTATATATAAAGCGTCTTAACAGACGCTTTTTTGTTGCGATTTTTACAAAGTCTATAGCGGTTAGAAACGGCCCTCACCTATCATTTATCTTTATTTGTCAGTGCCTGATAGCCATAAATAGTTAAGCAGAAACTAATAAACGAAAAAAAGATATGTTTTGGCTTAAAGTTAACTAACTTAAATAAGTCCAATTTTTGATACAAGTAGCTTAGCGGAAAAGCAAATAGTGAATCCATAAGTAAATTAACGAAAAAAAATCTCTTAAAGCTGCCAAACGTAAAATGAAAGATCCACAGTGTCCCTATCAAAAAGGGGCCAAAAATAAAACTGCTATCGTTTAAAATTTTTCCTTTCCACCCTCCTTTTACCCTCCACCACTTGTAAGGAATAGCTAATGAGCACATTCCAATTACTAAAGATGAGGCAAATAGAGAAGCGGGAAAATAGGTTCTCATTGATTTTTTTGGCATAAAAACAAGGGAAATCCACGGAAGAAACAATTGAAGAATTCTGATGACGTTGGGCATATTAGTAAATTCTCCTTTCTTATGTTAACATGCCTAAATGTAATCGGATTATGCCTATATCCAAAAAACCGGATAAGCTCTATTGCTCTGTGAGTTATTTACAACGGGTGGAACAATCACAATTAAGACATAGCATAGCTTCCAGCAAAACGTTTAAGGGCTAATTCTTTTTAAATGAAAATATCTGAATTCAAAATACGACAGACTTCGACACTATCTATTTGTTACTATATTTTTTAGGTTCTATTTTTAGATTGGAACCATTTTTACATAAATAATTCAACAATTTAAGCCTTTAAAATGACGTGGCAAGTGGAGGAAACTTAATGTGTTTCAAATGTAGACTACTGCTGATAAAGATAGAATTTATACGAAAAATGATGATGATGATTGCCCTAGAAGAAGGGTTTACAAGTAGTAATACGATTAAAATCAGTCAGGATCTCGATGTATTGTTAAATCGGTTTGAAGCTACTTGTTAAAAAATGTTCGTTGGTAACAGAAAAAGGATCTTTCGATAAGATCCTTTTTTTCTGTTGGTAGACAATTATTTGTTTCAAAAAAATGAAGGCTGATGTTATTTAGCAGTACATCTTGATCGCGCGTTCATACTCTATTTAATCATTCTGTGCTTCAAAAAAGTCCCACATCATTTTTGAAGCATTAGGACCTTTTGAATCAGTGTCTGATCCATTGTTATTTCCTCCTGACCATGCATGCCCCATATCCTCTACCATAATTTTTTTCATCCAGATTTTATTTTCTGCATCTATGTAGTCAGACATTATGTAGCTATAATGATTTCCGTTGTCTTGTGACGTATAAAAAGCAGCATTTTCATGTAGGTTTATACCGAAATTCTTATATGTATAAATCCACTGCTGAATTAATGTAGACGCATTAATTGGCGTGACTGTTGTATCTGATTGACCATGAAACGTAATGATGGGAACAGGCCGTGCATAAGGTCCCATTTTTTTATAAGCTTCATCACCGTCAAGTTCAGGATTTAAAGAGCCGTATAGCATGACTTCTCCAGCTGTGATGAGGTCTACAGCATACGCATTACTGCCTGCTGAATGAATGCCTACTGCTTTGAATACATCAGGATAAGCAATAGCCATCACATTTGCCATAAAGCCTCCAGCTGACATACCAGCAAGATATATATTAGTAGAATCAATCGCATATTTAGCGGTTATGTGATCAATCATATCTTTTATTATGTCTGGCTCTCCATTACCGCGAAACTGGTTATACTCATAAAACCAATTCCAGCACCCGTTGGAATTAGCAAAGTAATTCATTTGAGGATAGAGGACAATAAAGCCTTTTTCTTCCGCTAGTTTATTCATCTCCGTACCCGCCGCAAAATCATCTGCATCTTGTTGACATCCATGAAGCATAACGATTAATGGTACTTTGCTTAACCCAGTATATGTACTTGGAACATACACCTTGTAGGTAAAATAATCATCATAATTATACTCTTTCCAAATAGGTTGAAAGAACACGCTCTGTAATTCTATTAAAAACGTAGAAGCAGTTAAAACTGGGTTCGTAAAAAAGGAATATAAAGTATTCACGGAGTTTACCCTCTCTCTATTTCTGATGTATATACTCTTTATTTCGTTATATCACAAAATAATCCTTTTATTATGGAGCTGATCTTTTTATATGCCTCCAATTATTTTGTTCTTCATTCTTTAGTCGTACAAATTCATATACTAAGTTACGCTCTGCGTTGGATAACAATTTTAGGTAATTTTATTAAACTTAGTATAATAACTAGCCAATCAAAAAATTTAAAAAAGGAGTGTTCATAATGACGAAAGCAAAGCCTAGTTTTAAACATTACTGGAATGAGATTATACGAGGACTTATTATCACCAAATAGTGTACAAATTCATAATGCAAAACTATAGAAAAAAGAATTTTATAGTAAGAGCAGTCACTTAGTACGTTTAATACGAGTATACGCGCGGAATACTAGAAAAGGACTGGCTATAAAAGCCCGTCCTTTTTTATGTTATCAAACGATTATTTATTTAACCAAAATTAAAAACTGATATTATTTGGCGGTACATTGTCTCCTTTGTCCTCTTTCTTGAGCTCAGATTCTATGTATGAATCTTTAGAGGATTCTCCCATACGCCAATAAACAAGAAAGCTGATGGCAATACACCCTGCTACATAGAAAAAGAACAGTGATTCATGGCCGATACTTTTCAGCCATAGGGCGATAAATTCTGCAGTACCTCCAAATATGGCAACTGTAAGTCCATACGGTAACCCAACCCCAAGAGCTCGAATTTCTGTTGGAAAAAGCTCAGCTTTTACAATAGCGTTAATCGATGTATAACCTGTTACAATGATAAGTCCAATTGTCATTAATAAAAAAGCCATGACTGGGTTATGTGCTTGTTTCATAAAAAGAAAAAGCGGTACAGTCAGTAATGTTCCTAAAATACCAAAGCTCATTAACAGAGGTCTGCGTCCAATTTTATCAGATAGCATACCTGCTATTGGCTGAATAACAACAAATACAAGCAGCGCACAGAAGTTAATCCAGCTTACCACTCCTTTATCTAGCCCTACACTGTTTACCATAAATTTTTGCAAATACGTCGTATACGTATAAAAAGCGACTGTTCCTCCTAGTGTTAAGCCAATAACCGTCAACACTGCTTTGGGATGCTTCATAAGCGCTTTAATAGTTCCTGCATTTTCACGGCTTTCAGAGTCCATTTTAGAAAATTGCTCTGACTCATCCATTGTACGGCGCAGCCATAAAACGCTTAGCGCTCCGATGGCTCCAATGACAAAGGGAATACGCCAGCCCCATGAAATCATATCTGCTTCACTAAGAACGTTTTGCAGAATAATTTGAACACCTAATGCCACCAGCTGACCAGCAACAAGCGTCACATACTGAAAGCTTGAATAAAATCCTCTTCGCCCGCTGCTTGCCATTTCAGAAAGGTAAGTTGCAGAAGTTCCGTATTCTCCTCCTAAGGAGATTCCTTGCAGCAAACGCGCTAGTACTAGAATAATAGGAGATAATAACCCTATCGTTCCATAGCTAGGAGTACAGGCGATAATAAAAGAACCGCTCGCCATAATGGTAATAGATAAGGTAAGCGCAGCCCGACGACCATATCGATCCGCATAGCGTCCCATTAATAAACTTCCGATTGGACGCATTAAGAAACCAACGGCAAAGATTGCCGCTGTGTTAAGCAGCTGACTTGTTGAATCACCTTCCGGGAAGAATTGGGATGAAAAATAGACGGCAAAAGCAGAGTAAACGTACCAATCGTACCATTCAATTAAGTTCCCAACAGATCCTTTAAAAATATTACTTGTAACACGCCTGTTGTTTGCAGCTTCACTGGTATGAGCCATGAGTGATCCCTCTTTTCTTTGATTAGTATCTTCTATACTATTTTGATAGAGATTTAGCCTATTTTATAATGCCTTTTTCTTTGTAGTACTTTTTGGCACCTGAGTGCAACGATAAAGGAAGTTGTTCTGCCGCTTTTGCTAACGTTATTTTTTCAGCAGAGCTATTTGTTTGCTCAAGTTCTTCTACGTTCTCAAACAAAGTTTTTGTCAGTTCATATACTTTTTTTTGTGGCATATCTTTATTGGTAATCAAAAGGTTATTGACCATAACTGTTTTTGTTTCTGTGTTGATATCCTTATACGTATCAGCCGGGATGACCCCAACTCCTAGCGGCGGATATGATTTTTTTAGTTTCTCTGTCACTTCTTCGGGTACTGAAATCAGTTCAATTTCGGTCATTGAAGCTAACTCTGTAATTCCCGAGTTAGGATATCCAGAAGAAAGAAAAGCTGCATCTGCGGTCCCATTTTTAATTCCTTCAATTCCTTCAGAAAAAGGTAAGAACCGTGCATGAAAATCTTGAGTATTGATGTCCATTTCATTTAGAATCCGCATAGCCAATACCTCTGTACCGCTGCCAAGCGCTCCTACCACCACGTTTTTTCCTTTTAAGTCTTGAAGCGTATGGATTTTAGCCGACTTAAGAGCTACAATTTGCATATAGTTTGGATATAAAGAAGCCACTGCTCTTACATTGGATAAATCTTTCTTATCAATTATGGCTTCTTCTTTTCCCTGAGAACTCGCCAGCATATCTGCCATAGAAAAACCAAGCTCGGCTTTTTTGTGTGCAATTTTACTAATATTTTCTACAGAAGCTTCCGTTGTTTGTACACTGGCTTGGATTCCTAGTTTTTCTCCATAAATTCTGGCTAGAGCATTGCCTAACTGAAAGTAAACACCTGTAGGGCCTCCAGTCAAAATTGTAAGTGGTTTGTCATCAACCTTTTCACTAGTTTTTATGTTAGAGTTAGTGCTGTTTTCTTTTTCATGATGAATAGTTAGTAGATCTCTATTTAAGACTGCAATGATAAATATCAAACAGAAAACGAGCGCCGCCGCTATATATCTTTTCATTTATTCACCTCTATTTTCTTTAATGTGGGCGCTTACAATAATATATTGCAAGTTTCGTGCCAACAAAAAATCACTTAAATGGCAGAGAAACTAACAAGAACCCGGCAAAAAATGCCGGGTAGAAACGGAAACATGTTCCTACTCGGCATTTTTTGCCTCCTTTTGTTGAATTGTGCGATAAAGATGAAGTTTGTTACGGATACTTCGTTCACTGATACCCAGTGCCTGAGCTGTTTTTCTGCGGTTGCCTCCACACTCTTCAAGGACTGACTCAATGATTAGCTGTTCTGCTTCTTTCATCGTGTAGTTAATTGGAATATTAATTAATTTTGTTTCTTCAGTGAAGTTCTCATTCTCATAGCGTGACAAAGAAGTCTCTTGTTTGTGTTGAACAGTTATAGGTAAATCTTTTTCCATAATCGTTCCATCTTTGGTCATAGCAACGGCATATTCAAGAATGTTTCCTAGCTGTCTTATATTTCCGGGGTAATCATACGTTAAAAGCTTTTTATATGCATCTGAAGAAAGCACACAAAGCGGTTTCTCCATTTCTTCTGAGTATTTCTGCAAAAAGTATGGAATAAGAAGCGCTATATCTTCCTTTCGTTCACGTAATGGCGGTAGTGTGATAGGAATAACATTTAAGCGGAAATATAAATCTTCGCGAAAGCCATTTTCCTTGATCATACGATTTAATTCTTTATTAGTGGCACTCACAATACGAACATCTACTTTTCTTGTTTCCGATGAGCCAAGAGGTGTTATTTCTTTTTCTTGTAAAAATCGAAGCATTTTTGCTTGCAAGGACGGAGGCATTTCACCAATTTCATCTAAAAAAAGAGTTCCTCCATCAGCTGCGGCTACTTTCCCGCTTTGATTGCGAGTAGCTCCTGTAAAAGCACCTTTTACAAAACCAAAAAGTTCACTTTCGAGTAAAGTCTCTGGAATAGCCGCACAGTTAACGGAAATAAATGGTCCGTTTGCTCTCTTTCCCTGCCGGTGAATCCCTCGTGCTACTAGTTCTTTTCCAGTGCCGCTTTCCCCAAATATAAGTACGTTCGAATCAATGTCTTTTACTCTATTAATAATCGAAAAAACTTGTTTCATGGCTGCACTTTCACCAATCATTTGATCGTAGCCTTTTATTTTCTCAATCGTTTCACTTAGTTCCCGAACTTTATCATGAAGTTCCTGGTGTTCAAGCGTTTTTTCGATTAAGATATGAAGCTCTTCAATATCTAGAGGCTTCGTAATGTAATGATAAGCTCCTCTCTTAATAGCTTCTATAGAAGATTCAATCGTGCCATAAGCTGTCATCATAATAATGGATGTTTGAGGCTGAATATCTTTAATTTCACTCAGCACTTCAAGCCCATTGTATTTGCCCAGGCGCCAATCCAACAAAACAACATGCACAGGCTGACTGCGTAAAAATTGATAAGCTTCCGGTACTTCTGTAAGATTGGTCACTTCATAGTTCGTTTCTAGAGCGAAACGAAGAGATGAACCAATGGCAGGTTCGTCATCGAGTATGAGAACGGTCGGTTTCATATGAATGTCCTCCTTTTTCTTTCGTAACAGGCAAGATAATTGTAAATGTGGTACCATTTCCTTGTTTTGTTTGCATCGTAATTTCTCCGTTATTCTCTTCTATCCATTGATAGCATAGCGATAAACCAAGGCCTACTCCCTGCTTTTTTGTTGTATAGAAAGGTTCCATAATATGCGGTACGTCTTTTTCATCTATGCCTTTTCCTGTATCACTAACATCAATAAAACCTAACTCATTTTCTGTTACAGCTCTGATAGAGAGCTGCTTGCGAGGACTGTTTTCCATCGCGTCCAGCGCATTTAACATAAGATTTAGCATAATTTGTTTGATTTGATCAGGATCACTGTAAAGCTGCATACCTGATTCGATATCAAGGGATAAGTGAACCGCTTTCTTTTTTAACGTAGGACTAATAATAACAGCTACAGAGTTTATAAACGTTTCTACATCAAAAGCTGCTTTCTGAGGGTATTTAGGCCGGGCATAATCGACTAAACTTTCAACAATACGATTCATTCTTCTTAGTGCTTCTGGAACATGCTTAGACAGCTCTTTTCGAAACTCTGGATTTTCATATTTATTTGGCAGCAAATCAATAAATGTTTTTACGGATGTAAGCGGATTGCGAATTTCATGCGCTACGCCTGCTACGAGCTGACCTAGAGCACGCATTTTCTCTTGAGTAGCTAACTTCTTCTCAAGCAATCTTTCTTCAGAACGATCGGCTAGTGTAAGTAAATAACCGTTCATTTTATTTGTATCTTCATAAAGTGGAATCACTCGATACAATACAAAATAGATTTCTCCATTTTGTTTATGCTGAATTTCTTTTGTAAATGGCAATGCTATTTGCGATTGCTTTATCGTTTTATACGTTTTAAAAATTTGCTGGATAAGCGGATGTTTATGAATATGACTAGATTGAAATGTTTCATCCTTTATAAGAAGAATTTCTTTTGCCCGTTGATTGATAGTTGTAAGATTTAGCGATTGATCAAATGTAAGAATTCCATAATACATATGGTTAATAACTTGTGTCTGAAATGCATGAGCCTGTGAAATTGCTTTTTGCTGAACCTGCAGCTTTTGATTCGCACCAGCAAGCGCGGATGTACGCTTTTTCACTTCTTTTTTTAATCGCTTGTTCCAAAGATATATGATAAATAAACTACCTAGTGTTAATACAACTATAACAAGAAGCACGATAATCCAATTACGCAATTCTTTTAAGCGTTCTTCTGAAGAAGAAACAAACCATTTTCTATATAATTCTTGATATGTTCCATCCGCTTGCATATGTGAAATCGAAAGGTTAATGACCGATAAAAGTTTTGTATTTTCAGGCCGGGTTGCAACCGCAAACTCTGAAGGTATTCCTACATTATCGAGTATAGTGTACTGTCCCTTTTTCTTTGATTTCTCAAGATAAAACTCCGCGGTCCACTTGTTTGAAAAAAACGCATCAGCCCGATTTAAAAACAGGAGATTGAGCGCATCTTCTGGATTCAAAGCCATCTGAAACTCTATGTTTCTTACATTCATCAGCAGCTCAAAGGAAATTTTGTCTTCTCGCATGGCAACGGTTTTACCCCGTAAATCGGTTAAAGATGTAACCGAAGATTTCAAGGAGTTCGGAATAACTACGGCATCTGCCATCGTAAAATATGGATCGGAAAATTTAAACACTTGATTTTGGTTAGCTGAATACTCCAAGCCCATAATGGCATCAATTTTGCCTTCTTGCAGTGCTTTTGTTGCTTGATAAAGGTCCATTGGAATATATGTAAATTTCACATTCTCTTCTTTCGCTATTTGATTGAGCATATCAATACTAAAACCAGTAAACACTCCTTCATCATTCACGTAAGAAAAAGGCGCAAGATGCTTTTCTCCAGCAATGCGGTATATTTTCTTTTCGCCTGCGTAATTCGCTTTTTCACCGGGTACAGTTTCGGCTTTTACAGAAGGCGGAAGATAAGCTAGAAGTAAGATAATAGATAAAATAAAACAAAATGGACGGAGTGTAACATGCATAAGATATAGCTGTCTCCTTTTTAAAAACCTTTCGTTAAGTAGATGAAAAATTTCTTTTATTATTATGTATTGAGTAAAGTGTTCAATTTTCAAGAACTAAAACAAAATGATATTGAAATATTCTGTCAATCATTTTTATAAAGAAAAGCCTCTAGAAAGAGGCTTTTTATAATCGTAAACAAAACGTATTTGTTTGATAGTTCGTATTCTTTTACGCTCGGCCTTTAGTTTCTTTGATGTTAAGTTATATGTAATTTCCAATCACCTGCAAATATAAAGATCTTTTAAATTCATTATATCATATTTTAACTGCCTCTAATTTGCCTCATTTAACTTTAAATTTACACAAAAAGCGTTCCACTCCGTGACATTCTTCACCTAAACTTGTTATTTGGAAGCCAAACTTAGAATAGAAGTTTACTGCTTCTTTATCTGTCTCAGCAAAAATAGAATGTATATCATAGTTCTTACAAAGAAAGCGAATCATGCTGCTTCCTATTCCTTTTCCTCGCTCTCTTGGTAAAACAGCTATATGTTTTATAACAGCTCTCTTTGAGTTAAGAAATTCAACTCCTATACAGCTAATGGTTTCTCCGTTTACTTCAATACTATACAATTTCCGACTTGGCAAACAAGCGTATTTTTTATACTCCTCATTAACTTTCTCTTCTAACGTTGCATAAGATAACAGTTTTTTTATTGTAGGATTCGCCAAAGCAGAAGTGATTTCTTTCATCCTAGGCCCCCTTTTCAATAATTGGTTTATTTCTTGGAGATCTTATTGCTGACTCTTAGATGACAAAGAATTAACTATACGAAGGAATGAATGAAAAGAAATACCCCGAGAACTGGAGCAGCAGCTAACATAAGGTTTATAGAATTTGTAATTCTGCACTTCTTGTCTGTTTTTGATTCCGTGGCCAGATTAGCTCTCATTCGATCACCGCTTACAGCTACTCCAGATATAATGATGGCTAGCCCTACTAATAGAATGAAAACGGCAAAAAATACTGTTTCTGAATTTACGTTTGCTATTGTACATCCTAATAAAAGAATAAAAGATAAGATGAACCCTCCAATAATTGATTTAATCATTTTTGCTTTCCTCCTAGCCTTTTTATAAAGTTTCCACACATTAACTATATAATATCATTTTTTCTATATTTTTACTTTTATTTCTGTTATCCCAACCGATAAAAAGACAGCAATTAAAGCCATTTAAAAAAAGCGAAACGCTTATGTCTAAAAGCGTTTCGCTCAAGGGAAATACATTTTAACTATCTTTTGTGATATCTGCCGGACATATACGAATTACTTTTGATAAGTCACTTAATGTTAACTGTATCTGGTGACCTACACGCCCGCCTGAAAAGTAAATCGTTTCGCAGTCTTCTGCTGTAGAGTCAATGAAGGTTGTGAACTGCTTTTTCATTCCGATAGGAGAACACCCGCCGTGAACATATCCTGTAAGAGGCAACAGCTCTCTTTGAGGAATCATTTCTAAGGACTTTTCACCAGCCGCTTTTGCCGCTTTCTTTAAGTCAAGCTCCTTTTCAACCGGTACCATGAAGACATAATGTTCTTTTGATTTCCCTACGGTCACCAGTGTCTTGAAGACTTTAGCAAGATCCTCCCCGAGCGAAGTAGCTACCTGTACCCCACTCAGATTTTTAGTTTCATAAGAATAATAATTGTACTCAATTTTTTTCTGATCTAAAATTCGCATGACATTCGTTTTATCTGCTTTTTTACCCATAATTATCACCGATACCATCATAACACGTTTTGTTTTCATATCTCCATGTATTAGGATAGGTAGGTTAGTAAGGGTTATTCATATCCTTTATATGACAATGAATCTAATATGCTGAATAATGACTTTTCTCAACCCATTGAACCCGCTTTTTTCACAGAGAAAAAGCCACTAGAGGTACTAGTGACTTTTTCATTTCTATTTATTCAATTATGCTGTTACATCAATACGTTTGTTTTCTCTATCGCTACAGATTTTCACCTTAACTATAAAGATGACATTTTACTACTTTATGCTTGCTGTCAATCACTGTGTCGTCAGGTGTTTCTTTCATGCAGCGGTCAAATGCGAACGGGCATCTTTTATGAAACGCACAGCCTGAAGGCGGATTAAGAGGAGAAGGAATTTCACCTTTAACCTCAATTTTTTCGCGTTTTTCATGTTCGTGAATCGCTGGGACAGATGATAAAAGAAGTTTTGTGTAAGGGTGACGAGGATTTGAAAAAATCTCATCTGTTGGTCCTTCTTCTACTAATCTGCCTAGATGGCAAAAGAACATACTTCAATGCTAAACTTGTTCAAATTGTTTATCGAGCATGTACAGCAGTCGGCTGTAAAAAAAGTCAGCATTTGACGTTTTAATCTACTGCGTCACCAATACCAAAAGGCAGGCCGTTATAATGGCCTGCCTTTTGGTATTGACTGAAGATACGTATAGGAATCTACACAAATTTTCATCTATTAATAAAGAAGAAAAACAGCGCAAGCATCTTTAGCTTTTACAATATTTCAATATACCCTTCTGTTCCATGTACGCGAATTCGCTGACCGTCTTTTATCAGCCGAGTAGCATTCTCTACTCCGACAACCGCTGGCAATCCGTATTCACGTGCAATGACTGCGCCGTGAGTCATCAGTCCGCCAACTTCCGTAACAAGCCCTTTTATCCCTACGAATAACGGGGTCCAGCTAGGGTCAGTAAAGGAAGTGACTAATATATCTCCATCTGATAGATTAGCATTTTCCATGTTTAAAATGACGCGCGCTCGCCCTTCTATCACTCCTGAAGAAACCGGTAAACCTACAATTGCTTTGGACGGAAGATTTTCTCGTTTGTACGCACCTGTAACAATTTCGCCATGAGACGTGATTACACGCGGCGGCGTTAGCTTTTCATATAATTTGTACTCTTCTTTTCGTTTGATGATGATTTGGTCATTCATTTTATGTGTGCGCACGACTTCTTGAAGTTCTTCAAACGTCAGATAGTATATATCTTCTGTTTCAGAAATAACACCGGCTTTTACAAGCTGAGCGGCTTCTTTCAGCAGAGCCTGCTTATAAACAAAATAACGATTAATCATGCCATATTTGGGATATTCACGATAACCGATAAAATTTCGGATGAGATTAATCTTTTCTTTTGTTTCTTTTGCTTTTTGTTCACCATCCGGCAATTGCTTCAAGCGGTTTAATAGCTCTTGCTCTTTTTCCAAGGCTTCCTGTAGGCCTTTTTCAAATTTTTGCTTGCTAGCATTAGCCTCAAAGTTTTTAATATTACCAATAATTACAGGAATAAGTGCAGCCGGCTTTTCGCTCCAGCGAGTTTTCGTAATATCGATTTCGCCGGGACATCGCATTCCGTATTTGCTGAGATAATCATAGATAGCGTCTTGAGTTTCCTGTCCGCCTTCCAACTTGACCAGGTTCTCCAAAAAGTTATCATCTTTTACATGTTTTAAATAATGAATTACTTCTGGATAAGGACGAATCACATCCGCGACATCCAATAGCGCCAGACCCATTTCTGATGTAATATTGTTTGGTACAGATTGAGAAATCACGTCTGCTGCGTTTTTTTCACCTAGCCACGTCTCCATTTTTTCATTGATCCATGATGAAGCATCCATAGCGGCCATAAACACAGCTGTACTTTGTGGGTCAAATAAAATCTTCTTTAATGTCCCGATATCTTCTGAAATAAAATCGACTAATTCCGAACCAGATTTCGTTTGGATGGTTTGCCTTAGCTCTTCTATTGATGCTTGATTTTTCTTGATCAAGTCAGAAACTATGGTCGAGTCGTTTTCGATTTGTGTCTTAGGCTTCGTAGGCGGCATGCTTTTTTTGCTTTTACCAGAACTTTGATCATTTGGTAAAGGTTTTATAAAGTCTCCTCGCTCTATTATGCTTGTAAGTGCGTCTTTCATGAGCGGATCATGTTGTCCCATGGCGCCTAACATCATTTTTCTGCTGTCAGGTGAAGCCAGCATAGGGGTGACATCAACAAACAGCCTTCCACCGGCTGTACGCATCGGTGCATTAGTTGTTAACAGAAAAAAAGACAATCCGAGTGGTTTCATGGCATCGGTCATCATTTGTTGATGTCCAACAGATATATAAACGCGATTTTCCTGATCATGTGCTTCAGGAATTGGATATAAAGTAGTGATTGGACGACTTTGGACAATATAAAATGTATCATCAGCCAAGCACCATTCAATATCTTGAGGACAACCAAAGTAAGCTTCAAGCTGTCTTCCAACGCGTTCTAGCTGTAAAATTTGAGAGTCAGTGAGCGCTTGCGTTTTTTGTAGATCAAAATGAACTTCCTTCGTTTCTGTTCCGCCTTCTTTTAATCCGCAAATAGCTACCTTTTTAGCTGCTATTTTTTTATCGACGATTTCGCCTTCTTTTACTTTATAGCAATCGGCAGAGACCAAACCTGACACTAGCGCTTCCCCAAGTCCAAATCCCGCATCGATTGATAACAGCTTTCGGTTAGAAGTAATTGGGTCAGCGGTAAATAAAATACCTGAAGCCTGCGGGAAAACCATTCGTTGAACAATAACCGATACGTGCACTTGACTATGGTCAAATCCATTTTTAATACGGTAGGTTACCGCACGATTTGTAAACAGGGAAGCCCAGCATTTGCTAATGTGCTGCAGAATAGCTTCTTTGCCTCTAATGTTTAAATAGGTGTCATGCTGACCAGCAAAAGAAGCATGTGGCAAATCTTCAGCAGTCGCACTTGAACGAACGGCATAAGCATGCTCTTCCCCAAACTGAGAGAGAGAATGAATAACCGCTTTTACAACGTCAGAAGGAATTTTTATTTCCAGAATGATTTGGCGAATTTTTTCGCTAATTTCATCAATTTGATCTCGGTCATCAGCTTTTAGCATCGTCAGCTGATTCAGTAACGCTTGAAACGTTTCATTTTGTTCAAAGGCTTTTTGATACCCGGCCGCTGTCACACAAAATCCTTCCGGTACTTGTATTCCTTGAATTTTTGATAACGCGCCTAAATTTAAGGCTTTTCCTCCAACAAGTGAAAGCTGTGTATCTTTTATTTCTTGAAAGCTAAGAACTAAAGAGTTCATTCAACATCTCTCCTAACCGGTAATGTTTTATTGATTTTACCAGCAGTAAATGAGAATAAACAGTCTATATCGGCGTTTTTTTATGTGGTATAATTAAAGTAGGAAGAGAAATACATACCTTTTTGTTTGCGGTTACATATTTAAAAGTTGTATAACTAACTTATCTAATTGATTCGTATCCTTTTTAAAGCAGGTAAGTACACATTTGAAGGATTTGTTGTTCTTCCTCATTTAACACTTTCTTTTTAGAGAATAAAATTTCAACATCTCTCCTCATTTTAACCCTTCTTTCATTTGGTCACCTGAAGAGTCTAGCTCATTAGATGATTAACTCTCTTTGTTTGAACTATTCCGAAACCATAGTATTACGAAGGTATCTCTTCGCTCGTTTTCGAGCAAGTGCATAAATAATCACCTGCAGCACAAGCACCGCAAGGCTTATCAGTACTACTTGTTCGACAGAATTAAAGGGCGAAAAATATTTCTCCCATTTAGAATCAGGAAGCCTTAATGCGTTATAAAAGTATGACGTACTAAAAGAAATGATATTTCCTAAAACAAGTGATAAATCCGCTCTAATAAGCCCACTTAGATAAGCCAGTGCTAGTGTAACTATGGCCATGATTATATAGTTTACCTTTGAATCATCTTCAAAATCTTTTCGCATAGATAAATAAACATATGGAATGCAGTAAATGGTAAAAATTATAAAAGGAAGTAGTCTTCTCATATAGTAATCTCTCCAATATTTAGGATTCGACATAGTTCTCTATTATTATAAATTACCGAAGAGAATTTTTTCCAGTTTTTTGTACATAGAAAGTATCTAGAATTGCTCCTTAAGGCAAATTAAAAAAGCACTCACAGGAGTGCTTCTTTACAGCATATTTATTTAAACAGGACGTGTGTTTTAATCAACCATTTTCTGTTTACTGATGACAATTACTTCTTTATTTTTCTCCTAAAATGGCTACAGGGCTAAATACCTCGTAATGAATACGTTCGTTTGGTATATTCCATCTACGTAATGCTTTAAGAATAGCTTCCATAAACGGAATCGATCCGCAGAAATAAAAGACAGCGTCTTTTGAAGGAACAACGGATTGTAACAATTCTAAATCAATATAACCCTCTTTATCAAAATCAGTACCAAGTTGATCCCCTTATTAGGCGAGCTATAACAGATGAAGGAGGTAACATTTTCGTGGTTGTATGTAGAACTCATTGTTGTTTCTCCCCTAAAAAACTAATTTTAGATTATGCATGCATTATATTTCCTGTATGCTCCAATAAAAGAAAAAACGGTTTTTCCCCTTTGTTATAAATTAATGATTAGTAAAAGTTTAGGCCTAATTTTTCATAAAAACACTAATACGTAAATCTTATGTTTGTTAAGAAAGAACGCTTATGAATTTGATTTCTTCTCAATAAGGTAACAGCATAGTTGGGTACGCTCAAAGAGAAAGCTGGCTTCTAATAATCGTTTGTAATTTACTGCCTTCATGCATCTAACCTATACGAACCGAACATCGATAAGTACGTTCAATCTCATTTTATTCTTTAACTCAAATGCATCATCAATGAAGACAATTAGTTTCCCTTGGGAGTCAATAAACTGAATGAATCCTGTCTCTGTTATGCATTGACCTCTCTTGTAATATGTAAGGTAGACTTGTTTGTTTGTATGTAAGGCTTCAATCAAGATGAAATTAATCTGTTCCATTTGATCTTCTGTTAAAAAAGGTTGAGGTACCTCTGCTTGTTTTTTTATCATTTCCTGTAATCCTCTGTATTGCTCGGGCATAGTGGCAAACGGTCGCCATTTTTTCATTCCTCTGTTTTGCATGTCATCTTCCTCCTTTATGCTTTATGACCTCCTAAAAGGCCGTTTCGATAACGAGCTGTTGAATGCTCGAGATGGCTTGAAGCTCGCAGAACGCTATTCTTCCCATAACGCATACGAATTTCATCAATTGTTTTAGCAAGGGCATAGGCTCTTTCACGCTGGCCAATATCTTCAAATAAGCTCATTTGCTCTTCTTCTTGAATACTAGTGTTCGATAAAGAAATTCCAATCGAACGAATGGGCATTCCGCTATCAAATGTGTGTAGGATGGTTAAACAATAAGGAAAAATATCTTGACTTAGATTCGAAGCCCGCCCCATCTTCTTTTGTCTTGAGAAGCCGCCACCTGTTTGTTTGCTGTAGCCAATGGATAAATGAATAGTTTGTGCCACGACTTGATGCATACGTAAACGAAAGCACACATCGTCTAATAGTTCTAATAGCAGCAATTCTACTTCTTTTCGATTTGTATAGTCTCGAAACAGAATTTGACTCTTCCCGAATGATCGAGAGCTCGGAATATACACCTCAGAAATGCGACTAAAATCAATTCCATTTGCATGTTGGTGGATTTCCTCTCCTAAGACACCAAATTCTTTACGTATCATCTCTACAGAAGAAAGAGCGAGTTCTTTTATGGAGTGAATGCCCAAACGATTTAAGCGTCTTTCCGTAGCGGACGAGATTCCCCAGAAATCCTTCATTGGGTGAATCGACCATAATTTGAAAGGAATATCTTCGTATCGCCAATGAGCTACTCCTGTTGTGCTATTCTTGGCCTCATGATCTAAGCTCACCTTAGCCAGTAAGAGATTCGGACCTATGCCTGCAGTAGCTGTCAGCCGTGTTTTGCGGTAAATCTCGTTGATGATTTTACAGGCTAATTCTTTTGGTGTGCGAGCGAATAAATGCAAAGAAGCTGTGGCATCAATAAACAACTCATCAATGCTATACGCATGAAAATCCTCAGGAGCCACATACTGTAATACCAAACTAGAAACATAGTTCGAAGCCTTGACATACCTCTCCATGGATGGATTTACGACATGGATATCTTTCCTTCTAGGAATGTCGAAAAGACGGCTGCCTGTTTTGATCCCTTCTTTCTTTAATAAGGGTGTGGCAGCTAACACAACTGATCCCGACCGCTTTGTATCTCCTACAACTGCCAACTTTGTTTTTAATGGATCTAGCCTACGTATCACGCATGAAACAGAAGCAAAGAATGCTTTCATATCAATACAAATAATGACTCTGTTTGGTAGATATTCATAATCCATTGGAATAACTCCTCAAATAAAGAACGTTTGTTCTTTATTGTATACGAACAAATGTTCTTTATTCAATAAAAACTCTAAATTTTTCCCGATTATTGTTAATATAATAGGAGACAAGAATATTACGAGTAAATTTGGAAGATAAAGGAGATGGGAAATGAATAAGAAAATGACTAATTATATTATCTTTTTTTCATGGTTTTTGTTTTTAATTCTTTTATGGATTATCTTCTCATTTTTTAAAGGTGAAAATGGACAGTGGTGGTCTATGTATCGTTTAAATGCAGACAAATACGGCCTTTGGGCTTTAGAGATTTCTTACATAAAGTTTAGTATTGCTGCTTTTATCTCATTAGCAATAGCTTATATAGTGAGTTTTGGATTCAAAAGAAAAAGATAAGGTCAAATCAAGTGCTTTGAAAGTAATATATATCGTTGACTTTAATCGGAATAAGAAATAATGATAAAAAGACCTTAATTAATATGTTAATAAGGTCTTTTCAGTATCTATAAAATTTATTATGTATTTTATAGATATTAAATAATTGATTTTACTTT
Organism: Priestia sp. AB; assembly: GCF_028369225.1. NCBI lineage: Bacteria > Bacillati > Bacillota > Bacilli > Caryophanales > Bacillaceae > Priestia > Priestia sp. AB. The sequence goes on from NZ_JAQMYN010000003.1 coordinate 646,809, forward strand.
TGGATGTTTAGCCCATTTTCAAAAGCTTTATAAGTTTCGTAGTACTATATTTATAAATTTTCTTGCATGTAATTAAATCTCATTAATTAACAGAATAATATACGCGTTTTGAATATTATTTACGGTCTTCTCAAAAGATAATAACCATATTAAACTACTTAATGTACGCGATTTGAATAAAGATTTTGGTTTTTAATATTATTTTTATTTTAACAATGCATAATGAACGGAAAATTGATAATTTTTTAAATTTTATCAAAAAAGTTTATTTTTTATATTGAAATATGTAATTTGACTGTTTATAATACAAAAAAGATAAGTTATTTGCAGTTTGAGTTGTCTGAAAATTTAATTTTTTATGAAGAATATTATTACTGGGGGTTTCACCGTGTCAAACAAAGTACCGTTTTCCTTTATAGTAATCATTGGTTTAATGTTATTTGCATTATTTTTTGGAGCTGGAAATTTAATATTCCCTGCCATGCTTGGTCAGTCAGCGGGAGCAAATATCTGGTCAGCAAATGCGGGTTTTTTAGTTACTGGAGTAGGCTTGCCTTTACTTGGTGTACTAGCTTTTGGATTCTCTGGAAAGGAAGATTTACAATCTTTAGCAAGTCGCGTACATCCTATCTTTGGTTTAGTATTTACAACTGTTCTTTATCTAGCTATTGGACCTTTATTTGCTATCCCACGAACAGGTAATGTCTCTTTTGAAATTGGACTTAAACCTTTCATTTCTGAAGGCTCTAGTTCTATAGCTTTACTCATATTTACTATTATATTTTTCAGTATTACATGCTTTTTTTCTCTCAATCCGGCGAAAATTGTCGATATTGTCGGAAAATTCTTAACGCCAATTAAATTAACATTCATTGGAATTCTAGTTCTAGTAGCTTTTATTCATCCTATTGGAAAATTTCAAGCACCTACAGAAAAATATGTAACAAACTCTTTTTTTAATGGATTCCAAGAAGGATATCTAACAATGGATACTCTTGCATCTTTCGTTTTCGGAATCATTATTATCAATGCAATTAAAGAGAAAGGCGCTAAAACAAAGAAGCAAATTATAACTGTTTGCCTAAAAGCTACGGGAATTGCTGCTATTATTCTTGCAACTATCTATTCTGCCCTTTCATATATGGGTGCTTCAAGTGTAGAAAAGCTTGGGCATTTAGATAATGGTGGTGCGGTGCTAGCGAAAGTTTCTGATTATTATTTTGGAGAATATGGAGGATTACTATTAGGCTTAATGATTACAGTAGCTTGTCTGACAACTAGCGTAGGACTTATTACTGCATGCTCTTCTTATTTCCATAAATTATTACCATCTATTTCTTATAAGAAAATTGCGATTAGCCTATCCATATTTAGCGCAATCATCGCAAATGTCGGATTAAATCAATTAATTTCTTTTTCAGTACCTGTTTTAACAGTTCTCTATCCATTAGCAATTGTTCTAATCTTTTTGACATTCCTTCATTCTTTATTTAAAGGATGTGCTGAGGTATACCAAGGTAGCCTATTCTTAACGTTTGTTGTAAGTTTAGTAGACGGATTAAATGATTTTGGCTTACACATCTCTGGTATCGATCAATTATTTACTTACTACCTCCCTCTTTACCATATCGGATTAGGCTGGATATTCCCAGCAATCATTGGAGGCCTTTTGGGTTATGGAGTTAACTTATTTAAAAACAAAGAGCAAATTACTTCTAGATCAACGAGGTTAAATAAATAATAAGTTAACTTTAATTATCTTAAATAAAACAAATACAAAAAGAGTCTTTACTTCTTATGAGGCAAAGACTCTTTTTGTGAGTTTTCTAATATATTTAGACGATGCCTCTTCTTGTGCATTTTTTATAATTAATTTAAATGAATAATTATATTATTCATAAAACTAGTTCGTAAAAGTCTGTATCTTCAAGAGGACGTTCGTAAATTCTCTTTAAACTTACATAAACGATAAAAATAATAGATTTTTTATATACACAACTTGTTCGTAAAGGTATACTTTTACGGACGGTACATTTAATTCTTTTCCAATTTACTATGATATTCAAAAAAAGTTTTACACTTCTTTTTATTTTTGTAACTTTTGGTTGAAGGTCTCAGCAATAAATACAAACTCTATATCGTCTTTATGAATAAAAAAAGTAGTACATCCATCAATATCTGTAACCCTATTGGATTGAGAGCATACAACATCTATTTCAACTAACTCAAAATTGACAGCATCAGTATTTTCAACATCCAAACCAGTTGTTAAACAGTGAATACTATCTCCAAAAGACTTGAAAATAAGTCTTTTTCCTTTTAATTCCTCTTCGTTAACTTCAAAATACTCATTGTCCAATAAGCCTTTAAAAGATGATGTTTTCGGAAAACATTCAATATGATGAATACCTTGATAATATCTTAAACTAAACATATAGGGATGTGTTTCATCTGGCTCAATCTCAATGCCGTATTTATAAGTGAAAGTCTTATAAACCATTTCATAAAACAAGGGCATGACAATATCGTCCCAAGCATAATAAGCATGGGCATGTATAGGTATTAGATGGGGGTATAAGCTTGTAATTGCTTGCTGAAAATTCAACAAAATTTTTGTATCTGTAAGCTCAGATAAAGAAACGTCTATTTCATGATTTTTTATCTTCAAGATCCTATTTATCAATCATCATCTTCTCCCCCCTTCTCATTGCGCTTAATTGTTTGAAAATAGATTTTAATTATCTATATCAGTAGCATTAAATGTATCCTTTTTAACGTTTAATGTATGACCACTAATTTTAATTATTTCGTTATTTATCCACTTTACTGTGGCTGTTTCTTGAGGATAGTTCCAATAGATATTTTTTCTTTTATTGAAAGTTTTGTTTGTATCGATTAATTCTCCCCTTATAGCGAACGGAGTAGTGGTGCCACCATTTCATCAAACTCCGCATTTAACTGTTCTTCTTGAATCCAAATCTCACTCATATAAAACCTCCTTCACATATAAAAGACCTGCAGAAGCTAATAATTTTTCTTATTTGGCTTTAAAGATTTGTTGCATATTGTATAGAAAAAAAGTTAAGGTTCAAATTTGTTGTCTAAAATAGCCGTGCAAATAACATCTGGGGGAGTAGTAAATTCCTTTATGTACAAGAGCAAAATAAAAAGCAACCTCATTTTTGTCATAGGAGTAAGGTTGCTTTTTAGGATTCACACTCGTTGAAGAATGAATGCCATAACCATTAAATTATATCATATTTTTCCAATTTATTTATATTTTTCTTGATGCTGCATATGTATAAAAGGTTCGCTTTTTATACATCGTAGCTTCAATCACCTCAAGAGGAAAAGCTGATGTATCAAGGATGTATAAAAAGCTGCATATCCGATAAACATCATCCTACTCCGAACCCTTGTCCTGCATGGGTTCATTTTTTTGCTTGGTTCCTTGAAGAGGTATTATGTAAACTATCTTTGTACAGAGTATACAGCTAAAAAAAGAAAAACCTACCTTTGCAAGATGGAGGTAGGTTTTTCTTTAATCATGTCAGATTTTTAATTT